>CAQZSK010000005.1 GCA_948934525.1 uncultured Clostridia bacterium
TGACCTCCTGCTTGTAAGGCAGATGCTCTCCCAGCTGAGCTATGCGCCCATTTCCGATGACTTTTTAAGTATACTAAATTTCAAAAAAAATGTCAAGACATTTTTCTAATTTTTTTCATAAAATATAAAAAAACCATAATAATATTTGTACTTGAAAATTCAAAAACTAATATTATTATGGTTAATTCAATAAACTATTCACTAACTCATTTTGTTTTAATTACTTCAATTGCCTTTTGCAACTGATTATCATCTTCATCTTTTAAATTAGCACTAGCTTTTGCTTTATCAGATAAATCTACTTCTACATCTGGTTCAATTCCAACTTTGTTAATACTATTGCGCTTTGGCGTGAAATATTCATTTGTTGTAATCTTTAATCCACTACCATCTGTTAATTGGTGTAATTCTTGAATAACACCTTTTCCATAAGTAGTCATTCCTACTAATGTTGCTTTTTCATTATCTTTCAAAGCTCCAGCTAGAATCTCTGAAGCACTAGCTGAATATTCATTGGTTAAAACAACAATTGGCATATTAATAATTGGATTTTGTTTTGCCTTTGTAATATCTTCATTATCCTTTTTATCTTTAGTAATTAATAATGTTGAGCCCTTATCAGTAATTAAATCTAATATGTCAATAGCCTCATCTACAATTCCACCACCATTATTACGAATATCAATAATTAATTTAGTAATTCCTTGCTCTTTTAACTTTTTATATTTAGTTTCAAATTCATCTGCACAACCGCCATCAAAATCTGAAATAGCAATATATCCAATGTTATTATCTAATACCTTAGTAGTAATATGGCTGATTAATACTTTTTTCCTTGTTATTTCAAATTCCTTTGTTTCTCCATTTCGTAATATTTCTAATTTTACCTTTGTTCCAGCTTCTCCTTTAATTTTATTAGAAGCTTCGTCCATCTTATCTCCAGTATATCCTTCTCCATCTACTTTTATAATAAGATCTCCTTGCAAAATTCCTGCCTTTTCTGCTGGCGAATCCTCCATTGGTTTAATTACTTCTATTGCATTTTTCTCTTTATTTAATGTCATATAAATGCCAATTCCTACATAATTACCATTAGTTTCTTGCATAATTTCTTTCATTTCATCTTTTGTGTAATATACTGTATATGGGTCTCCTAATGCTGCCACATATCCCTTAATTGCACCATCAAATAAATCTTCATCTTTAATTTCTCCCATATATTTCTTTTCTAGTTCACTTCTAAATCTAGCAAGAGTATATTCTAAACCTTTTAAATCAGAACTAGTTTTAGTATCTGCTGCTGCAAGTCCCTTTGTATTCAAATATTGATAAGTACCATATGCTGTCACTAAAGAGGTAATGATTATTGTAATCATTACCAACATTACTATTTTATAAATTCTCTGTCCGTTATTTCTTTCCATCTTTCTTATCCCTTTTCTTTTTTATTTAATTTTCATTTATCATTATATTATTCATTAAACTTAAATAGTATATATTTTTGAAGTTTGAGAAGTATCAAGTTACCTCACTTCTTTGCACTGCAGTCTGTCTTTGGCATTCGAAAATAAAAAAATTTATACTATTATTTAAGTTTATTTTTCAAAACTCATTAAATACAGTTAATCAGATGGCTTTTTTACAAATTGCAAAGGATCTGTAGTCTTTCCATCTATTCTTACTTCAAAGTGACAGTGTGGTCCTGTTGAATTTCCTGTCGAACCAACTTCCATAATTGGCTCTCCTTGTTTTACTTCTTTTCCTCTTTCCGTTAATATCTTTTGCCCATGTCCATAAACCGTAGTAATTCCATTTCCATGTCTAACCATTACACAATTCCCATAAGAACCTAACCACCCTGCATAAATTACTACTCCATCTAATGCTGATACTATCATCGATCCTGCTGGTGCAGCAATATCAAGCCCCAAGTGGAAGTCTGTTACAATATTCGTTCCTTCTATTGGATATACTCTTGAACCATAGTTAGAGGTAATTGTGGTTCCTGTTGTTGCTACAGGCCATAGCATGCTTCCTCCTGTATATTGAATTTCAAAATCTCCAAAATCAGCTACAATTTCTTGTAGTTTTAATTGAATTCTAACATATTCTACTTTATATTCGTTAATTTTATCATTAAGTACCTTTTCTTTTTCAGATAATTCTGCAACATACCCTTCATATAGAGTTTTCGTATTTTTCACAACAATTTCGTTTTGTTCTGCTTTTGCCTTTAAAATCTTTACTTGAGCATTTTCATTTTCTAATTTTCTTTTTGTAATATCAATTTTCTTTTTTTGTTCAGCTACCTTTTCAATTAACTGATTATCATATTCCGCCATTTCTTGCATGATATAATAACGTGAAAGCATATCTGAAAAATTCTTAGAAGTTAATAACACATCTAAATAGCTAAGTTCGCCCTCTTCATAAACTACTACTAATCTTTCTCTTAATAATTGATCTTTCTGATTATATTCTTTTGTTACTTCTTCTAGTAATTTTGTATTTTCTATAATGGACTCTTCAAGCTGTATTAATTGTTCTGCTAAATCTTTATTCTCATTTTCATATTGTGAAATTTTATCGCCTAATTTTTGAATTTCTAGAAGAATCGTTGACATTTCTCCTTGCACATATTCTAATTTATGATTTGCTTCTTCTAGCTTATTATCTAGCTCATTCTTTTGTTCGTTTAGCTCATTCATTTCCTCTGGTGTTAGAGTACTGCTTTGCTCATTCTGTATCTGATTATTATCTGTTGCCAATGAAACAACTGAATAGCTTATCATTAAAACAATAGCAAGGAGAATACAAATTATTTTTCTTTTTAACATCGTATTCCCCTCCTTTTTAATTATTTATATTCTTTTACCAGTGCATATAGTTTAATGGATCTACTTCACTACCATAATATGGGCTAGTACGTACTTCTAAATGTAAATGTGGACCTGAACTAATACCTGTATTTCCACTATAGGCAATTAGTTGTCCTCTTTTTACTGTTTGACCTACTTTAACAGAAGATGAATTTAAATGTTGATATAAAGTATACAAATTATCAGCATGTTTTATCATAACATAAACTCCTCTTGCTCCATTATAGCTACTAACCATTACATAACCATCACCACAAGCATATATAGGTGTTCCTGAATATACACCAATATCAATTGCTCCATGATTTGCAGTTGCTCCTGCTACTGGTACATCTCTATTTCCAAAATAAGATGTTATGTAATTATAATTTTTGGAATTTTTTGAAATTGGCCAGCTTAATGTTCCATTAAAGTTTCCTACATATCCATCAGAATTTTGGGCTGCCTTAGCAATTTCTTCTTCCATTTTCTTAATTTCATCATTATATTTTTTAATTTGACTTTGCAACTTCTTTTGTTCAGCCGTTAAATTAGCAGCTTTTGTTTCCTTATCTGCTTTTACAACATTTAACTGCTTTTGCTTTGTCTCAACGGTTTTCTTAGTACTTTTCAATTCTGTATTTTGCTCTTCTAATTGCTTTTGTGCTTTTTCTACTTCTACTCTCTGCTTTTCCACCTTATCCATTTGAGCAGTATCTGCTTCTGTTAACTCTTGAATTCTAGTAGGCATAGAAATATAGTCCCAAATACTTTCTGCTGATAAAAGAACATCTAAGAAATTTACTTGCCCTTCTTCATAAATTGCCACTAATCTATCTGTTAAAAGCTCTTCCATTTCTGCAAATTCTTCTTTTAATGTTTCAATTTCCTTACCTTTTGTTGCAATTTCTGTTTCTAATTTTTTTATTTTAGTATTTAATTCTGCTAGTTCACTTTCATATTCACTAATTGTTTCTTCTAATTCTGCGATCTCATTCAAAATAGTTTCTTTTTCTGCTTTAATTGCATTTTGTTGTTTTTTTACTTGATTTACTTTGTTTTTGGTTGCATTTACATCACTTTGTGTATAAGCAATTACTGTATTTGTAATACCAACTTGTAATAACGCTAAAATTAATACTATAGATATAATTCTCCTTTTCATATGCAACTTAAATTCCTTTCTCTTTTTTGTATTTTTTAACAAGAAATATTTATTCCTCATCTTTTCTTTACATACTTTGTATGCTTTGTGTCTTTATACGTCCAAGTATTTCTTCATCGAAATAGCACTACCAAGTGCTCCGATTCCAAGTCCTAGTACTAAGTAAACAATTAATAATGGTAAAAACATCTCTTGTAAAGTCAATAATGGCATATTTACCTTAGTTACAATTAATGCTTCTTCTATTTTTCCTGCTACTGAAGTATATACAGGGCATAAAATTGTTAAAGAAATAAGTACTGAAACCAATCCAATAATCATACCCTCTACCATAAATGGCCATCTGATAAAACCATTAGTTGCCCCTACATATTTCATAATAGAGATTTCTTTTCTTCTTGCATGTACTGTTAATTTAATTGTATTTGTAATAATAAAGATAGAAATCAAAATAAGAATTATCAAAATTGCAATTGAAATAATTTTAATTCCATCTGCTATTTTTACCAATGTTTCCATTGTGTCTGAACGAGCTACTACTTTTGCAATAATTTCTGATGAGTTTTCAATTTGTGTTTGTACCTCATCTGCTTTTTCTAAATCTGTTAAAGTAACTACAAAAGAAGCTTTAAAAGGATTGTCTTTTTCATAAGTAGACATTAAATTTTTCCTGTCTTTAAACATTCTTTTTACTTCTTCTAATGCGTCTTCTTTCGTTTTAAATGTTACTGTATTGACATATTGCATATTTCTTATTCTAGTTGCCAATTCATTTCTTTGTGCCTCTGTTGCAGTATCATAAATAAATACTGTCATTCCCTGTTGTTGCTCTACTGTTTTTGTTAAATGATTTACATTTTCCTCTACCATAAAGAAGATTCCAAATACAAACATTGTTGCAAACATAATAATCAAAGATGCGATAGTAGACTTTTTATTTTTAAATACATTTCGAAAACCTTCTCCAATTAAATAACCAAATATATTATACCTCACTGTCATACCCACCTTTTTTATCATCTCTTATGATATTACCTTCTTCAATTTGAATAACTCTCTTTTTCATTTTATTTACAATATCTTTTGCATGCGTTGCAACAACAACAGTTGTCCCTCTTGCATTAATATCACTTAATAATGTCATAATATCCCAGGCTGTTTCTGGGTCTAAATTTCCTGTAGGCTCATCTGCAATTAACATCGAAGGGTTATTTACTAATGCTCTTGCCAATGCCACTCTTTGTTGTTCTCCTCCTGATAACTCATTTGGATACATTTTAGCCTTATTACTAAGACCTACTAAAGATAGTATCATAGGAACTTGTCTACGAATATGTTTTGGTGTAGCTCTTACAATATACATTGCATAGGCAACATTGTCATAAACAGTTCTATCTGGTAAAAGTCTAAAGTCTTGGAATACTACCCCCATACTTCTTCTTAAAAAAGGAACCCTTTTAGGTTTTAGAAAAGTAGTATCTTTTCCATTAATAATAATATTTCCTGAGGTTGGTTCTTCTTCTTTTAAAATAAGTTTAATTAAAGTAGATTTTCCAGATCCAGAGCTTCCTACTAAAAAGGCGAAGTCACCTTTATCAATTCTAAAGTTTGCATTATGTACAGCTTCTGTTCCTGTGTCATACGTTTTGCTGACGTTTCTAAACTCAATCATTGTTAACTCCTTAAAATTTATCTTTTATCTTCATTTTTCTTTCTTATCTATTTAATCATAACAATAAAATGCATTCTTTGCAATAGTTTTTTCTGGAAAAAAGCAGAATAATTTTGCTTTTAGTTAGCAATTATTCTGCTTTTCTTTCACTTTTCCTATTTTTCAAAATTCACACAAAATTTACAATTCTAGGGAATAACCAAATTAACTTTTTTATTTCTATAATCATACTCTAGCTTAATACCTAATACTTGTTCTAAAACCTCTATATTACCAACAGCAGGCACTTTGTTTCCACGAGTTTTATCATCTAAATAATGAATTCTATATTTTTTACCTTGATAAATAAAGTCAAACTCTGTATTTGGATTATTACTTAACATTTGAAATTTATCACATTTGGCAATAATAGAGCTAATATTCGTTTCATAATATTTTTTATCCTGATCATAAGTAGCAATTGCATAAGATACTTGATCATTTACCACTGGTCCATGTATATCTACAATTCTTTCTCCATTTACATACACATCTAATACTTTTGGCTTATCAATTTCAAATAAATCTCCTTCTGGTATAAAACTAAAATCCTTACCATTTTCCTTCAAATACCAAAGATAGGTTTGTTTTTCTTTTAAGATAATTTCTTCTTCTGATAATTCCTTTTTACCTTTTTCTGTATTATAATCATAACTACTAATATATTCTCCAATTTTCAAACGCAAAGAAACTTTAAATTGTTTTAGTTTCTGTATCATAAATTTTTTTATTTCTAATAACTGATGAACTCCTTCTTCTATATTTCCATAGCCTTCTATTGGCAAATATCCTTTACATTCTAATAATTCTACGCTTCCAAATTGGCTATATCTAAGAGCCTTTGTCCCTTCTTCTATTTCTAGTCCACTAAACAGCCCATCTTTATCATTTCGTGCATAATACAGTAATGCTTTATCTTCATAATCTAATATGTAATGATCATAAATATTTTTACCAGTAGAAAATTCTATTTGTGGTTCTCTTAAAGTTCTTAATGCCATTTTGCCATTTCCTTTATAGGTAGAATCATCTTGTATTATTTCTACTTTTTGTTTGTATGTTTTTTCTATTTTCTTAATAAAGCTTCTTTTATCCATTGTCATTAAATTAGATACTGCTTTTTCATATACCCTTGCTGTTAAAGGAATTATCATAATGATAATTATAATAATTCCTACTACAATAGTAATTTTTAATAATTTTTCTGCAAAACGAAAGACTGGATCTATCCATTTTGACTTTGGTAATTTTCCATGAGCATTCGTAAAGTCTTTCATAAATTCTTGCATTTTCTCGTCTTCATCTTTCATTTGTTACTCCCTATTAAAATTATCTTTTCTTTAGTTCTTCTATTAATGCCTCACTATCCATTGCAAAATATTTTAATAGTTGTTCTGCTTTACCTGACTTTCCAAATTTATCTTTCATTCCCATTCTTATTACTTTAGTTGGATATTCATCTGCTAATACTTCACAAATAGCACTACCTAATCCTCCGATAATACTATGGTCTTCTATGGTAATTATCTTCTTTGTTTCTTTTGCACATTTTACAATCATTTCCCTATCAATTGGTTTTATAGTATGAACATCTATAACACGAATATGAATTCCTTCTTTTTTTAATTCTTGTTGTGCTTTTAAGCTTTCTGCTACCATCACTCCTGTTGCAAAAACAGTCGCATCTGCTCCATCTCCTAATTGTACCATTTTACCAATTTCAAATTTCTGATTTTCATCATAAATTACTGGAGTAGCTAATCTTGCTAATCTAACATATACTGGTCCTTCTATCTTAGAAGCTTCTTCTATAGCCCATCTAGTTTGGGTATCATCTGATGTGGAAATAACTGTCATATTAGGAAGTGTTCTCATTAAACTCAAATCTTCTAACATTTGATGAGTAGCGCCATCTTCTCCAACTGTTAAGCCTGCATGTGTTGCACAAATTTTTACATTTAATTTTGGATAACAAACACTATTACGAATTTGATCATATGCTCTTCCAGCTGCAAAAACAGCAAAAGTACTAACAAATGGAACTTTACCATAAGCAGCAAGCCCTGCTGCTGTTCCTATTAAATTTTGTTCTGCTATTCCTACATTTACAAATCTATCTGGAAATTTCTTTGCAAAAATATTGGTTTTTGTAGCAGTTGATAAATCTGCATCTAAAACAACAATGTTTTCATTTTCTTCTCCTAATCTAGCTAAAGCTTCTCCGTAACTTTGACGAGTTGCTATTTTTTTCTCTTCATTCATTTATATTCACTTCTTTCTTTCATTTTTTTGTTCATAATTTCATTCTTATAGCAAAATAAGACTATCTATCCAATAAATTGTTGTAGCTTTAATTCATTTATTGCTTCTTCATATTGTTCTTTGTCTGGAGCTTTTCCATGCCATTCTGCCTTTCCTTCCATAAAAGAAACCCCTTTCCCTTTTATCGTATTTGCAATAATAGCTGTTGGTCTGCCTTTTTCTTGTCTGGCTGCTTCAAAGCTATGTATAATTTCTTCTATATCATGTCCATCAATTTCTAAACAATAGAATCCAAAACTTTCGAATTTCTCTTTAATGTCTATCAATCCTGCAACTTCTTCTACTTTACCATCAATTTGTAATCCATTATGGTCTACAATAACACATAAGTTATCTAATTGGTTCTTGCTTGCAGTCATTGCAGCTTCCCAAATTTGTCCTTCTTCAATTTCTCCATCACCAACTAGGCAATACACCCTACAACCAGCACTATCCATTTTAGAACCAATTGCCATTCCTACTGCTGCTGACATTCCTTGTCCTAAAGAACCTGTCGTCATATCTACTCCTGGTATCTTGGTCATATCTGGATGCCCTTGTAAATTACTATCTATATCTCTAAAACCTGTTAAAACAGCTTTATCAAAGTATCCTTTTCTAGCTAAAGCAGCATATAGCGCTGGAGAACAGTGTCCTTTCGACAATACAAATCTATCTCTTGCTGATGCATCTGGTTGTTTTGGATCTATATTCATTTGATTAAAATACAAAACCGCTAAAATATCACTGCAAGAAAGAGCTCCTCCTGGATGTCCCGATTGCGCCTCATAAACTTGTTCTAACACTCCCATTCTAATTTCATTTGCTATATTAGATAATGCCTCTACTTTTGTTATTTTCATAGATTTCCTCCTATCGATTTTCATTTCTTCTATATCTAAACTTATATCATAACACCTAAAAAAATTCAACTATCATTTTATTCTATTTTTATATGATAGAGCAAAAAAAGACACATGGATATTTTCCATGCGTCTTTTTATAAATTTCTATTTTGTCCCAAAAATTCTATCACCTGCATCTCCTAAGCCTGGAACAATATATTTATTTTCGTTTAAGTGGCTATCAATGTGTGCACAATAGATTTGAACATCTGGATGTTTACTTTCTACTCTTTCAATTCCTTCTGGCGCAGCAATAATAGACAAAAACTTCATTTTCTTTACGCCTTTACTTTTTAGAAGTTCAATTGCATCTATTGCTGAACCTCCTGTTGCAAGCATTGGATCTAAAATAATGACTTCTCTTTTTTCAATATCTTTTGGCACTTTAAAGAAATAATTAACTGGTTCAAAAGTTTCTTCATTACGATACATTCCAATATGTCCTATCTTTGCATTTGGAACAACACTAATTACACCATCTAACATTCCTGTTCCTGCTCTTAATATTGGAACAAATGCATATTTATCTTCATTTAGTTTACCTGTTTTCATTGTTGTAATTGGTGTTTCAATTTCGACTTCCTCTAATGTAGCATCTTTCATTGCCTCATAACATAAAAATGTAGCAATTTCACTAATCAATTCACGAAATTCTTTTGTTCCTGTTTTTTTATCTCTTAAAATAGCTAATTTATGTTGTATTAAAGGATGATTTAATTCTATCGTTTTCATTCCTCTTCCTTCTTTCTTTATATAAACTCATCTGATTAGACTTTTGCCTTTGTCTTTTCCTCTGCTTTTTCTTCTTTTTCTTTTACCTTTTCTGCTTTTCTAGCCTCTTTTTCTTTTTTATTTCTCTCTTTTTGTTCTTTTGTCTTATTTTCTGGAATGCAAAGATTGATTAAAATACCTACAACTGCTGCTAAACTCATTCCTGAAATCGTAATTGATAAATCTCCACTAATGATAGAAATAGCAGCTCCACCTAAACCTAATACAAGCATAGAAGCTCCTACCACCACATTTTTAGGATTATCAAAGTCTACTTGATTATGAATTAATACTTTTAACCCATTTACTGCGATAAATCCATAAAGAAGTAATGAAACTCCTCCTAATACCGCACTTGGTATTGTTGAAACTAAAGCTGTAAATTTCCCTAAAAATCCTATTACAATAGCAAAAATAGCGGCCAAGCCAATAACCCATACAGAAGCTACTTTTGTCATACCTACTACTGATGTATTTTCTCCATAAGTAGTGTTAGCAGGTCCTCCAAGCAAACCTGCAACAAATGTTGCAATACCATCTCCTAACATTGTTCTATCTAGTCCTGGTTCTCTTAATAAATCTTTTCCAATAATATTACTTAATGAAGTATGGTCTCCAATATGTTCACATAGTGTCACCAATGCAATTGGTGCAATTGTAATTAATGCTTCAAAATTTGGTGTATAATTTACAAATGGGAAAACAAATTCTGGTATGCTAAAAAATGGCGCTTCTAGTACTGCTGTAAAATCTACCATTCCCAAACAAACAGCTAAAATATATCCTGTTACAATTCCTACTAAAAATGGAATGATCTTTAAAAATCCCTTTGCTTTTATCATAACAATTGCTGTTACCAAGAAAGATACTACTGCTACTAAAACAGTCTTCCATTCAAATTCTACTCCTGAAGTTAAACCAATTTGAGAAATAGCACTAGGAGCTAGACCTAAACCAATAATCATAATCATTGGACCAATTACTACTGGTGGTAATAACTTATCTAACCAGTTTTTACCTATAAAGTGAATGATAGTAGCAACCACAATATAAATTAAACCTACTACCATAATTCCTGTCATAGCACCTGAAATTCCACCCTTTAAGTATGCTGCTGCTAATGGCGCAATAAAGGCAAATGAACTTCCTAAGTATACTGGTGATTTACCCTTTGTACACAAAATATAAAGTAAAGTACCTATTCCTGATGCAACTAGTGCTACTGGTATAGTAAGTACTGTTTCCCCCGCTGCTGAATTTACCAAAATTGGTACTAAAATGGTTGCACCAAACATTGCAAAAACATGTTGAATTGCTAATACTATCCATTTTGCAATTGGTGGCTTTTCATTTACGTCAATAGTCATCTTGCTCTCATTCATAAAATTTTCCTCCTCTTATTTTTGTTTGGGGTAGCAAATAAAAAATAAACCACTAATAAAAATATTAGTGATTTATTACTAAAACTATATAAACAATAGATGAAAACATTAATACAGCAATTCTATGAATTGCTTTTAGGTTTGCCATTTTTAATTTGCTATTTTCATCTACAAATTTTGTCATTTTTTGCACCCTACAAAATATTACTATATTTTATTTTAAAAATCAATAGTTTTTTTGAACTTTTTTACTCCATATTCTCTAGCTGGCTTTTCTAAGCTCTCTAGCATGTGCCTTTGCTATTTCTGTAATTTCTCCTGAAGAAATTCTTGCAATTTCTTCAATTATTTCCTCTTCTGTTAATTGTTTAATACTAGTATAGGTTTTATTCTCTTTTGTTTGTTTATGAATATAATAATTATAATCTCCTTTGGCTGCAATAGAGGGTAAATGTGTAATACAAATTACTTGATGATTCTTTGCAATTTCTTTCATTTTTTCACCTACTGCTTGTCCCGCTTTTCCACTAATTCCTGTATCAATTTCGTCAAACACTAATGTTCCTACCTCATCAATATCTGCTAGAACATTCTTAATAGCAAGCATAATTCTTGCCATTTCTCCACCTGATGCAATTTTAATAAGAGGTTTCATTCCTTCTCCTTTATTTGTACAAATCATAAATTCCACACTATCCATTCCTCTTTCTCCAAAATCCTCTTCTTCTAAAATTCGTACTTCAAATTTAGCATTTAGCATTTCTAACTCTTTTAACTGTTCATTGATTTTCTCTGACAATTCTTTAGCATATTGCTTTCTTACTTGTTTCATTCTCATTGCAATATTTTGCATTTGAGCTTTTAATTGTTCCATCTGTTTTTTTATTGTGCTATGATATTCATCTAAATTCTCTATTTTCTGAATTTCTTGTTTTATCTTTTCTGCATAAGTCACTATTTCTTCTACTGTATTTCCATATTTTCTCTTTAATGAATAGATTAGATCTAATCGACTTTCTATTTTATTTCTTTCTTCATCATCAAAATCAATATTTTCTTTCATATCATTAAAATCTCTAGCTAATTCTTGAATATCATAATAACTACTTTTTAAACTATTTAGTTTTTCACAATATTCGTTTCCACAGTCTTGTATTTTTTCTAAGCTACGAATAGCATTGCTTATAGCACCCACTGCTACCTCATTTAATTCTTCATCAATTTGAGATAAATTTTCTTTTAATTTTTCTGCATTTTGCATTATTTTATGTTTTTCTTCTAATTCTGTTTCTTCTCTTTCTTTTAGTTTAGCATTTTCGATTTCTTCTACCTGATAGTGAAGTAAATCTAGTCTTCTTTCTTTTTCTTGCTCTTCTCCATAAGTATTCTTTAATTCTTGTTTTAGGCTTTTATACTTCCTTAACTTTTCCTGATAATTATTTAAATCTTGTTTCAACTCTTTTCCAATAAAGCTATCTAAATACATGATATGTCTCATTGGATTTAAAATAATTTGACTATCATGTTGCCCATGAATATCAATAATTCGATTCATAAACTCTTTCAATTCGTTAACAGTTATTAATCGTCCATTCATTTTACAGGAACTTCTTCCACTGCTATGTATCTCTCTTGAAATAATGATATTTCCATCAATTGCTTGTTCATTTTGAGGACAATAAAAGTTAGCTTCGATAAAGGAAAATTTCTCTCCACTACGTATCATTTCTTTTGAAAATCTCCCTCCTGCTAAAATAGCAAGTGAACCAATAATTAAAGTTTTTCCAGCTCCTGTTTCCCCAGTTAATACATTAAAACCTTCATTTAAATCAATCGATAAATCATCAATAATTCCTACATTTTTAATATGTAAAGTAGTAATCATAAAGGCCTCCTAATTACAAATTTTTGTTCGTTTGTATTTATTATATACCAAATTTATGTTTTGTCAATATCTTATTTAAAAATCTAAAATTTATTTTTACAATTTTGACATTTTTTCTTTTTTGCTGTATAATATTTATTAATACCGCAATGCGGTAAATTCATTTTAAAGGCTGGTTTTAGTTATGGCAGACATCTCAGAAGTTCTCAACAACGTGGTACCACAATCACTTATAGACCAGATGCTAGCACGCGCCAAAGAAGGACCTGCAGCACAGACTACAGCAGGACCTGTAGTAAGGTCGACTACAGCAGCATCTTTTGAAACTCCACAACAAAAGATCGATCGGATGTTGAGAGAATCTGCTTCTTCGCGTCCTATGCAAGAGCGACCTTCACGTAGTGCCATATTCAGAGCATACTCCCACTTAAGATCAAATCAACAAGAAGGCTCTCGTCTTACTGATCTTCCATCTTCATCTGAAGAGAAGAAGTAACAGTTAATCAGCCGCACAATAGAAAACCAGAAAGACAATGTCTTTCTGGTTTTCTACATTTAACTTTGGTGAACCTTCTTCATTAATAAACGAACCTTCAATTTTTTCAATCGTTGGCAATTTTATATCTTTCTCTCCCTTTTGAATATTAAATATAAAAGTCAAGCTATCATCATATAAATATACTTTATTAATAAAAACTGTTACTAAAAGTTTTCTATATCTTATATCATTAATATCTCCGCTTCTCATTTCATATAGGAAAAATTCTATTTCTTCTGGTGTAATATTCATTTGTTGTGCTTTTTCAATTTTTAGATTTGTTTCTAATTGTTCAATATTTATTTGCAATTCTCTTATTTGCTCAAATATTTCTTTTTTAACACTTTCTATATCACATAGTGATAAACTGTCCAATAAATTCTGCTTTCGTTTTTTATTATCCCCTATTGCCTTTTCTATTCTTTCTATTTCGTGGTTATCGCTTTCTTTTTTTATATATGCCATGAATTCATTTGCAATTTGCTTTATTCTTTCATCTGTTAATAGATTCCTAGCTTCATTTACAATAATGTCTTCAATATATTCTTTTGATACATTTTTCTTATTACAAACTTTCTTTTTAGTTCCATTGCATACATAATAATTATAAACTTTCTTAGTATGTGAAGTACCACTTATGCCTATCATCATTTCTTTACAATGTCCACAAAATAATTTAGTTGTTAAGATATATTCATTCTTCGCCTTTGCTCTTGCTGGTGTTCTCTTATTCTTACTCAACATTTCTTGCACATTATAAAATGTTTCTTCATCAATAATTGCTGGTATAGCATTTGGTGTATCTTTTCCATTATATGAGTAAATTCCTATGTATTTCTTATTGGTTAATATACGATATATGGCATTACCATTGAAGTTATTCCCCTTTGATGTTTTAATTTGTCTTGTATTCAAGTAATCACTAATTTCTGCCATTGTACTTCCAGTTATATACATGTCAAATATCTTTTTTACGACTGGTGCCATACTTTCATCAATTTGATACCTTTTATTTTCATCTACTTTTAATCCCAATGGTATAGGACTGCCATTATATAAGCACTTTTCAGCATTTATATTCATTCCTCTTTTTACTTTTTGCGAAAGTTCTGCCGAATAATACTCTGCCATTCCTTCTAGTACACTCTCCATAAGAATTCCAGAAGCATCTTCTGAGATATTTTCTCTTGCTGAAAATACTCTGACATTATTCTTTTTTAATTTATTTTTATAAATAGCACTGTCATACCTATTTCGTGAAAAACGGTCTAATTGATAGACTAGTACACCATTAAAATATTTCTTATTACTATCTTCTATCATTTTTTGAAATTCTGGTCTACTATCTGTTGTTCCAGTTAATGCTCTGTCGATATATTCTCCTACTATGGTATAGTTATTTCTTTTTGCATATTCTTTGCATATTGCAATTTGTCCTTCGATTGATTGTTCCGTTTGACTGTGTGAACTATATCTAGCATATATTACAACATTCATAATTTATCCCCTTTTATAAAATAGTTTGGAAATATGAAAATATTTAGGTATGAAGGTTGTGTTTTTTCAAAGGGCACCAACTGGCTTTATGCCAGTGGTGCTTTGAAAACACTTTCATCTAAATTTCTGTGATAACTTTTGATGCTTTTCCTAAAATTGTTATTTCATCTTTTTTATATACTAATTTATCATATTGTTTATTCAATGCCGTTAAGATTACTTTGTCATTATTGAATAATACATATCTAAAAATAATATTATCTTCCTTTTTTACCTTTACTGCTAAAATATCTCCATCACTATACACTTCTTGTAGTTTTAAGTTTACTCTCGCCTTTTCTGGTATTAGTGGAAACATTGCACTATCAGTCACTGGAATACTAGGTGGGTCTTTCAATATAAACTTAAAGTCGCCTTCGGTAATATTAAATTCATCTGCTAATACTTCTACCTCTTGATTGTTACTATCTAAAATTCCTATAATGCAATCAGATAATGGCTCTGCTTCTAATAAAGCTTTTAATTCTTCGGTTTGTTCTTTAGGTAAGGTCTGTTGCATTATGCGTAAACCAGCAAGTGCAGATTGAGTTTTTAATGTGATAAAAACATCCACAATTTCTTTTGGTGCTTTCTCCAAATATCCTTCAATAACTAATTTTCTTTCATCTGCATTACAAGCTCTTGCTAAATCTCTGGAAACCTTTTCAGAAGGTGCTGATAATTTTCCACTTTGTAATTTACTTAATCTAGTAGTGTCAATTCCATTGCCCATTTCATTACATTTTTCTACAATTTCCTTTGCTGTGCATTGACTTTCAGCTATCATAGTGGCCAATAATTTACTATATCTTGACATTTTTCTATCACTCCTTAATGATGAAAGTATAACATTATTGTCTTGTTTTTGTCAAGTTATTTGATATGCTATTGACAATTTTATATATTGTCGTTATAATTACAACACACTTGATTTTTTATATTCATCTTTGCTTATTTTCAGTTTATTTCTAACTTTGCTTAGTGACCTTCGCTTCCTTTGTTAGGATTGCGTCAAGGTCACGAAGTGCCGAATGAAATGAGGGCAACCTTTACGCAATACTTACAAAGGAATAAACTCAAAAAAAGCAAAGTGGAAAATAAACGAACTATATAGGGGTCTTAGTAACACCCTATAAGTGTCCGTAATTATGGAAAAGGAGAACAAATGATAGATACTATAAAAATAGTTTCAATGATAGACAAAAGGTTATATAATATTATCCAGTCGCAAAGCATTATAAAGACTTCTTATCATAGTGCAACTGGCGAAGTATTCTATAAGATTATCAACGATAGTTTAGAAGGCTCTTTTAGCTCTAATTTCTCAGTAAGAATTGGCGAAGGTTCAAAGTATAAATTTGTCAATATGTATTATATCGAAATTGAAGGTTCTTATCATAAACTAGTTAAAGGATATAATAGTCATAATCGGTTTTCAAAATTTGATACATATTTCACAAGAACTAATTAAAATGGTAGAACTCGCCTATCATATAAATTTGCCTTCCCTTCAGCATTGGTTCTTGCAAAGAGTAGATATTGCAATATGTTTTGACTTACAAAATCAACATAATGTAGAAACTTATATTGACAATTTAAGTTCTTGTAGCTTTCCAAAAAGGAAATTGAAACATTATGAAGGAGAAAGTATCTATCTTACTGGTTCTACTACAACCTTGAAAATTTACAATAAATTAAGGGAATTTAAAAAACATGATTTTAAAAAATTCAAAAATACTAGCTTTCATATTCTTGAATATTTAGAAGAAATCAAGGGATTTATTCGTTTTGAATGCGAAATAAAGAAAAGAAAGCTAAAATACATATATCAGAAAGACTTTATTAGAATAAGGAACACAACTTATAAAGATTTAAGGGGTATCTGGCAAGATGAATTTAGCACTCTTCTAAAAATGCTTAATAACGATTTACAGAAAGTATCAGAAAATGAAGCTGTAAAATCAAGATTAAAAGCTATATATCCAAAAGTAAGAGCCCAAAACCTATATAACTTTTTTATTTTAATTAAAGCACAAGGCTTGCAAGAAGTACGAAAAAACACTTGTAAAAGTATGTATTATAAAAATGTATCCGATTTAAAAAATGCTAATGTCGACTTTTCACAAAAAATGAATATTGATATGGAAAATATTCAAGTTCAATTCAACCCATTTGAAGCAAAGGAAGTTCCATAAATGGACTTGACAAGTGAGCAATTAAAATTGTTTTGTTGTAACATTTTAGTATCGGATATAAAAGAATACATCAATACTCATCAAGATAAGTACCAAGAATTTTTAAAAATAAAACTAGATAAGAGGGATTAAAAAGTAAAAATCTCTCTTATTTTTCTATTGTAATTTTTAAGTTATACTTCTTTGCGATATCAAGTAACATTTTCATACTATATTTTGTTAGTCCTGCTTCATAGTCTTGAACTGTTCTCGTACTTCTATCTATTGATTTTGCAAAATCTGCTTGAGTTAAATTAGTCCATTCTCTTATTATTTTAAAAATGTCATTTGCTTCATAATTGTTAGCTACTAATTTCATAAATCTTACCACCCTTCACACACAGTTTTTCTTCTTGACAATTATATTTTAAATAGATATAATATGATTAAAATCCACAGTTTTACTGTGCATTGTAAATAAAAAAGGGGTGTAATATATGACTAAATTAAAACAATTACGATTAGATAAAGGATATACGTTAAAAACTCTTGCCCATAAGTCTAATTTATCTATATCTTATTTAAACAATTTGGAAAATGGAAAATTAAGAAACATAACTTTAGAAACTATCGAAAAAATTACCATTGGCTTTGATGAAGATTTTATTAAAATTTATTATATTCTAAAGGAAACTGTAATAGACGAAGAAAAAGACTAACTTAAAATTGTTAGTCTTTTCTTAATTTAATTTTAATTGCAAAACCACCTTTGAAATAAACAAGGTTCGTATAATATACATTTGGTGACCCCTACGGGAATCGAACCCATGATTCAGCCTTGAGAGGGCTGCGTCTTAACCGCTTGACCAAGGGGCCACATATTCAAAACTACTTTAATACTATACCATATTTTTAGCAGTTTCGTCAATGTTTTCACACAATAATTTTATTTAATATTTCACTTAGCCTCTTGTCCTGCTTTGTTAAATATAAATATCCTATTAATGCCTCAAATGCAGTTGAATACATATAGTCTTGAAAAGACGCATTTTTAGCAATATGATGCGATTGTGTATTTCTCCCTCTTCTTACAATATCTTTTTCTTCTTCTGTTAATTCCTTCTCTATCTTTTGTAAAATATCTGCTTGGGCTTTCGCTTTTACATACTTAATAGCTTTTACATGTAACTCATGTGGTTTTAATCTAGTTGTATTAATTAAATATGTACGAATATATTGTTCATAAACACTATCTCCTACATATGCCCACGTTAGTGGTGACATTTGCCTTACTTCATCTATATCTCTTTTTCTTTCTATTAGTTCCAAATTAAATAATTCTCCTTTTCGTCAAGTGTCAGTTTAGGGACGTACCTTTAACCAACACTTTCTAATGTAATTCTTCCTAACTTTCCACTTCTAAAATCGTCTAGTATAATACTAGCAACCCTTTCTAAATCTATTTCTCCTCCTGAAATAACAGCGCCACGTTTCCTACCAATTAGGTTCATTAGTTCTACTATTTTTTCATTTTCTTCTAAATCTCTATTTTGAAAAATATCTTCTATTTCATTTTCTTGCAATTTATATCTCTCTTGTAAATTAGATAAATAGTTACTTTGTAGTACTTTTAATAATTCATATCCTATATCCAAAGTAGATAAAATATCATCTTTAATAGTTCCTGTATAAGCCAAATTCAACGCTACCTCTTGATTTCCCAACTTTGGCCACAGTACACCTGGTGTATCTAATAATTCTATTTGGTCTGATACTTTTATCCATTGTTTTTGTCTAGTTACCCCTGGTTTATTGCCAACCTGTGCAGTATTTCTTTTTGCAATTCGATTAATAAAAGAAGATTTCCCCACATTTGGAATTCCTAATATCATTACTCGAATAGACTTTCCTATTCTTCCTTTTGTTTGATATTTTTCTTCGTCATAAATCTCTACTATTTTTTGAAGTACCTCTTGAATTCCTTTTCCTGATACAGAATCTACTATTACCGCAGGAATTTTCTTACTTTTAAAGTACTCTATCCATTTTCTATTTTCTTGCTCACAGGCCAAATCTGACTTATTTAAAATAATAAGTCTTTTTTTATCTTTGACTATTTCTTGAATGTCAGGATTTTGGCTAGAAACTGGAATACGACTATCAATAATTTCTGCTGCAATATCAATTAGTTTTAAGTCTTCTATCATCTGTCTTTTTGTTTTTGCCATATGTCCTGGGTACCAATTAATATTAGCTATGTTTTCATTCATTCTATATTACTCCTGTACTTTTCGTTTTTTCTTATCACTACTTGTTCTATTATATCATATAAAAGTTTTAAAATCTATTGTACTTTTATAAAAGTAAAGACTGCCCTACACAGGCAGCCTCCATCTTTTTAATTACTCAAGTGATTTTAATTTTATTTGAGCCATATCATTGATAGAAATTCTTCCATCTCCATCTATATCTGCTGCTTCTAGTTGTTCTTCTTCTAAAAGTTCTATAGCAATTAAATGTAATTTTAATAATGCAATATCATTAACGGTTAATTCTCCATCACCATCAATGTCACCTTTTACTTTTTCAATCTTAGTTGTATCTTCATATAGGTTTACCATTGCAAGCGATGCAAAAATTTCATAAGCTTCCATCTCTAGTTTAACATATTGAGCTTCCATGCTTTCTGCAAAGTCAATTCTCTTAAACTCTTCATCTTGTTCACAATTTTCTTTTCTACCAATTTCTGTCCAATTTTCACCATCGCTGCTTACAGATACAATCATATTTTGAATAAGGCATGGATCATCCACTTTATATTTCTTTTGAACAAACTCCATAGCAGAAATATATTTTGGACTATCTAATTTGATAGTAACATAAGCTCTTTGTCCTGCAATAGATACTGCAAAATCTGTATGCCATAATGTATTTCTATTTCCATCAATTGCATTTGGTGCATAAAATGGTCTTTTACTGTCTTTTGATTGGCTTGAATATCCATGAATAGATAAATGTTTGATTGGTATATATTTTGCTGTTTCTGTATCAGTATCTGCTGTAAATTCATACTCTGTAACATCACTTGCTGCATAAATTCCAGTTGCTTTTGTTCTAATAAGAAGTGTATTATCTCCTCTTACTACTGGTTCTTGTTCTTGATAAGAAGTCCAAGAATTGCTACTAGCTAATTTCCATTCTAATCTATCAATATTAGTCATTCCTATTAATCTATTTTCCCAATCATTTACATAAACATTTTGTTCTATGGCACTTCCCTTTTGAATGTTAATAGTATGCACAGCTTGATTTCCATCAAAACGAATCTTGATATTATCATTTTCATTAACTTGTTCTAACTCTTCTCTTGATAATTGATGACTTGCTCCATTTCCATTTTTCCAGTTAGTTCCATCAATACAATATTGCCAATTTACATTTTGATATTCATCTGCTAATATAATTTTTCCTGCATTAGCACCATCAAATGAGAACATAGCTGATACTTCTGTACTTTCATAGAAGTTAAACATTCTAGCAGCAAACCAATTTCCATTTGTTCTATCTGCTACAATCTTAACATATTGTACTTTTCTTAAACTTTCTATTTCAAAAGGTTTGGTATTAGCTTTAGCTTGCTCATTTGTAGCAACATTTGAAGGATTGTATGTTAAATTCTTTTGGCTAGTTAACACTTCCCAGTTTTCGCCATCCATACTTCCCCAAATAGTTCCATCTACGATTTTACCATTTCCACCAGCTGCTGGAACAAATTCTACTGCTGAAAGATAAACTGGTCTATCTATCTTTACAATAATATATCTTTGTGTATCGCTACCATTCCATGCTGAGTGATATCTTGTGTTCATATTTCCATCAATACCATTTACTGCTGCACCTCCATTTGAGGTTGCTTCTGTTGAAACACCATGAATAGATAAATGCTCAATTGGAATATATTTTCTAGCATTTTGCTCAATGTTTGTTGTAAATTCATAAGTTGTACTTGTTTTACTTTCCAAATATGTTCCCGTTCTTCCCATTCTAACAATAACTGTTTTATTGCCTGTTAAATCTGGTTCTTCATCACTATAGAAAGTCCAGTCATCTTCCTCTCTATATTTCCATTGCATACTAGGTACTGATGCAATTAATTTATTTTCTAAATCATTTGCATATAAAGTACTTGGTAAACCTGCTGATTCAAAAATATCAATTTTGTATAAATTTTCCTCGCTATAATTTGCACCAACAATATGAACATAAATATCATTTTCAGCTGTAATATCATTTAACTCTTTTGTTGTTAATTGCAACTTGTGTTCTTCTTGTGCATCAAATGCAACTTCATTCCAAGTCTGTTTTCCATCTAAACTGTAGTCCCAACGAACACCATTTCCATCAAAACGACTTGATAATACAATTTTTCCTGCATCTTCTCCATCAAATGAGAAACTTGCTAAACTAGTATCTATTTGACCTAATAAATGTGCTGCAAATCCTCTTGTTAAATTTGGTTGTAATACTGCTGAACCTTTATAATCTTTTGCTTCATTTAATATTTTTACTTGTAATACTGTAAATTTGAAAGAATATTCAACACTTGTTATTTTTGTTTTAATATAGTTTGATAAATTATACATTGGGAATGGGAAATATTTTAAAGCTTCCATCATTTCCTTTTCTAAGTTGTAATAATCTTCCTCTGTTTTAGTTTCATCATTTACATATAATTTAGCAAGTCCTGCCCATGCATCTAAGTTAATAGATTGAACTTTAATTGCTTCTCTGTAAATTTGTTCTTGTTTTGCTTTATCATCTTTATAAACATCTGCTAATTTTACAAGCTTTTCTGCTTTTTCCAAATTTTCATAATCATTTAATGCTTCTTGGGCTAATATAACATATGGTACATTGTAACCCCTTACATAAGTTCTATCATTCCCCCATCCTAAAGGCATTCTTTCACCTTTTTCTGAGTAGTTCCATCCAGATACGTCATTATCAATTCCCCAATATCCTTTTCCTTCTGTATTTTGGGTATAGTAAAGAATTGCTGCGTGCCCTGGTTGACCAATAACTGCTGATGGTATTGCATGTACCCCACGGATACAATGTCCTGATTTTGATATACCACCACAAACTGCACCAGTACCAAATTTATTTCTAAAGTTCATCCATAATTTGTAAGTATATGGTGTACCATTTCTATAAGGTATATAATCAAATAAACCTTTTTTCGTAACTGTTCCATCTGCATTCTTCTTTTCTACTGCAAATAATTCATTAAAATAGTCTTTATTTGCCTCATCATAATAAACTGGATTTGAATAGTTAGGCCATACATAAGCCATATAAGAGTGTGGAGTTAATAATCCCCATGCACTTCCTGGATTTTTATCTATTTTTGATTGAGTATATTCATTTAACCATACAATTTCTTCATCATCAATATTTGTACCTAAAATCCATCTCATTTCTTCAATACTAAAAGTTTCAAACCATGGTGTTATATTTACTGTATCAGTAGCTTTAAATTGTCCATTATTATATAAATCTTTATAAATTTTGTAACGATCTACTGCATCTGATAAATTGTGTTCTGAAGCTTGCATCCATAAATTTACTCTTGCAGAGTGTGTTAATGAAAGTGTTATTGCCATTCTTTTATATAAACTTCCTTTAGTTGTATCCCAATTTAAACCTTTTTTCTCTAAAAGTTTGATACCTGCCTCTGATATTGAGGTTTTATCATCAAAGTCACTTTTATATGCTTTCAATAGTCTAGTAAGTTGTGTTAAGGAATTAAAATAACTTGCTCCATTTGGTTCTCCACCTGATACATAAAGACGTAATGTATCTACATCATTCATTAACCATGAAAGTGTTTCTTGATTATCATCACTTTCTTTCAAATATCTTTTTAAAGCATATTCTCCTACTTTATTTACTAATTCTCTTTGTAATAATGTTAATTCATATTCTCCTGAGGTAATCTCAACTAATTCTTTGCTTTTTAATATTTCATCATATTCTGCTACTGTTTTGATGTTAATATCACTACCTGCATCTTCTTTATAGTTCTCTGTAATAAGCATTGGCTCTACATATGCAATATGATCATTTCCATTACTTCCATTATCATATGCTTGAAGTCTTATATATTTTGCTCCTCTAATGTCTATTTTTTCAAATACTGCATTTTGTCCTGGCATAACTACCCTATCTGCTGTTTCAGTGTTTTTTAGTGTCCAGTTTTGTGCACCACTTGGATAAAATTGATCTTTATCAGATGTATAAATATATACTTTAACACCATTACCTGAACTTGAAGTTTGGTTCATACCTACATATAATGTTAAATATGGATATTTTTCGCTATATTCACTAACATCATAATATACTTCTGATGATGCATGTGCTAAAATACCATAATCAAATTGATAAAATGCATTCTCAATTTTTATTGCTAGCTTATTTCCATTAAGATCTTGATTTACTTTAATAGTTCCCCATCCTGCATGAGATTCCTTACGATATGGGATACTATCTTCTGATAGTTCGTCTGATAAACGTAAGTATTCTCCTTTATTTGGATCTTCAGCAGTTTTAGCTGTAGTCGCTAAAGTTCCATTTCCTTGAATTATAAAAAATAACATAAAAAATACGAAGAAGCATATCAATGTTTTTGCCAAAAACTTGATTGAACTTTTTTCGTTTTCTACATTTTTTCTTAACATAAATAATCCCTTTCTTTTCCTTTTTTATTTTTTCACCTATATAATACTATTATACCACTTTTTCTATTTTATGTAAACATTTTCCATAAAATTTTATCATTACCTAGAAATATTATCTATAAAATTTCAAACACAAAAAATGGATAGCTCTCTAACTATCCATTTTTCGCTATATTTATTTTCTATTTAAATCACGCATTTTCACAAAACATATTACTGCAACAGTTAGTGTTGCTACAATTCCAACTACTAAAATGACATTACTTACTCCTGTTTGTGGTAATTTTTTATCTGGAGCAGTATCATTAGTTACTGTATTATTCGTATTAGGAATAACTGGTAATGTATTGTCATTGTCATCTGGTGTTGGATTTGGAACTGGATTATCTGTTCCTTCTTGTATGGTAACATTTTTATATACTTGTTTAACACTTAATGGAGAAGTTCCATCTGCTAATGAAATATTCTTTAATGTTACAAGAAGATTTTTCTTAGCCCCTTCTTTTACTTTAAAAGTAATTTTAAATATAGTTTCATCATTTTTTCCAAGTCCATTTCTAGTAATAGCAATTTTTCCATTAGCTTCATTGTAAGAAGAACCTACTGATGGACTTTCCCAACCGTTTTGTCCTTCCATTTTTACTAATGTCAAACTGTCTTTATCATATTCTAAAGTAGCTCCTAAAGAAATAACTCCTCTTTCAGATTGAATATCAGAAATCTCAATATCTACTGTAAATTCGTCACCTTTCTTGAACTCTGTTTTCTCCATTTGCATACTAACTTTACAAGTAAATGCTGCATTTACAGTTCCTATAATACTCATCATCATTAAAAATAATAATACTAAACTTAATACTTTTTTCATTGTACTTCTCCTTTTAATTTTTTATCTTATTGTACTACATTTCTTATTTTATTTCAAATAAATTAATTAATACTAATTTAATTCTTGCCATATCATTTACACCAACTGGTTGATTATCTTCCATTTGTCCATCAACATCAGCTGCTTTTAAGTAAGCACCTGTTAATGAAGTATCTGCAATATAGTGTAATTTTACTTTAGCTAAGTCATTTACTGTGATTTGTCCATCACCATCAACATCTCCAAGTACAGATGCAGTAAATTCTAAAGTTTTTCCTACTTTTATTGTCATACCAGTTGCAATCACATCATTTTCATTTAAAGTGTTTCCTGCTTGGTCTATAAATATAATGGCATCATTGTCTATATTTTCTGTAGTTACATTTTTCATAAAATCTTTTACAGTTGTTTCTGGAATTATTTTAGCAATCATTCCATTTGCAATTTCATATTTTGTAGAAGTAATTGATTCTGGTAAATCTGGTTCTTCTGGAATTTCTACATTAATGGCTACTGTTGCATCATTTGATAAAATAAGACCATCACCACCACTAGCTTCAATTCCTTTTAATTTAATTGTAGTTGATATATCTTCTTCTACACTTGCTTTTACTCTAAAAGCCATTTTGAAAGCATCTCCTGCTGTTGTAACTGGTGAATTACTATCTACAATGAATTTACCATTTGCTTCATTGAAAGAATCGTCTTTTAATTCCCATCCATTTTGAGCTATAATTCCAGCATATTCTAAAATAGTTTTATCATACTCTAATTGTGCTTGCATATAGCGTATTCCTTTTTCAATGTTTTGAAAGTTATCCATATGCACTACTAATTCAAAAGTTGCCCCTGCTGTCAATTGATTTAAATTTACATTTGATTTTAATGTAACATCCATTGTACGTGTCGTATTTGCACTTACAAAACTAAATTGTAATAGCATCATCATCATTAGTAAAATAACTGTTACGGTTTTCTTGATTTTCATAAATTAAATCTCTCCCTTTTTTTGGTATTTTTGTATAAACATAACAATTATTATTTTAGCACAAAATTTTTTCTCAGTCAACAGATTATGTAAAATATTCTCGATTTTATTTTACATCGTTCTATATTGATTTCTGTCTGCTCTTTCATCTACTTCTCTATCAAAATCTTTATTCTTATAAAACCAATCTGTTTGCTTGTCAACAGGATGTGCTTTTCTATTTTTATCTAATAATACATCAAAGAATGCTGCAAGTGGAATAATCACTCCAATCAAAGCTATTAAAAGGGATAAATAGCTATCTATTGAACCTGCTCCACTAACAATACTCATAATATTTTGATATAAATAATATCCATAATATAAGCCATGTGCTGCTAAATAAATACATGCTGAAAGTAGATTTCTTTTTGCTATAAAGCAAATACATATAAATGTAACAAATAATAATACAATTTCCATTGTCATATTATCTGGTACTGCTACAAATTCTGACCCTATAGAATACATAACTGTTGCTATTACTCTAAATGCCCAAAACATAAAAGCAAACATAGCAATTAACCAACTAGATAAATTCTTCATTCGTTTTTTCCCTACTTTCCTATAGATACTTAAAAAAGACATAATCCAAAAGTTTATGGATATTTTTTGAATTATGTCTAATTTTAGCTTTTAATCAACAAAGTTAAATTCATCTTCGAATTTTTCTTTAAACATTTCAAATACTTTATTAAGCACTTTTTCATCTTCAACACTAACATAAGATTCTTCTTCTTCTGATTCAGTATCTTCCAATTTTAGAATCACTACTTCCCCTGGCTCTTCTGTATCTTCTTCTTCAACAGGTAAAAGTACAACATATTCTTCTCCCTCATATTCAATTAAATCTAAGAATTCAAATTCAACCTCATTTCCATCTTCATCATTAAGTATTAATATATTATCTAATTCCTCTCCTTGATTTTCAGGGGTATTTTTTACATCTTCACTCATTTTTTATTTTCTCCTCTCGTTTCTTATTTAATATATATTTTATTGTATTTCTACAATAGTAATAACAGTATTATTATTTCACCTTTTGCTAAAACTATACCATATTTATCTCATCTTTCTTTACTTTGTTTGTTCTTGCTTCCTCATATAGGTTTCTAAGATATAAACTGCTGATATTGTATCTACAATTTCTTTCTTTTTGTTTTTATTGATATTTAAATAATTCATTGTTTTATGAGCAGCTACAGTAGTAAGTCTTTCATCAATAGTTTCAATTTGTATTTTGGGAAATCTACATTTCAATTTGTGAATGAAATTATTTGTCACTTCCACCCTTTCAGCTCTAGTTCCATTCATATTAATTGGCATACCGAACTACAAAAGTATCAATAGAATATTGTTCTAACAATTCTACCAATCTTTTTAATACTATTTTATCATTTCCACTATGATGAATTGTTTCTGTCCCTTGTGCAGTAATACCTAATTCATCTGTCATAGCAATTCCTACTCGACTATCTCCATAGTCAATTCCTAATTTTCTCATTTTCACATCCAATTCTATTCATCTAATCCAATATAATTTTTTACCATTTTTTCTAAAAGTTCATCTCTTTCTATTTGTCTAATCATATTTCTAGCATCATTATGACTTGTGATATAAGTTGGATCTCCTGATAAAATATATCCAACAATTTGGTTAATTGGATTGTATCCCTTCTCTTCTAATGCACGATAAACTTCTTTTAAAATTTCTCTTGCCTTAATATTTTTGTCCCTTTCAACCTTAAAGCTAACGGTTTCATCAGATATCATAACCTTACCTCCTATAAATAATTAATTGAGTTTTCGCTTTTTGGAGCATTATCTAAATACTCTTCCATTTTCTTTGTTAGGCCTTCTAATGCTGTTCCTTTATAATAAGTGGAAACTACGATGTTAATTTTAGGTTGTACCATTGTAATCTGTTCTTCGTTTATCTCTTCTGCCTCTAGCATTTGATTGGTTAATACTTTTCCTTTTACTAATTTTACTCCAGTACTCTCTATTTTTTGTTTTAAATCTTTCATAAAATCAGCTACAGCATTCATATCAATTCCTGAAAAGACAATAGCAAACTTTGGTCCCATATATCTTACAAAAATATATTCTGCTGCTAAATTTTGTTTTGCTATTCTACTTGTTTCTGTTACAATTTTATTTCCAGCTTCTCTACTATATTTTTCATTAATTTCCTCTAAGTTAGATATTCTAAATAAACAAACTGTTGAAGTAGTATATTGATTAATTACTTTTTTACCTTCTCCATATAAGTATTCCGCTGATTTTAGACTACTATACAAATCATCTCTAACAATATTTTCTATTACTTGTTGATTTTCTACTGTTTTTAAAACTGAAACAATATTATTCTTTACTACTTCTAGTAAGGTAGTATCAATATTGTCAAATTCATGTGGCTTACTTCCTTCAATAATCCAATAACCAATATACACATTTTCAATATAAAGAGGATAAAACATAGCAGATTTTGCTCTGCCAAATTCCATTTTTTGATATGGCAATCTTTCCCCTTCTCTTTCTATTGTTACATATTTTGGCGTTGCAGTTTGAATACTATCTTGGAAAATTTCTTCACTTTGTAAATTACATAAAGTATCCCAATGTTTTTTATCTACATTAGATGCTTTTACTACATATTCTGTCCCATTGTATACAACAATAGTTGAATATTTTATTTCATACCTTTCAATCAAAATGTCATTGATTTTTTGAATTTTCTCATCAACAGAAGTAACTTCACTAAGCGTATTCATAAAGTCTTGCAACACATTTAGACTGGTTATCTTTTGATTTAAATTATTAAAATTTTGTATTTTCTTGTGTATGGACATATTATATACCATGAGTAGTCCAATAATTAGTACTAATAATAGGATAACCGCGAGTATCAAAAAATCACCTCTTTTTATTAATAATTATTAAAGCTTCCATTTCCTATCAAAGGATACACCATATTAGCTAATTTTTCAAAAGCCATCATAAAATTTCTAGAATATCCACTTAAACTAATTTTACAATTAATTAAACCTTCTAAATATTTAGAATATGCTTGCTCTTCAAATGGAATTGCACAATATGGTACTAAATCTTTATTGAATAGTTCTGTCATAAAAGACATTGCAGGATCATTATAATAAGCCATTCCTCCAATAATGATCTTATCTGTAATACTTCTTACTTTTACTATTTTGTTAAGTGCTACTCTAATTTTTTCAGGATTTAGTACATTTTTTGCTTTTAAATCTCTTAAAAATGCAGTAAGTGGTTGTATTGTCAACACATCTAAACTTTGTACTAAATAAATTTCTTGCGCTTCTTTAAAATATCCATAATTCGTTTCAAAATCACAATCTAGTAAAACTAAAGAATAATTTTTTATTAACGTTTCTAAAATATTAGAATAATCATTGATATCTTCATTTTCTCCTGGAAGAGTTGTATATACTGTTAAATTTTTGTTTACTTCAATTCCTTTTGGGTCTCCTCTTCTTAGATTAGCCATTGTATTATAAGCAATTTGTCTTAAATTTTCTTCATTTTCTGTATAAATATAATAAGCATTCTTATTTTGTGTTAAATCTAAAAGAGCTGTTTTAATCCCTCTCTTTGACAACATTTCAGCAAGATTATTCACTAAGAAAGATGTACCATTCTTGGAAGTTCCTACAAAAGCAACTACCTTTTTATCTCTTGTTAATAGTCCACTTAAATCAACATTGCTTAAACTGTATTTTCCAGTATTTTGTACAGCTTGTGCAGTAGCTGTTCCAAAATTTGGTATTGCACTTGGTGCTTGTGTCTCAGAAGACATTGTATTTATAAATTCATTGCTTGTTGGTTGGGGTAAATCACTTTCTTGTTGAGCAATATACATGTTTTCATCATCTAGTCCTGGCAAAACCATATCTGAGTAAGTTGTACTATTGGTTTGAGGAATACTTTCTGTATTTTCTTCTCCTAATTCAAATAAATTAATTGGTGCATCATTTACTTTTGGTTCTTCTGGCATTGATGTATTGCTTTCTTCTATTTGTTCTTTTTTAGGTCTTCCTCTTCCACGTTTTTTAGTTTCTTCTACTACTGGTGTGGCATTCTCCTGCCCCTTTTTAGGTCTTCCTCTCTTCTTAGGCTGAACTGTTAATACTTCCTGTGATTCTTCTATTGACTCTTGTGGCATTACTGGTGCTTGGTCCTCATCTTCAAAGCCAGCTATTATAGGTGCTTCTACAGATTTTGGTTCAACTGCAGGTGTTGTAATATCTCCTAAAATATCATCAATACCTTGTGAAGGTATATTTTCTTCTGGCATTGGAACTACAGGCTCTTCTATTTTTCTAATATTAGAAGTATTAATCGTAGATGGAATAACTACTGGTTCTGTAATTTTATTTTGTTTTAAATTCTTTTCTACAAATTCTAATTCTGGCACTTCATTTTTGACAGAAGCTTTTCCTACCTTTTTATCCATTTTTATATTCTTCTGACGTTCTGTATCTTTAGACACTTTTACAGCTTTTGTTGCTGTACTTCCAGATCCAAAAGCGACAACTTCCTGATACTTTGGACTGTTTGCTTCTAACACAGCCTTTACTCCTAATGGCAAAAATTTTGCAATTAATCGTAGCTGTGCATCTGTATATTGACTAGCAATATGTTCAAAACTTTCTACATATTTTTCTTCACTTTTCCCTAATTTTTTATAATGGTTTAAAATATTTTGAATTTCAGCTTCACTAACATCGCCTTCATTTTCTACTTTATAATCTACATCTTCTGCATCAATACGATAATAAGATTTTGCTTCTTTCTTTCCACGTGGTCTATTTAATAGTTCACACACAGTTGTAATACTTCTATCTTTTCCAAGAAGCGCATTGTATACACCAATACCAAATAATTTAACAAGTAATGGTTCTGATTTTTCTCTTCTATCAGCACAAATCAAAATAATCGGAATATCATTTCCTGATTGATTTGTTGCCTCATCACTAATATTGTCCATTTTTTCAAAAATAAACTTATCAATTGCGTCATAATTATTATTTGAAAATGGCTCTAAATCTTCACTTATAACAATTCTGTCATAGCTTTTGTCTCTTTGTAACTCTTTTACAATTGCATTAAAATAATAGACATTTTTTGCTGAGATAATTTCCTTATAATCTTGTTGATATCTTTTAATAATTGACTCAGAAATGTTCTCATTATTAACTGCAAATAATACTTTCATTTGTTTTAACCCCTCCAACCTCTAACAACGATTGCAAAAATCAATGGCAATACTTGGCAGATTACCATTACTGTTATAATAGCAACTAATACACCAAAACCTTTATCTTGAACATCTAGTTTTCTAATACCAATTACATAACGATAAATAGCTGCAATCACGATTCCTACAAATCCGAAAGGAATACTATATATTCTTACAATATTTAAAAAATATGCTACCATTCCATAAGTATCATTTCCATAAGCTGCTTGATAATCTTCTAATGCTTTCCAGGCTTTATCCTTTAAAGCTACCAGATTACTAGTTGCTGTTTCAGCAGTTAAGGTATTATTATTTGTGTTAGTAGCGTAAACACTTACTGTTCCAAAAATTGCTAAAATAATGAATACGACTGCAATTACTTTTTTCATAAATCAATTGCCCCTTCCTAATTTTGTTCCATAATATTCCTATTTTTCTACTAGCATATATCATACAATAAACTCTTTAAAATAGCAAGAAGAAAACTACATTTTTTTATAAATTCTGATATAAATATTTCATCCAACGATATACTCCATTTGCCCAATTTTTATCAGTTGCATATCTAACATTGACACCTGATAAAGTTGGTCCATTATAATAAGTACCTGCCGCCTTATTTCCACCATAAATTTTTGTACCTACTGGATTTAAGTAATACTTAGCAAATACTCTAGCTACTAAATCAATTCCTTCTGAATAGTCATTAAACTGATAACTACTTTCATATGGATTTCTATCATATGCCCCATAACCAAATAAGTTATTTTTATTAGAAGCAATTGAAGAACCTCCCCATCCACTTTCATGAATTGCTACTGCTGCTAAAAAGACTCCATTTATATTGTACTGTTTTTCTGCATAGTAAAAATATTGTGCATTGTTTTTAAAAATATTCTTGGTATCTTTTGGCTCATTAGCAAATATTTTCTTAAATTGTTCCAAAGATAAACCACTTGGTTTATTCAATGCCATATTGAAACTTAATTTATTTAATAACTGCTGTTTTGTATATTGACTTGCACCACTAGCCTCTTCTTTACTACTATTAGGCTCTAAATAGGTAAAACATTCTGCTTTTGCCCAACCAATATAACTTTGATATTGTATCTGATACCAGTTTTCTTTCTTATTTAATAGCTTTACTTGTGTATCTTTATTGAGTGAAATTAGTTTTTGAGCATTGTCATTTGCTTCAATTCTAACAGCAAGTAAACTAGAGGTAACATAAATGTTATCTCCTGATTTCACTCTATAGTTACTACGATAGGAAGCTGTTCCTATTGCTACCATTTTATTTACAGAGGACTTTGTTACCTTATTTCCAATTTCTTCTTCCGAAATTAGCTTTTCCCCCTCATAAATCTTCTTTGTATAAATTTCTTGTTTTCCATCTATTCCTTCTTGCATTACTTGGAGCATTCCTTTTGGAAGTTCTGGATTTTCTATGTACTTTGTTGTATATTCTAAGTCTTTTTCCGTTGTAATAATTTCTTCTTTTTTGATATTTTGGCTGTTGCTTGCTATAATCTCTTTAATGTCTATTTCTTTTTGCTCTATATCTATTTTAGAATTCAATTCTGTTTCTAACTCTTCATTTTGCTCTTTTTCTAAGTCCATTGAATAACTTCTTTTTGGAATCAGCATAAAACTAAAATAAATCACTACTATTATACAGAAAATAGCCAATATTGGCACTCTATTCTTCTTCTTTTCTTTCGTTTGTTTTCTCATTTTTTCTCACCTGATATTATTGTAATATTTCTGTCGTTTTTTGTCAATTTCATTTTTTGGTAAAAAAGAAAAACAGTCGACTATTTTTATCAACTGTTTTTGGTGCTGATGGTGGGACTCGAACCCACATGATTTCTCGCTGGATTTTGAATCCAGTGCGTATACCAATTTCGCCACATCAGCATATTTTCTTGTCAGATACATGACCAATTTATAATATCAAAAATTTTAAAAAATAGCAATATCTTTTTATTAATATTTTTATTTTCTTAGGTCAGGCACGACAGCTATTCCTTAAACATATAATTCCTATATATCAATTTGGAGGTATGTTTTATGTTGGTTCTTTCTCTTGCTGGTTTTGCTGCCTTTTTACAATCTGCAGTTTGTCTTGTTGGATATATTTCAAATAACTCGCTATTTCCAGAACCTTTAAGTACTGAAGAAGAAAAAAAATATCTAGATCTCTTTAAAAGCGGTGATGAAGAAGCTCGAAATATTCTAATAGAACATAATTTAAGGTTAGTAGCTCATATTTCTAAAAAATATAGTACTACCAATGTTGACCAAGATGATTTGATTTCTATTGGTACTATTGGATTAATTAAAGGAATCAATAGTTTTGACAATTCTAAAGGTATAAAGCTCGCTACATATACTGCTAGATGCATCGAAAATGAAATATTAATGTTTTTACGTTCAACAAAAAAGCTTAGCTCTGAAGTGTATTTAGAAGATCCTATTGGAAAAGATAAAGATGATAATACCGTTACACTTCAAGAAGTACTAGAAAACAGTGATAAAAACATTGAAGATGAAGTTGATTTGAAATTCAAAGTAAAACAGCTTTATGAAAAAATGAAAGAAGTTTTAAAATCCCGCGAACGAACTATTTTAGAATTACGTTTTGGTTTAGGAGGACAAAAGCCTCAAACACAAAATGAAATTGCAGATAGTATGGGAATTTCTCGTTCTTATGTTTCCAGAATTGAGACAAAAGCAATTGGAAAATTAGCAAGGGAAATTAAAGAATAACTTTATCATATATATGCAAAAGGAGAACCCTATTAATTGTTCTCCTTTTTTCTATTGTTTTCTTTGCTCTATAAATATGTTGCCTACTTCATCTGTTCTATAAACTTTACTTTCAATTTCTTCTAATCTTTCTATTACTTCTTGATCAGGGTGGTTATAGGAATTGTCCTTTCCTACTGAAATAATAGAAATTTCTGGTGCTACTCTTTGTATAAACTTTTCACTACTACTAGTGTCTGAACCATGGTGCCCCACCTTTAAAATATTTGCCTTCATGTCGTCTTTTGTTGTAGTCTTTAATATATTTTCTTCTACTTCCTTTTCACTATCTCCAGTAAATAAATACGTTAAGTCATCAAATTTCATTTGAATAATAATAGAAGATAAATTTAGATTTTTAACATTGTTATCTACTGCCAAAACTTTACATTCTGCTTGTCCTATCATAAAGGTATCTTTTACTTTTGGTGTCGTAATCATCAGCTCTTTTTCCTGAACTGCATCTAAGACATCTTCAAAAGTCTTTGTATTCGTTTTCACTTTTGGCATATAAATCGTTCCAACTTCAAAATTCTTGATAATGTCATCTAATCCACCAATATGGTCTTCATGTGGATGTGTCCCTATTAAATAATCAATTTTAGTAATACCTAATGTTTTCAAATTTTGTACTAATAATTCTCCATCCTCATTATTTCCTGCATCAATTAACATAGTTTGCTCTTCATTCATAACCAATATGCTATCAGCTTGCCCCACATCAAAAAAGTATACCTTTAAATTTTGTTTGTTCTCAGACAAGAAATCTTTTGTTATTTTTGTTCCTGTTTTAATGGTTATATTTTGTAAGTTTTCAGGTTTTACAATATTAATAGGAATTGTATTTCCAATTGTCTCAGTAGTACCAAATTCCATTCCTACAAATGACAAAATAGCAACTACAATAATTGATACTATATAAATGATTAATTTATTTAAACCACTTTTTCTTCTTCCCATAATCTATTTCCACACATCTTTCATTTTTTGTTCTATCCTTTTTTCGATTTCCTTTGAAGTGTTTAATTCATATTTGTTGTTATTCCATTTTAGAATACTACCTTCCTGAACACTTTCTGGCAGATCTGACAGCTGAATATTTTGCATTTTCTTTGTTTTTCGATTTTCACATACAGCAATGTCTCCTTCTATTCTATCTACTACTAATACTTCCTCCATCTTTTCTAACCTTTCTGCTATTTGTCCTAAAAAATTTTGTATCCAATTTTGTCCAATTGCTCCTAATCCTAAGTTTAACTTACTCTCTTTTTCACCTAATTGATTTCTTTCCATATTAGCCTCCTCCTTGTTGCCCCCTCAAATTCTAATTAGTTGTTTTCTTTTTTGCTTCATATTCTGTTATATTTACTTCATTTACTTTGTTGTCATATCCATTTTCCTGATAATTAATACGAATCGTCTTTTCTTTTTTCTTTATTAATGTATACTCTTCTAAATTAATTAACACATTTGTTGTTATGTCCATTCCAACAGGTAATGTTTGATTATAATTATCAAACTGAATAATATTTGTATCATAAATTAATGGAGAATCTTTTGGCACTTGTATTATATAAAAATTCAGCTTCTCTTCTTTTCCAACCTTTTGTACCATTTTATATAATTCTTCTGTAGCATTTAAATTAGCTACTTTTAAATTGTTTATTTCTAAATTAGCTTTCCCTCTTGTAATTTCCGCAATGTAAATTGGCATTTCAAACGGAGTAGTAATTTTGCAAAATGCTTCTTTTAGTAATTTTAAACTATTTCTTAAATTATCAACATATGTCTCTAATTCTGTGTTTGGCGTAATATTTAATACTTTGTACTTATCTTTCTCTATTTCACGATGCTTTTCATTGTGCAATGTTTTTATCTTTGTCTTATCTTCTATCATTCCTCCAAAAATATCAAAATCTTTTAATTCAATGGTTTCTATATTTTTCTCATATTCTTCTTTTAACTTGTCTAATTCTTGTTGTAGTTTTGATAATTCAGTTTTCTTTAAGTCCTTACTTTTTGTCTTCATCAAAATTTGGCTAGAAACTAAAACTTGTTGTATTGCAAAAATGCTATCTGTCTCATTTTTAGAAAGCTTTCTTCTTTGCACTTCATCCATTTGTTTTCCTAATTCTTCTATATCTTCTTCAAATATAAAACTTTTTCCTATTTTGTCTTTCTCAATTTCTTCCTCTTCTTCTCCTTCATTTAAACCTGGTAACTCATCTTTATTAGTAAACTTCCAAAATTCGAAGATACTCTTTTTATGTAATTCAATTTCGTTTAAATAAATATTAGCATTTTTTATTTTGCTCTCTAAATTTATTTTTTTTAGTTCTAATGCTTTTTCATCCATTTGCAAATTCTTAACCATTTTTTTCCTACCATCTAATTTGGTACAAATTTCAATTAAATCTTCAATGGTATAATTTTCTTTTACTTCTTGAATTAGTTCTTGAATAATATTCTCTTTTTTCTTTTCTTCTAATTCTATTTTATTTTGATGGCTTTCCACACTTCCTTGATGTTTTTTACGATTTCCAAAATAATATTTAATCTTTCCAAAGAAGGTTTTTTTACATTCTAAAAAAGTAGCAATTTGACGCTGTTTAACCAAATATTCCTCTGTTTGATTTTCTGTAATTTTCTTTAAATCCTGTAGTTTTCCTTGTACCTCTACTATCTTTCTATCTTCTTCTCCTACTAGTATCTTTTTTTGCTCTACTTGTTCTTTAATAAACAGTGGTAAAATAGAATATTCCATTTTCACTTTTTCTTCGTGCCAAAATTCTAGTTCCCCTTGTTCTGAAATAGCTGTTTGAAATTTATAATCATTTGGTAAGCCTGTTGCTAAAATAAAAAGTGCCTTTATAAGCTTATACCATTCAATTGCTTTTTCTTTTGTTTCTAAGGTAATTACATAATTACTTTTTATATCTCCATATACTTTTGTTTTCCCAACTATTTTTAAAGTCATCTTTCCTTTAATATCATATACTTCATAAATATTAGGCCATTCTTTCGTAAAAAACCATATATAATTTTCAATATCTGTGATTTGGCTTTGTACTAAATAATCCCCTGAGTATTCTCGCTGTGTTATTGGCACAAAAATATATTCCTTTTTTCGGGATTTACTACATTCTATTTGCTTTTTTAATAAGTAGAAAAATGCGTGATTATTTGTTTCATTTGTAGGTACTAACATAAAATATTTTTGGGAAATATCAGAATAAAAGACTTGCCAAATATAATTATTAGGATATTTAATTTCATAAGGAAGCTCTTCTTTTAACTTCTTTTGCTCTTTTTCTAATAGTTCTATCTCTTCTTCTTTCATTTCCTTTAACATTCTTAAAAAGGTAGCAAACTTTTCAATATTTTCTTCTGACTTTGTATCCAAATAAGCTCCTATAGGAGCTGCTAATTTATATTTTTGTTCTAGTTCTGTTAATCGATGGGCTGGTGTCAATAAGATCTGAATATCGCAAATTGGAATGTACTTATACACTTTATAGCTTGTTTCCTCGTAAGTTTTAGCAGGTCTATAACTAAGTGGTGTAAATTCTTTTAAAATTTTAGGAACCCTCGTTATGTTTAATCCTAAATAAGTTAGTTTTTCTTTTATTTCATCTTGATTTTCTTCTGTATTTTTAGGCATTTTCAGGTACTTTCTCCTATTCTCTTTTTTCTGTTAAAAGTATATCATAAAAGTTTTCCTCTTGACAACACGTTTTAGTAAATTTGATGTTCTTAACATAATGTGATATACTAATAATGCTTTTGTCTAAAATAGACAAGCTATTTTATTTGATTGGAGTGATAACATGAATGTGGCCTTATTCTTTACAGAACCTCTGTTGAATGATGATGGCGTTGTAATCAAGGTGCAAACTCCAGCTGGCGAGATGCCTAGCATTTCTTGTATGGGTTGCTATTTCTTCAACGTTCCTACTGAGCAGCTTAGCGCTTTTCAAGCAAAAGTTGTCGCCGAAGGTGGGAAACTGGAAATAGAATCCAAAGAAAATCTTCATTACAGATTCCATGGCAAACACACTTGTGTTCTTGTCAACAGTTTAGCATTTCCCTTCATGTATCAAAACTAATCCAAACAAAAGGAGTTTGCTAGTAATAGCAACTCCTTTTAATTATATATCATTTCCTACAATTTATTTATATTCTTCTACTTCCTTTTTCACTTTACTAATAAACTCTTCTATACTAATTTGTCCAATATCTCCTTCTGTTCTTGAGCGAACACCTACTGCATTTCCCTCTACTTCTTTATCTCCTAAGATTAGCATGTATGGAATTTTTTGAAGTTGTGCTTCACGGATTTTATATCCAATCTTTTCTTGTCTCTCATCTACTTCTACACGAATACCAACTTTATCTAACTCCTCTGCTACTTTGTTTGCATATTCTTTGTGACTATCTGCTATTGGAAGTACTCTCACTTGTATTGGAGAAAGCCATGTTGGGAATGCACCTGCATAATGTTCTGTCAAAATACCAATAAATCTTTCAAAAGATCCAAATAATGCTCTGTGTATCATAATTGGAGTTTTCTTTTCTCCATCAGTATCAATATAGCTTAAATTAAATCTCAATGGTAATTGGAAATCTACTTGTACAGTTCCCATTTGCCATTCTCTTCCCAAACAGTCTTTCATCTTAATATCAATTTTTGGTCCATAGAAAGCACCATCGCCTTCATTAATGCGATAATTGTCTTTTCCACAAAGCTCATCTAATACCTCTTTCAAATCAGCTTCTGCTTTGTTCCATAAGCTTAGTTCACCCATATAGTCATCTGGTCTAGTAGATAGCGTTAATATAAAATCTAATCCAAAAATACTATATAACTTTTTAGCAATCTCTAAAATTTCTTTAATCTCATCTTTAATTTGAGACTCCATTACATAGTTATGAGAATCATCTTGTCTAAACATTCTTACTCTAAATAAGCCATTTAATTGACCTGATTTTTCGTTTCTATGAATGACATCAATATCATTAAAACGAAGAGGTAAATCTTTATAGCTTCTTAATTTTGATTGATAAATCTTAATAGAGTTAGGGCAATTCATTGGTTTTAAAGCTTGCTCATTTCCATCACTATCTGTTAATACAAACATATCCTCTTTGTAATGATCCCAATGTCCTGAAGTTTTCCATAAACTACTACTATTTAATTGTGGACCAGAGAACTCTTGATATCCTCTTTTTTTATGTTCTTTTCTCCATAAATCAATTAGAACATTCATCATAGTAAATCCCTTAGGCATCCAATAAGCCATCCCTGGCGCTGTTTCATCAAAAAAGAATAAGTCTAGTTCTTTTCCTAGTTTTCTATGATCTCTTTTCTTTGCCTCTTCTAACATATATAAGTATTCTTCTAACATACTAGCTTTTGGGAAAGAAATACCATAAATCCTTTGAAGAGTCTGTTTTGTTTCATCTCCCCTCCAATAAGCAGATGAAGAATTTAATAGTTTAAATGCTTTTACAGGTCCTGTACTCATAATATGTGGTCCTGCACATAGCTCTTTAAATTCGCCTTGATCATAGAAGCTAATTTCTTCTCCTTCTGGTAATTCCTCAATTAGTTCTATCTTGTATGGCTCTTTTCTTTCTTCCATCATTTTGATTGCTTCATTTTTTGGAAGGGTATATCTTGTAATTTCTAAATTCTCTTTTACAATTTTTTTCATTTCTTCTTCAATTTTCACTAAGTCTTCTTCTGAGAAAGGCTTTTCTACATCAAAGTCATAATAAAAACCATTATCAATAGAAGGACCTATTGTTAATTTTACACTATCTCCATAAATTCTTTTAATTGCTTGTGCCATAATATGAGAAGTTGTATGCCAAAATACTTTTTTTCCTTCTTCATTATCAAAAGTTAAAATTTCTAATTTACAATCTTCATTAATTTGTGTTCTTAAGTCTTTTACTTCTCCATTTACTTTTCCAGCCAAGCTATTTCTAGCTAGTCCTTCACTAATTTGTTTTGCTACTTCTAAAATAGAACTGCCTTCTTTCACTTCTATTTTTGAATCATCTTTCAATTCTACTTTTACCATATTTTTCCTCCTTGTCATGTTGGGGACGTTCCTTTTTCTGACACTTTTGTCAGTTTAACCTACGTCCCCAAACTGACACTTTTGTCAGTTTAGGGACACACCTTGGTACATTATTTGTTACCAATAAAATAACTCCTTTTAACTAATTGCTTAGTTAAAAGGAGTGCTTATTCACACGGTTCCATCCCTTAATTTTACTTTATTTTCTTTAACGCAGATTTACGCCTAGTTTTTTCTAGGAACAATGAGGTAGTTATTTCAAATCCGTTTTTGTAATTAGCTTTCAGCTAGTAACTAATTTTCTCTTTCCATAACCTTGATTTTACTTCATCTCATTACTGTTTTTTCTTATTTTAACTTCTATTAATTATACTCGTGTTTCTATTTATAGTCAAGAGTTATTGTAAAAGTTTTACAATATCCTCCTTTGATTGAACTCCTACTGTTCTTCCTGCTTCTGTTCCATTTTTTAATACTATAAATGTTGGAATACTCATAACGCCATATTTCTCTGCTAAATTTGGGCATTCATCAATATTAATTTTCCCAACTTTAATAGATGTACTCATACTCTCTGCAATTTCATCTACTACTGGTGACATCATTCTACAAGGGCCACACCAAGTTGCCCAAAAATCTAGTAATACTGGCATTCTAGATTCTAAAATTTCCTTTTCAAAATTTTCATTGTTTACTGTTATAACTGACATTTTCATCTCTCCTTTTTATTATTTTATACTATTTTTATAATAATATTCTAACTTTTTAATATTGCCAACCCTGCCTTTGCACCTTCATATACCGCCTTACTAATTTGCAATAATCCTCCTGTACAATCTCCACAAGCAAATAATCCATGTACTGTTGTCTCCATATTTTCATTTACAACTATATGGTTATTTTCTACTCTCGCTCCAATCTTTCTTGCCAAATCATTGCTTGATGCCGTTCCGAATAGCTACAAAAACTCCATTCATTTTTCTTTTGGTATTATCTTCAAATTCTATTTCTGTTAACTTACCATCTCCTCTAAATTCTCTAATCTTTCTATTATCAACTTCTATTTCTTGATCTCTATTTTCTATCATTTCTTCCCCATTTGTCAAGATAGATACAGAACTTACAATAGGTTTTAACTGCTCCATTTCGTGAATTGCATAGTTTCCACTTCCTAATACAGCTACATCTTTTCCCTTAAAGAAAAAAGCATCACAAATAGCACAATAACTAACTCCCTTTCCCTCAAACTCTTGAATTCCTTTAATGTTAGGAGTTATTCTATTTGTTCCAGTTGCTAGAATAACTGCTTTGGCTTTATATTTTGAATTAATTGTCTCTACCTCAAAATTTTCAAAATAGCCAAGCGCAACTACTTCATCTTCTATAAATTCTATTTCTAACTTTTTTGCTTGTTCTATCCCATTTTGATAAAGTTCGCTTCCTGAAATTCCATCTGGAAATCCATAATAGTTATCTATTTTTTCAGCCTTTCCCAAAGCTCCATTTCCTTTTGAAATAACAAGAACTGACAATTTTCTACGTTTTGCATATAGAGAAGCTGAAATTCCTGCTGGTCCACTTCCAACAATGATGACATCATATAACATATCTAATTTACTCCTTTTATATTATATCTATATAAGTAACTATATTTCATTTTTTTATTTTTATTCTATTATATCATACATACTTTTAAAACTGTAACCCTGTTCTTTTAAATATTTTATGACATCTGGTAATGTTTTAGCAGTTAAATCTTTATTTGGTGCATCATGCATTAATATTACCAAGCTATTTTTCCCTTTACTCGTTACTTTCAGATTTTGCATAATAGCTTGTTTTGTTTCTGCCCCATCTGAATCATTGGTTAAACAATTCCAGTCTAAATATGAAATACCTTTTTCTTTTAATTTCTTTTTTGCTTTTTGTTTTAATTTATCATAATATCCTCCTACAGACCCTCCAGGAAATCTAAAAATATTAGATTGATAAGTATTATCTCCTAAAGCCTCTTGTATTAGTTTATTAGTCTTATTATATTCTTCTAATGGTTTATTCTCATTTGCATATACTTTTGGATATACATGAGAATAACTATGATTTGCAATATAATGTCCTTCTTCTTTTTCTCTTCTTAGTACTTCTGGATTTGCTTTTACCATTGATCCTAACACAAAAAATGTTGCTTTAATATCTTCCTGTTTCAATACATCTAATATCTTAGGAGTTACATTATTAGAAGGTCCATCATCAAAAGTAAGAAATGCTACTTTTTCTTTAATATCATAAATATTCTCTATTGCTTGTAATTGTTCTTTAGTTAATCCTTTTTGGCTTACTTCAATTTGACTATCTTGTACATTATCTTTATTGCTTTCTTCTTTCTGGTCTTTATTTTCCTGTGCTAATTTCTGTTCTTTTTGATTAGCCACATATTCCGCTACCTTTATTCCACCAAAAATAGCTATACCAATAACTAAAATAGCTATTAATATAGTCCAAATAATCCATTTTTTACTTTTCTTTTTTTCAAACCCCTCAATATCATATAAAATCATAAAAAACACCTTAAATTGACAATTTTCTTATATAGTATATACTATTCAGAAAAAAATTAACAGTTAATTTAAGGTATTTTTTTTATTTATTAATATGGATTTTTGTATTTATTTTTATATTTCATCTTTCGTTGTATTAATTTTTAATAACTTGAATAATTCAACAATTACAATTGGTAGAAATACTAAAATAATAATCTCAACAATATTCATTACTGGCAATACTGGAATACTAAATATATGCCTCAAAGCAGGTATAACCAATATGATAATCATTAAAGCAGCAGAAGCCAAATTTGCTAAAATCAATTTACTATTTCCTAAAATTCCCGTTTTGAAGATAGACTTTTTGTTATTTCTAATGTTAAATACATGTACTAATTCCGAAAGTGCTAATACTGTAAATGCCATTGTTTGCCCTATCTCAACTCTTACTTCTTCCTCTGATAATATTTCAACTATTCCTTCATTATTTGTTATTTCTACAATTGGCAATTGTTCTACTGGTGTCGCCAATCCAATAATAAAAGCTGTAAGGGTAATAAGACCAATCATCATTCCTTGATAAATAACTCTCCAAGTCATTCCCTTAGTAAACACACCTTGTTTTGGTTTTATTGGTTTTCTATCCATAATGTCCTTTTCTGGTGGATCTACTGCTAAAGCAAGCGCTGGCAATGAATCTGTTACTAAGTTAATCCATAGAATATGAATTGGTAGCAATGGCACAATTAAATTTACATCTATATTGAACCATTTACTAAGTAATGGTGTAATAAGTATTGCAATAAATAGGATAATAATTTCTCCAACATTGCTAGATAATAAGAACTGAATTGCTTTCAAAATATTATCATAAATACGTCTTCCCTCTTCTACTGAAGATACAATTGTTGCAAAATTGTCATCTGTTAAAATAACATCTGCAGCTTCTTTTGCTACATCAGTTCCTACTATCCCCATTGCACAACCAATATCAGCTGTTTTTAGTGCTGGTGCATCGTTAACGCCATCACCTGTCATAGCTACTATCTCTCCATTTTCTTTCCATGCCTTTACAATTCTCACTTTATGTTCAGGAGATACCCTTGCATATACACTATATTTTCTAACATTTGCTATTAGTTCTTTATCAGACATTTCCTCCAATTCACTACCAGTAATTGCTTCTTCTTCTTTTTCTAAAATTCCTAATGCTTTTGCAATGGCAATAGCAGTAACTTTGTGGTCACCAGTAATCATGACTGTTTTGATACCTGCTCTTTTACATTTTGCAACCGCATCCTTTACTTCTTCTCTTGGCGGGTCAATCATTCCTACCATTCCAACATAGATTAAATCTTCTTCTATTGTTTTCATATCTTCATCTGTTGGTTCATGGTCAATTTCTTTATATGCCATTGCAAGCACTCGAAGCGCATCTTTTGCCATTTTCTCATTTTGCTTTTCAATTTCTTTTTTATACTTTATTAAATCTTGCTTAATTTCGTTATTTATTACATAACTATTGCATCTAGCTAATAATTCATCCACTCCACCTTTTGTATATACCACATACTTGTTAGCCAATTTATGAACTGTTGTCATTAGCTTTCTTTCAGAATCAAAAGGTAATTCTTTCACACGTGGATATTGCTCTAACATTGCTGGCTGGAAGTCCAATGTAAATGCCATATCAATTAATGCAGTTTCTGTTGGATCTCCTGTTAAAGTTTTATCAGATGCTACCTTTGTATCATTACAAAACATACTAATGTATACTAATTTCTCTAACTCTTCTTCAGTTTCATTAGTATTGATATTTTCTATTTCTTGCAACTGATTGTTGAAGAATAGTTTTTTGACCGTCATTTTATTTTGTGTTAAAGTTCCTGTTTTATCTGAACAAATAACAGTTGTACTTCCTAAAGTTTCTACTGCCGGTAATTTTTTTACTATAGCATGTTTTTTTACCATCCTTTGTACACCAATAGCAAGTACAATGGTAGATACAGCTGCTAACCCCTCTGGAATAGCAGCTACCGCTAAACTAACCGCTGTCATAAACATATCCATTGCATCTTTTCCATATAACAATCCAATAAAAAAGATGATAATACAAATAACAATCGCAGCAATTCCAAGTACTTTACCTAACCTATTTAATTTTTGTTGAAGTGGTGTTTCAGTATCTTCTACTTCGTTAATCATTCCTGCAATCTTTCCCACTTCTGTTTTCATTCCTGTTTCGACTACAATGCCTTTTCCTCTACCATACGTAATTAAACTTGAAGAAAATAGCATATTAATTCTATCTCCAACCCCTACTTTTTCTTTTTGAATTGCTTCTGTAGTTTTCTCTACAGGAACTGATTCTCCTGTTAGAGATGCTTCTTGTGATTTTAAATTCACTGCCTCTATAATTCTCAAATCTGCTGGTACATAATCTCCTGTATCTAATACCACCACATCTCCTGGTACTAATTCTTTAGAAGGTACTACTGTTACATTTCCGATTACGTACCACCTTCACTACATGAGAACTCAACTTCTGAAGAGCCTCTAAAGATTTTTCTGCTTTGCTCTCTTGTGCAACACCAATAATAGCATTAACAATAACAACAATTAGAATAATAATCGAATCAGTAATTCCTTCTCCCTCATAAGCTCCTACTACACCTGAAATAATAGCTGCTATAATTAGAATAATAATCATAAAATCTTTAAACTGTTCTAAAAATTTTATAAATAAACTTTTTTTCTTTTTGGCTGCTAATTCATTTAGTCCATAAATTTGTCTATTTTCTACAATTTGCTTTTCGGACAAGCCTTGTTCTTCTTCTACCTGAAACTTCCTTTTTACTTCTCCTACTGATTGATTAAACCACTCTTTTTTTCCTTCTTCCATTCTTCTTCACACCTCTTCTTATTATTTTTCCCCTTGTATCTTATAATTATTCTTTAGTTATTCATATAATCTTCCAAATTAACACTAGACATTTTTTCTATAAAATGATCTATCTTTTCTAATGGTAAAATGCTTTTTCCTGCTTGAGCAGATACTTGATGATGTTTCTTAGATTCTTCAATCTCTTTTCCTATCTTGTCTATTATTTCTTCTTTTAATTCAAGTGGATATTTTTGCTCCAAATATTTATTTATCTTCCCATAACTAGTATATAGGTCTTCTGTAAATTCATGATAATTAATACTATTTAAAAATTTTTCACTAAAAAATTCAGTAAAAAATGTTTTATCAGTTAATAAATGTAAGAATATCCCTTTATCATAGTCTGTTTCTATTTTATTTTCTCTTAAATACCTTTCTAAATCTACTTTTGCTTTTAGGTGTTCAAATAAACTTTCTCTTGGAATAGGTATTGTATAATGACTTATTTCTTTTGGCTTAATAAAATCAGGTGCAATACTTCCCTCTATGAATTCTTCTTTTTCCTCTACTTTATGTTTTTCCATATATCTTTTAGCTATTGCTAAGTGAATTTGATGTGATGGCATAATTTTACTCTCCTTTTTTGTTTCATATTATATCTCTTTTATTTATTTCTTTCAAGCTCTTTTCTTTTAACAAGAAAAGACCTCTTGTATTTTCTTTACAAAAGGTCTTTCATTTTTTATTTATGAAATACTTGCATTACTTTTCCTGCTACTAATACAATCTTATCACTCTTTTTCATTGCAATTGTTTTAAAATATGCTTTTCCTCCAACTGTTAACGCAGAAATGAACGATGCTACTAAAATACTGGCTAATAAAGCATTCATATGTAGTTCAGCAGATAAATATACTGTTAAACTAGCTCCCAAACCTCCGGCTTACAATACCGCAAATATCTCCTACGATATCATTACAAATGCTAGAAATCTTTGTACTATTTTTTACTAAATTAATACAAGCAGTTGCTTCCTTTATTTTTTTTGAATTCATAGCGTGAAAAGGCGCTTCTTCTGCAGTCAAGGTTGCTACACCAATCATATCAAATAATATACCAATACTAATAACAATAAGGATAATAACGATTAAAACAATGACATTAAAATCTGATAAAAAAGATGATAGTCCACTAAATACTGCTGACAAAATGAAGGAAATAATAAATACTTGAATAATCCATTTATTCTTCAATTAAATTCACTCTCATTTCAAAACTTTTTAATTATAACAAATATGGTATCCCACAAATTAATTTTACGGCTTAGGTCGAGTTGAATTTCTCTATTTTCCACCTTAGGTTACCCATGGGCGATTTCTCTTTACGGAAAATAATTAAATGTTGCCATTTTAATGACTCGATTGCCACTTAGTCCGTACCTTAATCCTTGTGATATTGACACTCTAGAGGTTTTCCCTAACACATATTTGATAATACTTATTCGCTTTTGCAATAATATTTTCAAAACCTGAATACGCTATCCCATATTATCACTCACGACATGTGCTTTGTTTTCATTTGCAATCGATAAAAGGAGTTTCATTATATGCCATTATAACTTTCCTTAAATCTTAAATTATATATCCACCCTCATCTGGGCGAAGAAAGCGAAATATATAAAGTGCTTCTCACACAATTAGTGGATTTTTAGCCCCACCTTCATATTATTTATGCGACTAGAATAATGCACCACAAAATTTATTATACCACATCTTCCTTTTTTTGTCAAAAGAATTTCCAAAATTTTCTGATTTTTCTCTTTAGGATATCCTTAAAGCCATTTATATACTAAGCTTTCCTCTATTAATTAAATTTATTAAAAACTAAAATGAGCAGCAAATTTTTGCCACTCATTAAAGGATTTTTTCAATTTTAAGAAAGTACAATGTCTAAATGCCAAATTATCCAACCAATTCCTTTTCCATTTTTGGTAGTTCCATAATGTACTCCTATTAATTCGTCATTTTGAATAATGGGTGTTCCACTAACCCCATTACTTAATGGCATATTAATATTATAAAAAAACACTCCACTTCCTTCTTTAAAAGCTTCAATGGTAATAGGATATTTGCAAATGTTGCCCTCATTATCTCTTCCAACGGCATATGCTTTTCCTAGGTAAGCTGTTTTAGCAATAGGAATCATTGTATATTCTCTAAAAGCTTGGTATTGTTCAACAATTACTCCATTTTTTTCATTTAAAATTACCTCTCCCATTAAATCATTAGCAGTAATTTCATTACTGAATTCCTCAACCTTAAAAGCTAAACTTCCAACTGGTTCTTTTATAGAATGTCCAAATAGATAGATCTTACCATTATTCTCAAATGAAGCCACGCCACGTGTTCCCGTTCCATCTTTCGAAATAACTGAAACATATTCAGTCATTAAAGTAACACTTTCTACTGTTCTATTGGTACAATTGATCTTCTCAGGACTTGCTTTTACTATTCTGTCATACACTGTTGCCCTAAAATAGCAATATAGTGCTATGCAAAAAAGTATTATTAGAATAGTTAGAAATGCCTTTGTTCTCCGTTTCATATGAAGAATCTTCCTTTCAAATTTTAATATGTTCTATATTATAACACTTTATGTTAGCCTTTGCAAATTTTAATGTAAACACTTTTGTTTTTTTATTAAAAAAAGCCTTTAAGAAATTTTCATTTCTTAAAGGCACTTAATTTTTGGAGCAGGTAGCGGGAATCGAACCCGCATAGCCAGCTTGGAAGGCTGGAATTCTACCATTGAACTACACCTGCATTTCGTTTGAACAAGTATTATTATAAATGCTATGCTTAATTTTGTCAAGAACTTTTTTGAATTTTTTTCATTTTTTTGCATACCTTTTATCAAACGAAAAGGTGGTTTTATATGAAATTCTTATTTAATTATTGTAAAGGTATTTTTATTGGCAGTGGAGCTATTCTTCCTCGGTATTAGTAGTGGTGTCTTTTGTGTTATTTTTGGAATCTATGAAAAATTAGTAAATAGTGTACTAAATTTATTTCAGGATTTTAAAAAAAATTTTTTGTTTCTTCTTCCTATTGGTTTAGGTGGTATAACAGGTGTATTTTTAGTGGGTAAAATTTTAAATTTTCTTTTTGCTAACTACCCTATGCCAACTAGCTTCTGCTTTATTGGTTTAATATGTGGTTCTCTGCCTGTTCTTTTTAAACAAGCTAATCAAAAAAAAGGTTTTCGACTACATTACAGTATTTTTTTACTTGCTGCTTTTGGTGTTGGTCTTTTCTCTATACAATTAGAAAATATACTGCCATCTCTCATTCAAGTAGATAGTAATAACATCTCCTTTTTCTATTTTGTATTAGCTGGATTTGCAATGTCTATTGGAATTGTCGTTCCTGGTGTAAGTAGTACTATTATTCTAATGTGTTTAGGGATATATTCCCACTACTTAAATGCAGTTGCTACAGCTAACCTTGCTATTTTGTTTCCAATGGGAATTGGTGTCTTACTAGGAAGCATTTTATTTTTGAAAATCATTCAATTTTTATTAGATAAGTATTATTCTCAAACTTTTTATGCGATTATAGGTTTTGTGTTAGGTTCTATTTTTGTACTTTATCCTGATATAGAATTTTCTAGTCAAGGTATTTGGTCTATTGTTCTTTTTGTAATTAGTTTTTGTATTGGTTTAGCTTTTGAAAAATTAGAGACAAGAAATTAAAATTTCTTGCCTCTATTTTTTCTTTCTCTAACACTTAAAAGGGAATTTTTATTCTGTCCTCAAAGCCTCTACAGGATCTTTCTTACTAGCCACCTTAGCTGGAATTAATCCTGCTATTATCGTTAGAACTAAACTAATCACTACCAAGCCTATCATATGTGTTGCTTTCAAAGTTGTATGAATAGATACTTCTGTTGCAGCTAGAATAATAGAATTGATCGGAATAGTCATAAGCATGGTAATTCCCACTCCCATAAGTCCTGCAATTAAACCAATAATAAAAGTCTCTGCATTAAACACTCTTGAAATATCTCTTTTAGAAGCTCCAATTGCTCTTAAAATTCCAATTTCCTTTGTTCTTTCTAGTACTGAAATATAGGTGATAATTCCAATCATAATGGAAGAAACTACTAGGGATATACTAACAAATCCAATCAATGCAAAACTAATGGCATCAATAATTTGTGTAATGGATTTCATCATAGTACCAACTAAATCTGTATAATTAATCACATTTTCGTCTTTTCCATTATCTCTTTGTTTTTGGTTATAGTCTTCTATCGCTTTGCTAACGGCCTCTTTACTCTCAAAATTCTTTGGATAAATGGAAATAGAAGTAGGTTTATCTAAATCAATAGCACCTAATGTTTTTAGGTTGTTTTCATATGTTGCATTCTGATTTTCTGTATAAGTTTGCATTATCTTTGCAATTTCTTCACTACTCATTTGACTAATTGTTAATTTTTGTTCATTACTTAAATCATTAAAATTAAACTCTTTCTTTTCTCCTTCTTTTGGAAATTTAAGACCTGTAAACACATTAACATCTTTTTTCTCTTTTTGTTCTTTTACAATCTTTGCTTCATTTGTTTTGTTAATAACATATTCTTTTAATTCTTTTATATAGCCAATTCCTGTATCCATTGCCATTGCTGTACTTTGCTTATTTTGCTTAATAATTCCAACTACTTTAATACTTTCACAATCTTTCAATTTCTTTTTCATGTAATCTGTATCTTCACTTTTATCAATCCATAATCCCTTTTCTTTTTGATAATAGTCAGAATCTAAGACTAATTTAAAAGATAAATCTAGTAAATCTTTGTAAGTATAGGAGATTTCTGGCTCTTCTTCTATCTTTTCTCCCTTTTTTGCTTTTTCCCATCTCTTTGTCAACTCTTCTTGGCTTTTTAATCCTAAAGTATATAGTGTATAATCGTCAATTTCATAATCATTATTCACAACTAGCACTACTTCATTATATTTCTCTGGCCATTTTCCTTCTACCATATCATACTGTGACTGTAGTAACTCTTTATTATCTAGCATTTCTGTCCATACATTGGTGTTCATAATACTCATAGAACTTCCACCCATCATCGCCATAGGAGAACTTTGATGTGCCTCTTGCATAGCTCCCATTCCCATACTATCCATAACAGTACTAGGGTTTACTCTTACAATGCCATCTTTTGTATCTTCTTTATATAAGTTCAAATCCAAGTTATAGTTGTATTTAATACTATTACTATTTTTTACAATCTCATTATCTTCTTGTTCTAAAAACTTCTTTAACTCAGTCAAGTTGTTATTTTCCATCTTGTTAGAAAGAGTTGTCATCATTTCTGACATAACATTACGTGAATAAATTTTCCCCTCTTCTCTTTGCTTTTCCTCATTTTCCATTGACATTAATTTTTCTATCATACTAGAAGTATCAATCAAAGACTCTTCAATGGTAATAGGATAAGAAGATAATGTATCTTCTTCTACTTTTGCAATATAGTTTCTCATTCCTGTAGAAATAGCAAGAATTAAGGCAATCCCAATAATTCCAATACTACCTGCAAAAGAAGTAAGCAATGTCCTTCCTTTTTTGGTTAATAAGTTGTTTAAACTTAAATTTAATGCTGTAAAAAACTTCATAGAGGTACGTCTTGTTTCTTTATTACTATTGGTTTCTTGCTTTTCTTGAGTATATGGATTTGTATCATCTAGCATTGTTCCATCTGTAATTCTAATAATTCTAGTAGAATACTTCTCTGCCAAATCTGGGTTATGAGTAACCATGATGACTAACTTATCTTTTGCAATCTCTTTTAAAATCTCCATAACCTGTCTGCTTGTTTCTGTATCTAACGCTCCTGTTGGCTCATCTGCTAAAATAATTTCTGGGTTATTTACAATCGCTCTAGCTATTGCTACTCTTTGCATCTGTCCACCAGACAATTGATTTGGCTTTTTGTATACTTGCTCCTTTAGTCCTACCTCTTCTAATGCTTTAATTGCTCTTTCTTTTCTCTCCTTTTTACTAACGCCTGATAAAGTAAGTGCTAATTCCACATTAGAAAGAATAGTTTGATGTGGTATTAAGTTATAGTTTTGAAATACAAATCCAACAGAATAATTGCGATAAGCATCCCAATCTCTATCTTTAAATTCTTTGGTAGACTTGCCATTAATAATCAAATCTCCACTCGTATATCTATCTAATCCACCAATAATGTTAAGTAAAGTCGTTTTTCCTCCACCACTTTGCCCTAGTATAGACACAAACTCACTTTTTCTAAACTCTACATTAATACCTTTTAAGGCATGAACTATATTCTCGCCTGCTTGATAATCTTTTTTAATATCTTTTAAAGTTAACATTTTCTCTTCCTTTCTTGTCCGTTAGAGGACGTTAGTTCAGCGGACATTTTGGTAAAAAATAGTAAAATGTCAGTTTGGGGACAGATGTCAGTTAAACTAACGTCCCCAACCTGACACATATTTAATTACTTCTACATTGCTATTCTTGCTTCTCTCCACCATACAGTTATATACTTCATCTCTTAGCTTTTGTTTTGCCTCTTTTGCTGTTAAAGTTTCGTCTGGGGAAAACGGTCCATCAATATAGCTAACAATTTGTACTTTGTCTTGCTTTTTTCCATATTTTTGATAAGTATTGGTAAAGCAAAATACTGGTGTTTTTAGTTTCACGGGGTATTCAAAAGAAACTGCTTTAAATGGTCTGATTTTTGTATAATATGGCCATATATGTGCTTCTGGATAAATAGTAACAGCATATCCTTGATGAATTCTCTTCTCAACCGCTTCTAAAAAGTTTTTCATAGCCTTTCTATTTCCTGGAATAGGTATTGCTCCTAGCATCTCTACTAAATGCTTTAGTCCCTTCATAGAAATATTTTCTGGATTGACAATGAAAAAATTTCTTTTTGGATACATTGCTACACTTGGAATAAAAGTATCTGCAAAGTCTTGTGTATGATTTCCATAGATAAAGTACCCTTGTTTCTTGTATGGTTTTAACTTTTCTTTTCCTATATATTTCATATGCAATTTTAGTTTATTATATCCCACTTTAATTGGCATACTTAAAATATTTTGCACCACAAAAGAGCAAAAATTCCACAATGGATTTCGATGTAAATAACAATAGTTTTCATCGATCGTTCTTGGTGTTATTTTTGCTCTTGAAAATTCATCATTTAGTTCATCTTGATAATAAATCACTTTTTGCTGTTTTTCTTTCAATTTTGCCTATCTTTCTTTTTACTTAACTAATTTATTTATAACCCTATTTCTTTTTTCTCTGTAGTATATTCCAATGGAACTTTATAAAATTCCTCATATACATTTTTCCAAATAGCTGCATTCTGTTCTTTCATTTTTATCATATTTTCTTTATCTGATAACTCTGTATCTGGATAGATTGGCTTTTTAATATGAATAATGTACTCTTGTACTGGGAAATCATCTTCTCCCATAATATCACTATCTTCCATAGTAATAAAGATTGGAACAATTGGTACATTATTTTTTGCTGCAAGCTTAAATGCCCCATTTTTTAATGGCTTTGGTTTACGATAGTTCCACCACATACTTTGCTCTGGATAAATTAAAATAAAGTCTTTTCTTTGCAAAATAGTGTCCACTGCTTTCATAAATTCTTTCATTGTTTCACTGCTAGAACTTAGAGGCAATGTATCACAATGCCTAAAGAAAAATCCATAAATCCCTGAGAAATTTGTATAGTTTCCTTCACGAATAATTTTATATAATTTTCTCTTTTTTAATTGGCCTGCACGTCTGCATACTTCTTCAATAGCGAAGCTATCAAATGGATTAAAATGATTACAAGTAAGAATTGCGCCTGTTTCAAGGGATTGTATATTCTCCATACCTTGTACTTCTTTAATAATTAATTTCTTACTTTTTAATAAGCTATCTAAAAAATGTTCTCCCATTTTATTAGCAACTTTTGTTTTAATCTTATTACTACTTTTTTTATTCAAATAATCTACATTGTCTGCTGTTAAAGTAATTGTTGGTGGGTCTTCTTCTGCATCAATATCAAAGATACCTTGTCTTTCCATATCTTCAATTCTTTTTAGAACATTTAATCGTTCTTGGTGCTTTTCATTTAGTCCTTCTTCTCTATCTTCCAATATTGTTTCTAATGTGCTATTATCCCTTTTTAGTAATGTTTTAAAAGTCCATCTTCTTGTACTTTCATTAATTTCATCTAATTTCCTTTTTGGAATTCTATCATCACCCACACACTCAGATTCCTTTTTAGCCAAAGCCTTTAAATTTTCATATTGTTGTCTATCTCTGAAACGTTCTTCTTCTGAATAATTATCTTTAATACTTTTTATCTCTTTATAATACTCTGTTTTTTCAGCATATTGCCAAAAATATTCTTCATATAAAATTCCATCATAATGCCATGGTTTATAGTTTAAGTTATAATGGATTAGATTTAACTTTTCTACCTTTGTTTTGTTATTTTGTACGGGCATTCTATTCCAACCATTGTCTAGTATTTTTGTTCTTCCCTTACATAGTCTATTTAAGTAATCTTGGTCTTGTACTACTGCAAATTTTACTGTTTCCAATAAATACAAAAACTTTTCTTGAAACTTAGATTTACGCATTTCATCTAAGTTCATAACCAAAACACCTGCATTAAAGTATTTTCTGTAATCTGCTACTCCCACTACCTTTTCTACATATTCTTGGAAAATCTCTTCATTTTGAATAATATCATCTGGCACAACTGCTACTAAATTACTTTCCATATCTTGATGATATAACTCTGCTACATCTCCTAATAGCACAGTATCACTATCTAAATAAATAACTTTATTATATTGTGGATAAATATTAGGGATAAATAGCCTAAAATATGTCGTTTTGGTATAATAATCACGTGTATATAATTTATCTTTAATTTCTTCGATATAATAATTTAAATCTACAAATTCTATTTTTACATTATCTCTTTCATATTTTAGAATTTTCTTTTTGTTTTCTTCACTAATATTAGTGTATAATATCTTAATTGCATAATAATAATCTTTTGAACTATTTTCTATTAATGAATGAATAGATACAGCTAAAAACGGCACATATCCATCGTCTACCGCATAGAATATCGGTATTACTTCTAAATTATTTTCCATTTTATTTTCTCCCTACTTTTCTATTAATTCCTTTGCTTTTTGTTCAAATTCCTTTTTTAATTTCAAATATTCTTCTAGATCGCTATCGAATACATGACATTTATATACACTATGTACTTTATCAATATGCCACTGTTTGATATTCTCTGTATGTGGATATGGTCTAAACATCAACCTTTTACAAAAATGACAAATTACAGTATCCCTTTTATTAAATTTAGATTGCTCATTATAAATACGAGGAAGTAGCTTCTTTTTTGTAGTAGACCTAAATATAGCATCTTGGTCTGCAAATAGCATCTTCTTTGTTTTAATTTTTTCTCTTGCTTTTTCTAAAAGTCCTGTTTCCCTCATTTTCTTCATGTTCATCAGTAGCATCCCAGCATTAATATAATCTGGTCTAACTAACCAACATCCGATATTTTTCTTTTACCGCTGCATACTCATATTCAGAAACGTCAATATTATATAGTTTTGACAAGTCATCTGCTACCATCATATCAATATCTAAATACAATAATTTGTCTGGAACTTCTTCTATTTTATCTGCCAATAACCTTAATAATGTATATGGTGTACAATATGCTCCTTCATTAGGGCAGTTTTTAAACTCTTGCTCATATAAATTAGTTACATCAATTTTTGTTACTTCGTTTCTTTTATCCTTTACTTTGACTACTTGATTTAAGAAATCAATTTGCTCATCACTAATAGCAGTATATTCTGGTTTTATTCTAGTAGCCCCCATAGTAAAAATATAGCAATGAATTAGATCTTTTGTTCTATTTTTAATGGAGATTAGCTGTGTTAATGCTCCATCAAATACTTTTTCATTTCCACTTAATAATAAGTTAATCATCTACTACCCCTTTTTCTATATTTCTTATTTTTATATCATAAAATGCAAAAAAATACAACATACTTTTTAGTTCAAGTATGCTGTATATTCTTTATTTTATAGTAATATTTCCAATTCCACCTTCTACTTTGATGGTATTTTCTCCTTTACCATAAATAGCTCCATCTGCCACTTCTTTTCCATCTACTGTAATAGATCCAATTCCTTTACTCGCCTTTATGGTATATTTTTCTATTCCATTTTTTAGGACAATTTCTAGTTTTCCAACTCCTGCATTAATCTTGTTATCTCCTAACAAACTGGACACTAACTTAAATGTTCCTACTCCCATATCTAAATCTAGATTTGCAATTTCTCCTGACAGTATTTCTACTTTTCCTGCTCCACCTTGGATTTTTGCTTTTTGCGTAACATTTAAGTCTTGAATTGTTGTCTTACCAGCACCTATATCTAAATCTAACTTTTTACATTCTAACTTTTCTATATTAATTTCTCCAGCTCCTGCTTCAATTTTAATTGTATCTAATATAGTATTCCTTGGAACAGTCACTATAATTCTTCTTTGATTATTTTGTCTAAATAAATTCACATTTTTCTCTCTAATCAATAGTTCATCTTCTGTCTGTTTTGTCTCTATATTACTTGTATTACTAGCAACTTTGAATTTATCTCCTTGTTGAATCGTTAATGTTGCATATTCAATATCTATTTTTAATTTTGCAATTTGTGTATTATCAAATTCCTTTTCTACTTTTTCATCTCTTCCTACTTCCGAATGAATAACATTATAATTCTCTGTTTTCCTTTCTTTCCTTGTAAAACCTAAAATTTCACTAAAAGTATTTAGTCCAAAAAGTATAGATGATACAATGCTAACTATAATAAAAATAGCAAAGGCAACTGCACAATATTTAATAATTCTTTGTATTGTTGTCATTTTATCTCAACACCTCCAAATATGCAAGTAGCATTAATATATATCGTTGGCGCTTCTTGGTTCATAGTATGACTTGCTCTATCATTTACTCCTCCAAAAATTGGAGTTGATTTGATTTTTACTTGTACATTAGCTGGTACAAAAATGTCAATTCCTCCAAAAGTACTACTAGCATTAATCACTTGGTCTGAATTAATAATGGCATTTCTCAAATCACATTTAACACCACCAAATACAGCTGTTAAATCTGCGCCTTTAAATTCTTGTCTATCAAAATTTAAATTTTGTCCTGAAAAGGTTGCACAATATTCTGTTTGTCCTTTTTTATTTGTATTTAAGTTCTTAATTTCTTGATTGATCTTCCCACCAATTGCTTCTCTAAAAATAAAGCATAACCCAACAACTACTAAAACAGTTGGTACTAATAGCTTCCACATTAAATCAAAATCTAGAATTCCCTGACAGCATAATAGCAATGCTACACCTATTAAACATCCTATTAAATTACCTATTTTTTCTCTTTCTCTAAAAATTCCTATAAAACATGGAATAATGATAAATAATGTCCACCATCCTCTAAAGAAAATATTAATATTAGTTATCCCTATAGCGTTTAATCCTAGTACAAGTCCTAGCACAATAAACACCAATCCCCATAAAATATTTCCAAATTTTTTCATTCTTTCTTCCTTTCTTTGTGTTTTCAAGCACAAATGCATAATTTTATATTCTTTGTTATATCACAAATTCAAAAAAAATACAACTTTCTTGAGGTTTATATGTTGTATTTTAAGATTATCTTAAGGTTTTGAAGTTATAAATTATATAATTATCCTGGTCTAAATATAATGTGACTTATACAAACATATCATCTCGCAATTTTTTGATATAATAAATCCTATCTATATATTCTTTCATTTTATATCCATTTTCTTTTGTTGTACTGCTTCTATTTCTCCTTCTACACTTTTATTATTCTTTCTGCCATTTTTTTATCCTCTATTTGATTAATCGCAAAGCACTTCTTTCCTAAATCTTTAATAGATGCCCCACAATGATATAATTCTTTTTCATCAATTACAATAAATCTATCATGAAATTGATTTGTATGAGTTATCTTTAAAACCGGATATTGTTTATTAAATTTTTGAATATCTAAATTTTGAATTTTACTTTTAGAAGATGTTACTATTTTTACTTCTACATTTTTCTTCTTTTTGGTTAACATCTTTAAAATAGTGTCATCGATATAATTATCTATGATTAAAATCTTTTGATTGGCTCTTTTTATGATGTCTATTATCAAACTATATGCATCATATATCTGTCCTTGAAAAAATATTCTTTGTTTAATATTTTCTTCTAATTGAAGCTGATAAAAAAATTGGCTGAATCTTTTATCATATTCTAATAGTTTAGATTCAATATTTATCATTCTTTCAAATATTTGTCCATTAAACATTAAAAATTTTTGCATTTCAATAAATGATTTTATTATATTAATACTAACTTTTACTGCAATATCACTTTTTAATATTCCTGCCAACATTGCTATTCCTTGTTCTGTAAAAACATATGGCAAGTATCTTCTTCCTCCATAATTTTCTTTTTCTAAACTTGAGGTTCCAAATTGGAACCTCAAGTTTTCTACTTCATTTTCTGTTAATTGAAACCAAAAGTCCTCTGGAAATCTTTCTATATTTCTTTTTACTGCTTTATTTATATTTTTTGTTTCATAACCATATAATTTCGCTACATCTGTGTCTAGCATTACTTGCTTTCCTCGAATTGTATGAATTAAATATTTTATTTCTACATTAGGTATTTCCTTTTGTATAGCCAACTTATTTTTGTCCATAAAAATTCACATCCTATTTTAAACTAAATATAGTTTAAAACATATGTTTTATATTGTCAAGTAATTTATAAATATTTTAGTACAAAATATTAGACTTTTTATTCTATCTTTTTTCCCCCTAATTAATTTTATAGCACTTTAGAATTTACTATTAATAAACAACTTACAAACTTTCCCAGTCTGTAAGTTGCTATAATCTGGTGGAGATGAGGGGAGTCGAACCCCTGTCCAACATCCTTTCCATATCAGCTTCTTCGAGTACAGTTTGTTTTCAAAATTCTCTTCTATATAACCTAACAAACAAACTTATATAAAAGATAGTTATTTAAAATTACCCACTGTTTCCATAACTAAAAACAGGTTCGTTTCCCACTAATCGACGCCTTAATCTAAAACCGTGGGCAGTCTTAGTAAGACGACGTTGCCATATTAGGCAGCGTATGCTAATTCTCTATTATCAGCGTTTAATTTTAATTTCTCACATGATTTAAGTGGCCAAGTGAGAATCCACTACTCGCTACTGATATTTCTGGGATACTGTCGAAACCAAATACATCCCCATATATAGACTTGTATATTTAATTATAACTTATTTCAAAAAAAATAACAAGCAAAATTTATCAAAAAAGCATTGCACATTTTGTGAAACTATGCTAATATAATGTATGTAGTTTTATTTAGCACTTAGGGGTATAGTGTTAATGGTAGCACATCGGTCTCCAAAACCGCCTGTGAGGGTTCGAATCCTTCTACCCCTGCCATTACACTAGTATTTATACTAGTGTTTTTTATTTCAAATTAAGGGAGTATTTTATGGAAAAATTAAAAGCACTTATAAAAAAAGTATGTAATAAAGAAGTTATCTCTTATATTATCTTTGGCATATTAACTACTCTTGTTAATATCATTATTTCATATCTTTTAAAGGCTCTTTGTTATCTAGAGGGGAATATCGCAAGTACTATTGGTATTATTTGTTCTATTCTATTTGCTTATTTTACGAATCGTAAATGGGTATTTCATTCAGATGCACATACTGCAAAAGAAAAGTGGATAGAATTTGGAAAGTTCATTTTAGGTAGAGCTTTTACTATGATTGTAGAAATTGTCGGAGTATTTTTATTAAATGATATTATTCACTCTTTTTATGGAATGTTTAGTGATAATATAGCTTATTTAATTAATAAAATTTTAATTACTATTATTGTAATTATCCTAAACTTTTTTATCAGTAAATTTTTTGCTTTTAAGGTATCTGTGCAAAATAATAGTGAGCTACGGATAGCTTATGCAATTTCTTGGAGAGAAATTGTAATCCTAAAAAAAAATTTGCAAGGTAACTAAATATAAAATTATCGGGGGCTAAAAAACGGAGGTACTATTATGTCTAGTAGTTTCTTTAAGCCCTTTTATTATTTCTTTTTTGCTCTTATCTTTTTTATTTTATTAATTCCTTGTTTCTTTGGATCTAGTATCCTTAGTAGCTCCTCTTTTGATGATTCCTATTATTCTCTTGACTTATTACAAAAATATGTATGGCCTACACCTCGGTTATACTTATATTACTTCTCCTTTTGGCTATCGTAATCTTCCAACTGTAGGAGCTACTTCCTATCATTCAGGTATAGATATTGGTGCACCAGAAGGTAGTAAGTTTATTGCTATTTGTAGTGGTAAAATTACTTTTACGGGATTTTTAGGTGGTGGCGGATATACTATTACCCTTTCAATAAATAATATGAAAATTACCTATTGTCATGTCTCCCCTTTTTATCTTGTGAAAAAAGGAGATATCGTAAAAAAGGGAGATGTTATTGGCTTTGTTGGTCCTAAAAATGTATATGGTGTTCTTCGGTAATCAATATTATGACGAAAATGGTAATCCTACAAATGGAGCTACCACTGGTCCTCATTTGCACTTAGGAATAAGAGTTGATGAAAAATATATTGATCCAATGAATTTATTTAAAAAATAAATTTATCTATTTTTGTTTTAACTCTATCCTTTCATAAATACTGAATCATTTAAAACAAGGCAGAAAATAGAACTTTCCTATTTTCCACCTTCTCTACCTATTTAATTTTTGCATTATTAAGCAATCGATAAGTTCTACAAATATTGCAGTCTTTACATACTGACACTCTTCCTTCAAAAATCTGTGTAATTGTACTAATAAATTCATCCTCTTCTCCAATTAGATGGATTTCTATCTTTGCTGGCAATAATGTTAATACAGTATTTAAAGCAAAATCGTTAGAGGAGAAAGAAATATCTGATAAATATTTGCTATTTAAAATATTATCTGATATAGATACTATATTTTTATCCTCATCTAGTAAAATAGATTCTCCATTAATATAAATAAGATGCAATATTTTACATTCTGGCACTTTTGATTCTATATAAATCTTCAACAAATTAATAAATTCATTATACTCTTTTTCTATGATAAACTGATTTACTGCAGTATCTACATTATTATCTAAATAACTCATATATTCTTTTAATCGAAAGTTAACAAACCCTTCTAATATCATAGCTTTATACTCTCGAATATAAGGAAGAACTGCGTTTTGTATCATTTCTTTTCTACTTTGTAACTCTTCTTCATTTTCTACTACTTCTATGCAATTATCACATATTTGCAATCTTTCATAATTATCAAAATAAAAATAATTATAACTAAGAATTTGGTTAATTAATTTTTCTTCATAAAAATTTAAAATAACCTCTGTTATAAGACTACTTAAAAAATCCAGGAATTTTTCCTCTACTTTTCCTTGATAATGAATAATTACATTTTGATAAATTTTAAATTTATTTTTAGAATATACTAAATTTTCAAAATCTATTTCTTCTATTCTATTTAGTAGATAATTTATAATATCTTCATTGTTTGTTTTTATACAAAATGTTCTCATCACCTAAGTAGATTCTCCTTTCTAATATGTAGCACTATCTACTAAAACTGTTTAGCTATACATATTTTATTCCTGATAATTAAAAATGGTAACTTATCCTATATTATCTAATCCACCTTTTAGGTTATACACGCTTTCATACCCCATATTTTCTAATAATTGCTGTGCTTCTCTACTTCTATTTCCAGAAGAACAATACGTGATAATAGTTTGTTCTTTATTAGGAAGAAGCTTATCAGCTTGTTCACATATATCATACAAACAAAGAGAAATACTTCCAGAAAGATGCCCTTCTTCATATTCTTGTTTACTTCTTACATCTAATAAAATAGTATCAGAGTTTTCAGCTATTATTTTTTTTACTTCACAATAATTTATTTCTTTGTTATCCATACTTCTATAAAAAATCCTTTTTATCCTTTCTAGCATTTTTTCACTTTCCTTCTTTATTATTTTCAAAGTCTTGTTTTTTATACTAAAATTTTATAAATAAAATGTGAAAAAAAACAACACCCATATTTTATTATATGAGTGTTGTCGACTTTTTGTTTATTTTGTTTCTTCTTGATAAATAGTTAATTTCTTTTCTTGCTTTGCAGTTACCACAGTAATAACAATTGCATAAATTGCTAATCCTATTGGTGTTACTAGACGATTAATTGGTACTCTACAAATTGCTAAGATACTTAAATATAATAGTTCACTAGCTATTGTAGTTAATATATATACCCCTAATGTTCTCCAAATTCCTATTTTTCTAAAACGAATTATTACATAAACTAAAATAATAATCATACTAATTGCTAGAGGTAATAAATAAGGCATTAAAACACTAGATAGTTTGATCTTAGGCTGATACACTTTTGTAATATTCTCTTTTTTTAACTCTAACCCAAATTTTTCATTAATTTTATTAGCTAGTTGTTCCACCTTTGTATCTAAATCTTCTACCTCTTGAGAAAGAGTAATAGAAAACATATCACCATAGAATTCTACTTGTTGTACTAGCATTCTTTCATTTCCAAATACCTCTTTTGCAATTTGTTCTATATCCTTTTTATTATATTCATTTTCTAAGTACATATCAAGTCTTACATTTTTACTATAAGTAATATCTGCTTTTAGTCCCATCGTAGCAATTACAATTGCTCCTGCAATAATGATACATATTAAAATAGCATAAAATACTTTCTTACTCATTTTTCTACCTCTTTTTTCTTTAATTTTTCTATTTGAATGTTGTTTACTTTTATGCCTTCTTAGTGTCAACTACTAATGTTCTTGTAAAAATCAAATTGTATAATACAATTAGTAATAATCCCCAGAATGCTACCATTCCAAAGCTATAAATCGGAAGCCAACCTGCAAAGCATAGAATAATTGCAGTAATAGCTACAGGAATAAAAATAAATAATGTTTTGACTAATGCTTCTTTAAATACTGAAGATGCTTCAGTTACTGTTTTGCTATCTTGATGTTTAATTAAATTTAATAAATATACTGTAAAGATAAAATCTAAAACAATTGCAATTACAATAGCAATCATTCCTTCCATTGTTAACATTACATTTGTATAACGCAACACTAATAGTAATGCTGCTATAAAACCAATTAGAGCAATTGAACTTAATATTCCATTCTTTTTATATTTTACCATCAAGAAAATCAATCCTATTAATAACGCTGCTCCTACTATTGCTACAGGAATATAAAACATTTCTCTAGTAATATCTGACACAACATATCTATTTTCTGAATTTACATAAGTAAGTGGCATTTCTCCACTATTCAATAATACTACAATATTAGAAGCTTCTCTAACATAATTTTCTAATGCACTACTATCTGTAGATGCATTTCCAAGAGACATTTGAATCATTCCATCAGAAACTTCACTGTCAAATGATGTTTCTAATAAAGTGGAATCATCTATTTTTATTGTAATTTTCTTAGAATTATCTTTTCCTTCTTCATCTGTTGATGTTACATATGTTTTCGTAATATCTTGAAAAATCTGAGTTCCTTCTTTATTTAATTGAATTGTTAAATATACACTAGTTCCAGTAGTTCCTGAGCTATATCTTACTTCTGCCTTTTTGATATGCCCACTATTCAATAAAACCTCTTTACTTTCATTTTCTACTGTAAACTTCCCTGGAAATCTTATATATTGTGAAACTAAATCTGTATTAGCATTTTCTGGAATTTGTATATATAATTCTCCTGTTTCCTCATTTTGTCTAATTGTATAGTCAGATACTTGCATACTATCTAATCTTTTTTGTACAATTTCCTTAACCTTATCATAATTTTCTTTTGTCAAAGCTTCTTCAGGATTTACTGGAACCTCTTTCTTTGTAGTTCCTTCTCCCTCTTTTTCTACTATTTTTCCATCTTTATCATAAATAACAGTATCCTTAGATGTATCTGCTTTTATGGTTATTAATCTTCCACCTTCTAAATCCATACCTAATTGATAATCTGGAATAATATTTTCTATAAATTTCATTTTTTGAAGATAAATTCCTCCAAACGAAACTAGTGAAATTAATATAATCACTAAAATAACTAATGTTACTTTTAATTTTTCTTCTATTCTCACTTTTCTTTCCTCCTATTATTTACAATAATTTCGTATCATTTATAATTAGTTCAAACCATATGCCTAAATACTTTGCTGCATATTTACTCATCATAGTTCTATCCATAAATATTTCAAAATAGTCTAATACTGGTGATATCTCAGTATCAATTGTTAAATCTAAAATTACCTTTTTCTTCTCCTTATCCATTACAAAATTTGCATTGGTTACTGCATAATTTACTTTGTCATGTTTGTCAAAAGTAGATATATTTTGATTTACTACTCTATCACGGTGTACATCTGATTTATCTGCTAAAATAAGTGCTGCTGAAATATCATTAACAGCTGTTCCTGTCTGTTCATCATGGTTTCCAATTGCCATCATAATTTCTGTACGATGATGTGCTTCCATTCCCATATCCTTTAAAATTTGATAAGCAAGTATTGCTCCCGAATGTGCATGATCTGTACGATTTACACAATTTCCAATATCATGCATATATCCTGCAATTTTGGCAAGTTCTATTCTTTCTTCAGGATAATCTAATGTTTTTAGCACTTCGCCTGCACGTTCAGACACAATACTAATATGTCGTATTGAATGTTCTGTGTAGCCCAATGCATTTAGTTGCTTTTGAGAACTTAAAATCAATTCTTTTACTTCTTCATTTTGTTTAACATCTTCTAATGTTATCAAGTTAATTCCTCCTATGTTTTTTCTAATGTATATATTACCCTAAAACATAAAAAATAGCAACTATTTTACAGAATTTCTTCTGAAAACCCTTGCTATTATATCTTATTCCTGTTTATTTTCCTTTCCCTGTTAAGTTTACGCCAATAATTCCCCCTATAATTCCAGTAATTATTCCAACAATTAGCATAAAAAACGAATTCATAGATAATGAAAATCCCACCATTGAAACACTAGAAGCTAAATATAAAGTAAGAATATATACAAAACCTACAGTTCCCCCATAAATCAATCCATTTTTCTTCATTTTTCTGCTACTGATTGTTCCTCCCATTAAAATACTAATTCCTGTAATAGTTAGTACTACTGGCATCATTGTACTTTCTGAAATGTTAGTATTTACTAATAGTAAAGCATATATTGTAAGCAAAACAATGGAAAGTATAATAGAAAATGCACAACCTTTCACAATACATAATATTTTCTTTTTTATTTCACTTTCTTCTGTTGTAATTGTATTCTTTAAAATATTTTCTTTTTCCATAATAAAAACTCTCCTTAAATAAGCTTTGTTTTATTGTATGCCTAATAAGAAGAGTTTAGAAGTAATAATTTTTTATTGTTGTGTAGAATTAGATTGTGTATTACCATTTGTTGTATTTGTACTTGTTTGTTGTGTATTATCTGTACTATTCGTATTATTCTGAGTTGTATTATCTACAGTATTATTATTTGCTGTATTAGTATTATTTGTATTTTGATTCATTTCATTAGATGGAATATTTGGTCTTACATAAGTTTGGATATAAGTAATAACATTCATTATTTGGTCATTATATATCATATAATAAGTTTCTTCTCCAGCTGAGGTCGTAGAATAAATTGTTTTTAGCGCTATTGGTAATAGATCATTTCCCTCAAAATCTTTCATACCATACAAATTATCTTTTTTCACTACAATTCCCTTATAATCTGGAATTAGTAAAATATTATTAGTAGTTTGTGTGGTAGAATTTCCAGCTCCTGCACTACAGCCTAAATCTTCATACTCTATAGGAAGAATTTCTCTACCATTTTTATCAAAAATTCCCCATAGATTACCTTTTCTAACTGGAATACAATTATCATATAATAAATATTGATTTTTAATATTGTTACTATTAAACTTATTTGCATCTATTCCTATTTGGTCATATTCAAGATAAACGATAATACTGCCACCATTATTAATAACTCCTTGTTTATTACTATTTGTTACTAAATATAAGCCTGCATCTTTATCAATTTGCTTAATCTTATCATAATCTGGACTGATTTTAGTAGTAGCATCATAGGACATAATTCCCATTTTACCTTCTACTGTTGTTACAATAAATTCTCTAGTACTTTCTAGATATTTAATACTAGCATATTTTGTACCTAAAACTTCATTCCCTGATAAATCTGATACTCCATAATTATTATCTGTGTTTCTTACAATTAACCTATTATCTAGCAATGCTTTCTGATTACTAAAATTAGAGCTATCTCCTCCTGCAATTGCAGAGTTTTGGAAACGTGCTGCATAGAAATTCACTAAATATGGTAATGTATAAATTGTAATTTGCTTTTGTTCTTGGTCATAGTCAAAAGTAATATTAAATGCTCTTTCTGCTCCCTCTTTTGTAGTATATAGCACTCCATCTATCATTTTAACAGGTTCATTAATTGTAAAATATTCATAATCATTACTATTATTAATTAATTTATATATTTTATTTGAATTCATTGTAAAGGATGCTAATTCATTCGTACATTGTACATAACATTTTGTGTTGTCCTCTGCATATTGTTTATAATCTCCACTATAGGACTCATATCCCACAAACTGTGCAAAACTACGAATTGGAACATAGATTTTGTCCTCCTGTATAAGCAAAATATCTTTTAATTTTGTATTTGCTTTTCCATCTATTGTAATTTTCAATTGGGTAGAATCCCAATAATACATAAAGACAACTAGTCCTATACAGATAAAAAATAGTAATACTAAAATTATTCCTATTATTTTCATCCATCTTTTCGCTTTCACTTGGTCGTTGCTTGGTTGATAATTATTACCAATTAAATCATTCATAGTTTCCTCCTATTTTGTCGCACATAGGGACGTTAGTTTGTGCGACATCTGTCCCCATGTATGACATTTTAACTTTCGTAACCATATTTTTTATAAAACTCATTTTTAAAGTTTTCTAAATTATCGTTCTCTATTTCTATTCTAACTCTTTCCATCAATTTCGTCAAGAAATATAAATTATGAATAGATAATAATCTATCTCCTAATATTTCCTTTGTCTTGACTAAATGTCTAAGATATGCTCTTGTATAATTGCGGCAAGTATAACAATCACACTCTGGATCTAGTGGTCCCCAATCTCTTTCATAAGTTGCATTACGTACTACTACTTTTCCATTCCATGTCATTGCTGTTCCATTTCTCGCAATTCTTGTTGGAAGTACACAGTCACACATATCAATTCCGCTAAGTGCCGCTTCTATTAAGTAATCTGGTGTTCCCACTCCCATTAGATACCTTGGCTTATTTTCTGGCATTAGCGGTGCAGTATAATATAACATTTTTAAGAACTCCTCTTTTGGTTCTCCTACACTAATTCCACCAATAGCATATCCTGGAAAATCTAATTCAATTAAATCTTTGGCAGACTGTTGTCTTAAATCTTCATAAAATCCACCTTGAATAATACCGAATAAAGCCTGCTTATCTGTATTCGTATGTGCTATTTTACAACGTTTTGCCCATCTTGTTGTTCTTTCCATAGACTGTTTAGTGTATTCATAAGTTTCTGGATATTTCACACATTCATCAAATGACATAATAATGTCAGCTCCAAGTGCTTCTTCAATTTCCATTACTTTTTCAGGTGAGAAGAAATGCTTACTTCCATCTAAATGAGACTTGAATTCTACCCCTTCTTCTGTAATTGTTCTTAAGTCACTTAAACTAAATACTTGAAAACCACCACAATCTGTTAAAATAGGTCTATCCCATTTCATAAAATTATGGAGACCTCCTGCTTCTTTTACTAAATCATGTCCTGGTCTTAAATACAAATGATACGTATTCGATAAAATAATTTGCGCTCCTATTTCTTTTAATTCTTCTGGTGTCATTGATTTTACTGTTGCTTGCGTACCTACTGGCATAAATACTGGTGTTTGTATATCTCCATGCGGTGTATGTACCACTCCTCGTCTTGCTCCTGTTTTACTATCTTTATGTAACAATTCATAAGTTACTGCTGGCTTGTCCATTTTTTTCCTCCTATTTTATCAGCATTGCATCTCCAAAACTAAAGAAACGATATTTTTCTTTCACTGCCTCTTCATATGCTTTCATAATGAAATCTTTTCCTGCTAGTGTTGATACTAACATAATTAAAGTAGACTCTGGCAAATGAAAGTTAGTAATTAAACCATCTAAGCATTTAAACTTATATCCTGGATAAATAAAAATATTCGTATCACCTTCTATTTCTTTTACCATACCATTTTCATCAGCTATGGATTCTAATACTCTACAAGAAGTAGTTCCTACTGCGATGACTCTATGCCCTTCACGTTTTGCCTTGTTAATTTTCTCGACATCTTCTTGTTTAATATAGAAATGTTCTGAATGCATATCATGATCTTCTATATTTTCTACTTTTACTGGTCTAAAAGTTCCTATTCCAACATGTAAGGTAACATTTGCAATCTCTACTCCTTTAGCTTTGATTTTTTCTAATAATTCATCTGTAAAATGTAGTCCTGCTGTTGGCGCAGCTGCTGAACCTTCATATTTAGCATATACTGTCTGATATCTATCTTTTTCTTTTAATTTTTCATGAATATATGGTGGTAATGGCATTAAGCCTATTTCATTTAAAATTTCATTAAATATACCATCATATTCAAATCTTACTTTTCTGTTTCCACCTTCTAATTGTTCCAAAATTTCTGCTTTTAATAGAACTCTAGGATTATTACTTTTCTCTAGCAATCCTTCTCCAAAGACTACTTTTGTTCCTGACATTAACTTTCGCCCAGGCTTTACCATAACTTCCCAAATGTCGCCTTCTTGTCGGCGTAATAGTAGAAATTCCACATGTGCACCAGTTTCTTCTTTTACACCATATAAACGAGCTGGGATAACTTTTGTATTATTCCTAACTAAACAATCTCCTGGTTTTAAATAATCAATAATATCTTTAAATACTTTATGTTCTATAGACTTTTGTTTTCTATCTAGCACCATTAGCCTTGATTGATCTCTGTCTTTAATTGGCACTTGTGCAATTAATTCCTTTGGTAAGTCATAATTAAAATCTGATACTTTCATTTTTATTCCTCATTATATTTCATATTTTCTTAAACTACTCTTGTTCTATAACTTGTTCCTTATAGCTAGTAAATAATTTACCAATTCTATCTGCAATACTACGAATTACTTCAATAAAGTTTTTTGGCTCTTGAAAAAACTTCAATTCTCTACTATATCTAAAATTACTTTCATGTGTTGGCTTATATGTAAATATTTCTGGTGGTAACCCTATCTTTTGTCCATCACTATTAATTTCCTGATTCATATAAGCAATATACCATTTCTTCTGCCCCTCTAGTCTTTCTTCTTGATACCCATATTTTGTATAATCATGTAAGGCTGGCACCTTATATCCATATTCTTCTGCATTTCTTTCCAATGTGTGTAAAAATTCATGAATATATACTTCTTCTGGGAAAGTATTAATACGATAATGATACTTATAGGCATAGTTATTTTCGCTATCTGGTAAACGAATATTAGAATATCCTATTCCGAAATATTGCATACCTCCAAGTCCTATCCAATCATTAGTTAAAGTATTACTTCCTTTTTGAATATTTGCCATTCTAATTCCTATGTAAATATGGTCATATTCATTTTGTTTTACATATTCCTGAATATATTCATATACATCTTCTACCGAAACATAGTACCCATTATCTTCATCATAAGAAAGCGACTTAATAGGCTCATTAATAATATGCATATCATAAGTAACAGTCATCTTATTTTTGCTCATTGTCTTTATGGATGTTTGAAATCTAGCCATATCATCTTTTAAATCTTGAATATCACTGTTAGACATCTTTAAACTAACATGTTCTTGCTTTCCTTTTACCTCTACATCTACATCAATTTCTGGAAAAATAAAGCATACAAACTTCCAATTTTTATCTTTGCTGACTACTCCCTCTTCAATTTTAAAATCAGAAAACCAAGCAATTCCTTTTGACTTTTCTTCATAGCCTCCTAAGCGAAAACTGACATCCACTTCTTTTCTATTTTTAGAATTAAATAAAAATGTCACTTCTTGCCAGTCTTTCGTCCCTGTTACTGCAATAGATCGCTCTGTTGTTCCTGCAATAGAAATATGTGCACCTCCTGATTTTGTATCATTTTCATTGACAACATTTTCTACTTTTATCTTACAAGTTACCTTATATGGTGTATTCGGTGTTACAGAAATAGTTTCATAAAACATAGCGTCATTATAATCTGTATTTTCTAGTTTATAACTATCCATTTCAGAGCATTTTATTTCTCGGTCACGTACAAAAGTAGTTTTTTCTCTTTCGCGTACACTTTTAACAAAATTATTATAATTATATTTTCTATAAATAACAGTCATAGCAATAATGGTAGTTACCATTATTGCTATTGATAGAATATTTTTTGCTATTCCTCTTCCGTTTTTTCATATCTATCCCCTTTAAACAAATTCTACTGTTTAATGAATTGCCTTGCTACATCTATGACAAATAGTTGGATTTTCTTTGTCTTCTCCTACTGTTGTAGAATATTTCCAACATCTTTCACATTTTTCTCCTTCTGCTACCTCCACTTTTACTGCCAACTTTTCTGTTTGGTCTGTTGGTTTTTCTTCAACTTGTAAATCAGATACAATAAATACTGTTTCTAATTGTTCTTGATTTGCTTTTAAGAAAGCATATTCCTTTTCATCTGCTAATAATGTCACTTTTGCATTTAAAGAATGACCAATTATCTTTTCAGCTCTTGCTACTTCTAACTCTTTTGCCACCATTTCTTTTAATTCTAAAATATGATTCCATTTTTCTTCTATTTCATGGTTTTCATACTCTGACTTCATTTCTGGCCAATAATTTAGCATAACGCTTTCTGTGTTCTCATCTTTTTTATGTGGCATATAGCTCCAAATTTCTTCAGTAGTATAGCAAATCATTGGTGCTAACATTTTTACTAAGCTATCTAAAATAATGTACATAGCAGTTTGTGCTGATTTTCTTTCTACTGAATCTGGTTTTGAAGTATATAATCTATCTTTAATAATATCTAAATAGAAATTACTCATATCTGATACACAGAATTGATTAACATCATGATATACCATATGGAAATTAAAGTCTTCATAGTTTTGTGTGCAATTCTTAACTAGTTGATACAATCTAAGCATTGCCCATTTATCAATTTCAAGCATATCCATATAACTTACTTGTTTTTCTGGATCAAAGTCTGCAATATTTCCTAAGATATATCTTGCTGTATTTCTAATTTTTCTATATGCCTCACTAATTTGCTTTAAGATATCTCTTGAAATACTAATATCTGTTTTAAAGTCAGAAGCTAATACCCAAAGTCTTAAAATATCAGCACCATACTCTTTAATAATATCTTGTGGGCTAATTCCATTTCCTAATGATTTAGACATCTTTCTTCCATCTTCATCAATAACCCAACCATGTGTCAAAATTGCTTTATATGGAGATACACCTTGTGTTGCAACTGATGTTAATAATGATGATTGGAACCATCCTCTATATTGATCATGCCCTTCTAAGTATAGGTCTGCTGGATAATCAATTCCTCTTTCTACTAATACTGCTTGGTGTGAAGATCCAGAATCAAACCATACATCCATAATATCTGTTTCTTTCTTAAATTCATGACTTCCACAATGAGAACAGGTTGCGCCTTCTATCATTAAATCTTTTTCATCTAAGTCATACCAGGCATTTGAACCTTTTTCTCTAAAAATCTTTTGGATTTTTTCAAAGCCTTCTTTTGTGGCATATTCTTCACCACATTCTTTGCAATAGAAAATTGGAATTGGCACACCCCAAGTACGTTGTCTAGAAATACACCAGTCATTTCTATCTTTTACCATGCTAGCAATTCTTTCTTCTCCCCAACTTGGTGTCCATTTTACTGTTTTGATAGCTTCTAATGTTTCATTTCTAAATCCATCAACTGATGCAAACCATTGATCTGTTGCTCTAATAATGATTGGATTTTTACATCTCCAACAATGTGGATAAGAGTGACTAATTTTTTCTGTTGCTAATAAATATCCATTGTCTTGTAACCAATTAGTTATGACTTTGTTAGATTCTTCGCAAGACAATCCTGCAAATCTTCCTGCTTTTTCTGTTTGATATCCTTTTCCATCCACACATACAATAATTTCTAGTCCATTTTTTAGTCCACATAAATAATCCTCTTTACCATAACTAGGTGCTGTATGAACTGCACCTGTACCTGTTTCTAGTTCTACAGCTACAGTATCTTCACTTCCAATAACAACTTTAGATGTTCTTTCTGCAAATGGATGCTGACATAAAATTCCTTCTAGTTCTGCTCCTTCTACTGTTTTAATGGTTTTGTAATCTGCTATACCTGCTGTTTCCATAACTCTTGCTACTTCTGATGTTGCTATAACTAGCTTTTCTGTTCCTGTGTCAATAACACTGTATTCAAATTCTCCTCCAACAGTAATACCAGTATTTCCTGGTAATGTCCAAGGTGTTGTTGTCCAGATTACAATTTTCATATCATTATCTAATACGCCTTTTCCCTCTACTACTGGAAATTTTACGTAAATAGATATATTATCTACATCTTTGTATTCAATTTCAGCTTCTGCTAGTGCTGTTTCACAGTCTGTACACCAATATACTGGCTTTAATCCTTTATATATATATCCTTTTTGGTACATATCTGCAAACACACCAATTTGTCTTGCCTCAAATTCTGGTTCTAAAGTAATATATGGATGCTCCCAATCTCCTAATACACCTAGTCTCTTAAATCCATCTGATTGTTTATCTACATATTCTAAAGCAAAGTCATGGCAAATATCTCTGAATTTAGAAATACTCATTTCTTCACGTTTAATACCTAATTTTTGAATTGCTTTTTTCTCTGTTGGAAGCCCATGTGTATCATATCCTGGTACATATGGAGTGTAATACCCTTGTAAGTTTTTAAAACGTACAATCGTATCTTTTAATACTTTATTTAAAGCATGACCCATGTGGATTTCTCCATTGGCATATGGAGGTCCATCATGTAATATATATGATTTTTTCCCTTCATTCTTTTTTAACATTTTTTGATACAATTCATTGTCCAAAATAGCTTCTTTAATTTTTGGCTCTTTTTCTGGCAAATTCCCTCTCATTGGAAATTCTGTGTTTGGTAAATTTAGTGTTTGTCCATAGTCTTTCTTTTCTTCTGACATGATTAATTCCCCCTCTATCAATAAAAGCCATTTCATCCTACTTACTTTAGGACGAAATGGCTTCAAATTTTCCGTGGTACCACCTAACTTAAAAGAATACATATTCTTTTCACTCATTTTCTTTTAACGCAAGAATTACGATTGAATTTACTGTTTTTCAATTCAATAGCTAAAAGGTGATAACAATAAGCTTCTTTCCTGCCAAACTCTCAGCAACGTATTTGGCTCTCTGTTAGGCTTTTTACTTTATTGTGTTGTCCTTTATGATCGCTTTTTTTCTATGGCATTTAGTGTATCACTTTTTTCTTTATTTTTCAAGTATTTCCATTAATATTTATACAATTTTCATTCTAACTGTGAAACATTTTTCCATACATAAAGCACACCAAAATTTGGTGTGCCTTATGTTTTCATTTGGAACCCTATAAGCTTTCAGAAACCAATAGCATTTAATACCTCAGAAAATCGTGAAGACAATATAAGCCTTATCAATTGTTCTACATCATCATTGGCCTTTAGCTTTTCCATCTCGTGAACGAAATTTTGTACTTGTATTATCTCCCATAGCTCCTGCTCTTTCTTAATCTCCTCTGTATGGATTTCTAATTTCTTGTTGCTGCTTTGATATTCTTCAAGTCTTTCTTCCTTTTGTACCCATGCAATAATAAATTCCATACCTGCATCCAACAGGCCTATCATTTTTCTTTTTTTCTCTATAGCCGCAACAAACTGTACTGGGTTGTCCCTCATAGATACGATACAACTTCCCAGTTCTTTCTCTCTTAGCCATTCCAGCCAAGACCGTACTGCATCCTTTTTTCTTTCTTCGCTCATGTAGATGTTCCTCTCCTTCTGCATTCACTAATTGCTGTTTTTTATTAAGTTGATTTCCTCTCCAACATATTTATATTAGAGATTATCTGCAACCTTGTCTTTTTATTATAACAAATCTATGTTATTATGTCAAAGTAAATCCAACTTTGTTTTTCTTAAATCAAACAGTTTTATTAAAAATTAAATAGAGAGTTAAAAAAACTCTCTATTCTTCATTTATAATTATGCACTTGTTCCTGTTCTCTTAGTTGTCTTTGCTCTCTTTGTTTTTGCTGGTGTTTGTGGCTTTTTCACTGGTATCTCACGATTATTATTAATAATAATCTTTGGAGCCTCACCATTTTCCACAGTTTCTCCAGTAATCATACATTTTTCTATTTTTGGATTTGAAGGAATTTCAAACATGACATCCCTCATAATTTCCTCTATAATAGAACGAAGACCTCTAGCACCTGTTTTTCTTTCTATTGCTTTATCTACAATTTTTTCTAAAGCTGTCTTTTCAAACTCTAACTCTACATTATCTAACTTGAATAATTTTTGATATTGCTTTACTAAAGCATTTTTTGGTTTTGTAACAATATCAATCAATGCTTCTCTATCTAATTCTCTTAGAGTTGCAATAATTGGTAATCTTCCTACAAATTCTGGAATCAAACCAAACTTCAATAAATCTTGTGGTAATAATTCTTCAAACACTTTATATTTATCAATATCTTTATTACTTTCAATTTGAGCACCAAATCCAATTGATTTCTTGCCCATTCTATCTTTTACAATTTTCTCTAATCCTTCAAATGCACCACCACAGATAAATAGAATGTTAGAAGTGTCAATTTGAATAAACTCTTGATGTGGGTGTTTACGTCCTCCTTGTGGTGGAACTGATGCCACTGTACCTTCTACAATTTTTAATAAAGCTTGTTGTACACCCTCACCACTTACATCTCTTGTAATAGATGGATTTTCTGATTTTCTAGAAATCTTATCAATTTCGTCAATATAGATAATACCTTTTTGAGCTTTTTCCACATCATAATCAGCAGCTTGGATTAATTTTAATAAGATATTTTCAACATCTTCACCTACATATCCAGCCTCTGTTAAAGTAGTAGCATCAGCTATTGCAAATGGTACTTGTAAAATTCTAGCTAAAGTTTGAGCTAATAAGGTTTTACCACAACCAGTTGGACCTAATAACAAAACATTACTTTTTTGTAATTCTACATCATCTTCTGTATCATTTTCATTGTTAATTCTTTTGTAATGGTTATATACTGCAACAGATAGTGTCTTTTTGGCTTCTTCTTGACCAATAACATAAGAATCTAAAATGTCTTTTATCTCAGCTGGTGTTGGCAATTTTTCCTGTGCGGTAGTGGTATAAGTAATTTCTGCATCTTCATAAACATCATCATCTATAATATTGGTACAAACTTTGATACATTCATCACAAATATATACACCTGGCCCTGCAATAATACGATTTACTGCTTCTTGGGATTTTCCACAAAAGGAACATCTAATATTTTGGTTTTTATTGTTTGCCATTCAAACTCTCCTTTTTAGTTTCTTTTTTCCATTATGCCATCTATTAGTCCATATTTTAATGCTTCTTCTGCTGTCATATAATTATCTCTTTCTGTATCTTTTTCAATTGTTTCTAATGATTGACCTGTTCTATCACTTAAGAACTTGTTTAATTTTTCCCTTGTTCTCACCATATGGTCCGCATGGATTTTGATTTCTGTTGTTTGACCAGATAATCCTCCTCCACCAATTAATGGTTGATGAATTAAAATCTCTGCATTAGGAGTCGCAAATCTTTTTCCTTTTTCGCCTGCTGCTAATAATACTGCTCCCATGCTAGCTGCCATACCAATACAAATAGTAGAAACTGGGCATTTAATATAGTTCATTGTATCTACAATTCCCATTCCATCTGTAATAGATCCTCCTGGGCTATTAATATATAAGTGAATTTCCTTATCTGGATCTTCTGACTCTAAGAATAGTAATTGTGCAATAACTAAACTTGCTGAAGTCTGGTTAACATCCTCTCCTAAAAATATAATTCTGTCTTTTAAAAGTCTTGAGAAAATATCATAAGATCTTTCTCCTTTTGCTGTTTGTTCAATAACATAAGGTACTAAACTATTTTGTTCTTTCATTAATTTAACCATCCTTTCTTGGCTAATATATCATATTAGCACTTCTTTTCCTTAGTTCTAGGAAATTTCTTATTTTTTAAATTTAGCATTATCAATCACAAATTGAATTGCTTTTTCCACTTTCATATTTTCTGTAATATAATCTTTTAAATATGTATTTTGAAGCATCTCTTCTTCTGTCTTTTGATAATTTTTAGCCATTTCTTTTAACTTCTCTTCTACTTCTTTGTCTTCTGGTTTAATGTCTTCTGCTTTGATAATTGCTTCAATCACTAATCTTGATTTTACATTTTTTTCAGCTGTTTCTTTCATTTCATCTCTCATAACAGCTTCTGGTTTTCCTGATAAAGTATAATATTGCTCTAATGTTAAACCTTGATATTGTAGTCTTTGTTCAACATCTTTTACCATGTTATCTACTTCTGTTTCAATCATTCCTGATGGAATTTCTAATTCTACAGCATCACAAACAGCTTTAATAGCATTGTCTTCTGTTTCATATTTTGCTTTATCATCATTTTCTTTTTGAATTTTCTCTTTGATACTATTTTTTAATTCTGCTAATGTGTCGAATTCACTAACATCTTTTGCAAATTCATCATCCATTTTTGGAAGTTCTTTGTGTTTAATTTCATGAACTTTTACTTTGAATACAACTGGCTTTCCTGCTAATTCCTTTGAAAAATAATCTTCTGGGAAAGCTACATTTAAGTCTTTTTCTTCATCAATTTTCATTCCAATTACTTGGTCTTCAAATCCTGGAATAAAAGTATTGCTTCCAATTTCTAATTCATGTTTTTCAGCTTTTCCACCTTCAAATGGCTTTCCATCTAAGAAACCTTCAAAATCAATAACTGCAATATCACCTTTTTCTACTGGTCTATCTTCAATTGAGACTAATCTTGCATTATGTTCTGCCATATGTCCTAATTCATGTTCTACATCTTTATCAGACACATTATACTCAACTTTTGGTAATTCTATTCCTTTATATTTTCCTAATTTTACTTCTGGTTTTGTTTGAACAACTGCTGTGAAAATTAAATCTTGTCCTTTTCCAATTTGAGTAATATCAATATTAGGGCGACTTACTGCTGCTATATTATTTTCTTTAATTGCTTCATCATAAATTTCTGGTACTAATTCATTGAAAGTATCTTCATAGAAAATCTCACTACCATAGTGTTTTTCTACCATTTGCATTGGTGCTTTTCCTTTTCTGAAGCCTGGAATAGTAAAGTATTTTGCAGTTTTTACATATACTTTCTTCATAGCTTCATCAAATTTTGCTGCTTCTATTGTGAAACTTAATTTTACTTCATTTTTGTTTTCTGTGTTTTCTACTTTTACACTCATTATTTAATCTTCCTTTCAAAATTAATTCGCTTGTTCATTATATCACATTTTCCATAAAATGCAAGCCCTATCACTATTGTATTTTACTAAATTTATGTTAATCTATTTTCATCAAATCAAATTTCAAATAATCACTACTAACTAACTTAAAATTAATCTCCTCATATTGTCCTTCTATAGCATCTTGATGAGATTTTCCATGTAAATGTGCATAATAGCACCTTTTAATATCGTACTCTTTCATAATATTAACAAAGCCCATACATTGGTGATTATAAACACTATTAGGAGTGACTGGCGGATAGTGCATAAATACTATAATTTCTTTATCTCTTCCATATTTTTTAATACCATCTTCAATTGCTAATTTTAATCTAATACTTTCTCGATTCATCATTTTACTACTGTTTTCAGTATCTGCTAAGTTCCAACCTCTAGTACCTGTTAAAATCTTATTTTCTACCAAATAGCTATTATTATATATAAAATCAATATTTTCAAATTTGTTCTTAGTTAAGTATTTCTTCATATTCGTTACTGTAGTCCACCAATAGTCATGATTTCCTTTTAATAATAACTTTTTTCCTGGAAGGCTGTTTAAATAAGCAAAATCTTGATAAGTATTTTCTAAATACATTGCCCATGAAAAATCACCTGGCAATACAACCGTATCTTCTGGCTTGACTTTTTCTATCCAATTATTCTTTATCTTTTCAGTATGCCCTTCCCAATTTTCGCCAAATATATTCATTGGCTTATCTTCACCAAAAGCAAGGTGCAAATCTGCGATGGTATATATTGCCATGTTTTTCCTTTCTGTCAGGTTGGGGACGTTCCCAACCTGACAAACTATAATACTAAATTAGGCACTGCATTCAAGCTTAGGTCTGATCTCGTACCTGCTAAATATTGATAATATCCAGCTGATGCTATCATTGCTGCATTGTCTGTACATAAAATAGGTTCTGGGTAAAAAATTTGATATCCTTGATCTTCGAGCTTAATAAATTGCTCTCTAATATAGGAATTTGCTGATACACCTCCTGCTAAAGCAATTTTCTTAATCTTTAATTGTTTAGCAGCTTTTAAGGTATTCTCTATTAGTTCTTCTGTTATTACTTTTTCAAAACTTGCACATAAATCTGCCTTATTTATATTTGGTGTTTTATGATGTAAGTTAATTACTGCTGTTTTTATCCCACTAAAACTAAAATCCAGATTATCAAAACTTGTTTTAGGAAGTTCTACTGTTGTTTTCCCTTCTTTTGCTAGTTTATCTACTTTTGGTCCTCCTGGATATCCTAGTCCAATCACTCTTGCCACTTTATCAAAGGCTTCTCCTACTGCATCATCTCTAGTTTTTCCTAATATTTCAAACTCTGTATAACTCTTAATATGTACTAAATGGGTATGTCCACCAGAAATAATTAAACATAAAAATGGTGGTTCTAATTCAAGATGCGTAATATAGTTTGCCGCAATATGACCATGAATATGGTTTGTTCCTATCAAAGGTTTATTTAATGCATAGCTCAATGCTTTGCTATATGAAACCCCTACTAATAAAGCACCTACTAATCCTGGTCCATAAGTGCATGCAATTCCATCAATTCTATCCATTTCTATATTGGCTTCTTTTAAAGCTGTGCTTACTACATTTGAAATAGCTTCAATATGATTTCTAGAAGCTATTTCTGGCACTACTCCTCCAAATTGTTCATGAATTTTTATTTGTGAATTAATGACATTAGAAAGAACTTCCCTTCCATTTTTGACAATCGCGCTAGACGTTTCATCACAGCTTGATTCAATTCCTAATATGTATGTATCTTTTTTCATTATTACTTTTTATATTTCTCCTTTTCTCACATTCAAGGTGTGTCCCCAAAACTGACACTTTTGTCACTTTAGGGACGTAGGTTAAACTGACACTTTTGTCAGTTTTAAAGAACGTCCCCAAACTGACACTAGCCAAATACCCCAAATAAACTGCTTACCATTCCATCAATTCCACCAGTAATTGCTTCGATTACTGGCGAAATAATCATTCCTGAAATTGGTGTTATCCAAATCACTAAAAAGATAATATAGAATAACTGTGTATGGTCTTCAAACCACCTTTTCGCATTATATGGTAAAAATGCCATTAAGATTTTAGAACCATCTAATGGTGGTAATGGTATTAAGTTAAATACTCCTAATCCAATATTTACTAGCACGGTGTATTGTATCATTTCCATAATAATCATCCCTGCTTGTGTAGTAAGTGCAAAACTATTAGCAAAGGTTTGAATCGCATAAAAAACGATAGCAAATACAAATGCTAGAATGAAGTTTATTAAAGGTCCTGCAAATGATACTATTGCTTCTCCTGTACGTGCTGATATTTTCCTATTAAAATTATTCGGATTAATTTGAACTGGTTTTCCCCATCCAATATGTGCAAATATTAGCATTACAACACCTATTGGATCTAAATGTGCTAGAGGATTTAGACTCAACCTTCCTTGACGTCTTGGTGTATCATCTCCTAATTTGTCTGCTGCAAACCCATGTGCAAATTCATGAAAAGTAATAGCAATTAGAACTCCTGGTATAGCTAGTAACAAGCTTAATAGGTTAAATCCTCCACTGGCCAAATTCATGACTACAATAATTATCAAAAAAATATATAAATATCTATTATCAAAATACATAATTTTTTACCTTTCTTTACAATTCCCCTTATTTCTATTCCATTATTTGGAATTTTATTATCATACATACTATATCATATTCTATTACAAATTTCAATCGTATATTAATTCTCTTTTCTTAATTTCAATAGTTCATTATTTTTCCCACCTCTTGTAGAAAATTATATCACAAAAGCACAAAAAAGCTAACCTTTTTTGATTAGCTTTCTTATATTTTATTCCATGTTTGCTCAATTCTACCTGAACCCATAATGTAATTTCTTATCCTTACATAGTCTGTTGCATATACTTTATTATCATTATTCACATCTGCTGCTAACAAATATGCTCCTTGCAAATTAGGTGTTTCCATGATATGCTTTTTAATTTTTACATAGTCTGTTGCAAAAATTCTTCCATCTCCATTTACATCACCTTTAATAACAACTGTATAAGTATAATCTGTTGCATTAAAACGTAGTGTTATTTTCATATTCGTTGCAATAATTCCACTACTTACTTCTTCTCCTTTTGCATTTTTTATGCCAACTAGAGTTACTCCTGCTTGATTAGAAAGCTGTGTTCTAACGGAACTAATCTCTTTCTCTGCTACAAAGCCTACTATATACTCTCCCTCTTTAGATAAACCAAATCTATTTAAAACTTCTTGTTCTGTTACCTGTGTACTAGGTGGATTTGTTACTCCTTCTACCTTCACTTGTCCTTGCACCTTCATAATTTGTGTTCCTACTTGCAAATTAGTATCTATTGTAACAATTCCTTCTTTTATTCCTTCTATTTGATGGTTAGTACAACTTACAACACTTGTATCACTTGATGTAATAGAATATGTTATAGTAGTTTGCGGAGTTGTTTCTATTTCATAATTTAGTTTTTCATTTTGTTTTATGGTTACCAGCTTTGGTACAGATACTCCTATGATGCCTTTTCCTAGTTCATTTTCTGGTAATGCATTTAAGTTATGAGATGAGCCTGCATATCCTCCAACAGCATTTGCCCTAATGCTTTTATCATAATATACATTTTGTGGAACTTTGTATTTTGAATCCATAATGTACTGTAAGCCTATAAATCCTCCACAATTTAGTGGAGCATTTACTTGTCCATTAGCATAGCAATTTTGAATAGTTGCATTTTGATTTACTCCAATCATTCCACCCACATTTTTTTCTGAAGTAACACTTGCAGATGAAGAACAATTTTCTATCGTAGTACCATTATCTACACTTCCTGCAAATCCTCCAGTAGAGCTTATCGTATTTATAGATGCAACATTCTCTATATTTCCTGATTTCACATGTACATTTTTTATTGTACTATTTTGAATGGAACCTGCAAATCCTCCAAGATGATTTCCATTCCCCTTACACTGAATGTTCTCTATATTCAAATCCTTTACCATCGCAGAAATATTATATTCTCCTATATTTCCAAACACACTAGTCTTTTCAGCTTTTATATTAGATATAGTCTTATGATTTCCATCTAAAATTCCACAAAAACTAATTTCAGGATAATCACTTACATTTTTAAAATCCAAGTCTGCTGTTAGTTTATAATATTTCCCATTTGTATTTCTTTGTAGTAAATACAAGTAAGCATCTATACTATCAATAATATATGGATTATTTTCTGTTCCATCTCCTTGAAATTCTGGAAATGTAACATTAAATGTAATTGTATCTGCTGTTTGATTTGTTACCTCTATTACAATTCCTGAATTACTACCATCAGCATAGTATATGGTCTGATTATCAAATCCTTTTTGAGTTTCTTGTCTAGTTTTTCCTAATTTTGAACGATTAAGATTTAAGGTAGCTTGTGATAAATTTCCCTCTCCATTTCCTAAACCTGTTTCGTCTGGTCTAAATACGAATATATGCTCTTTTTCTCCATGATCACCTTGTTCTTTATTTCCTGAAAATTTATTGTTATCATTTACTCTATAAACAATCAATCCACTTTCATCTGCTGCTGAAGTATCATAAGTAATTTGTTTTTCATGATATTCGATAACAAAATACTCTTTATTTCCCTCATCTAATTGTAATTTTATAGCCCTCTTTTCATTCGGATCTATAAATTGCGGTTTACTTAGTGTTATATTTTCTGTTGTTTGATCAATCACAGGTAATTTAGTATGCCAATTATTTTCATTATAATATTCACTTACAAAATAGGTCAAAAAGTTTTGTGGATTTGAACCAACAGTATTTCCCATAACATCATAAAATCCTACTGGTACTCCTTTATTTGGTGCAAAACGATATAAATCCACATATCCTAAAGTATGTCCAAATTCATGTATAATCGTTCCATAAGTACCTCTGTTAAGAGAAAATACTCCTGCTGGCTCTGTATAATTATATTGTGTATAAATTATATTATAAGGGCCAACTTGTTTGCCTAATATAGTAGCTGTAGCTCCGATATTATCCTTCATGTGTGACCATAATAAATCTCCCCAAGATACAGGTTCATTTCCTTCTACAAAAAATGAAATGGCATCTATTATTTCATCATTATTGGTATCAATATCTTGTGCATTAATGCCTGCACTTGCAACTTGGCTAGATATATGTGTTACTGCATTGTTGACAAGTTCTCTTTCCCTATCTTTTGCTTCTTCTTCAGTTTTATATCCTATTGAATTTGTTGAACTATATCTCAAATAATATCCGATTGGATGTTTATCTTCATAAGTCACTACTTTTCCATCTTGTTTTGGAAAAATTTCTGCTTCAATTGACAAATTTCCATAGCTTTGTGTTTCATAATATTTTTTAAAAGAAGGTACTGAAATTTTTCCTTTCACAGTATCCATTTCAAAATAGTCACTATTAAAAATTTTCTCAGCATTTTCTACACACTGCTCATCATCTAAATGATAGGTAAGTTTTGCATCACTATCACTAAATTTAACAAATACAGCTAAATATTTCATTGACCTTTTGGTACTTCTTGTATTTGAATTAAATGTTACATCTTGAGGCTGATATAGTGTTTCTTCTATTTTGTATGCATTGCTGTAATGGAAGTTTGTAAAAATAAGGAATACTAGAAGAAATAAACATATTATTTTATTGATTATTTGTTTCATTTACTTTTCCCTTTCTTTGTTTAAATGCTAAGATGATTAAAAATATAATACTTAATAACAGTAAGCTACCCATAATATAAATGATATAATTTGGTGTATTCTCGCTTTGAATTTCTTCGCTTTCTGATGCATTTGGGCTGATAATACCATTTTGTTCTTTATCCCATAAATAAAAATTCTTTTCCCCTTTTGCATTGACACCATAAGCCATAGTAAAAACTCCATTTTCATAAACTGTAATAACTTTATCATCTACTTTTTGCTCTACTTTCGTAAATCCATCTGGTACTTTTAAGCCCTTTAATTGATAGTAAATACCAACTTCACTTTCTTCATACTTCCTATACACTTGTGGACTTTCTTCTACATAAGCTTGAATTTTATACTCTCTTTTCGAACCACTTTCGGCAATTACTGTAATTGCAATTGTATTGTCTCCGTTGTTTTAGACCTATTTCTCCTATTCCTTCTACTTTTGCCTTATCATGTGCTGTTTTAGCACTAATCTTTATCTTATTTGTGTTTGCTGGCAAATTCACTTCATATTTACTAACATTTGTATCAAACTTTGGTGATAAATTTCCGCCTTCTATTGTCAATGAAGATAATAAATTATTAGAAGACTTTGTTTCTGTTTGATTTGGTTTTGTTGTTGATGTACTTGTGTTTGTCGTAGGTTTATTCGTATTGGTTGTGGGCTTTTGCGTTCCTGTAGAAGAACTTGGTTTTTGATAAATTGTAACTGTCGTACTTCTTGCACCTGGTGAATATTCATTGGCATCTGGATCTGAAAAACCCATAGTAGGAGTTGCTGTTATCGTTACACTACCACTGCTACCTGCTTTAATTGTTACAGGTACATAATTTTCTTCTACCCAAATACTACTTGTAGAAGCACTTCCATTACTTACACTAATATTAACCATTCCTATGCATTGGCCTCCTATAGAAACAGTAAAACTCTCATTTGGTTTTACCTGTCTTTTGGAGCTACTTATTCCAAAACTTGCTGCTTTTACTGGTACAGTCCATAGTATTACTATAAATACTACCATCATTAATATTCCTAAATATTTTTTCATAAAAATTCCTCTTTCTTTGTTTCTATGTAATCAAAAGTCCACCGATAAACGCAACTTTTATCAGTGGATTTTCTATTTTAATCTAATGGTTTCATTGTTGGGAATAATAACACATCTCTAATAGATGCTGAATCTGTTAATAACATAATTAGTCTATCTACACCTATTCCCAATCCTCCTGTTGGTGGCATTCCATATTCCAAAGCTGTTACAAAGTCATTATCCATCATATTTGCTTCTTCATCTCCCGCTTCTCTTGCCTCTACCTGTTTCTTAAATCTTTCATATTGGTCAATTGGATCATTCAATTCAGAATAAGCATTTCCATATTCTCTTCCACCAATAAATACTTCAAATCGTTCTGTCAAACGTGGATCTGCTGGTTTTCTTTTGGTAAGTGGTGATACTTCAACAGGGTAATCATAAATAAATGTTGGTTGTACTAAAGTTTCTTCTACTTTTGCTTCAAATACTTGACTAATAATTTCTCCTCTTGTCATTTTTAATTCGTCTAATTCAATGTTTAGTTCTTTTGCTACTTTTTGTGCTTGTTCATCAGTTTCTATTTGATTAAAATCTACACCTGTTACTTCTTTGATACTGTCTATCATAGAAATTCTTTTCCATGATGGTGTTAAATCAATTGCAGTACCTTGATAACTAATCTTAGTTGTTCCTAATACTCTTTGTGCTACTTTAGATATAATTTCTTCTGTAATGTCCATCATATCATTATAATCTTGATATGCTGCATATAATTCTATGTTTGTAAACTCTGGATTATGTTTGATGTCCATTCCTTCATTTCTAAACATTCTTCCCATTTCATACACTTTTCCAAATCCACCAACGATTAGTCTTTTTAAATATAATTCATTTGCAATCCTTAGATACATATCCATATCTAAAGTGTTGTGATGTGTAATAAATGGTCTTGCTGATGCTCCACCTGCTATAGTATTTAATATAGGAGTCTCTACTTCTATATAATCTTTTTCATCTAAAATATTTCTAATCTCTTTAATAATCGCTGTTCTTTTTAAGAAAGTTTCTTTTACTTCTGGATTCATAATTAAATCTACATATCTTTGACGATAACGTAAATCTGTGTCTTTCAATCCATGAAATTTTTCAGGTAATGGTCTTAAAGACTTTGCTAAAAGTGTCACTTCTTTTGCATGTATAGAAATCTCACCAGTTTTAGTTTTAAATACAAAACCTGTAATACCAATAATATCCCCGATGTCATCTTCTTTAAATTGCTTATAGCTTTCTTCACCTAATTCATTGATACTAACATAGCTTTGAATTTTTCCTTCATCATCTTGAATATGACAAAAAGAGGCTTTACCCATGATACGTTTTGCCATAATTCTACCAGCTATTGTAACATCTTTATTTTCTAGCTCTTCAAAGTTATCCCTAATTTGTTTACTATTATGAGTTTTCTCAAACTTAGTAATTTTAAATGGATCTTTTCCTTCTTCTTGCAATTTCGCTAGTTTTTCTCTTCTTACCACCATTAAATGATTTAAGTCTAACTCTGGTTCTTGATTATTTTCTTGTTCATGATTTATTTTATTTTCGTCCATTTGTCATAACTCCTTTTCTCTACAATTAATTGGCCTATCTCTTTAACAAAATCAAGATATTATTAAATGATATCTTAATTTTCATCGTTATTATTATATCGCATAAGTCAAAATATGTAAACATGTCTCCTAAAAATTTAGTAGTATGCTAATTTGGAGATGTATGTCTAACCAACAAAGGCTATACTTTATCAGTGATACATACTTCTTCTAACTGATATTATTCTATTATCTCAACTTGTCCACTTTTTAAACTTTTTTGTACATCTATTACTCTTTGATTAGACGATCCTTTCCATTTCAATGTAGGATTATGCAAATCATCCATATACTGCCCATCTACTAAAACATCTATATAATTTAATACTTCTTCATTTTTTAAGTCTCTGTCAAATAGAAAACCACTCCATACCCATATTGTTTTATTTGGATATTCTTTCTTAAATGCTTTCGCTAACCTTGTAGTCCCTACTATATTTGTTGGGTGCATTGGCTCTCCTCCTAATATAGATAATCCCTCAATAGTGTCATTATCACATAATTCTAATATTTTGTCGATGGTATCTTCTGTAAATTCTTTTCCACCATTAAAATCATGTGTTTCTGGATTAAAGCAATTTTTGCAATGGAAAGCACACCCTTGCATAAAAATAGATACTCTAATTCCTGGTCCATCTGAAATATCCATCTTACGAATTTTATTATATCTCATTTTTTCTCTCCTTCCTAATGAACAAAGACATATAGGATTTACCATATATGTCTTTTGTTTTACTTTGTTATACAGCTTCTTGTACTACTGCTTGTGTATGGCAATGCTCGCAAGCCTCATCTTCTTTTTCATCATAATCTTTATTATCAATATGTAGTACTCTTTCTTTAATTTCTTGTGTTCTACCCTTATTCCAGAAATTACTTCCAATATACCCACAAGTTCTTCTTGCTACATTTAATGTATCATGGTTTCTATTTCCGCATTCTGGGCAATACCATTCTAAATCATCATCAATTAGGATTTCACCTGTAAATCCACATTCTTGGCAATAATCTGATTTTGTATTTAATTCAGCATACATAATATTATCATAAATGTATTGGATAATTTGAACTACAACATCTAAGTTATTTTGTAAGTTAGGGGTTTCTACATAAGATATAGCTCCTCCTGGACTTAACTTTTGGAATTCACTTTCTAATTTTAATTTAGAGAATGCATCAATTTCTTCAAATACAGGTACATGATATGAATTTGTAATATAGTTTTTATCCGTAATTCCTTCTACTACTCCAAATCTTTCTTTTAAACATTTAGAGAATTTATAAGTTGTTGATTCAATAGGAGTTCCATAAACACTGTAATCGATATTTTCTGCTGCTTTCCATTCTTGACATTTGTCATTCATTTTTTGCATTACTTGAACTGCAAAATCTTTTCCTGCTCCATTGTCTGTATGGCTCTTATCTGTCATATATTTTACGCATTCATATAGTCCTGCATATCCAAGAGAAATTGTTGAATATCCATTATGTAATAATGGCTCTAAGCTTGCTCCTTTTGGAAGTCTTGCTAGTGCTCCATGTTGCCATAAAATTGGTGCAATATCACTAGTTACTTTTGCTAATCTTTCATGTCTTACTTGTAATGCTCTATGGCATAATTCTAATCTTTCTTCATAAATATCCCAGAATTTCTTTTGGTCTTTTCCTGAAGATAAAGCAACATCTACTAAGTTGATTGATACTACACCTTGATTAAATCTTCCATAGTATTTTCCTTTACCTTCTTGATAGTTTTTAGCATTTGCTAAATTTCCAAGACTCATAGTTCTATCTGGTGTTAAGAAAGAACGACATCCCATGCATGGGTAACATTCCCCATCACCAAGTTCATTTTTCTTCAATTGTTTCATCATTTTTTCTGAGATATAGTCTGGAACTAATCTTTTAGCTGTACATTCTGCTGCTAATTTTGTTAAGTACCAATACTTACTTTCTTCATGAACATTGTCTTCTTCTAAAACATATAATAATTTAGGGAAAGCTGGGGTAATATATACACCTTTTTCATTCTTAAATCCTAAAATTCTTTCTTTTAAGAATTCTTCAATAATTAATGCTAATTCTTCTTTGTATTCTTCTGTTTCTCCTAAATACATAGTAACTGATAAGAAAGGAGCTTGTCCATTTGTATTTGTCATAGAGTTAACTTGATAATTAAAGGTTTGTACACCATCAGCCACTTCTTTTTTCGTGTCTAACTCTGCAAACTTTTTAGCTTGTTCTTCTGTTAATCCATTTTCTTTATATTTTTTATAATATTTATCATAGCTACTTTTTACAAATGGTGCTAAGTGAGATAGAGATACTGTGGCACCACCATAAGTAGAAGAGGTAACTGCTAAAATGATTTGTGTTGCAATGGTACATGCAGTAATAAATCTATGTGGTTTTTCAATCATAACCCCATTCATAATTGTACCATTTTGTAACATATCATCTAGGTTGATCAATTCACAATTGGTTAAAGCATTTTGTGCAAAATAATCTGCATCATGAAAATGAATAATTCCTGCATCATGTGCCTTCACTACATCTTCTGGTAATAAAAATCTTCTTGTAATGTCTGTGCTTGTAATTCCTGCTAAATAGTCTCTTTGTGTTGTTACTACTCTAGCATTTTTATTAGCATTTTCACTATTCCAATATTCACTTTCTCCTTCAATTAATTCTTTAATACTTTGATCTGTTGTGTTTGCTTTTCTTACTAATGCCCTTGTGTAGCGATATGTAATATATTGTTTGGCTAAATTATATTTTCCAATTTCCATTAATTTTTGTTCAATAATGTCTTGAATATCTTCTACAAGAATCCTTGACTTATCTAACTCTTCAATATACTCAATAATCTCTTCAATTTCTTCCTTGGTTGCCTTTTCTTTTTTTCTTACTTCATTATTTGCTTTTCCAATAGCTATTCTGATTTTCTCAGGATTATATTCTACTATTGTTCCATCTCTTTTGATTATTTTCATGTTTTACCCCCTATGTTTTTCTTAGTTACTTAATCCTGTGTGTTGTTTTATAATTTTATTGTTCTTCTCTTTAGGATGATTATATTTTATTTGAAAATTCATATTTAGAAAGTTGCTATGGCAACTTTTTGCTATTTTCTTTTTTCTATTTCTGATAAGCCTCGTATTATTCATGTTTTTTTCTAATGTTACAATTATATTACAATATTTTTCTTCTTCCTAAATCCATGAGAATTCACTTTTTATTTTTTTAGTGTTGCTATGGCAACTTTTTTATGATATAGTATATATATAGGTGATTTTAATGGTTAGAAATTTTGATGCTGATAACTTTGTAGATAGATTAAAAAGTAACTGTAAACTTATTGAAATTAAGGAATTTCAAGCAGATGAAATTATTACTACTTTACTTTCAAAAAGAAATCAATTTTGCATCCTATTAGAAGGACGAGCACAGCTTTTAACTTATGATAAAGATGGTAATAAAAAAATTCTATATTATTATACCAAAAATGATGCATTTGGTGAACCTCTCTTTAAGATTTATATGGATAGGGAGTTATTTGTTTTAGCAAAAGAAAAGTGCAAAGTTCTTTTTTATCCCTATGATGCTGCTGAAAACTGCACAGAAGACTGTTTATATCATATTGAAATTTTAAAGAATCTTCCTGATCTTGTTTTCTCTAGTATTGCTAAGCAAAATTTTAGAATGCTTTTGCTAACTAATAAAAGCGTTAGAGATAAGCTTCTTACCTATTTTCAAATACTTTCTTCTGAAAAACATAGTAAAACCTTTGAACTTCCACTTTCTTTGACAGATTTATCTGACTATTTGATGATTGAAAGAACCGCTATGATGCGTGAGATTAAGAGACTAAAAGATGAGAAGATTATTAAGAAGAATAAGAATAAAATTACTTTGAGTTAAAAATGCGAGGAGACCTAAGATAGGTCTCCTCTTTGAGATAAGTTTTAGTATTGTTCAGGGTATCTCCTCTTAAGGTCTGCAAACATATCATATTCACGGTCTGCTTTTTTCATAATCGCAGAAGCTGTAAAAAAGCCACCAAAGATAGCAAGAATTAAAACCAAGATAGCACAAAGAATAATAACTGTGTTATCTTTTTTCTTACTTTTTCCTCCCAAAAGAGCCTTCACAACTCTTTCAAAAGCACTTGGTGCATTCCTTGCTGCTCTTAAGGTGTTATGAATTTGCGCATACGAGTTCCACCCAGCCGTCAATCCACTCGACAAAGTTCTTCTTTCCCAAAAGTTTTTTAAGCTTCGAAGCCAAATGTAAAAACCTGTAGGAATTATTGTCACAACGCAGAAGAGGTAGATCAAATCCAATGCCAATTGTTCAAACATCAAAATTGTCTCAGGCTCTACTTCTGCCATTTGCAACAAGAAGGGAGAAATAAGTAGCAAGATGTAACCATATACCATAGTAAAACCTGCAATTGCCATTACATATCCTACTACTATCTAAAATCTATACGATATACCATATCTTATTGTCCTCAAAATACTGATTTAATTCTTTTTTAAAAAACTCTTCTCCCTCTTTCCTAATATCTGTTTGATACATATACTTACCTTTTCCTCTTCCTGTCATTTTACTTTTATTAAATATTTCTATACTATTTTGAAATGCTTCTTTATTAATTGCATCATGTACATAACTATATGTCATAAAAATCACTTCAAAAAATATCTTCTCTTTCGCTTTTTGACTCAGATTTTGTTGTAGATATACAATTAATTCATGATATAACTCTCTCCAATTTTCCAAAAAGATGACTGGTGCAATTAGTATTCCCACTTCATAATCTGCTTCTACTAATTTATTAATTGCTTCTACTCTCTCTTTTAATCTTGAAGTTCCAAACTCCACATGGTTAATAATATATTCAGGATTAACACTCATTCTAATAATCACTTTATGCCTATGGTCTAATGGCAATAAATCGTCTACATAAGCAAATTTAGTTGGAAAGGTTAGTTTGCCTTTTTCAGTATCTTTAAAATTCTCTATTGTCCAAACTAAGTTGTTCGTTATCGTATTTTCCAATACTAAATCACTATTACTTCCAATTTCAAAAGTTAATTCTTTGTCTGATTTATTTGCTGTTTTGATAATTTTTTCTAGCATTTCTTCTCTGTTTACAAATAGTCTCATATAGGCACATTTATTATAATGACATACTAGGTAACAATACATACAACTAGCAATACAACCTGAAGAAGTATATGGTACTAAATAGTCCGATACTTTGTGATTTTCTACAAATTTATGTGTTTTCCTTGTACCAATAATCAAATTTTTCTTCATTTGCAAGAATTCTGAATTTTCCTTTTTTCTCATTTCTTCTATATTGTTATGATTTTCAATTTGGATTTTAGGAACATCCTTATATTTTTCTAATAACTTTTTCCCTAACTCATAATTTTCTATATCTTTTTCAAAATAAATAGCAGTTGGTTTAAATATCATTTCTTTCCCTCCCATTTTTATTTTTACCATCATGAGTAATTTTTATCCATTCCAGATTTTTCTAAAATAAAAAAACAGTAGATTTTTAAATTTTCTACTGTTTTTAACCATATTATTGTTACAATACTCTTCAAGCTTTTCCCCTTGCTATATTAAATCCATGGCACTTAGCCATTTGCCTTGCTATTTCATCATCAAAATTCTTGCCATTGATATATACTTAAATCTACTTTACCATTCATTACTTTAATTCCTTCTTTTTCTAGCTTTTGTTTTTGAATTCCTTTTCCACCAAATACAAAAGCCTCTGCAAGCTCTCCCTTGCTATTTAACACTTTATAACAAGGATATTTATGTTCATCTGGATTTTTGTGAAGTATATTTCCGACTACCCTTGCCAGCCCTTTATTTCCTAAACTTTCTGCCACTTGTTTATATGTAACCACTTTCCCTTCTGGAATGGTAGTTAAATATTCATATACCCTTTTAGATAAGCTATCCCCTGTCAAACCACACTTATTTCCAATGGATAAATTATAGCTATTATCTATTAAGCTATATATCTTTTTTGTATCCACCGTTTCATCTAACTTTACAGTTATCCAACTTTTTTTATTCATATGATATCCTGAAAAAATATTAGGCTGATTTAAAATATCTTCTATTTTTTCTTTTTGGTATCTTAAATCTATTACTTCAACAACCTTATCTGATTCTAATCCTAATTTTCTTTCTGATAAGGTTAATAGAACCCCGTACCATTTATCATTTTGTGTATTTCTCCATATAGCATTATCATCAAATTTTTCCCATAAAAATTCCAGCTCATCTCCATACTTTTTCTTTATATATTGTATCACTTCTTTTGCTTGTTTACTTTTAAAGGCTTCTTTACTAGTACATTTTTGAATAATATCCTCTATTACATTTCCATATTCTTGCTTTATACTTCCTATAAATTGTCCTGTAGATGTCTCAACATCTACCAAAGCAAACTCTTCCTCATTTTCTAAATCTATTAGCTTAGCATAGCTTTCTTTCTCTGAAATAACTACCTGAATTTCAAATTGATTATTTTGTATCTTTGTTTGATAAATATATTTGATCCTGTCCTTTTTAAAACCATATTCTTCTAATAATGTATCATTTATTTTTCTATTTTTTAATTTACTTTCTAAGTTCCTCATTTACCTTCCATCCAATATTTTTCTTTCTGTTTCCATATTCTTTCACAATTTTTTCTTTCTTTATCTTTAAATGCCTTAAAAATATCTATATCATTCATATGTTTCTATATATGATCCCATACCCTCATTCCTTTCTCAATTCCTTTCCAAGCTAAGTTCTGACCACCTTCGTTCTTTTGGACACAGTTACTTAAATGAAAACAGCTTCTTTCATCATTTATATTCCCTTTTTATGAGCATCTTCATCTACTGATAACACATTTATATTTTTCACTAAATTCTATAAATCTTACCTAATTTATATCATAAAAGCTACATAAATACAAATTCTAGAACAAAAAAATAGCAGATAATTTAATATCTGCTATTTCATGGCTCTCCGTGTTGGACTCGAACCAACGACCTATCGGTTAACAGCCGAGCGCTCTACCAACTGAGCTAACGGAGAATATTAAAACCTGGCGACAACCTATTTTCTCAGCAGGGTAACCCACAAATATCTTCGGCACATTGGAGCTTGACTTCTGTGTTCGGTATGGGAACAGGTATTTCCTCCATGTAATCATCACCAGAAATGTTTAGTGTTTCTAAGGTAATTTTTACCTTAACATACACTCAAAAATATATAGAGAATCTTTAAATTCTAGGAATTGCATTTATGCAATGACGTAGAATTTGATGATGCAAATTTTAGATTTTCTTAATGATTTATCATTTAGAAAATATTAATTTGTAAGCTCTTCGTAAACTAAACCATTCATATTTTTTATACTCGTGGTTAAGCCCTCGATTTATTAGTATTGGTCAGCTCAATACATTACTGTACTTA
>CAQZSK010000006.1 GCA_948934525.1 uncultured Clostridia bacterium
TACCAAATGGAACAGGAGATGTAACATATAATTATGATGCAAATCATAAACCAACTGTGCAAGATGGAATCGTAATAGAAGATAATGAAGGCAACCAATTTGTATGGATACCAGTAGGAACTATAAAGAACAAAGATGGAACAACAACTACGATAACACTTGGAAGATATGAATTTAATACTACTAATGGAACACCAACATTAAAACAAAATGCAACTAATTATTCTAATATTGTAACAATAGATGGTAACTATAGAGAATCAAGTATTGGTAATTTAGGAAATACAGTAACTAAAAATTTAGGTGATTTTGTGACAAAAACAAATACAAATGGAGGATATTATTTAGGAAGATATGAGGCAAGTCAGGGAACTGATGGAAAAGCAGATTCTCAAGCTAGTAAAGCAGTATGGATGGATGTAACACAACCAAGTGCAGCAACAGCAGCAAGAGGGATGTATAGTAGTAATTATGTAGAAAGTGATTTGATCAATAGTTATAGCTGGGACACAGCAATAGTATTTATACAGAAATATTCTGGAAATACAAATTATGCAAATAAGACATCTGTAAATACAAGTAAAGTAAGTGCAGGAAGAGCAGGAGATAAGGTATGCAACATTCATGATATGGCTTCTAATTGTAGTGAATGGTCTACAGAGACTTCTTCGGCTTATAATCTTCCAAGCAATTTTAGAGGAGGCAATTATACTAATAGCTATTATACAAGTATTCGTGGCAGTAAGGGTGCAGGAGATATTTTTCCTAACATTGCTTTCCGTGTGGTACTCTATATAAAGTAATGATTAATTATGAAATGGATTTTATATAATTTAAAGATAGAATAAAAACCATCCCTATGATATTTTTATCATAGGGATGGTTTTCTTTTATAATTAATTATTCCATTCTTTTTTTTATTCCAAGAAAATAAATTTCTTAAAGTTCTAAATAAGTTAGCAATTTTAGATTCTTTTATTGGAACAATAGCTACATTATTTAAAATAGCTTCATAACGGTCTTCTAAAGCAGCCATCTTATCAATATAATAATTATTAAAATGACTATAACCATCTGTAATTCCAATATAATTTTTGTAATTATATAATTTAGCTCTATATATTTCAATAGATTCAGTTGTGGTAAGCTTATTAAATTCATTATTAAAGTAGGTTGTGAAAATAATGTTTTGAGTTGCCATAAAAGTCTTTTTTAAATCATTTTTTAGCTTATCAATCTTAAGGGCAATCTTTTCTGCTTTAGTGCCTTCACAATCATCTTCAATTAATTGATTATTTAATTTAATAATTTTTTCTTCTGTGTTTAAAAGAATATCTAAATTATCCTGTATTTTTAAAAATGCTTTTTTGCTACAAACTTCTATTAAACTTGTTTTAAATTGGTCATTACTAAATAGAGTACTATCAAATAAGATATCATTTCCAACTAAATAAGCTAGTTGTTGTACTAAATTACACAAAAGTGGGTAATAAGAAGGGCTAGTGGTTGGAAGTGAAATATCATAATATTTTACAATATCAGGTTCTTGGTTTAAGACTTTTGCAGTTAGCAATTGAACGGCGCCTTCATTTAGAGCCATACCATAAGTTTTAAATTCTGTAAAATCGCAAAGTCCTAGACGAATTAAAGTACCTTTTACATCTTTTGTTTCTTGTATATAGTGGATGAATTCATGAACAGCAAGTTTTTCAAGTTCTTCCAAAGGAACACCTTGTTTGAAATAAATAGAGGAACTTTTATAAAAGTAATTTGCCTCAGAAAATCCATCAGGCATACGAACAAGATACATAGGAATTCTAGAAAGTTCAATAAATAATTGACTGGACACAAAATGAGCTCTTGGAAAAGTTTTGCAAATTTTTTCTGCAGCACTTTTAGCAAGAGTATTAACACTTAATGTATCTAGTCTTCCAACTATTTCAATACCATCCTTTTTTAATTCAGCTTCAATATTCATCCTAATTTCAAGCTTCTCCTTAGTAATTCATAATTTCCTTTATTATACAACATAATACAACAAAATTGTATGACAAATGGTTTACAATTATATGACATTTGTGTAACAAATAAAAAAGTAGCAATCTTTATTACTACTTTTTTATATATTATAAAATAACTGAAAAAACTATTTCACAACAATGTTATAGATCTTATTCTTTACATAGATTTCCTTTACAATTGTCTTATCAGCTGTTGCATTTTGAATTTGATTGTTAGCATGCACTAATTCTTTGACTTCATCTTCAGGAGAATCTACTGTAATTGCAATAGTAGATTTTAATTTTCCATTAATTTGAATAGGAAGTTCAATTGTATTTTCTACTGTTTTAGCTTCATCATATTGTGGCCAAGGAGTTTGGGCAATTGTCTTTTCATTTCCTAATATTTGATAAAGCTCTTCTGTCATATGAGGTGCAAATGGATTCAATAATTGTAAGAAAGTATTAAATTCTGCTTTATTAACTTTTTTAGCACGATAGAATTCATTTGTCATACTCATAAAAGTGGAAACAGCTGTATTAAACTTCATCTCCTCAATGTCGTTAGAAACTTTTTTGATTGCTTGATGTATCATTTTTTCAAATTCAGGAGAGTAGGTATCTCCTTCTACTAGCATATCTTGCATATTCCAAACTCTATCTAGAAATTTGGAACAACCACGAATACTTTCCATTGACCATGGAGCTGTTTGGTCAAAAGGTCCCATAAACATTTCGTAAACACGGAAAGTGTCACTACCGAATTCATTAACAATATCATCAGGATTAATAACATTTCCTTTTGACTTAGACATTTTTTCTCCGTTAGAACCTAAGATCATACCATGAGAAGTACGTTTTGCATATGGTTCTTTAGTAGGTACAATGCCAATATCATACAAAAATTTATGCCAGAAACGAGAATAGAGCAAGTGCAAAGTAGTATGCTCCATACCACCATTATACCAATTAACAGGGCTCCAATATTCTAAAGCTTCTTTTGATGCTAAAGCTTTATCATTATGTGGATCCATATATCTTAGATAGTACCAAGAAGAACCAGCCCATTGTGGCATAGTGTCAGTTTCTCTTGTAGCTGTTCCTCCGCAGTGAGGACAAGTGGTCTTCATCCATTCGATTTGCTTTGCTAAAGGTGATTCTCCATTTTCACCAGGTTCATAGTCTTCAATTTCAGGGAGAACAAGAGGTAATTCTTCTTCTGGAAGTGGAACCCAACCACATTTTTCACAGTATACCATAGGAATTGGTTCACCCCAATAACGTTGCCTAGAAAATACCCAATCACGTAGTTTATAATTTACCTTTTTAGTGCCAATACCTTGTTCTTCTAAATAGCTAATTACTTTCTTTTTAGCATCTTCAACAGATAACCCTGTTAAGAAACCAGAATTGACAAGTATCCCAGTAGCAACATCTGTGAATGGTTCTTTTTCAATATTACATTCTACAGTTTTGTCAGTTGATTCAATAACTTGGATCATAGATAGATTAAATTTTTTTGCAAAATCCCAGTCACGTGTATCATGAGCAGGAACAGCCATAATAGCTCCTGTTCCATAAGTAATTAAAACATAATCAGAAGCCCATATTGGAATTTCTTTTCCAGTAAGAGGGTTGATGGCTTTAATTCCTTTTAATTCTACACCAGTTTTTTCCTTATTTAATTCAGAACGTTCAAAATCAGATTTTAAGCTAGCTTGTCTTTGATATTCTTGAACTTCTTCTAGATTAGTAATTTTGTTTTCTAAATCTTTAATCATAGGATGCTCTGGAGCCACTACCATATAAGTAGCACCAAATAAAGTATCAGGTCTAGTTGTATAAACTACTAGTTCTTTATCATAACCAGAAATTTTAAATTTAACTTCAGCGCCTTCGCTTCTTCCAATCCAATTAACTTGTTGTGCTTTAATTTTATCTAAGAAGTCTACTTCTTCTAAATCATCAATTAATCTTTGAGCATACTCAGTAATTTTTAGCATCCATTGACTTTTTTCTTTTTGAACAACAGGGCTTCCACAACGTTCACAAACACCATTTACAACTTCTTCATTGGCAAGTCCTACTTTACAACCAGTACAGAAATTAATTGGCATAGTTGTTTTATAGGCTAAGCCATGTTTATATAGTTGGATAAAAATCCATTGAGTCCATTTGTAGTAGTTAGGGTCAGTGGTATCTACTTCTCTTGACCAGTCAAAAGAAAATCCTAAGGCTTTTAGTTGTTCTCTAAAGTGATTAATATTTTTTTCAGTCGTAATTTTAGGATGTACATGATTTTTAATAGCATAGTTTTCAGCAGGTAAGCCAAATGCATCAAAACCAATTGGGTATAACACGTTATAGCCATCCATACGTTTTTTCCTAGCAATAATATCTAAAGCTGTGTAACTACGAGGATGTCCAACATGAAGACCTTGTCCTGATGGATAAGGAAATTCTATTAAACCATACCATCTTTTTGGATTATTATTTTCTTTAGCATAAAAGGTTCCTTCTGAGTACCATTTATTTTGCCATTTATTTTCAATTTCTTTAAAGTTATATCCCATTTATTTTCAACTCCTTACTTCAATTTCCTTATTATATCGTATTTTTGCTCGAAATGAAAGGGGAAAGAAGAAAAAAATCGATAAAAATAAGTGGTATAAAAAATGCCTACTAGATATATTATTCAATATATCTGGTAGGCTAGACTCCTAAGAAAGGAAGTCTTCATTGGAGATAGGATTTTAAACGTACAAAGGTGTCTGATTTACTGACCTCAAATACCTCCTCATCTTTGATCCCAAAACGAACACGAATAGTCCAGTCAGAACAGAATGTAACTGTTGCAAGATTGGCTCTATGAAAAGTGAGGGGAGATTTGTCAGCAACTTCCCAATCCTGAAAAAGTTCAGTATAGAGATTGGTAGATGATGCCGAAATCGACAAGATAGTTAAAGTACGAATTGATTCAGTAACATCATGAAGAACTGCCTGATTAAGTAGCGAATAGGATTCGCCGTAATTGAAATTTTCAGGACAAGCAGCTTCAATTATTTGCCGAATAACATTGGAAGCTGAAAGATCAAATGTAACCATATAGAATACTCCTCCAAAAATGAAATAAGAGCCAAATAGCTCAATAAAATGATTATATCATAAATAGATATAGATAACAAGTAAGTTCTGTGATATAATAGAGGGAAATAATAAGAGGAAAAGAGAAGGAGAGTATGATTTCAAAATATTCAGACCAAAAAAAAGTAATAAAGGAAGACGAAATACAAGAAGCAGCATTAGAAATTAAAAAGGGCAATTTGGTGTTATTTCCCACTGAAACAGTATATGGGATTGGAGCTAATGCTTTAGATGAGGATGCTGTAAAAAAGATTTTTGTAGCAAAGGGGAGAGCGCAAGATAATCCCCTTATTGTTCATATAGCTAACATTAAAATGATAGAAGACATTGTAATGGATATTGGAACATTAGAGAGAAAGTTGATGACAAAGTTTTGGCCAGGACCTTTGACAATCATTTTAAAAAGGAAGAGCAAAGAGATTATACCCAATATTGTAACCGCTAATTTAGATACAGTAGGAATACGTATGCCAAGTAATAGAATTGCGCAGAAACTAATTGAAACAGCGGGGGTACCAATAGCTGCGCCAAGTGCTAATGTTTCGGGAAAGCCAAGTGGAACTAAAGTAGAAGATATTATTACAGAGCTAGATGGAAAGGTAGAATATATTTTAGATGGCGGATTTACAGATATTGGATTAGAATCCACAGTTATTAAAGTAGAGGGAAATAAAATTAATATATTAAGACCAGGAAAAATCACAAAAGAACAATTAGAAGAGGTAGCACAAGATGTTAAAATAGATAAGCATGTTTTGGCAAAAGTAGAGAAAAACGAAATTGTTACTTCACCTGGTATGAAATATCGTCATTATGCACCAAATACAAAAAGTATAATGATATATAGTCAAGAGAAAGAAAAGATGATAGAAAAGATAAATGAAGTTATAAGGAAAATGCAACAAGAAAATAAAAAAGTATTAGTAGTAGGAAGAGAAAGTAATTTACAAAGTTATCAAACAAAGAGAAAATGGAATATGGGAGAAACACTAGAAGAAGTTGCTAAAAATATTTTTACATTGCTTAGAAAAGTGGATAAAGAACAAGTAGATTTAGTTGTTTTGGAAGGTGTTGGAGAACAGGGATTAGGGTTAGCAATAACAAATCGATTGATTCGTGCTTGTGCGTATAATTATATAATTATTTAGTGGAAGAAGGTATGGTTTTGGATTTCAAACTTTTAGAATTTAGAACTATACTATCTTCCATTTTTTTTAAATAAATGAATAAATATTACCAAAATTTCTCATACTAAAAACAAAGGAATAGAGAATTTTAATCAGTTACATTTTTAGACTAAAAGGTAATTGAGAAGAAAGGATGGGAAAGAGTATGAGAATAGGATGGAAAATAGCCATTATTCTAGGCATTATGATATTATTTTTTATTGGAGTTATGACAGGTGTATATTTTTATGAAAAGGAAAAAACAAAGGATAGTAATATACCAACAAAACAACTAGCTGAGTTAGAAAAGGATGAAAATAGATCTGATAATGAAACTATATCTACTTCTACAACAGAGATGAAAACATCACCTAATTGTACAATTACAGAAAAACAATATTTTAAAGGTTGTGATCATTTAGTCAAAGAAATAAAAGATATCCCTGAAGAATGGATTAATTGGACTGAAGAACAGATAAAAAAAGTATATTCAGATTGGCAATTAGAAAGCTTTACCAATAATCAAATTATTGTATCACAAGAAAAAGAAGGGTATTGTGGAAAACATTATATGATTAAGGAAAATGGTGATATGCTAGGAATTTATACAATAGATGAAGATGGAAAAGAAACTTTTAAAGAAGATACAGATATTGCAACAAGGTATTTAACGGAAGAGGACTTGATCAGAGTGCAAGAAGGAATTAAAGCAATAGGAGATGATCAATTGCATTCTGTGCTAGAGGATTTTGAGTAATGTCAGGTTGGGGACGTTCCTTTTTCTGACAAAACTGTCATACTGGGGACATACCTTTAAGATAAATGGTAGAGGTGTGTCCCTAACCTGACAAAAGTGTCAGAAAAAGGAACGTCCCCAACCTGATACTTTTGGATTAACTTTTGCTTTCAATTTTTAAATTTTCTTTTTTCAAATATCCTTGTCTGTAGAAGGTAATATAATACATAACAAGAGAGAAGATAGTAGCGACAATAGCTAAATAGTAAATCCACATATCAAATTGAGGAAGTGAATTTACTGAATTAGTAGGACTTTCTGCAATTGTGTTCCAATATTTAATACCAAAAGAGCATACAATGGCAATATAGAATAGAACAGTAGATAATTTACCATACCATTTGCTAGAAACTACAAGTTCTTTTCCATATAGAAAAGATGCACCTGCTATCATAGCAGCTTCTTTCAAAGCAACGATTGCAATCATCCAAAACGGAATAATATTTTTTAGCATTAAAGCAATTAGTACAGAAATTTGAGTTGCTTTATCTGCTAAAGGGTCTATTAGCTTTCCGAAATTGGTAATAAAATTAAATTTTCTAGCAATAAAACCATCTAATACATCTGTTAAACCTGAAATAGTAAGAAAGATAAAAGCCATAAGGTAATTATCTACTACTAAAAAATAAATAACAAATGGTATTAAAAAAAATCTTGCTACTGTTAAAATATTGGGTATATGCTTTGCCATAAATATTTCTCCTTATGATATAGCGAATTATTCTACAAAAAATGTTAAATTGTTTTCTTCTGAATCAATGGTAACAGTTTGGTTATTCAAAAGTTCTTTACGTAGTATTTTATCAGAAAGCTCATCTTCTACATATCTTTGAATAGCTCTTCTTAAAGGTCTTGCACCATATTTGATATCAGTTCCTTTTTCTAGTAAAAATTTCTTAGCTTGTTCAGATACTACCATAGAAATATCTTTATCAGATAAAGCCTTTCTAGTATCTCCTAGCATTAAATCTACAATTTGTAATAATTGTTCTGGATTTAATTGTTCAAAAATAACAATTTCATCAATTCTATTTAAAAATTCAGGTCTAAAAGTTTCTTTTAAACTATCCATGACTTTATTTTGATCCATTCTAGTTCCACCAAAACCAATAGAATTAGTGTTTTGATTAGAGCCAGCATTAGATGTCATAATTAAAATAGTATTTTCAAAACTAACTGTATTTCCTTGGCTGTCTGTTAAACGACCATCATCTAATACTTGAAGTAAAATATTAAATACATCTGGATGGGCTTTTTCTATTTCGTCTAAAAGTACGATAGAGTAGGGATTGCGTTTTACCTTTTCTGTCAATTGACCTGCATCGTCATACCCCACGTATCCTGGAGGTGAACCAATTAACTTAGAGGTAGAGTGGCCTTCCATATATTCAGACATATCAATGCGAATAATAGCATCTTCTTTTCCAAACATCTCATAACTAAGCGATTTAGCAAGTTCGGTTTTACCAACACCAGTAGGACCAACAAAAATAAATGATGGTGGTCTTTTGGTGCTTTTTAATCCAGCACGATTACGGCGGATAGCTCTTGAAACAGCTTCTACTGCAGATTGTTGCCCAACTACTCTTTTATGTAAGTTTTCTTCTAAGTTTAATAATTTTTGCGTTTCTGCCTCTGTGATTTTCTTTACAGGAATTTTTGTCCAACTTTCAATAACTTCTGCAATATCTTGAAGTGTTAAACTCTTTAATTTTAGCTTTTTATTTAATTCATCAATTTGTTCTATTAAGCTACATTCTTTTGTTTTTAATTCAGCAGCTTTTTGATAGTCTTCAGTAGAATCTGCTTGAGCAGCTTCTTCTTTTTCTTCTTGAACAGCTTTTAGTTCATTTTTCAATACCTCAAGCTCATATAGTTCTTTGTTATTCAAGTTAATACGTGAACAAGCTTCATCTAAAATGTCAATTGCTTTATCAGGTAAAAATCTATCATGGATATATTTTTCAGACATAATAACGGTTTGCTTAATCACATCATTAGAGATTTTTACTTTGTGATAATCTTCATAATATTTTTTTATACCTTCTAAGATATCAATTGAGTCTGTAATAGAAGGTTCTTCTACAATAACAGGTTGAAATCTTCTTTCTAAAGCGCTATCTTTTTCAATATATTTACGATATTCCTTTAAGGTAGTAGTTCCAATCAATTGAATTTCACCATTAGATAGGGAAGGTTTTAAAATATTAGCTGCATTCATGGAATGTTCAGCATCACCTGCACCAATAATATTGTGAATTTCATCAATGACTAAAATAATATTCCCTAAAGATTTACATTCATCAATGATGGACTTCATGCGAGCCTCGAATTGACCTCTAAATTGGGTACCTGCAACAACTGCTGTCATATCAATTAAATATACCTCTTTGTTTAATAACTTAGCAGGAACTTTTCCTGTTGCAATTTTGATGGCCAATCCTTGTGCAATGGCAGTTTTACCAACACCAGGTTCACCAATTAAACAAGGATTATTCTTACTACGACGATTTAAAACTTGTATCATTCTTTGAATTTCTTTATCTCTACCAACTACCATATCTAACTGTCCATTTTTAGCTTTTTGAGTTAAGTTAGTGCCAAAAGTTTCTAAAGCTTTACGACGTTTATCCTTTTCTTTTTTTACTTTTACTTTTTTCTTTTCATTAGAATTAGCAGAAGTAGTGTTCGGGTCTTGGGAATCTTCTGTTGCAGAAGAACTTCCAAACATGCCAGAAAAAATAGAACCTAGAGGAATAGCACCAAATTGAATTGGTGATTTTTCTTCTTCTAAGCTATCTGATTGGTCTATATTCTCCATTTGTTCAGATAAAGCATCTACATCAATATTTTGTGTAAAATCAGACATTATATTTTCGATTTGTTTAGTCATATCATCCAAATCTTTTTCTGTCAGATTTGCTTGTTTTATTAAAGATTCCATAGGATTGATACCTTGCTTTTTTGCACATTCATAACAGTATCCTTCCATTTTTTGCTTGCCATCGTCTTGCTTATTAATAAAGATGACAGCTTGATTTTTATTACAAATTGAACATAACATAAATTTCAATATAACTCCATTCTTTAAAATTGCTTCTTATATCATACTGCAAAATAGGCAATAAGTCAATGTGATATAGGCAATTTTAAAGAATGCTTAAGGATTTTGTGGACTTGAAAAAAATGGATATTTATGATATGATAGGCAAATAAGAAAGGGACAAGTTATGAAAAAGAAAATTGGCATTAGAGTATTGGTTATTATAATGATGATAATAGCAATTTGTGTGATAGGGAATATGATCAGAAAATTAGAAGAGAATGATGAGGGAAAGTTTAAAATTGTAACTACATTTTATCCTATTTTTATTATGACAAGTAATATTACACAAGGGGCACAAGATATAGAATTAGTGAACATGGCGGATATGAATGCAGGGTGCTTACATGATTATACTTTAAGTACACAAGACATGAAGAAGTTAGAAAAAGCAGATGTTATTATACAAAATGGGTTAGGCTTAGAAAGCTTTATGGACAAAATATTAAATACCTATTCTAATATTCAAATAATTGATAGTAGTGGGAATATTGGCAATAAAATAGAAGAAAATGGAGAAATGAATAACCATGTTTGGACAAGCCTTTCTAATTATATATTGCAAGTAGAAGAAATTGCAAAAAGACTAAGTGAAGTCAATCCAGAAAATAAGGAAATTTATGAACAAAATAAAGAAAATTATATAAATGAAATAAAGAAATTACAAAACAAATATCAAACAGAACTAATAAATGTGAAGAACAAAAAGGCAATTTGCTTAAATGAAGCATTCAGTTATTTGGCAAAAGAGATTGGATTAGAAATTATTTCTGTTCCAACAAATCATGAAGAAAGTACTTTATCAGCAGAGAAAATGAGAGAATTGATTGAAACTATGAAAAGGGAACAGATAACAGCAATATTAGTAGATAGTCAGGATGATTTGAAAAGTGCACAGACTTTAGCAAATGAAACAGGAGCTACGATTTATGAATTGCAATCAGGACTGACAGGAAGTGTAGAAATGAATAGCTACTTACAATTAATGCAAGAGAATTTAATGACTTTGAAAAAAATATTGTAGATATGATACTTACAGAGTATATATTAATAGCAAATTGCTCTTGAAAAATAAAATGACAAGAAAGAGAGGAATGCAAATGGAACAGTCAGCTGCATGTGGATTACACTGTACCAAAATCAACCATATAGGTGTGAAGTTTGGAAAAGAAGTTATTTTAAAAGATGTCAATATTCATATCCATTGTGGACAGTTAACTGTTATCATTGGGCGAAATGGGGCAGGAAAGTCTACTTTGCTAAAAGCTATTTTAGGAGAAGTAGAACATACAGGAAACATTACTTTTATGGATATGAAGGAAAATGTAGCAAAGAAAATTAAGATTGGTTATGTACCACAATCCATTAATATTGAAAGGCATATGCCAACAACAGTTTATGATTTATTTGCTTCTTGTATTTGCCATGTACCAGTTTTCCTAAAAAAGGACAAGAAGATATATCAAGAAATCAAAAATCAGTTAAAACTATTTGGAGCAGATAGGTTAATAGATAAAAGTATTGGAGACTTATCAGGTGGAGAATTGCAAAGAGTATTGCTTTCCATTGCAACAAAGCCAGTACCTAATTTATTGATTTTAGATGAGCCAGTTTCAGGAATTGATAAAAATGGAACACAGGATTTTTATGAATTAGTCAATAACCTAAAAACAAAGTATGATATGTCAATTTTACTAGTTTCACATGATTTAGAACTAGTAAAAAAATATGCAGACAAGGTTATTTTATTAGATAAAGAAGTTATCAAAGAAGGAACACCAGAGGAAGTATTTAATAGTTTAGCATTTAGAGAGAGATTTGAATAAATAGTGTCGCACTAACGTCCCCAAATGCGACAAACAAAGAGGGAGAAAAAATGGAAGCAATTTATGAAATATTAGAAACAATTTTGCCATTTGAATTTATGGAATATGCTTTTATGAAAAATGCTTTTCTTGCCATTATTTTAATTTCACCGATTTTTGCTATATTAGGTTCAATGATAGTGAATAATAAGATGGCCTTTTTTTCTGATGCCCTAGGTCACTCTGCATTAACAGGAATTGCTATAGGTATGGTACTAGGGATTTCTAATATGAATATTTCTATGATATTTTTTGCTATTGTTTTTGCATTGTTATTAAATTTTGTTAAGAATAAGACAAATTATGGAGCAGATACTATCATTAGTGTATTTTCTTCCATAGCAATTGCATTAGGTTTAGCAATGCTTGCACAAAGTGGTAATTTTAATAAATATTCTAGTTACCTAGTAGGAGATATTTTAAGCATTAGCAATAGTGAAATTTTATATTTACTCTTGTCATTTATTGCAGTAGGAGTATTTTGGTATTTTACATTTAATAAACTAAATGTAACGAGTATTAACTCAACATTAGCAAAAAGTAGAGGAATAAATACAAAATTAATTGATAATATTTTTGTGGTTTTAATTGCTATTATTGTTATGATTTCTATTCGTTGGATTGGTATTTTATTAATTAATTCATTACTTATTCTACCAGCAGCATCTAGCAGAAATATTGCAAAGAATATGAGAAGTTATCATTTGATTGCAGTGATATTTTCACTATTTTCAGGACTAACAGGTCTTATTATGTCTTACTATTGGAATATTCCAACAGGACCAATGATAGTGCTAATTTCAGGCATAATTTATTTTATTACATTTGGATTAAAAAAGATTGTGAAAGAATAAGAAGAATAGTTTTATTGAGTTTCAAGATGGATAAGATAGGCAGGACATAGGGATTATGTTATAGGTATCTCAACTGCACAGGCTGGCATGGAGGCAGCTCTAGCTGGTTTAGTAGTACGTATTCTGGCTTCGTAAATGGCGGCAATGGAGTATTCTCCTTTCACGGTAGCGGCAGTTGGACTAGTAGCAGTGGCTGTGGTCGTGGAGTAGCAGTAGTGGGCACCGGACTCTAATATAGTAATATCAGAGGGAAATGCTTTAAGGAGTTTTTCGAGTATAGCTATATTGTTAAAGAAATATAATTCCTTACTTAAATGGTAAAAAATAAAAGAAAGATACATTGCAAGTAGTAAAAATGAAAGCAATGTATCTTTTTATATAATCTAAATTCCCAAAATTCTCTTAGCTTTTTCCACATCTTCTGTTGTGGCAGCTCGCACACCATCTAATTCATATTTTAGACCTAATTGTTCCCATTTGAAACGGCCCATATCATGATAGGGAAGAATCTCCACTTTTTCTACATTAGATAAACTAGAAATGAAATCTTTTAGTTTTAGTAAATCTTCTTCGTGATCTGTAATACCAGGGACTAATACTTGTCTAATCCACATTGGCTTACCAATGCTATTTAGGTATTCAGCAAAAGCAATCTCTTGCTTATTAGAAACACCTGTTAATTCTTTACAAATTTCATCATTAATACATTTGATATCTAATAAAAATAAATCAGCCAAATCGATGACTTTTTTTATATCATCTGTCAAATTAAAACTACCGGAAGTATCAATTGCAACATGAATATCGTCTTGTTTTAGAATAGGGAGGAGTTCTAACAAAAAGTCTAATTGTAATAATGGTTCACCACCACTAATTGTAACCCCACCACCAGAAGGTTTAAAGTAGTTTTTATATTTTTCAATTTTAGTTAATATATCTTCTAAAGAGTATTCTGTACCACAACGACGATCCCAAGTATCACGGTTATGGCAGTACTTACACTTTAAAGCACATCCTTGTAAGAACATGACGAACCTGATACCAGGTCCGTCTACTGTTCCAAAGGATTCAAATGAGTGTACACGTGCGTTCATAATCATTTACTCCTATTATGTCAGTTTGGGGACGTTAGTTTAACTGACATCCGTCCCCAAACTGACACTTTACCATTTTTTACCAAAATGTCAGTTGAACTAACGTCCCTAAACTGACAAATTAGATTCTTTCATGAATTGTTCTATGAATAACGTCTAATTGTTGTTCTCTTGTTAATTTTGTAAAGTTAACTGCATAACCAGATACACGAATAGTTAATTGTGGATATTTTTCAGGATGTTCCATAGCGTCTTCTAGTAAGCTTCTATCAAATACGTTAACATTAATGTGATGTCCAGTTTGTGCAAAGAAACCATCTAACATACTTGTTAAGTTGTTTGTTCTTGTTTCTTCATCTTTTCCAAGTGTTCCAGGTGTGATAGAGAAGGTATAAGAAATACCGTCTTCTGAATATTCATAAGGTAATTTAGCGATTGTATTCATAACTGCTAAAGCACCATTAGTATCTCTTCCATGAAGTGGGTTAGCACCAGGTCCAAATGGTTCACCGTCTTTTCTACCATCTGGTGTAGAACCTGTATTTTTACCATATACTACATTAGATGTGATAGTTAAGATAGACATAGTAGCTCTTGAATTTTTATAAGTTGCATGTTTTTCTACTTTTTTCATAAATGTTTTTGTTAATTCAACTGCCATATCATCAACTCTGTCATCATCATTTCCGTATTTAGGGAAGTCACCCTCTACTTGATAATCAACAGCTAATCCTGTTTCATCACGGATAACTTTAACTTTAGCATATTTGATAGCAGATAAAGAATCAACTGCAACTGAGAATCCTGCGATACCACAAGCCATAGTTCTTAAAATATCTCTTTCTTTATCGTGTAAAGCCATTTCTAATGCTTCATAAGAATATTTGTCATGCATATAGTGAATCATATTTAAAGCTTTTACATAGGTTTTAGCTAAATATTCCATCATATGATCAAATTTTTCCATTACTTCATTATAATCTAAATATTCAGAAGTAATTGGTGCAAATTTAGGTGTGATTTGTTTTCCACTCTTTTCATCTCTACCACCATTGATAGCATAAAGTAGAGCTTTGGCAAGGTTTGCTCTTGCTCCGAAGAATTGCATTTGTTTACCAATTTTCATAGCAGAAACGCAGCATGCAATACCATAATCGTCTCCTAAAGTTACTCTCATTAAATCATCATTTTCATATTGAATAGAAGATGTTTTAATAGATATATCACTACAGAATTTTTTAAATCCTTCTGGTAGGTGAGTAGACCATAATACTGTTAAGTTTGGTTCTGGAGCTGGTCCTAAGTTTACTAAAGTATGAAGCATACGGAAACTATTTTTAGTAACTAAAGTTCTTCCATCAATTCCCATACCACCAATACTTTCAGTTACCCATACTGGGTCGCCACTAAATAGGGCATTGTATTCAGGAGCTCTTAAGAAACGAACCATTCTTAATTTCATAACAAATTGGTCAATTAATTCTTGAGCAGCTTCTTCTGTTAAACTTCCATTTTTAATATCTCTTTCAATATAGATATCAAGGAAAGTAGAAGTTCTACCTAAACTCATAGCAGCACCATTTTGATCTTTAATAGCACCTAAATATCCAAAGTATAGCCATTGAATAGCTTCTTTAGCAGTATTTGCTGGCTCAGAAATATCAAATCCATAAGTTTGTGCCATAGCTTTTAAATCATTTAAAGCTAAAATTTGGTCATAAACTTCTTCTCTTTGACGGATTAAATCTTCTGTCATTTCATCTCTATCTAAAAGATCTAATTCTTCTTTTTTGCTTGCGATTAAAGCATCAACACCATATAGGGCAACTCTTCTGTAATCACCAATAATTCTTCCACGGCCATAACCATCTGGAAGACCAGTAATTAAGTGTGAACTTCTAGCTGCTCTAATTTCAGGTGTGTAAACTGCAAATACACCATCATTGTGTGTTCTTCTTAAATTGTGATAAATATATGCTATATCATCATCTACTTTATATCCATAGCTTTCACATGATTTTTCTACAATACGAATACCACCATTTGGCATGATTGCTCTTTTTAAAGGGCTATCGGTTTGGAAACCAACGATTTCTTCTAAATCTTTATCAACATATCCAGCAGCATAGCGATTTACGCCTGATGGAGTTTTAGTATCTACATCTAATACATCGCCATTTTCTCTTTCTTTCTTATATAAGTCTAAAACCTTATCCCATAATTTTGTTGTTTTTTCAGTTGGACCACTTAAGAAAGTGCTGTCGCCCTCATATGGTGTATAGTTTGCTTGAATAAAGCTTCTTACATCAATTTCTTTTGTCCATTCGCCTTGTTTATTAAAACTGTCCCATTGTTTAAAGTCCATAAAAAAGCCTCCTTTTTATTATTAAAATAATTTGATATATAGATAAACGAAATGTCTAACACATATCCTTGTTATCATATCACAAGTTTTGACAATTAGCAACATATTTTATATAAAATAAAAGATAAAAAGGTAAGGAAATACCTTCCTTACCTTAGTATGAATTATTTGAAGTAAAATTATTCTGTTTCAGAAATAACTTTAGCAATTTTATAAATTAATTTTTGTTTTTCAGGAGAAATATTATTTAAAATATCACTAAATTCAGAAGTTAGATAATTTTCTGAATTACTAGATGCACCATTTAAAATGTATCCTTCTGAAACTCCCAAAATTTCACAAATTTGACTTAATCTTTTTAAATTAATATGAGAATTTCCTCTTTCAATTCTGCTTAAGAATGCAATAGAAACATCTAGCTTTTCAGCCAATATTTCTTGTGTCATTTTCTTATCAGTTCTTGCTTTCTTTAATCTTTCTCCAATAATGGTATAATCAAGTGCCATATTTTTCCCTCCAACTTTTTTATTAATATATAGCATTTATTTGATTAACTTCACAGAAATAGAATAGTTAAAATTAATATATAAATGCAATACAATATCTTTCTATTATTGTGAAACAAAAATGGCAAAATATGCAGAAAATAGAGCAGAAAAGTTTAACAAATATGGAAAAAAATAGGAGAAAAAGAACATGGAAAAAATATTATAACTTTCGACAAAAAAAGACAAAAAATGTCGAAAGTCAGTGAAGAAAATTAAAATAATAAAATTTCATTAGTTCTAATACAACCTCTGCTAGAATACAATTTACAAAACAGCGTATTTTAAGGGGGTTTTTCATTTGGAAAAGAATAGTTCAATAGAAGAACGAGCAGTTAATTTAGCACACTATATTATAGATAGTAAAGATACAGTTAGAGGAGCGGCGAGAAAATTTGGAGTAAGTAAAAGTACAGTACACAAAGATGTTAGTGAAAGACTACTTAAGATAAATCCAATATTAGCACACGAGGTAAGAGAAATATTAGATGAAAATAAAGCAGAAAGACATATTAGGGGAGGAATGGCAACAAAACTAAAATATAGTCATAACGATAGAGAAGCAATATAAAGAAAAAACCTGCTACTTAAAAAGTAACAGGTTTTATTATTTCAATTAGTTATTTTCGTTATTGAAATTTCTTCTTTGAGCTTTTCTAGCTTTTCTGCATTCTGGGCATCTTTGAGGTTCATTTGTAAAACCTTTTTCAGCATAGAATTGTTGTTCACCTTCTGTGAAAACAAATTCAGCTCCACAATCTTTACATACTAAAGTTTTATCTGCCATTTGGAAGTTACCTCCTTCTTAATTTTTGACATTTAATATTTTTGACCCATTGAACCTTTTTAATATCATAATCAAGAAGGGAAATAGTCGATAAAATAATTAAATTCATTTAAGCTTTTTTCAAAGCCAAACTTATTGTAACATACTATTTTAGGAAACACAAGTAAAATTTGAAAAATTAATCTATTTATTGAAATCTTAAGAAAAAATCAAGTGACAAGAGAAAAAACTTGCAAGTTATGATAAGTGTGATATACTTTAGAAAATACAAATGAAAGGATCAGAAACTATGAAATCAAACAAAAGGGATATGATGGTATGTCTCATTCTAATAGTATTTACCTGTCTTATTTTCCTTCCTTTTTTACAAGGACATTATATAGCAGATACTTATGGGATTATAGAAAAGGGATTAGAAGGATATTCCATGGATAATTCTTTTTCTGATGGAAGAATGATAATGGGATTATTAAATTTGCTAGTTTTAAAATTAAATATTCCCATGATAGCGTATGTAATAGGTACTCTATTGGTAGCAATTATCATATCTTGCTTGGTAGTGGTTCTATTAAAAAATAGTATAGCTAAATATAGAACGATAGAAAATAAATGGCTTGAGATATTAGTAATAGCTCTTTGCTATGTTACAATTTTTAACTTTATGTATTTAGAACAATTATATTTTATAGAATGTATTGTTATGGCAATAAGTTTGTTATTTTATACAATAGGAGCGAATGTACTAGTAGATAGAAAGAAAGGATACCTTTGGAAAAGTGCTTTATGTACTATTATAGGTATGCTATGTTACCAAGGAACCATTGGATTTTTCCTTGCAGTAGTTCTATTATATTCCATTTTGAAAAACAAAGATACAGTAATTTATATCATAAGAGATGTGTTGCTAAGTGGTATTTTAGTAGTCATAGCAGGTCTTGTGGATTTAGGATGTGTGAAGCTATTTACTACTTATTTTCATACAGCACAAAGCAGATTAAGTACAAATATTTTCGAAAATATTTTGTACATTCTTGCTAATATTTCAAAAACATTAACGAATACTTTACGGTATGTTACCTAAAAATTGGTTACTTATCTTTTTATCAATAACAGTGGTATTAGCTATTATTACTATTGTAGAAAAGTATAAAAAGGAAAGTAGTAAACCACTTGTATTATGGTTTATACTAATTGCATTTGTAATAGCAAGCAGTTTTGCTAGTTCAGTACTTTCTAGAAGCTCTTTTTGGGCACCTAGAATGAGATTTAGTTTAGGGGCTTTAATAGGAATTTTATTCCTATTCTTGTATGTCACAACAGACCTTTTTCAAAAGAGAAATATACTTAGTATGCTAGCTATTGCAGTAGTTACTCTATATGCAAGTTGTAATTTATATCAATATATTACGATTATTGCACAAGGAAAACAAATGAATCAAGTGGAAAAAGAAGAATGTCAGAGAATAGAACAACATATTCAAGAGTATGAGCAACAAACAGGCATAGAGATAACTAAAATTGCTCGTGTATTTAGTTCATCACATAATAGGAATTTATATTTACCAGATAATCCAAATGCTAATAGTACAGTATTTAATTCTACGAAATGTTGGTGGTCTGCAAAAGGAGTTATTTATTTTTACACAGATAGAAGGTTGGAGTACACAAATGCTACTCAAGAAGGAAAAGCGATATTGGAAGAATCAGGAGAAGAATGGCAATGTATAGATGACACATTATACATTTTTATTTATCAGAGTTAGAAAAGAACTAATAAGGAAATTTATAAAATCTTAAGAAAATAGCTGCTTTTTTCTTAAGATTTTAATGTTAGAATAAGAAAAGTTAAAAACAGGAAGAGGAGGATGGAATGGGAGAGTTAGTATTAAAATGCCAAGACTTACACAAAAAGTTTGGCAAAAAAGAAATTTTAAAAGGAGTATCCCTAGAGCTATATCAAGGAGATATCTTAGGCTTTATTGGACCAAATGGAGCAGGAAAAACAACCACTATTAAATTAATTTTAGGTTTGCAATCTATCACAAGTGGAGTAGTTAGCATTAATGGTTATGATATTGAAAAACAATTTACCAAAGCTATTGAAAAAGTAGGAGCGATTATTGAAAATCCAGATTTATATATGTACTTAACTGGATTTGAAAACTTAAAATTAGTAGCCAATATGTATCCAGAAGTAGATAGAACAAGAATAATGGAGGTTGTGAAATTAGTTCGATTAGATAATCGAATTAATGATAAGGTATCTAAATATTCTTTAGGAATGAGACAAAGATTAGGAGTAGCACAAGCGATTCTTCATAAGCCAAAGCTTTTGATTTTAGATGAACCAACTAATGGACTAGATCCAGAAGGTATTAAAGAAATGAGGGATTTACTTCGTGAATTAGCACAAAAAGAAAATATGGCAATTTTTATTTCTAGCCATAATTTAGCAGAAATTGAAACACTTTGTAATAAAGTGTGTATTATTCAAAATGGTAATGTCATTGAAACAACAGATATGCAAAAAGTAAAAGAAACTGCACAAATTCATTATCATTTTGTAGTGGATAATGCAGAAAAATTAAAGAATATATTAAATTATCCTACAGAAATTAAGCAGAAAACAGAAGCAATTGTAGATATTAAAAAAGAGCAAGTGCCAGAAGCGGTAAAAGAATTAGTGAAAAATGAAGTGAAAATTTATGGTATTTATGAAGAGCAGATGTCATTAGAAGATGCCTTCTTAAAAAAGACAGGAGGTAATACAATTGATTAATTTAATTAGAAATGAGCTAACCAAAATTAGCAAAAAGAAAAGTATTTACATTACTTTATTAATTACACTAGCATTTATTATCTTAGCTAATTTTATCTATCAAATGTCAAATGATGGTTATTCTTATGATGTCAGCCAAGAAATTAAATTTTATGAAGAACAATTAAAAGGAATTGATTTAAAAACAACAGAGAATAAAGAGATGTACTTAAGCTACGAAATAGAATTAAGAACAAACAAACTAATACAAAGATATGGAGATGGAGGAACCTGGCAAGCAAAAATTATTCATGAGCAAGGTCGTGAATTAATAGACAAAATGGTACGTTGTGAATATATGGGAGCAAGCCAAACAGAACAAGTTCAGGCAAAAGCAAAGTATGATGATTTTGTAGCAAAATTAGATGTAGGTGATTGGAAATATTTTACGAAAGAAAAGTTAAAAAATGTAGAAGCAAGCTTAGAAGAACAAACAAAATTAAAACAAACAGTAACTAGTCAAGAACAAATAAAAGAATTAGAATATCAAATTGCAGAATTAGAAGACACAAAACAAGTTATTAATTGGAGATTAGAAAAAGATATTTGTTATGGATATGATTACTATAACCAATGCTTATCTATGTATCAAATGAGTAAGAGTGACATTAGAAGTTATGAAAATTCTAATCAGACACAACTAAGTGAAAAGGAACAATACGAAAATAAACAAAGTTATTATAAAAATTTAGAACGAGCAGCAATTTGCAAATATGATATTGAACATGATACAAAAATGGGAGACAGTTCAACAGCAAAATCTATATTATTAAACATATTTTCAGAATGTGAAATATTTATTATCATTATGGCTGTCATGATTGCAGGAACTATCGTTAGTGAGGAATTTAACAAAGGAACTGTCAAACTTTTATTAATTAAGCCATATAAAAGAAGAACTATTTTAACTGCAAAATTTATTACCTGTATTATTATGCTTATGATAGTTATTTTATCAGTTATGCTAATGCAATTTGTAGTAGGAGGAATGATACAAGGATTTGATAGCTTTGGAGAGCCAGCTGTTGTATATGACCATACAACTAACCAATTACAAGAAATGAGTATTGTCAAATATTTGGCTATGCAAACCTTAGGAAAATTACCAATTTATGTGTTACTTGTAACTTTGGCATTCTCATTAAGTACTATATTTACTAATTCAGCTTTGGCAATAGCAATTACATTGCTAGGTTCAATGGGATCTTCACTAGTAAATGCTTTTGCACAAGCTTTCAATCTTTGGTGGATTAAGTTCTTTGTAACGCCAAATTGGGATTTAACACAGTACTTCTTTGGAGGATTACCAGAGTTTCAAGGTTTAACCATAGGATTTTCCATTGCAATTATTATCATTTATATGGTTGTTATGTTGGTACCAACTTATATTACTTTCAAAAAGAAAAATATTAAGAATATTTAGCTTAAAGAAGAAAGTCAACTTAGTACCTTTCAAAACTACGAAAATAGGTACAATTAAAGTCTTAAAAGAATAAAAGTATTAATATAAAAGCAAGGGTGAAACAACTCTTGCTTTTATAGTTTTACTTGTGATAAGATAAAAAAGGAGGTAAAAAAATGGATTTAAAAGAACAAATTGAAGGCTTTGAACCATATAATGAGCAAGAAAGAGCAGATAAAGAGATAATGCTTAGTTTAATAGATACTTATAAAGATGTATTGACAAGGGAAAATAAAGTATGCCATTTTACAGCTTCTAATTGGATAGTCAATAAAGAAAGAACAAAAGTATTAATGGCATATCACAATATTTATCAAAATTGGGCTTGGACGGGAGGACATTGTGATGGGGATAGTGATTTATTAAGAGTAGCTTTAAAAGAAGCCCAAGAAGAAACTGGAATAGAAAATGTTAAAGTATTAAGTAATGGAATTTATTCCTTAGAAATAGCTTCAGTAGATAGTCATATCAAAAGGGGAAAATATGTACCAACGCATTTACATTTAAATTGCACCTTTCTATTAGAAGCAGATGAAAATGACATAGTAAAGATAAAACCTGATGAAAATAGTGGAGTTAAGTGGATAGATATAGGACAAGCAGTAGAAATTACAAATGAAAAACAAATGAAACCGATTTATCAGAAATTAAATGAGAAGTTATTAAAAAGGTTATTCTAGTACAATAGAATAACTTTTTTTGACACCTTTTTACATGAAACGACATAGAATATCATAACAAAGAATGCTATAGAAAAAGGATGTTATGATATGAATAAGATAAAAAAAGGAGATATTGTAGGAAGAATTTCCTATGGAAAAGATATTGCATTTGTAGTAGAACGAATTATCAAAACACATAATAGTAAGTTTGCCATACTAAAAGGACTAACTATGAGAGTACAAGCAGATAGTGACTTAGATGACTTAGAACTCATGGAACCAAATCAGATAGCTAGTCATATTAAAGTATTAGAAGAAAAGGTAAAAAGAAGGGTACAAGGCTATGTACAAGAGAGAAAAAATAAATCACATCATCTTTTTCGAGAAAAGGCGATTATCTATACAGGCAAAATTTTACACATAGATGGAGATAAAAAATATAGTGAAAAGTCAAATCGATATTATAAAAAAATTGGCTTAAATGCTATTGTCAAAAATATTCCAGAAAGAAAACAGCCTTTTTACATTGCAAATTTACTTCAAAGATATAAACCAGACATATTAGTGGTAACAGGCCATGATGGAATGATAAGAAAAGGAAGTAATTTTAATGACTTATATAATTATCGTAATTCCAGATATTTCATTAAGACAGTAGAAGAAGCTAGAAAAGTAGTGCTCAAAAAAGATTTAGTTATTTTTGCAGGAGCTTGCCAAAGTTATTATGAGGGATTAATGTTAGCAGGAGCAAATTTTGCTTCTTCTCCAGCTAGAATTTTAATTGACTTTATTGATCCATTAATTGTTGCAGAGAAAATAGCTATAACAAGTGAAGAAAAGTTTGTTACAATTAAAGATATTCAAGAAGAATTGCGAAACGGTCAAAGAGGGATTAGTGGAACAGGAGGGCAGGGAAAAAAGCGTACCCTATGGATTTAAAACCTTATGTTATAAAATTGTAATACAATTGTAATATAAATGTAATATATCGAAAATAAATGGACGAAACCATTGAAAACAATGGAGTAGCAAAATTCGACACAAACAAACGGCTTTTGACAAGTATTATGCCTGATGATATAATTTGCCTATCTTAAAGAGGTAGGTGATGACATGATTTGCCCAAATGATATTACTAACTTAAAGACAGATATTAATGAAAAGGTAGGACAAAAGATAATTGTCAAAGGTTCTCTTGGAAGATGTAAAACCTTTGAAAAAGAAGCTACAATAGAAAAAACATATCCTAATATTTTTGTTATTAAGTATGAAGAAGAAAATAGAAATGTTACCTACAGTTATACAGACATTTTAACTCGAACAGTAGAAGTAGACGTTTTTGATGGGAGTGGATATAGTCCACTAATTCCACCAATAACTGAAGTCAAGAAACCAAAGAAAATTTTATAGATGCAAAAGAAATCTTAAGTAACTAATGACAAACGTTACAAAAGAAAAAAGATATACAAAACAACAAAAGCAGGTTTTACAAAAGAAAGTTAAAGTAAGAAACAGAAGAAAATAGTTTTATAGTATATAAGATGAGAACTAACAAATTTTTAAAGTTTGTTAGTTCTTTTTTTGATATCTTGTCAATATATATAAGTAAAACACTATCCAAAGGAGGGAAAGAAAAGATGGCAATAGAAACTGCAAAAGACAGCTTAGTATTAAATCAAATTATTGACCAGAAAACAGATACTATTTTAATAGAGGAGGATTGTATTGTTCCAGATATAAAACCAGATATTTTAAATGTAATAAGTACAAGTGGAATCATTTGTATTTATAAAAAAGAGATATTAGATGGAAAGATTCGATTAGATGGCTGTATTAATACTTATATTATGTACTTAGCTGATACACAAGACGAAAATGCAGTAAGAGGTCTAAACACTAATTTAGATTTTACACAAATGATAGATATAGAAAAGGCAACTAGTAGTATGTCTTTAGATACAAATTTAGTATTAAAGAGTTTAGATTGCAAAGTATTAAATGGCAGAAAAATTCATATGAAAGCAATAATCGAAGTAGAGGCAAAGGTTTCTTCTAATGAAACTATAGAATATGTAAAGGAAGTACAAAACTTAAAAGATATACAACTATTAAATCAAGATTTTCAAATTAATTCATTAATAGGGACAGGAACTACTAAAGTCTATGCCAAAGATACTTTTACGATTGACCAAATTGATAATTTAGTAGAAGTTATGAAAACAGATTTAAAAATTGTTAACAAAGATACTAAAATTAGTTATAACAAGGTGTTAATTAAAGCTGATTTAGAAACGAAAATTTTATATTTAACAGAAGATAATAGAATTAATGTAGTAGAAGGCAAAGTTCCAATTATGGGATTTATCGATTTACCCAATATTAGTGAAGAACATACATGTGATGTAAAATATGAGATTAAAAATTTAATTATTAAACCCAATAATGTAGAAGAGCATTCTGTTTATATTGAGGTAGAAATCGAAGTATATTGTGAAGCGTATGAAAATAAAGAACTTAAAATTATACAAGATTTATATAGCCCAACGACATCTTTGAATTTTTCACAAAAGAGAATTAGAGTAATAGGGCAAAAAGAAAGTAAACAACAAGTATGTAGTATACGTGAAAAAGAGATGCTTCCTGAGATAGGACCACGCAAAATTTATGATGTAGAAGTGTATCCAATTATTAATAAGCAAAATACATTAAATGGACGTATTTTGTATGAAGGAGAAGTAGAACTAAACTTTATTTATAGTGCAGCTCAAAGCAATGGTATAGAAACAAAGCAAATGAGTATTCCATTTAATTTTTCAATGGATTTTGATGGAATGAAACCAGAGATGAGTGTAGACACCATTGTAGAAATTAGCTTACAAGACTTTGTAGTAATGCCAGATGAAAGTATTGATATTAAAGTTGACTTAACTTTTACAGCAATTAGTAGTAGAAATAGTAGTATTTCTATTATTGAGGAAATACAAGATGCTGAAGAAAGTAGAAATAAATGTCAATATAGTATGGTAATTTATTTTACAAAGCCAGGAGATAGTTTATGGAAAATTGCTAAAAGATTTGGCAGTACAGTAGAGGACATTGCGAGAGTAAATGGAATAGAAGATGTGAATAGCATCCCAATAGGAAAACAATTATTTATTCCTAGATATCATGGATGAAAAAATTTTTAGTAGAAATAAGGTAAGAATACCTCAGTTTTTTCCAAAGCAAAATTCTCCAAAAGGGAAAGCAAAAAGAAGATTTGCACAAATTGTATGTATCATTTTAATAGGTTTCACTTTTGCCTATTTTATATTGCAATCTATTAAGCCAATTATGGAACAACAATGCAAGAATATGGCGAAATCTATTGCTACCAAGATATCAAATAATGAAGCAACAGAAGTGATGAAAAAATATAAATATGAGGATTTGCTAATTATTACAAAAGATGAAAAAGGTAATATTAAAATGGTAGGAACCAATGTGATTACAGTTAATGAAATTATTTCTGATATTCCTGTTCATATGCAAGAGGCTTTAGAGAAAAGTGAGAATAACAATTTTAGTATTCGATTAGGTAGTTTTTTAGGAAGTGACTTATTTGCAGGAAGAGGGCCAAACGTTAATATAAAAATGGAGATTGCAGGTAGTTTAGATACAGAATTAAAATCAGAATTTGTGGCAGCAGGAATTAATCAAACATTGCATAAAATCTATTTAGAAATTAAATGTAATGTAGTTATTTTGACTCCTTTTGAAACAATGGAAGAACAAATAGTTAATCAAGTATTGTTGGCAGAAGGATTAATTGTAGGAGAGGTACCAAATAGCTATTATAATTTAGAAGGATTATCTACTAATAATGCAATTGATATTATAGAATAGATGTGATATAATATAAGAGTTATAAAACTTCAGGAGGTTTTAGTAATGTTTGATAAAATAGGTTCATTAGAGCTTGAGGCAATGGCTGCTGAAGAGGCGCGGAGACTGTATGAGACGGAATTTTCATTCAATAATCCCTATACAAGGACTATTGAAACAGCAGGAGTTCCAGAAGATCAGAAGGAAGCGTTTTGCAAGTTTGTTGAAGAAGAACTCGCATGGCGGGGAGAGAAAATTAATCGAAAGGGTGAGTACTTCAAGATTGAACGTTACCAGAGAAGATGACCAACGGAATCTCCTAAAATAGGAGACCAAAAAGCCTAGTGAGAAATCACTAGGCTTTTTATAAAGTTATCCACAAGCAGTAGAACAAAAACTAGTGGTTCAACTTCTACTTATACTTATACACCGCCATCTAAAGCAACTTGCAGTGATGGGTGGACTCAAGAATGTTCGGGTTCAGCACAAGTAATTTACTTAAATGGAAGTGCTGGAAATCCATGTCAGCATGGATATACCTCTACACACATATATAATGGACCCTGTACATATGGTCATACAAGTTCACATACAATAAAAAGTTATTGCAGTCATGGGTATGCATATAGTTATGAAGTCAACATGATAACTAGAAAGAACTAAAATTAGAAAGAGATGAGTTTTTGTAAATAATACAACCCATTTCTTTTTTTCTTAAAATTTTATAAATAATATAAAATTGCTTGACACAGGAAGTAGAACCTTTTAAACTATAGAAAGAGCTAGGGGGATATATGAAAAGACAAGAAAAAGCGAAATGGAGAAGATTGGATAATTCTGCTAAATTATTTCCTATTGTTGGAAACAAAAAATTTAGTAGTATTTATCGTATGTCAGTTGTATTAACACAAGATATTAATCCAGAAATATTAAAACAAGCTGTAGAAAATACCCTACAAATTTTTACAACATTTAAAGTTTGTTTAAAAAGAGGTTTTTTCTGGTATTATTTAGAGCAAAATGAAAAAGAAATTGTTATTTTTAGAGAAGATACTTATCCATGTCGTTATATGGATAAAAGATTGAATAATGGATATTTATTTAAAATAAGCTATTTTAAGAATAAAATTAACGTAGAGATTTTTCATGCGCTGACTGATGGTAGTTCAGCAATAGAATTTGTAAAAGCAATTGTGTACAATTATTTGAATTTACAATATCCAAATAACTTTAAAGAGCCGTTTTCTGTTAAAAATATAGAGGCAGATACAAAAAATAGTGAAGACAGTTACCTAAAAAATTATGAAAAGCATTTACCTGCAACTGAGAGTTCAGGAAAGGCATATATTTTGAAAGGGTCAAGGTTATTGCCCTATCAAATGGGGATATCACATGGTTTTATTAGCTTAAAGCCAGTCATTAAAATTTGTAGAAAACTAAAAGTAACAGTGACAGAATATTTTACAGCAGTACTTATTTATGCAATTTATCAAGAACAGAAAAACAGTAAGAGTAAAAAGCCAATTAAAGTATGTATTCCCGTTAATTTGAAAAAATACTTTGAATCTACTACCATGAGTAATTTCTTTTCTTATATGACGATAGTAGCTGATAGAAAACAAATGGATTTAACAGATTTTGATTTAATTTTGGCATTTGTTAGAAATAATTTTAAAAATAAATTACAAAAGGAAGAAATGGCAAAAACCATGGCGCACACAGTGAGATTAGGAAATAGTATTTATGTACGTATGATACCATTAACCATGAAAAAGATGATTTTGAAGATGATTTATAAAGAAATACAAAAATATACTACTACTACTTTTTCCAATCTTGGAAAAATTAACTTTTTATCAGAATACGAACCATACATAGATCAATTTTTCTTTATTATAGCACCAGAAAGTGCAGAGAAAATTAAATGTACAACCTGTTCTTATGGAAATAATATTGTATTTTCTATTAGTTCTATATTACAAAATAATAATGTAGAAAAGAATTTTTTTGAATTTTTAACAAAGCAAGGAATACCAAATACAATTGTTACAAATGGAATTTATCAAAAAGAGGAAAATGCTCTTTATCCTAAAATTAATAGCTTATTAATAGAAGAAGTAATAGATAAAATAAAAGAGAAGAAGAAAACAAGAGAAAAAATTAGTATAAGAGAAAGGCTGAAAAAGAAATTTCATTTTTAAAGGTAAAGGATGAGAAGAAATGAATAAGAAAAGAAAGATAGTAGCAATTATAGCAACCATTTTGTTTATCATTGCAATAGGAGATATTCTAATATATGTATATTTCTTTCGAGGTAATATTACTTCAAAGGTACCAGAAGGAGTAAGGGAGAAATGTAATGTAAAAGAAGAAGTATTTCAAGAAAGAAATGTGTTTGTGTTAACTCCAAAAGGAAAGAAGAAAACAGAAAAGGTAATCTTTTATCTTCATGGAGGTTCTTATGTGTCAGAATTAACACCAACTTATTGGAATTTTTTAAGTGATTATACACAAGACACTAGAACAACAATTATTGTGCCAGATTATCCATTAACTCCACAGTATCACTATAAAGAAGTATTTGAAATGATAACACCATTATACAAAGAAATTGTAAAAAAAGTAAAATCAGAAAACTTAATTATTATGGGAGATTCAGCAGGTGGGGGAATGGCATTAGCATTAACACAGAAAATAGGACAAGAAGAATTAACAAAGCCAAGTAAGACAATACTCATTTCTCCCTGGTTAGATGTTACAATGGAAAATTCAGAAATTAAAAAAGTACAGGAAAAAGATAAGATGCTAAATGCAGAAATATTAAAGTTAGCTGGAATTTCTTATGCAAGAGAAGAGGAAGATACCAGAAATTATTTAGTTAGTCCAATTTATGGGCCAATAGAAAGTTTAGAAAATATAGTAATTTATACAGGGACACATGACATTTTAAATCCAGATGTTCATAGGTTTCAAGATATGGCCAAGCAGAAACGGAGTAGAAATAACGATTAAAGAAACACAAGGTGCAGTACATGATTGGGTGATTAATAAGAAGCAAAGTGAGGGTGAGAAACTTGTAGAGAAAGATTATCAGAAATTAATTGAGGAAATATAAAAATTCCTTGGCATAAAGCCAAGGAATTTTTTGATAATCTTATCTCTTAGAGAATTGTGGAGCTTTTCTAGCTTTCTTAAGACCATATTTCTTTCTTTCTTTCATACGAGGATCTCTTGTTAAGAATCCTGCTGATTTTAAAGCTGGTCTATATTCACTATTAGCTTCATTTAATGCTCTTGCAATACCATGACGAACTGCTCCAGCTTGACCAGAAAGTCCACCACCATTTACTGTACAAATAACATCATATTTATCTAAAGTATTAGTAGCAACTAATGGTTGTTTTACAATAACTTTTAATACATCAGTACCAAAATATTCTTCTAATGCTTTACCATTAATTTTAATAGCTCCGTTACCATCTACTAATCTAACTCTAGCAATTGATTTTTTTCTTCTTCCAGTTCCTAAAAATACGATTTTATCAAATTTTTTTGCCATCTTATTTTACCTCCCATACTTCAGGTTTTTGAGCGATGTTTTCATGTTCTGCTCCAGCATATACTCTTAATTTTTTAGCCATTTGTCTTCCAAGTCTTGTATGAGGAAGCATTCCTTCTACTGCATGAGTCATCATTTTTTCTGGACTTTTTGCTAGTAATTCTCTAGCAGTAGTTTCTTTCATTCCACCAATATATCCTGAATGACTTCTATAAACTTTTTGATCTAATTTTTTACCTGTTAAAACTATGTTTGCGCAATTAATAATAATTACATGATCACCAACATCCATATGTGTTGTATAAGTTGGTTTATGTTTTCCTCTTAATAATTTTGCAGCTTCAGTAGCAACTCTACCTAATGGCTTATTAGCTGCATCGATTATATACCATTTACTTTCAATTTCACTTTTTTTCACACTATAAGTTGTATTATTCATGGTAAATCATATCCTCCATTTCATTTTTTAAAATATAATTTATATGAAACTTGTTTTAAAAGTGCTACCGGGGAGAAGCCAATTAAAATAAGCTATCATCATACTATATGCTTTGCTATTATAATATAAAAACATTGAAAAGTCAACTATTAAGCGAAAAATTCCCAAAACTGTTGACATTTATTCAAAAATAGAGTATACTAATTAACGTAAATAAAAAAGTAGCAATTCATGCTCGCCTTCACCAAAGGGAAAAGGCTTATAGTTTACTCTATTTTTATGCTATATAAAAATAGGTAAGTTTGAGTAATGAATTGATTTGAATAAAATCAATTTTTTTATTGTATAGAAAACTTACTTTTTATTTACTTTAGAAAATAAATGGAGGTGTTTGATATCAAACAAGAATTGCCAATTAATGAGCAAATTAGAGCGAACAAAGTTCAAGTGATTGATGACAATGGAGAGAAAAAAGGAGCTATGAGTTTACAAGATGCATTAGACTTAGCTTATGAAAAAAAGTTAGATTTAGTTATGGTAGCTCCAAACCCTGAAATGCCAGTATGTAAAATTATGAACTATGGTAAGTACAAATTTGAACAATCTAAAAGGGAAAAAGAAGCTAGAAAGAAACAAAAAACTTTTGAACTAAAAGAAATTAGAATTACTCCAAATATTGAGCAACATGATTTTGAATTCAAAAGTAAAAATGCTAGAAAATTTTTAGAAGATGGAAATAAAGTAAGAATTACTTTGAAATTCAGAGGAAGAGAAATGAACTATATTAAACTTGGAGAACAAGTTTTAAACAAATTTATTGAAGAGTTATCTGATATTTCTGTTCCAGAGAAAAAGCCACTTTTAGAGGGAAAGAATATGTTTATTATATTAGCGAAAAAAGCAAACTAAGGTAGCTAATAGGTAATAGATTACAAAATTAAAGGAGGAATTAAGATTATGCCAAAGTTAAAAACAAATAAAGCTGCTAAAAAGAGATATTCATATACAGCAACAGGAAAAGTAAAAAGAACAAAATCAAATAGAAGACATCTTTTAGCAAATAAAACAAGTAGAGCAAAATCAAGAGGAAAAGTACAAGATGCTTATGCAGATAAAACATGTGAAGCAGGAATTAAAAAAATGTTACCATATGGTAATTAAAATGAATAAACCCGGCGGTGGACAGAACTTATCCCCAGTGGATAGACTAAGGGGAAAATTCTGTCCCCGTCAGTGAATAAATTTAGTGAGGGGGAATAAAAATGGCAAGAGTAAAAACAGCAAATATTACTCGTAAAAAACATAAAAAAGTTTTAAAAAGAGCAAAAGGATATTATGGAGCAAAACATTATAGATTTAGAATGGCTAAACAAGCTGTTATGAAATCTGGAAAATATAGCTATACAGGAAGAAAAGATAAAAAGAGTAATTTTAGAAAATTATGGATAGCAAGAATTAATGCTGCTGCAAGAATGAATGGACTAACATATAGCGCGTTAATCAATGGATTAAAGAAAGCTAATGTAGTAATTAATAGAAAAATGTTAGCAGAAATTGCTGTAACAGATGCAAAAGCATTTACAGAAATTGCAAATACAGCTAAAAAAGCAAAATAAAATAGAGAAATATACGAACTAAAAATTTTAACGAATGATTTGTTTAAAATTTGTTAGTTCGTATTTTTTATAAATACTATTGCAAATTAAAAGAAAAAATATTACAATAAAGTCATAAAAAGAAAAATAGGAAAAAATGATGGAGGAAGACAGATGAAAAACAAAAAAAATGATTCAGGTGTAACTATAATTGTATTAGTTGTTACAGTTATTGTACTTTTAATTTTGGCTGGTGTAACTATTTCGTCATTTACAGGTGACAAAGGTTTATATAATGAAACAAAAGAAACCAAAAAGAATATACAAAATATACAAAATCAGACAATAGATGATTTACAAGGAATAGCAAATGACTTATCTAACACAGCGGGAGATGCACTAAATCCATAATGGAAATATTTATAAAGAAAATGAAGTTCAGTTTGAACTTTATTTTTTTTATCTAAAATATGATAAAAACAATGAGAGGATAATACCTGTCATTTTAGTAACCATAGTTGTACTGCTAATCTTAGCAGGAATAACAATTACTTATATAATGGGAGATAATAGTGTATTTAAGCAAGCATCAAATGCCAAATTAAATACAGAATTAGCGAAGATAGAAGAACAAGCAAGCCTAATTTATACAGACAAACTACTAGAAAAAGTACAAGACAATAATTTAAAAGATAAGCCCACAATGCAGGATATAGTAGAAGAATTAAGAGATAAAGGGTATACCATAGAACAAGTAGCAGTAAGTGAAGAAGAAATAACAGGAATTTCATTAGATAAAGAAAGTATGAGCTTAGGAAAAGAAAAATCAAATACAATACAAGTAACATTAGAAGGAGATAGTGAGCTATATACTTATTATATTAAAGTAGATGGTAAGTATTATAAAATGCATTTTAATGGTGGAGTAATAACTATAGATAGAACAGAGAGTGATCTTTCAGGAGGAGAAGGAACAAAACAAATTTTAAGTGTAGTAAGTGGAGATGAAACAATGGCAATAGCTACAGTAGATACAAATACAAATGTAATAACTGTAACAGCTAAGAACACAGCAGGAACAGTAGCGATAATAGTAAACTATGGGAGCTATACAAAAACATGTAATGTAAGAGTATGTGAAGTTACAACAGAACTAGAAATTAATTCTGTAAGAGCAAGAATAGCAACAGGATATACCAGATGGTTAACAGCTATAGCAAAACCAACTGAAACAACAAGCCAAGAATTTGAATGGACAAGTAGTAATAAAGAAGTAGCAACAGTAGATAAACAGGGAGTAATAACAGCAAAGAAAAAAGGAACAACAACAATTACAGTCAAAACAACAGATGGAAGTAATTTAAGTAAAACATGTGAGGTAACAGTGGATGACGCAGTAGAAGTAACAACATTAACAGATTTCCAAACAAAGAATACTATAGCCAAAGATGAAAATGGAAATTTAATAACAATACCAGGAGACTTCAAAGTATTAACAAGTGAAGCAACAAAAGTAACACAAGGGATAGTAATCCAAGATAAAGAGGGAAATGAGTTTGTATGGGTACCAGTAGATTCAGTATCAACAGGAACAAGCAAACCAGCAGATGATATACGATTGGGGAGATATTCTTTTGATGTAAAAAATGGTACGCCGACAAAACATCAGGATGCAGAGGATTATACTCAAGTTATTTCAATAGATGGGCGTTTTCAAGAAGTGATAGTTAATTCAGGAAGTGGAAGGATATCAGCTAAAAATTTAGGAGATTTTGTAACAAAAACACAAGTAAATGGAGGATATTATATTGGAAGGTATGAAGCGAGTCAAGGTACAGATGGAAAAGTAAATTCACAATTCGACAAACCAACTTGGGGAAATATCATTCAATCAAATGCAGCAATGGCAGCAAGAGAAATGTATAGTAGTAATTATGTAGAAAGTGATTTAATTAATAGTTATAGTTGGGATACAGCAATAGTATTTATACAAAAATATTCAGAAGATAGTAATTATGCAAATAAAAAGTCTGTGAATGATAAAAATATAGGAAAATTAAACACAGGAAAAGCGGGAGATAAAGAATGTAATATTTATGATATGGCTTCAAATTGTTATGAATGGTCTACAGAATATCAAGATGTACGATCAAGTGGTAATAATTCACCATGTCTTGCTAGGGGTGGTATGCTTAGTCATGACACTAGCTCTACAAAGTACCGTGCCAACTATCAAATAGACTATAAATTAGCAAGTATTTCATTTCGCCTACTTTTATATTTAAAATAGCTCTAAAGGGTAAACGAAATAATCAAAGAAACTGTTAGAATTTAAAATATTAACAGTTTCTTTTTGTTGTTGTGTAACGAAAACCCCCTGTTTTACAGGGGGTTCTAAAAGCTTTTAGCTATGAGCAAAAAAATCCTCCTTTTTGATATAATAAATATGGTTTGCCAACCGTAAATAAAAATCAAAAAAGGAGGATTTTGTCATGAAAGACATAGCAAGTTTATCACACAGCAGTTGGAATTGCAAATACCACATAGTATTTGCTCCTAAATATAGAAGAATGGCAATATGTGGGAAAATAAGACAAGATATAGGAGTAATTTTAAGGAGATTATGTGAGTAGAAAGGAGTAGAAATAATAGAAGCAGAATTGTGTGTAGACCATGTACACATGTTAGTTAGCATACCACCAAAATATAGTGTGGCACAAATAATAGGATATTTAAAAGAAAAGAGTAGTCTTATGATATTTGATAGACATGCGAATATGAGGTATAAATATGGAAATAGGCACTTTTGGTGTAGAGGATATTATGTAGATACAGTAGGCAAAAATAAAAAAATAATAGAAGAGTATATAAAGAAACAGTTACAAGAAGATATAGCAACAGATCAAATAAGTATTAAAGAATATGTAGATCCATTTGAAAAAGAACAGAAAGAAAAAGAGAGAAAGATAAAGATAAAGAAGGGATTAGGACCACTTAAGTGGTAGCCTGAGTAAGAAATGCGGTTGGCAAACCATTCGGTAGGGCTTAAGCCCAGAAGTGCTAGTACAAAAGCCTTTTAGGCTAAGAGCAAACCACCCGTTTTACGGGTGGTTATGATTTGTAAAACTTGTATAAATTCTACTGTTTTTTAATTTTAGGTTTTGCAATAAGGGAAGCAAGATATCCAAAGAATATAGCTGCTGCAATTCCGGCCTGCTGATGCTTTCACACCACCAATAAAAGCTCCTAAAAGTCCAGAATTTTGAACTTCTTGCATAGCACCTTTTGCAAGGTTTGCACCAAATCCAGTAAGTGGTACAGTAGCACCTGCTCCTGCAAAATCAATTAAGTATTTGTAAATTCCAAGCCCGCCTAAAATAGCACCAACAGTTACAAAAAGTACTAAAATCCTAGCAGGAGTTAGCTTTGTTTTATCAATTAGAATCTGACCAATGACACAAATTAATCCACCCACAACGAAGCATTTTAATAAGCCCATCCAGTCAATACTTTGTAAAAATTCCATTTCATTATCCTCCATTTTGTAAGTTTGTCAGTTTGGGGACGTTAGTTTAACTGACATCTGCTTCTTAACTGACAATTTTCCACTTTTTAACAAAATGTCAGTTAAACTAACGTCCCCAAACTGACAATTAATTTTCAATACTAATTGCATGTGCAATACCAGGAATGCTTTCACCTTGTTGAGCGCTCATAGAGTTCATTAAAGCACCAGTAGCAATTAATAAAATCTTATTTAGTTTCTTTTCTTGTAATTGTTTATAAAAATAACCAGAGAAAGTAGTACCAACACAAGCGCATCCACTTCCACCAGAGTGAGTATCCTGATTTTCTTTATCAAAAATAAGTACACCACAATCGTTGTAATTACTTTTAATGTTGTAACCTTTTGTTTCAGCAAGTTCTACTAAGATTTCTTTTCCAATATATCCTAAATCACCTGTAACAATGGCATCATAATAGCTTGGCTTACGACCAGTATCTCTAAAATGTGTAATTAAAGTGTCTAATGCTGCAGGTGCCATAGCTGCTCCCATATTATTAGCATCTTTAATTCCCATATCCACTATTTTACCAGGGGTTATCATGGTAATAAATGGACCAGTACCATTTGCTCCTACTACAGCTGCTCCTGAACCTGTAACAGTCCATTGGGCAGATTGTGGTCTTTGATTTCCAAGTTCTAATGGAAAACGGAATTGTTTTTCAGCACTACAAAAGTGACTTGAGGTGGCACATAATACATTTTTGGCTGCACCAGATTCCACAAAAACGCTTCCTAAACATAAGCTTTCTACAAAAGTGGAACAAGCACCAAATACTCCAAAAAAAGGAATATTTAATTCACGTAAACCAAAACTAGAAGAAATACATTGATTTAATAAATCTCCAGCAAAACAATAGTCGATATCAGTAGCAGCTATTCCAGATTTAGTAACAGCCATACCAACCGTTTCTTTAATAATTTTGCTTTCTGCTTTTTCCCAAGTTTTTTCACCCCAAAACTCATCGTCTAAGCATTGATCAAAATATTTAGCAAGAGGCCCCTGAGCTTCTTTAGGGCCAACGATACTAGCAGTAGACAAGATAGTAGGGGGATTGTCAAATTGTATTGTTTGTGTTCCTAATCGTTTCATAAAATTCTTTTACACTCCTTTAAACAAGATTTAGCATATGAAGAAGGTGGCAATAATACCAATGATGACAGAAGCAGATATACCAAATACAAGTACAGGACCTGCTACAGTAAACATTTTTCCACCAACTCCCATAACATATCCTTCTGATTTGTATTCAATAGCAGGGGAAACAATAGAGTTTGCAAATCCAGTAATTGGAACTAAAGAACCAGCTCCTGCAAATTTTCCTATCTTATTAAATACATTTAATCCTGTTAGAATAGCAGAAATGGCAATTAAAATAATAGAGACAACTGTTGATGCTGAAGTTTGGTCCATTCCTTGATATTGGCAAAAATCCATTATGATTTGTCCAATAGAGCAAATGAGTCCACCTACCCAAAAAGCATTAAAGCAGTTTTTTAGAATAGGGGAATTAGGCGATTTTTGATCAACATAATCGCTATATTCTTGTTTTGTTTCAATTGGCTTCATTTAAAATTCTCCTTTCTAGTTATCTCTATCTCTATCGATAACAAAAGACAAATCTAAATCTACATAGTATTGTACTAATTTTTTTCCTTCTATTTTAGCTCTTTGATCTAAAATTTTAACACAAGATAAATAGTCAATTGTTTTAGCTGCTTCACTTACTGCTTGTACAACAGCATCTTTCCAAGAAACAGTAGATGTTCCTGTAATAATTAAATGTTTTTCTATACCCATTTAAAATCAACCTCCAAAAAATTATTTAACTAATTCTATGTTTTCCAAAAAAGTAGAATTTATACAAAAATTACAAAAATATTTATTTGCTTTCTTCTTTTGGATAAATGGAAGATAATTCTTTTTGGGTACTCATTAAAAATTCAAAAGCTTCTTTAAAGGTTAAATTATCAAAATCAAGAGAAAGAATTTTTGAAATCATGGATTTCAATTTTTCATTATTGGAATAGTCAGAATAATTTTCGATAACACCATAAGTGTCATCTACAAATTGAAAGGGAATAGAAAGAGCTTCTAAAAGACGCACATAACGTTCACGACAAGAAACAGGAAAACCTACTTTTTCAATTTCCTCATTTAGCTTTCCAAGATTTAATTTAAGAGCAACTGATAATCTAATAGCATCTTCTCCAAGTGCTAAATAGAAAATACCAGCTTTAAATAAATAGACAGCATCAGAATTTTTTTCTTTTAATTTTAAATATTTAGAATATAATTTACTCATAATAAAAAGTACCTCCTTAAATTAGTGGGATTGATCACAGTTTAAGAAAAGTACAATAATTGACACAAAAATATAAAAAATCTTAATATTTTATTATTTCCTTCATTTTACACGAATATATGACAAAATCATTATAACAGAAAAAAATATTTTAGTAAATGGTATTCACTAAAAAATAAACTTATGATATAGTTGTAATATCATAAAAATGAAGGAGAATACAAAAAATATGTCAGAAAATGAAATGAATGAAAATATGCCAAAACATACGGCTAAACCAAAAAGAAGTAGAAAGAAGAAAAAAGGAAATGCAGCTTTAAAGTTTCTTGGTGTAATTGCATTGTTAGCAGTTATCGCAGGTGTTGTCTTTTATTTTGCATTTATCCATTTACAAGAAGTAAAAAATGAAAGAACCAATTTAATTATTAATAATAGGAATATGACAGAAAGTTTGAAATCAGATGTTTTAATTGAAAATGGTGTTGTTTATATTTCAAGTAAAGATATAGGAAACTTTTTCGATTCTAGTATTTATTATGATAACAAATATGACCAAATTATCACAAGCTCTTATAATAAATTAGCAGCAATGCCAGTGGGAAAAACACAAATTCAAGTAAATAGTAGTAATATGACGATTAAAGCACCAGTAGTCAAAAAAGAAAATAGTTTTTATGTTCCATTTTCAGCTTTAGAAAATGTGTATAATGTAAAAGTAGATTATCAGGAAGAAACCAATGTTGTAACAGTAGATTCTTTAGATAGAGATTATAAAATTGCAACAGCAGGTAAAAAGACAAGAGTTAAACAAAAACCAAGTGGATTCTCCAAAACAGTAGCAATTGTAGAACAAGGGGAAAGTTTTGTTATTGCAAATCGTGAAGATTATCCTATACCAAATGGATGGATAAGAATAAGAACAGAAAATGGAGTATTAGGATATGTAAAAGACAATAAAATGGGGCAAATTAATACTATCCGCGAAGCAATAAAAGAGCAGAAGAAAATAGAGGGACCTATTAGTTTAGTTTGGGATTATTATTCAGAATATGTGACAGCACCAGATAGAAGCGGGACAACGATTAAAGGCGTAAATGTAGTTTCTCCAACATGTTTTATTTTAAAAAGATTAGGTAAAGGTGCAGTAGAAGAAAATGTTGGAGAACAGGGTAAAAACTATATAGCCTGGGCAAAGCAAAATGGATATAAGGTGTGGCCAAGTATTTCAAACAATTCCTATATTGACACAACTGCAGAGATAATGAGAGACTATAAACTAAGAGAGAAATTAATTAATCAAATTATAGAGTATGTAACTGAGTATCAATTAGATGGAATTAATATTGACTTTGAAAATATGTATGCAGAAGATAAAGACAATTTTTCACAATTTTTAGTGGAATTAAGACCAAGACTAAATGAAATTGGAGCAGTACTTTCCGTAGATGTTACAGCACCTGATGGTGGAGAAACTTGGTCAATGTGTTATGATAGAAATACCATTGCAAAGGTAGCAGATTATATTATTTTCATGGGATATGATCAATATGGAGTGTCTTCTACAAAATCAGGAACAACAGCAGGTGGAGATTGGGTAGAAACGAATATTAAAAAGTTCTTAGGACAAGAAGGAGTTAGCCCAGACAAGCTAATTTTAGGAATTCCATTTTACACAAGGCTTTGGGTAGAAAGAAATGGAAAAATTTCTTCAAGAGAGGTTAAATTGATGAAGGATATAGATAAAGTATTACCTGCAAATGTAAAAAAAGAATGGGATGAAAATTTAAAACAAAATTATGTAGAATATAAGCAAAATGGAGCAACTTATAAAATGTGGATAGAAGATGAAAAATCTATTGAAGCAAAGTTAGACCTTATTAGCCAATACCAGCTAGGAGGAGCAGCCTTTTGGAGCAAAGACATGGAGCCAAATAGTATATGGAATTTAGTTTCTACTAAATTAGGAATTGAATAAAAATAATTCATAAAAGGAAAAGCACCCCCATAGAATAGTAAAAAATATGGAGGTGTTTTTTGGTGCAAGGGTATTTAAAATTCAAAGAGAAAGATGAAGAATTATATGAAATAGATATTATAGAAGAGCCTTCTGATAAAAAAGTAAAAAGGTTAATACAGTTATTGATACATAGCTATTTAGGACTTGTTGTTAAAATAAAGAAATGGTTTCATATTATTACTGTAAAAGAAATCTATTCAGGGCTTATCTTTATTTTACCAATCTTAAGTTCAGAAAAAGGTATGCAAAAACATCTTAAAAAATGTATTCCGAAAATCAAAAAATTAATGAAAAAATATCAGATTTCTCAAGTAGTTTTGGCAGAAGAACTAAGGCAAAATGAATTATTGATGCAAATATTTCAAAATAATAGCAATACAGAAAGAAAAATACATATTTTAGATGGCAAAGAAGTTATGTTTTATCTCATTAAAGAAATTGTAGAATATATTTCAATTAAGCAGGAAAAAACAATAGAATTAGAAGAGCTATATTTGCTGATAAAGCAAGATAATTATCAATATCAGACCAATATTTTATCTTTAGCAGAGCATTTTAAAAATATTAATATTGTAACTCCTTCCTTAAAAACTTATCAGAAGCTAGCAAAGCAATTTGAAGAAAAATATGATATTATAATACCAATAACCAATAATAAAAAGAAAAGTTTAAAAAGGGCTAAATGGGTTATCAATTTTGACTTGAATGCAGAAGAAATAAAGAAATATGCAATTAATCGAACTGCTACTATTATATATTTAAACAAAGAGGAAATTTATGAAGAAAGTAGTTTTGAAGGATTACATATTTGCCATGCAGGAATAGATATATCACAAGAGATAAAAGATTTTTTTGATCATCAGGGATTACTAAACCAATGCCCTATTACTATTTTATACGAAAGTATCATTCAAAATAAAAAAAGTTTTAAACAAGTAAAAGAACAGATGAAAAGAGACTGTGTAAAAATTGAAAAGCTCTATGGGAGAAGAGGAATACTATCAGATAAAGAATATGCCAAAATGGGGTAGGAAGGAAATTTTTAAGCCATAGACTTGACAAAATTGAAAATATTGTTTATAGTAATACACGTCAATAACAGATTAGCAAAATAATCTGTTATCATTTTATGACAAAAGTTACTATGATTAACTAAAGGAGGAAAGACTCATGGAGGATAAAGAAGTTTTATTAACACAAGAAGGATATGACAAATTAGAAAAGGAATTAGATGAATTAAAGACGATCAAGAGAGCAGAAATTGCAGACAGAATAAAGATTGCATTAGGATATGGGGACTTATCTGAAAATTCTGAATATGATGAAGCAAAAAATGCACAAGCAGAAAATGAAACTAAAATTGCTGAATTAGAAAATAAACTTAGATATGCTAAAATTATTGATGAATCTGAAATTGATACAAAGACTGTTCAAGTAGGAAATACAGTTAAATTGTTAGATGTAGAATTCAATGAAGAAGTTTGTTATACAATAGTTGGCTCTACTGAAGTAGATTTAGCACAAAATAGAATTTCTAATGAATCACCAATTGGAGCTGCTATTCTAGGAGCTAAGAAAAACCAAACAATAGAAGTGCAAGCACCAGCAGGTGTAGTTCAATATAAAGTATTATCTATCACAAAATAATGTCGCACTTGGGGACGTTAGTTTATGCGACATGTGTCCCTGAGTACGACACTGTAAAAAATACACACTTGATTTAAAGTGTGTATTTTTGATTTCGCATAGATCATTTTTTATATACTTTCTAATGCTAGCCTTATCATATCGTTTAAAGATTTTTCTCTTTCTTCAGAAGTACTTTCTTGTTGCTTATAATAAGAATCTACAACTGTTAGTAGACAAGAAGCTTGTTTCTTAAAATAATTAGCCATATAAAATAAAGCAAAAGCTTCCATCTCACAAGCAATAATATTCAAGTTTTTTGGAAAACGATTAATGAAGGCAGGAATATCTTCTAAATATCCATCAAAACATTCATTACACAAAGTGTTTCCCTTCACATAAGGAATACTAATTTCTTTTGCAGTATTTTCGATCTGAACATTTAATTCTTCACTTGCATTTGCGATATGACAATCTGTTTCGTTCCAAGCATAAGCAAAATTTCCCTCTGTATAAGATTTATCTACTAAGATAGTATCAAATAAATTTAAATCATTGTTGTAAGCTCCACAAGAACCAATACGAATAATTTTTTCCACATCATAAAATTTGAATAATTCATAAGAATAAATTCCCATACTAGGCATTCCCATTCCAGAAGAAAAGACAGTTACTTCTTTTCCATGATAAGTACCTGTATAGGCAAGCATATTTCTAACAGTATTTACTAATCTAGCATTTTCTAGAAAGTTTTCTGCAATGTATTTAGCACGTAAAGGGTCACCAGGCATTAATACAGTTTTTGCAATATCTTCTTTTTTGGCATTACAATGAATTGACATTTTTATTTCCTCCTCACAAGTAATTAGGTATTTTTTACTAATATATTTTTCAGTAAAAAGATTATATAATGAAAATAAAAAAATAGCAAATATTTTCATTTCGATCTTGACAATAGATAAATAACAGTGATAGTATTAAAACCATAATAGATTTAAAAAAAACCCAATTTTTCGGTTTGATTTTAAGTCTATTTTTTTCGTTTTAGGAAAAAATATCAATGTTTAAAGTAGGAATAAAGGAGGTAAGTTATGGACACAAAATACATTTTTATTACAGGAGGAGTAGTATCTGGATTAGGAAAAGGAATTACAGCAGCATCACTTGGAAGATTATTAAAAAATAGAGGATACAAAGTGGCAAATCAAAAATTTGATCCATATTTGAATGTGGACCCAGGAACAATGAGCCCATATGAGCATGGGGAAGTGTTTGTTACAAACGATGGAGCAGAGACTGATTTAGACTTAGGACATTATGAAAGATTTACAGATGAAAATTTAACAAAATATTCCTCTGTTACAACAGGTAGAATTTATTCTGAAGTTATTGAAAGAGAAAGAAGAGGAGACTATTTAGGAAAAACTGTACAAGTTATTCCACATATTACAAATGCTATTAAAGAAAAAGCATATAAATTTGAAAATACAGATGTAGATATTGTTATTACCGAAATTGGAGGGACAGTAGGAGATATTGAAAGCTTACCATTTTTAGAAGCAATTCGCCAAATAGGATTAGAAAAACCAGAACATGATGTTATCTATATTCATGTAACACTTTTGCCATATATATATGGTTCAAATGAGCTGAAATCAAAACCAACACAACATTCAGTAAAAGAATTACAGTCTATTGGAATCAAACCAGATATTTTAGTATGTAGAGCAGAACAAGACATAGATGATTCTATGCGTAACAAATTAGCTTTATTTTGCAATGTAAAGAAGGAAGATGTTATTCAAAATAAAACAGTTAAGGATTTATATGAAGTACCACTTATGCTAGAAAAAGAAGGACTAGCACATAGAGTTTGTGAAAAGCTAGAATTAAATGACAAACCAGACAATAAGAATTGGGAAAATATGATAGAAAATATTAAGAATTTAAAAGACGAGAAAGTTTCTATTGCTATTGTTGGTAAATATGTGAAACTAGAAGACTCCTATTTATCAGTTGCAGAAAGTATTAAACATGGAGGATTTGCAAATAGTTGCAAAGTAGAGGTTGCATTTGTAGACTGTGAAGGAATTACAAAGGAAAATGTAAAAGAGAAATTAGGGCAATATGGTGGAATTATTGTGCCAGGAGGATTTGGAAACAGAGGTATTGAAGGAAAGATAGCGACCATACAATATGTTAGAGAAAATAAAGTGCCATTTTTAGGAATTTGTTTGGGAATGCAAATGGCAGTTGTTGAATTTGCAAGACATGTTTTGGAATATGAAGATGCTAATTCCGAAGAATTTGATGAAACGACTGAGCATCCAGTAATTCATATTATGGAAGACCAAGTACATGTAGCTAAAAAAGGAGGTACCATGAGGCTTGGGGCATATCCTTGTCATATTCAAAAAGGAAGCCTAGCAGAGAAGGTATATGGCAGCTTAGAAATTTCAGAAAGACATAGACACCGTTTTGAGTATAATAATGATTATAGAGAAGTGATGGAACAAAAAGGGCTTATTTGCTCAGGGCTATCACCAGATGGAAGCTTGGTGGAAATTGTGGAATTAAAAGACCATCCATATTTTATAGCTAGCCAATTCCATCCAGAATTTCAATCAAGACCAGATAGGCCTCAACCATTATTCGTAAATTTAGTTAAGGCTGCAAAGGCAAGAAAAAGATAATTGTGAAAATAATATGAAAAATTAGAATACCCACTTGACATTTTAAATGAATGGGTATAAATTATTAGCAGTCAAAATTAATGACTGCTAACTTTATAGAAGAAAAAGCTAGCAAAACGTAATATACAAGCATTTTGCTCTTCTAAAATATAGAAATTAGCATATAATGAAGCAGAGTGTTTCAAGTAAAAAAGGAGGTATTTTTTATGTTAAAACCATTAGGAACCAGAGTTGTAGTAAAAATGGTAGAAGCAGAAGAAACCACCAAAAGTGGTCTCATCATTACAAGTAAATCAGAAGAAAAATCTCAAATAGCAGAGGTTATTAAAGTTGGATCTGGATTAGAAGAAGATGGAAAAAAAGTTCCAATGCAAGTAAAAGAAGGAGATAAAGTTGTTCTAAATCAATACGCAGGAACAACTATAAAATATGAGGGCGAAGAATACGTTATTGTAAAAGAAAACGATATTCTTGCAATAGCAGAATAAGGAGGAAAAAGTATGGCAAAAGAGATTAAGTTAGCTGTGTGAAGTGAAACGAGCTACAGATGACTTATGCAATTGAGTGGAAGCGAAATTGTAATCTTTAGAAAAAAGCCAGAAGAAGTATAGAAATTTGAAGGAGGAAAAAGTATGGCAAAAGAGATTAAATTTGGGGAAGATGCAAGAAAAAGCCTATTAAATGGTGTTAATAAATTAGCAGATACTGTAAAAGTAACATTAGGACCAAAAGGAAGAAATGTTGTATTAGATAAAAAGTTTGGTGCACCACTTATTACAAATGATGGTGTTACCATTGCAAAAGAAATAGAATTAGATGACCCATATGAAAACATGGGAGCACAAATAGTAAAAGAGGTTTCTATTAAAACCAATGATATAGCAGGAGATGGTACTACAACAGCTATGGTATTAGCACAAAATATGATTCGTGAAGGTGTAAAAAATGTAGCAGCTGGTGGTGATCCAATGGCAATCAAAAGAGGTATGGACAAAACAGTACAAGAAGCTATAAGTGCTTTAAAAGAAAGTAGTGTTCAAATCAATGGAAAGGAAGACATTGCAAGAGTTGCAAGTATTTCTGCTAATAATGACGAAGTAGGAGAACTTATTTCAGAAGCAATGGAAAAAGTTTCTAAAGATGGAGTTATTACAATTGAAGAATCTAAGACATCTCAAACAGAATTAAATGTAGTAGAAGGAATGCAATTTAATAAAGGTTATGTTTCTCCATATATGGTTACAGATACAGAAAAAATGGAAGCAATTGTAGATAATCCATATATCTTAATTACAGACAAAAAGATTAGCAATATTCAAGAAATTTTACCTTTATTAGAAGGTTTAATGCAACAATCTGGAAAATTAGTTATCATTTGTGATGACATTGAGGGAGAAGCATTATCTACTCTAATTCTAAACAAATTAAGAGGTGTTATTAATGTAGTAGCAGTAAAAGCTCCTGGATATGGAGATAAGAGAAAACAAATGCTAGAAGATATTAGCATTTTAACAGGTGGAGAGGTTATCACAGCTGATTTGGGATTAGAATTAAAAGATACAACTATCGAACAATTAGGTAGAGCAAGACAAATTAAAGTACAAAAAGAAAATACTATTATTGTAGATGGTATGGGAGATAAAGAGCAAATAGATAATAGAGTTGCACAATTAAAAGCACAAATTGCAGAAGAAAAAAGTTCATTTGAAAAAGAAAATTTACAAGAACGTCTAGCAAAGATTGCTGGAGGTGTAGCTGTAATTGGTGTTGGAGCTGCAACAGAAGTAGAAATGAAAGATAGAAAATTAAGAATAGAGGACGCTTTATCTGCAACAAAAGCGGCAGTTGAAGAAGGAATTGTACCAGGTGGTGGAACAGCATATATTGACATTATTCCTAAAGTAGAAAAGGTAGTAGAAACATTAGAAGGAGACGAGAAAATAGGTGGAAGAATTATCCTAAGAGCATTAGAAGAACCAGTAAGACAAATTGCAGTAAATGCTGGATTAGAACCATCTGTTATCTTAGAGAAAGTAAAGAATAGTCCAAATGGTGTTGGATTTGATGCTGCAACAGAGCAATATGTAGATATGAAGAAAACAGGAATTGTAGATCCAACTAAAGTTTCAAGAAGTGCTATTCAAAATGCAGTATCAATTGCATCTATGATTTTAACTACAGAAAGTATAGTGACAGATAAAAAAGAGCCAGAAAGTTGTAAATGTGGACATAATGACCACGAAGATATGAATGGAATGTATTAAAATAAGTGTCAGGTTGGGGACGTTCCTTTTCCTGACACTTTTGTCATGTTAGGGACATACTTTAAATTGTTGCTTTACTTTTAACACTTATCAAGCTATAATAGAGAAAAAACTAAGAAAAGGAATTAGAAGATGAAACAAAAAACAGTAGCATTTTGTACTTTGGGGTGTAAGGTAAATCAGTATGAAACCAATGCCATGATGCAAAGTTTTATGCAAAATGGGTATGAAATAGTAGCATTTGATGAAAAAGCAGATATTTATGTGGTAAATACTTGTACGGTAACAAATATGGCAGATAAAAAATCAAGGCAAATGCTAAGAAGAGTTAAAGAAATTAATCCAAACTCTATTTTAGTGGCAGTGGGATGTTATGTACAAGTATCAAAAGAAAAGTTGAAAGAAATACCTGAAATCGATTTGATTTTAGGAGTAAATGAAAAAAGTAAAATTATAGAATATGTAGAACGACTAAGTATAGCTGAACAAAATTTGTCGGTACAAGTTTCAGATATAGAAAGACAAGGAGAGTTTACAGAATTTGGAGTAGTTACATATACTGAAAAAACAAGAGCAGTGATAAAAGTGCAAGATGGATGCAATCAATTTTGCTCTTATTGTATTATTCCTTATGCTAGAGGTCGTATTAGAAGCAGAAAACCAGAATGGGTAATAGAAGAAATAACAAAAATTGCTCAAAAAGGAATTAAAGAAGTTGTTTTAACAGGAATTCACTTAACATCCTATGGGAAAGATTTTAAACCTAAGGAATTTTATTTAATAGATTTACTAGAAGAAATACAAAAAATAGAAGGAATTGAAAGAATTCGTTTAGGTTCCTTAGAACCAACTTTAATCACAGAAGAATTTGTAAAAAGATTAGCTAAGCTTTCTAAAGTATGTGCTCAATTTCATTTGTCTTTACAAAGTGGATGTAATGCAACATTAAAAAGAATGAATAGAAAATATACTATAGAAGAGTTTGAAAGAGGGGTAGAACTTTTAAGAAAAGTTTATCCTGAAGTGCACTTGACAACAGATGTTATAGTAGGATTTCCACAGGAAACGGAGGAAGAGTTTCAAAAAACATATGAGTTTTTGAAAAAGATTAGATTTTATAAAATGCATATTTTTAAGTATTCACCAAGAAATGGTACAGTAGCAGCTAAAATGCCAAATCAAATTGATGGGAATATCAAGGAAGAAAGAAGTAACCAGTTGATGGAGCTTTCTAATAAAAATGAAGAAGAATATCAAAAACAATACATAGGAAAGCAAGTAGAAGTTTTACTAGAAGATAGAGAGGGAGAATATATTAAAGGGCACACTACTAATTACATGGTAGTAAAAGTAAAAACTGAGAAAGAATTAGAAAATACAGTTCAGAGAATGACAATCACGGATACAGAAAATTTAGAGCTAATTGGAGAGCTTTAATTAAAAATAAGAAATAGAAGAAATTAAAATGATGATGTTATTTTGTTAGTAGTAGTTGTAACCATTGTAGTGCTTTTGATATTAGCAGGAATAACAATTACTTATGTAATAGGAGATAATGGTATATTCAAGCGAGCTGCAGAGGTAAATGAAAAAGCAGATATAGCAAAGTGGCAAGAAAGATTAGAAACAGCAAAAATGCTAGTTATAATAGAAGAATTAGGAAAGTTTAATCCAGATAAGTATTTTAAATATATAGAGGAATTAGAAATTATCGAAGACAAAGAAACAGATATAGTAGATAACGGAAATAGAACATATGATGTAACAACAAAATCAGGGTATATATTTGAAATAGAATTAATACCAAATAAGGAAGAGCCAAGAGATGCAAAAATAGAATATATAGGACAAGCTGGAAAAATAGCACCAATTATAAAGAAAATAGAAGTAAGTGCAACTTCAACAAGTATAACAGCAAAAGCGATAGTTATAAAACTTGGGAATGGAACCATAGAATATTATTACAAACAGAAAACAGAAAATGATAGTGCGTATAAGCAGATAACAAATGTCAATGAACAAACAGGTGCAACACAAGAAACAGGGATTACAGGAGGAACAGAATACATTATAAAAGTAGTAGCAAAAAATGAAGCGGGAGAAGTAGAAAAGACAGCAGAAATAACAGCAACAAAAGTATTTGTAGAAAGTATTACACTAAATAAAACCGCAGAAATAGTTACAATAGGAAAAACAGAAACATTAATAGCAACAGTAAAACCAGACAATAGTACAAATAAAAGTGTAATTTGGACAAGTAGTAATCCAGATATAGCAACAGTAAGCAATACAGGAGAGATTAAAGCAAAATCAGTAGGAAATATAACAATAACAGTAACTACAACAGATGGTAGTAATAAAACAGCAATGTGTAATGTAACAGTAAAATCAGAGTTAGAATCAATAGTAGGAGAAATTCAAACAAGTAATAGAATAGTAACAGATAATTATGGAAATAAGGTAACTATACCAGCAGGATTTAAGGTAGTAGCGAATGGAGGAACAGAAGATACTTCAAAAGTAGATTATACTTATTCTGGAGATGGAAGTCCATGTGTCCAAGATGGAATAGTAATAGAAGATGGAGCAAGGAATCAATTTGTATGGATACCAGTAGGAAATATAAAGAATAAAGACAATACAATTGCGACAATAACGCTTGGAAGATATACATTTGATTCAACAAATGGAACCCAAAAATTAGAACAAAATGCAGATAACTATATGGATGTTGTAACAATAGGAAGCTATTATGAAGAATCAGGAGCAAATGTAAAGGAGTTTATTAGTAAAACAAAAGAAAATGGGGGATATTATTTCGCAAGATATGAAGCAAGTCAAGGAAGCAATAATCAAATAAAATCACAGGCTAATTTAGCTGCATGGACTGATATTACCAAGACAAATGCTGTAAAGGCGGCGAGAGAAATGTATAACAGTAGTTGTGTAGAAAGTGATTTGATGAATAGTTATAGTTGGGATACAGCAATTGCATTTATTCAAAAATATTCTATGAATACAAGAACAGCACAGAATAAAATATGTAATATTCATTTTAGGAGTTCTGTTTCTTATGAGTGGAATACAGAGTTTTCTACTTACTCATTTAGCACTATTAGTGGTTCACATAATCTTGATTGTGTTCTTAGGACCCCAAATTTTAATAGTAGCAATGTTTGGTCAAATCGATATAGCGTTACATCAGAAGGTTATTGTAATTCAGGTACTATTGCTCTAAATACAGTTTCATTCCGTCTACTTTGCTATCTAAAATAGGAATAAGCTATTAAATGCTAAATATACAAAGATGGTAACTTTATAAGGGAATAAAATAATTTTTATAAAAATGTCAGATGAAGAATAGATACTAGTTGAATTAGTTTTTATTAATCTGACATTTTTAATTTTTATCTATTATGTATATTGATTTATATACATTCCTATTATATAATCTTAAAAGTATAATGAAATAAAAGAGAGGAAATAAAATGAAAGCAATAGAAATACGAAACAAATATTTAAACTTTTTTCAAGCACATGGACATAAAGTTATTCCAAGCGCTCCATTAATTCCAGAAAATGATCCATCAGTATTATTTACTACAGCTGGAATGCAACCATTAGTACCATATCTATTGGGAGAAAAACACCCAGAAGGAACAAGAATAACAGATTATCAAAAATGTGTTAGAACAAATGACATAGATGAAGTAGGAGATAATCGTCATCTAACTTATTTCGAAATGCTTGGAAATTGGTCATTAGGAGATTATTTTAAAGAAGAAGCAATTGAAATGTCTTATGAATTTTTAACCAAAGAATTGAGAATTGACCCAAGCAAATTATCTGTTACTTGTTTTGCAGGGGATGGAGATGCGCCAAGAGATATGGTAGCAGCTGAGGCTTGGAAAAAAGCAGGAATTCCAGAAGATAGAATTTATTTTTATGGAAAAGACAATAACTGGTGGATTGCAGGAGAAGAAGGGCCTTGCGGACCAGATACAGAAATGTTTTTAGATACAGGAAAGCCAGCTTGTTCACCTAATTGTGGGCCAGATTGCGATTGTGGTAAATATGTTGAAATTTGGAATAATGTATTTATGGAATATTATAAGTCAAAAGATGGTTCTATTTCTAAATTGAAACAACAAAACGTGGATACAGGACTAGGATTAGAAAGAATGGCAATGCTATTACAAGGAAAAGAAACTCCTTTTGATATCGAACTATTTGTACCAGTTATGGAAAAACTAAAAGAACTAGCAAAAGTAGATGATATAGAAAGTAGAAGAATTGTAACAGAACATTTACGTTCTAGTATGATGATAACAGCAGATGGTGGAAGACCTAGCAATATTGATAGAGGATATGTTTTAAGAAGACTCATTAGAAGAATGACAAGACATTTAAATAAACTACAAATTGATTTGAACGAATTATCAAATTTAATTGACTTATATGTAGAAACATTAAAAGAACTCTATCCTGAATTGGTAGAAAAGAAAGAAATAATTAAAGAAGTAATTGTAACAGAAAAAGACAAATTTGTTAAAACTTTAGCAAATGGAGAAAGAGAATTTAATAAGGTTGTAGAAAAGGCTAAAAGAGAGAATAAAACAATAATTGATGGGTACACTATATTTAAATTATATGAAACTTATGGTTTCCCACCAGAAGTAACTTCTGATTTAGCAAAAGAGCAAGGTTTTGAAATAGAAATGGTAGAATTTGATAAGTTATTTAAAGAACATCAAGAAAAATCAAGATTAGGTAGTGAACAAAAATTTAAGGGTGGACTAGCAGAGCAGAATGAACAAACTACTAAATATCATACTGCAACGCACCTTTTAAATGCGGCATTAAAGGAAGTTATCAGCAAAGATATTCATCAAAAAGGTTCTAACATTACAACAGAAAGAATGAGATTTGACTTTAGTTGTGATCACAAATTGACAGATGAAGAAAAACAAAAAGTAGAAGATTTAGTAAATGAATGGATTAAACAAGATTTACCTGTTACCATTCAAACAATGAAAAAAGAAGATGCAGTACAATCAGGAGCAGAGTGTATGTTCATTGAAAAATATCCTGATGAAGTTACTGTTTATACAATAGGAACTGTATCAAAAGAAATTTGTGGTGGTCCTCATGTAACACATACAGGAGAACTTGGACATTTTTCAATCAAGAAAGAAGAAGCAAGCTCAGCAGGGGTAAGAAGAATTAAAGCGGTTTTGTCAGACTAGGGACACATGTCAGTTTGGGGACGTTAGTTTAACTGACATAAAAATTAAATGTCAGTAGGGGGACACATGTCAGTTAAACTAACGTCCCCAAACTGACAAAAGGAGAAAATAAGATGGAAGATTGTATTTTTTGTAAAATTATAAAAGGAGAAATTCCAGCAGAAAAAGTATATGAAGATGAAGAGATTTTAGCATTTAAAGATATTCAACCAGCAGCACCAATACATGTATTAGTTATTCCTAAAAAACATATTACAAATTTAATGGAAGTTTCACTAGAAGATAGCCAATTAATGGGAAAAATAGTAATTGTAATGCAAAAAATAGCAAAACAATTAAGTGTGGATCAAAAGGGATTTCGCATTATTTCAAATTGTGGTCCAGACTCTGGACAAGAGGTAATGCATTTACATTTCCATTTGTTAGCAGGAAGAGAAATGGGACCTAAAATTGTCCACTAAACATTAATAAAAGATAATCTTATTTTGAAAATGTAGAAAAACATCAAGAAATGTGATATAATAATTGTATACTTGGGAAGATATAAATAAAGGAGGGATACAAATGCTTAACAGTAAATATAATAAATTATTAACTACTTTATTAGTAGTGGCAATTGTTGCTATTTTAGGAATATTAATATATGTAGGGATTGATTGGTATAAGGCATACACAGCAGGAACTGATGCTGAGGATGGAGCAGATCAGTTTAATAGCTTTATTAATAATAATAACCATCCAAATACAAATCAAGAGAATAATGAAAATAGCGAAAATAATGTAATCGGTAATGTAGATGATCCAATTATTGATGTTAATAATACCCTTACAAACAATACTACTAATAATGGAGGTAGTACAACAAAACCTAAATATAAAGGTTTTAATATGGTAGGAAGAATTGAAATTCCAAAAACAAAGTTAAATTGTCCAGTTTTAGAAGATTCATCAGCACCAGCTATTGAAGTGGCAGTAGCGGTAATGTATGGACCAGGAATTAATCAAGTAGGAAATACTGTTATTATTGGGCATAACTATAGAAATGGAACTTTTTTCTCTAATAATAAGAAGATAGAAGAGGGAGATAAAATCTATTTAACAGATTTGTCAGGAAAAAAGGTTACATATACTGTATATAAAAAGTATAAGACAAGTACAGAGGACTTTGACTATGCAGTAAGAGATACAAATGGTAAAAGAGAGATTTCTTTATCTACTTGTACAGATGATTCTAAACAAAGATTAATTATCTGGGCAAAAGAAAAATAAAAATTAGCTTAAGTCTTGACAAATGAGGAGTAAATATTGTACAATTATAAATGCGTTGAGCAAAACGCATTATGGTGGATGTGGCGTAGTTGGTTAACGCGCCAGTTTGTGGCACTGGAGATCGTGGGTTCGAGTCCCATCTTCCACCCCATATATATTGGGCTGTAGCCAAGCGGTAAGGCACTAGACTTTGACTCTAGCATGCGGTAGTTCGAATCTACCCAGCCCAACCAACATAAAACTTTCAGAAAGCTGAAAGTTTTTTTATTTTTCTATTGCTTTTTTATTGGAAATTAGATATGATGGAAAATATATAGGAGGTACATATGATAGTAGATGATAAAGGAAATGTATTTGAAGATAGAAGAAAGAATAAAGATAATAGAAGAAAGACTCCAATAGATACTACTGGAGGAAGAAGAGTAGGAGATAGAAGAAAGGACCCTTCTGAAGAGAAAAATAGAGAAAGAAAATGAAAAAGCAAAGAGGCAAAACTCAAAACAAGGAGTTTAATGCCTCTTTTTGTTGCTACAATTTTAAAAATTAGCAGCAGCTTCTACCACCACCACAGCAGCAGATTAAAAGAATTACAATAATAATCCAAATGCAGCAATCGTCACCGAAACCACATCCACAACCTCTATTTTCTGGCATAATTTTTCCCTCCTTTCGAATATGAAACTATTTAAAGATTAGCAACCGCATCCATTGTTACAGTTACAGCTACAGCCGCAACCACAATTGTTGTTGCCGCCACAGCAGAAAAGTAACAAGAATAGGATAATGAACCATAAAAGTTCACTGTTGTTACAACATCCTCCCATTTTCTATACCTCCCTATGAACTTAATTTTTAGGTCTTTCGTATGGTATATAATATTCTTTTTTTAAAAAAGTGTTACAAAACTAAAAATGAAAAAACTAAAAAAACTGTCTAAAAACTATACAAAAAAGAAAAAAAGAATGATATAATCAGGGCAAAGGAAACAACAGATGAATTAGAGAAAGGAAAGAAAGAATGGGAAATATAGTATTATTAGATGACAACACCATTAATAAAATTGCAGCAGGAGAAGTAATTGAGAGACCAGCATCTGTAGTAAAAGAGCTAATGGAGAATTCCATTGATGCAGGAGCAACAGCAATTAGTGTAGAGATTAGAAATGGTGGCATTTCATATATTCGCATTACAGATAATGGAAAAGGAATTGCACCAGATGATATGGAGATAGCTTTTGAAAGACATGCTACTTCAAAAATTAGACAAGCAGAAGATTTAGCAACTGTTACTTCTATGGGATTCAGAGGTGAAGCTTTAGCAAGTGTCGCAGCAATTAGTAAAATAGAAATGGTTTCTAGAACACAAGAGAATGAGATTGGTTATAGATTAAATATAGAAGGTGGAAAAATTCTTAATAAAGAAGAAACTGGATGCCCAAAAGGAACTGCCATTACAATTACTGATTTATTCTTTAATACACCTGTAAGATATAAATTCTTGAAAAAGGATTTTACAGAGGCAGGATATATTGAAGATGCAGTGACAAGACTTGCTTTAGTACATCCAGAAGTAGCTATCAAATTAGTTAACACAGGAAAAACGATTATTCAAACTCCAGGAAACAACGAATCAAAGGCTAATATTTATAGTATTTATGGAAAAGATGTAGCAGAAAATATTTTAGATGTAGATTATACTTATGAAGATATTCACATTACAGGAGTTATTGGCAAACCAGCAATTGCACGTTCTAATCGTGCAAATCAATTATTCTTTGTTAATCAAAGATATATTAAAGATAAAACTTTAACTAGTGCAGCAGAACAAGGTTATAAGGGAATGATTACAATTGGCAAATATGGATTTTTAGTATTAAACATAGAAATGAATCCACAAAAAGTAGATGTTAATGTACATCCAGCTAAGTTAGAAGTGAGATTTGAAGAAGAAAGCAAGATTTTTAAGGCAGTATATCATGCGATTAAAGATACAATTTTAAAAGGAGATTTAGTAGAAGATACAGAAAGAGATAAGTCTGATTTTGTATCTCAAAACACAGCATCAGTAGAAGCAGTGGTTGCAGCAAATGCAAAGCCAGTTGAGGAGATGCAATATAGTAATAATATTGAAGGAAATAAGGAAAAGGGACTTGCAGGTTTATTTAGAAAAATGCAAAATAGCAAACCAAATAGTGAAGAAAATAAGCCATCTGATATAGTGAATAATGAAAAAATAGATCAAACGCCAATAGATCCATTCGGAGTTTCTCAAAAACCAGAAGTAATTACACAGGTAGATGATACAAAGCAATTAGACACTATGGAGACAAAAGTGCTAGATACGAAAGAAATTAATGAAAAATTAATGGAGGGTGTAAAAAAATTAGACAGTTTACAAATAGATCCTCAAACAGAAAATTTTGATGAAATGTATGTGCGTACTTTTGGAAGTATGCCAGTAGAGGCCAAAAAGGAAAATGAGAAAAAAGCAGAACAATTGAAAGAAGAACAAGAAAAATATCAAGTAAAACCAGAAGAATTAGAAACAGCTCAAAATATTTCTATTTTTCAAGAGGAAGAAGCAAAACAAACAATACCAGATTATAAATTTATTGGAATTGCATTTTCTACCTATATTATTTTGGAACTAGACAAAGAATTATACATTTTGGATCAACATGCAGCACATGAAAGAATTTTATATGAGAAAGTAAAGAAAAATTACTATAGTGAAGAGGAAAAAGATTCACAATTAATGTTATTACCAGATATTATTAATTTGTCTCATAAAGAAATGGATATTGCAAGAGAAAATATGGAAATGTTCCAAAAAGCAGGATTTACTTTAGAGGAGTTTGGAGAAAACACAATTAAGTTGAGTGGAGTCCCTAACATTTGTATAGATTTAGATACTAAAGAGCTTTTCTTAGAAACTTTAGATGAAATTAATACAGTTGCTAGAACTGCAAAACAAGAAATTGAAGAAAAATTTATTGCAACAGTAGCATGCAAAGCGGCAGTAAAAGCTAATATGAGTTTGAACAAGGAAGAAGTAGACAAATTAATGGAACAATTATTAGTATTACCAAATCCATTCACTTGCCCACATGGAAGACCAACTGCAATTAAAATGACTAAAAATGATATCGAAAGAAAATTTTCAAGGAGATAGAAAGATGATAGTATTTATATATGCTTGTATTTTGTCACTAAACTTAATAGCCATTCTTTTAACTTATCATTTTTTAGGAAAAGAAATGGATAAAAAGTCAAAAGGAATATTTATTATAGTAGGTATTGCAGTTATTTATGCACTTGTTAGTTTTACATATTGGATCAGTACAAAAAATATTGATTTAGGAGAAAGTGGAAAAATAGGGCAAAATTTAATTACTTTTACATTTGTACCAGTAAATGCAATTATTATTTTACCTTTCTTAGCAAATTCTTACAGATTGTTTCAAGCAGGAAAGCTAAAATTAATTCCTTTTAGGAATCGTTGTATTGTATTAGTAACTATTTTAGTTGTTTTATTAATTATGGAATTTTTCTACTTTAAAGATATACAAAATGGTATTCTAAATATGTTACAAAATGTAAAAAGTTAATATATGAAAAGGACATATGTGGGAGGATAGAATGAAGCCAAAGGTAATTGTGATTTGTGGCCCAACAGCATCAGGAAAGACAGGTCTTTCTGTGAAGCTAGCTCAAAGGATGAATGGAGAAGTGATATCTTGTGATTCTATGCAAATTTATAAAGATATGACGATTGGTACTGCAAAAGTAACTAAGAAAGAAATGCAGGGGATACCACATTATTTAATTGACTTTGTTTCACCAGATGAAAGATATAGCGTAGCGGAATTTCAAAAGGATGCTGAAAAAGCAATTGGTGATATTGTAGCAAGAGGTAAAACTCCTATTGTGGTTGGTGGGACAGGTCTTTATGTAGATACTTTGGTATATCACATTCAGTATCCAGAAATAGAAACGGACTTAGAATATCGAAGAAAATTAGAAAAAATGACAGAAGAACAAGGTTTAGAAAAACTTTATCAAAAGGCAAAAGAGATTGATCCACAAGCAATGGAAAAGATAAGCAATAATGATCAAAAACGTATTATGCGTGTTTTAGAAATTTACCATCAAACAGGTAAAACTAAAACACAATTAGAGATAGAGTCAAGAAGAGAAGAGCCACCTTATGAATACTTAGTATATAGTATAGACATGGATAGAGAAAAACTCTATGATAGAATTAATAGAAGAGTAGACATTATGATAGAACAAGGGCTCATTGAAGAAGTACAAGCATTACTAAAGAAATACAACCAATTTCCTACTGCAATGCAAGGATTAGGTTACAAGGAAGTAGTAAGTTATTTACAAGGAAATATGACTAAAGAAGAAATGATAGAGACTTTAAAACAAGAAACGAGAAGATATGCAAAACGCCAATTGACTTGGTTTAGAAAAAATAAAGACATTAAGTGGATAGATGGTTTGGCGTCAGTAGAAGAAAACATACAAAGGATATCGGAGGATTATGGAGAAAAAGCACAAAATAGCTAAGAAAAAGCAAAAAATGGCTGGACAGAAGCCAATATATAAGTTAAATAAAAAAGCTATTACAGCAGCATCTTTATTGATATTGATAGTATTAGGATATTGTCTTTATAAAGTGGTGGCACTTGTGCAAAATCCAACCAATACTTTTAGTGTAGAACAGGGAAAAATTTATCAAGAAGAAGCAGCAATAGGTTATATTATTAGAGAAGAAACTGTAGTAAAAGGTAATAATTACAAAAATGGAATGGTACAAATCAAAACAGAAGGAGAAAGAGTGGCAAAAAATGAAGCGATTTTTCGTTATTACTCTAGTGGAGAAGAAAGTTTAAAGAAGAAGATTGCGGATTTAGATAGCAAAATAGATGAGGCAATTGCAGGAAAAAAGGAATTATTTACAGGTAGTGACATCAGAGCAATTGAAAAACAGATTGAAGAAAAAATAACATCATTAGTGAATGTTAACAATATGCAAACTATTCGCGAAGCTAAAAAAGAAATTAGTAATAGCATTACTAAAAAAGCAAAAATAGCGGGAGACTATAGCCCAGCAGGTTCTTATTTAAAGAAATTGATTGATGAAAGAAGCAAGTATGAGAAACAATTAAATGCAGGAGTAGAAGACTTAAAGGCACCTATTAGTGGTGTAGTTTCTTATAAAGTAGATGGATATGAAGAAATACTTTCGCCAAGTAATTTTAGCAATTTAACAAAAGAAACCTTAAAAAAGTTAAATATAAAAACAGGACAAGTAGTAGCAGATAGTACTGAAAGTGGGAAGATTATTAATAATTTTCAATGTTATATAGCTTGTATTTTAAACTCTGAACAAGCAAAAGAAGCGAAGTTAGGTACTAATGTTAAAATACGACTTCCTAATAATGCAGAAGTTTTAAGTAGTATAGAGTATATTTCACATGAAGATGATGCTACAATTTTAGTATTAAAATTATCAGAGCAAGTACAAGAATTAGTTAGCTATCGTAAAATCTCTTTTGATATTATATGGTGGAGTCATAGTGGGAAAAAGGTACCAAATGGAGCAATTGGAAGAGAACAAAAGGGAGATAAAGAAATCTGCTATGTTATTAGAACAAGAGCAGGGTATCAAGATAAAATTTGGATTAAAGTTACAAAACAAAATGAAAGATATTCCATTGTAGAAAATTATTCAAATGCAGAGTTGATAGAGTTAGGATATTCTACAGAAGAAATTAAAGGAAGAAAAACTTTGACGTTATATGACGAAATTTTGAAAAAACCAGAATAAAAATGTTACAAAAATGTTACAAATATATTAAAATCATATTAAAAACAAAAAAAGTATTGACAAGAAAGCAAAAAAGTTAGATACTATAAACGATAAAACAAAAGACAGAATTTTAGGAGGGTTATAAAATGGCAGGAGCTATTATGGAAAAAGTATGGGGACTATTTGGAATGGACCCAGCAGAAGAACGTGATGATGAAGAATTAGAGAATTATGATGATGAAGAATTAGAAAACTATGATGATGAGGAAGAAGAGCAACCAGAAGAAAGAAGATTATGGGGAAGAAGAAACAGCAAAGTAGTTAGCATGCCTCAAGTGCAACAAGTAAAAATGGTAATTTCTCAACCAACTAATTTTGAACAAGCTGCTAGTATTTGTGATTTATTAAAACAAAAAAAGTCAGTCATAGTTAATTTAGAATATGTAAATAAAGATGTTGCAAGAAGAATTATAGATGTTGTATCAGGTGCGGTACACGCATTAGATGGGCATATGCAAAAAATTTCAAATTCTATTGTGTTAATTGCACCATTTAATTATGATATAGAAAATGATACTGCAAGAGATGAGATCAAAAACAAATTATCTGTTTCTTGGTTAAGAAATAACAATAATCAATAAGAAGTTCCTTGTGGCTTTTTTATACAAATTTTAGGAGGAGGATAATATGCTTACACCTTTGGACATTGAAAATAAGAAATTTTCAAAACAAATGATGAATGGTTACAGTGTCGAAGAAGTAGACGATTTCTTAGATGAATTAACAGAAGATTACGAAAAATTATATAAAGAAGTTGCTGACAGTAAGAATAAGCTTGAAGAATTACAAGAGAATGTAGAAAAATACAAAGGAATAGAAAATACTTTACAAAATACTTTGGTTATGGCTCAACTTGCAGCAGATGATATTAAAAAAGCTGCCCAAAAAGAAGCTGATAAAATATTACTTGATGCACAAGGAGATGCAAGACAAACGGCAAGAGCATTAGACCAAGATATTATGATAAAAAAGAAGACTTTAGAAGATTTAGAAAAACAATTGGATGTGTATAGAGCAAAAATGGAATCATTATTAATTTCTCAATTAGAACTTCTAAAAGAATCTAATAAAGATTAAAAGAAAACTGCTATTGAAAAATAGCAGTTTTTTAGAAGGAAATTTTATGCTTGACGTATTGCAAACCTTGAGATATAATGTTTTTGCAATATTACAAAGAATTAACAATGTTACAGTAGCATTAAGAAAATGTTACATTTCTATTAAAACTATTGACATATTGATAGAAAATTATAAAATAAGTATATATCATACTAGAGGTATTATGAGAGTAATTAGTGGAATAGCAAGAGGTACAAAATTAAGTTCAATTGAAAGTTTGTCTACAAGACCAACTTTAGATAGAGTAAAGGAATCTTTATTTAATATTATACAAAATAAAATAGAAGATACCATTATTTTGGACTTATTTGCAGGAAGTGGAGCCATTGCTATTGAATTTTTAAGTAGAGGCGCTAGACAAGCCTATTTATGTGAAAATAATCATGCAGCTATAAAAATGATATATGCAAATTTGGAGAAGACAAGGTTAAAAGAAAAAGCTACTGTTATAACAAGGGATTATCAAAAAGCAATAGAAATATGTAAAAAGGACAATATTCAATTTGATACAATCTATTTAGATCCACCTTATCAAACTAATTTTGCAATACAAGCTACCAAAAAAATATTATCATTAGATTTACTAAAAGAAAAAGGAACCATAATTATAGAAACCGATGATGAGAAGCGAGAATTACTCGAATTAGAAGAACTAGATATAAAAATAGAGGACATTAGAAAATATGGAAGAGCGAGTTTGATTTTCCTATCTTCTAAGTAGAAAGAATAAATATACGATTTGATTAAGGGTAAATTCGTAAAGCGTCTTAAAAATCGAAAGGGGTAATACAATGGAAATATTTACTTTGTTAGAAACTTTAGAGGATATGCTAGAAAAAAGTAGAAATGTACCTTTTTCTGGTAAATGTGTTGTAGATAAAGAAGAAGTGTTAGATATTATAAAAGAAATAAGACTAAAGTTGCCAGAAGAATTAAAACAAGCTAAGTGGGTAAAAGAAGAAAGGCAGCGTATATTAGTTGAGGCACAAAACGAAGCAGATGAAATTATTAAAGAGGCAGAAAATAGAATTATTTCTATGATAGATGAACATGAAATAACGAGAAAAGCTTATGAGAAGAAGGTTGAGATTATCGAAACAGCAAATGAAATGTCTCGTGAGATTTCAAAAGGAACAAAAGACTATGCAGATAATCTTTTATCCAATATAGAAGATGCTTTGCAAAACGCATTAAAAGTAATTCAAGAAAACAGAAATGAACTAAAATAGATTTTTGGGGGTCAGAAAGGGGAAGTTAAGTCGTTGATTTCCAATTTCTGACTTTCTTTAGTTTGTTAGTATTTTTTCTATATTATAAATATAGGAAAAGCAGATGATCAATAATAACAGGAGGAAAGTAAGAAAATGGCAACAAAGCGTGGAAAGAAAAAGAAGAAGGGTAGTAAAGTAGATATCAATATTGCAGTAGTAGTGTTGGTATTGTTAAGTATATTATTAATGATTTTGATTTATACTAAGTCAGGAAGCATTGGAGCTAAATTAAGTCCGATGTTAGGTGGAATTATGGGATTCATCAAATATGTAATTCCAATTGGTATGCTACTAATTGCTATATCAATGACACATAATGATAAATATTTTATGACTCATAAATTAATGCAATATGGAATTTTCCTAGTTTGTATTGCGGCAATGCTTAGTATTTTTCAAGGAAATATTAATATTAATAGAGATTTTTCTGATATTATGCAAGACTGTTACTATAATGGAGAAAGAGATGTAGGCGGTGGTGTTATTGGAGGAGCAGTAGCGGTTCCATTAATCAAAATGTTAGGAACAGTTGGAGCTGCAATTTTTACCATAGGAGTTTCTATTCTTCTACTAGTATTTATCTTTGACATTAAGCCAGCAGAAATGATTGCGAATTATTTAGATGGAGCAGAGGATAGAAAGCTAGAAAGACAAGCTTATGAAGAAGAAAGATTAGCTAGGAGAGAAAAAATAGCTAAGTCAAGAAAACTTCCACAAATAGATTTAGATGATGATGAACCACCAAAAGAAACTAAGAAAGAAAAACGTTTACGTGAAAAGGAAGAAGCTGAAAAATTAGCAGCTCAATTCGAAGACCAATTAACTATTAATTTAAATGAAGAAGATAAGTTAGGACAAAAATTTGATCACACTAATGATGAACTAGATATTCCGTTCTTTGGAAAGAAAAAGTTAAAAGGTGGACAAGTGACAGAGATAGAAGAGCAAAAAACAGAACCAAGTTCTCCAGATGTTTTAGAAGCTAATTTATTTAAACAAGTAGAAGAACAAAAAGAAGATAAAACAAAGGAGATTTTACAATTAGAACATGCTGTAACTGTAGAAGATGAAAATTATGAATTTCCACCAGTGCAATTGTTAAGTGAACCAGAGAAGAAAGTAAATAGAGGAAGCAAAAAATCAGTAGCAGATACAGCTACGCAATTACAAAAAACTTTATATAGTTTTGGGGTGTCAGCAAAGGTAGAAGACGTTTCAGTAGGACCAGCTATTACAAGATATGAATTAAAACCTGCAGAAGGAGTTCGTGTTAGTAAAATTGCAAACTTAGCTGATGATATTGCTTTAAACTTAGCAGCAGAAAGTATCCGTATTGAAGCACCAATTCCAGGAAAACAAGCGGTAGGAATTGAAATACCAAATAAAGAAAATGAAATGGTACATTTTAGAGAGATTATCGAAGATGATAAATTTATTGATCATAAATCAAAATTAGCTTTTGGACTTGGAAAAGATGTAGCAGGACAAGCGGTAGTTACCGATATTGCTAAAATGCCTCACGTTTTAATTGCTGGTGCAACAGGTTCTGGTAAGAGTGTTTGTATCAATACTTTAATTTCAAGCATTTTGTATAAAGCGAAACCAAGTGAAGCAAAATTATTAATGGTTGACCCAAAAATTGTAGAACTTTCAGTATATAATGGAATACCACATTTGCTAATTCCAGTAGTAACAGACCCTAAAAAAGCAGCAGGAGCTTTAGCCTGGGCAGTGCAAGAGATGGAAGATCGTTATCAAAGATTTGCGACCAAAGGAGTAAGAGACTTAAAAGGATATAATGAAGCAATGCAAAAAGAAGAAGGAAATGCGACACTTCCACAAATTGTTATCATTATAGATGAGTTAGCAGACTTAATGATGGTATCACCAAAAGATGTAGAAGATTCTATTTGCCGTTTAGCACAAAAAGCAAGAGCAGCAGGAATGCACTTAGTAATTGCTACACAAAGACCATCTGTTGATGTTATCACAGGTATTATTAAAGCAAATATTCCATCTAGAATAGCCTTTTCTGTATCTTCACAAGTAGATTCTAGAACCATTTTGGATATGGCAGGTGCAGAGAAATTATTAGGAAAAGGAGATATGCTATTCTATCCTGCAGGTGCTTCAAAACCTACTAGAGTACAAGGTGCGTTTGTATCAGACGGTGAAGTAGAAAAAATAGTGGACTTTATTAAAGCAGAAGGAGAAGTAACTTATAACGAAGATATTATAGAACAAATAGAAAATTCTAATAAAACAGATAAAGAAAAGGATTTAGAATCAGAACAAGCCGATGATGATGGAACAGATCCATTCTTAATGGAGGCTATTGATACTGTAGTAGAAACCAAGCAAGCATCCACCTCTTTTATTCAAAGAAGATTTAAAGTAGGCTATGCAAGAGCAGGAAGAATTATTGATCAAATGGAAGAAAGAGGCGTTATTTCAGGCTATCAAGGAAGTAAGCCACGTGAAGTATTGATGACAAAAGAAAGATGGCAAGAATTGAAAATGGCTCAGAATTCTCCTGATGCTAATAGTGAGCAGACTCAGGAATAGAATTTATATGAATACATAAACTATAATCAACAAATGAAAAAGGTACATATGGAAAAGAAAAAGCAAATTTTAGAAAAATTCAATATGAAGGATTATACCAATCGCTTAGAGAAGATTTTAGAGAAAAAAGGGTTTTCACTAGATACTAAAAATCTTCTTTTAAGCATGCTTTACAAAATTGAAAATGGTTATAATGATTATGAAAAAACGAAGGTAGAAGTAGCTACTAAAAGTGAATTTATTGCAAACTTATTCCAAATGATACAAGAAAACTGTGAAGAAATTATTGTAGCAGAGTTTAATTCAGAAGCGAGTAATGTACTAAGAAAACAGGATGTAAAATATATTATAGAAAGAGACAATAAAAAGATAATTGCTTTTGCAAATGAGTTATTGGTAATGGATTGCATCTTAAAATTATCAGAAAAAATAATTAGTATGCCACAAGAAAAACAAGAACTACAAATTGCTATTTCAGAATTTTTAAATTTAGGTAACCGAATGAACCAATTGGAGGTAATCAGAGATTTTAATGGTTGGTCTTGGGACATTATATTAAAGGAGATTACAGATATAGAGAGCAATAACATTTTTCAAACATTACTTTATTTAAGCGGATATGAGTTCATGGAGAATTGGCATACAAATGAAAGCAATTTAGCAGATTATATAGATTTGTTAAAAGAACATATTAAGGATAATTTTGGAGAAAGAAGAGCAGAACAATTTATTTCATTATTTTGCAAATTGGTTATTGATATTGCAGTTTCTAAAAATAAAGAGCAATATACATTTTGGAAAGAGAAAACAGAAGGATTAGAAAATCAACTAAAAAAATTACAAAATAAAGCAAAATTTTTGGAGCAAGAAACAAAAGAAAAAAAGAGATATATGAAACAAATTGAAGAAATTGACAAGATGCTAAATAATAAAGAAGAGCTTCATAAGGAATATGAAAAAAGAAATAGTAAATTACCGAATAAAGAGAAAATATTTAGTGTTAGCCATTTGGTAGAACGATTGGGGAGAGAAAGAGCACAATTATTAGACGAAATAAAAAAATGTAATGAAATGATAGAGCCAAAGGGCTATGTAATGAGAAAACAAGAATTAGAAAACAAAGTAGAATTTTTAAGAGCATTAGATTTAGAACAAAAAGTAGATAAAAGGTTCAAGATAATAGAATTATGTAGTTTATTTTTAGAGTGCTTCCAAATTAAAATAGCAAAAGCCAAGACAAAGCAAGAAATTATAGAGTATATTTATGAGTTACGTTATTATGGATTTTTAAACTTAGATGAAGAAGGAACAAAGTTGAAAGAAGTTATGCAATTAAAATCTCTTTTTCAAGAGAGTAGAAAAAGTTTATTAGAAAAGGCAATAAAATTAAATGTACTAGAGGAGATAACAGAGGATAAAGATATTAATGAACAAATTTTAAATGCTATTTTTGATAGTAGAATGATAGACCTAGAGCATATGGTAATAGAAACAAAGGTAAAAGAGGGTAGGTTATATATTGAATATTATGATGAAAAGGTATTAGAAACGACAGTAGAATTACAATGTGATAGAACAGTGAGGTTAAAGAAGAAAGTGAAGTTATTTGTATAAAATAAAATCCACATCCATTTTTCAATGAATGTGGGAGCCCATGAATTGATGGACCAAGATAGAGGCTATTTTTTCTTGGCGGAAATGATGTAGATACCAAAAGCGAAAAAAGCAATTAGCAGGCAAATTAAGCTAAGAAGCTTGAAAACAAAAGAGTTGAAAAGGTATCCTGCTATATATGCAAAAATGCCAAGAAGTGCGAAAACTTTCAAAACAGTGAAAGAAGTCATAGAGAAACCTCCAATATGAATTAATATATATATTATATCATAAAATGCCTTGAATTTCAAATTATGTAAAGGACAGAACTGTAAATGATAATATAGAAAGGACGAAGAGTATGAAAATAACATTCTTAGGTGCCACAAAAATGGTAACAGGCTCTAACTTTTTAGTAGAAGGAGCTGGAAAGAAATTTTTAGTAGATTGTGGTATGTATCAAGGAAGTGCAAGAGACGAAATGGAAAACAATGAACCATTTGCCTATAATGTGCATGATATAGACTTTGTACTATTAACACATGCACATATTGACCACTCAGGAAGAATTCCAAAGCTATATACAGAAGGATATCGTAATCCAGTTATTACAACTAAAGCTAGTAGAGATTTATGTTCTATTATGTTACCAGATAGTGGACATATTCAAGAGCAAGAAATTGAATGGAGAAATAGAAAAAGAGTAAGAGAAGGCAAAAAGCCACTTCCACCATTATATACTGCACAAGATGCTCTGGATTGTATGGAAATTTTTCAAGCTGTATCTTATGATGAAATTGTAGATATTGATGAAAATATTCATGTTCGTTTTAATGATGCAGGGCATATGTTAGGTTCTGCCATTATTGAAATTTGGGTAAATGAAGATGGAAAAGAAACAAAAGCTGTTTTTACAGGAGACTTGGGAAACAATGATATTCCATTATTATCATCCCCTACTATGATAGAAAGAGCAGACTATCTAGTTATGGAATCTACCTATGGTGGAAGATTACATATGAGAAATGATGATAAAGCAAATCTTTTCTTAGACATTGTATCAGAAACATTAAAACAAGGGGGAACAGTAGTTATTCCATCCTTTGCAGTAGGTAGAACACAAGAAATTCTATATGAACTAAATAACATTAAAGATGGACCATGTAGTGAAGATTTTGATTTTAAAGCAAAATATGATACTTTAATGAAAGCTCCAGTTTATGTAGATAGTCCACTTGCTATTTCAGCAACGGAGATATTTAGAGATAATGCTGAATTATTTGATGAAGAAACACAGGCAATTATCAAATCAGGAGATAATCCACTAGAATTTGATGGGCTACAGTTTACAAGAACTGCGGACGAATCAAAGGCATTAAATGAAAAGGAAGAATCAGCCATTATCATTTCAGCAAGTCGGTATGTGTGAGGTAGGAAGAATTAAACATCACTTAAAACATCATCTATGGGACCCAAAAAGCACTATTCTATTTGTAGGTTATCAGGCACAAGGAACATTAGGAAGAAGAATTGTAGAAGGTGAAAAGAAAGTTAAAATTTTTGGTGAAGAAATAGCAGTTAATGCAAGAATAGAATATATTGAGGGATATTCAGGACACGCAGACCAAGAGTGGTTACTAAACTTCATTTATTCTTTTATTACAAAGCCGAAACATATCTTTTTAGTACATGGAGAATCTGAAGGGCAAGCAATTTTAAAGGATAAAATAGTGGAGACAGTAAATATCCCAGTTACAATTCCAGAATATGGACAATGCTATACCTTAGATGAAGAGTTAAGTATGGAACAAGCAGTAGAGCCAGTAACTCAGGTAACTATCGAGAAGAGTGATGTATTAGATAAGATTAAGACATTAAAAGAAGAACTAGAGGATATGGAAGTCATTGTTAAGGAAGAATACCTAGGAGAACAAGCAGATGATAACAGTATTAGTCGACTAAAGTTAAGACTAAAAGAAATTGAAGAACAGATTGTAAGGATAGTGGAGAAAAATTAAAAAACCACATCTACTTTGCAATAGATGTGGTTGCCGGTGAACTGGTGGGCAATGCGGAGGTTATTTCTTCTTTATAAAATAAAAAAGTGTGATAATCCAACAAATAACTGAAACTGCCGAACAGCTTGCGCCAAGTAATAGGAAATTGGTATTATAGTTGGTAAGCAAGGTAATAGATTGAAAAAGTGCACTAAGAATAGCAAAAATCAGTCCTAACATGATAGACATATGGAACAACCTCCAATATAAGTTAATATATCTATTATATCATAAAAAAGCCTAAAAGTACAAAGTTCAAATGCTTACACTATTAAAAGTAACATTAAAGTGAGTAGACAGACTAAAATAAAAATGTCGCACTAGGGGATACATGTCGCACAAGCTATACATTTCACTGCGTTACATCGCATAAATCATCTGTAGCTTGCTTCGCTTCACACAGCTGACTTAATGTCCCTAATGCGACAAAAGGAGAAACTAATGAAAAATAAGTATAATAATGATGCCATAATTGGCGGCGGAAATATTACAGCAAGCTTTACAGAAAAAGGTGAATTATTAAGAGTCATGTATCCAGCACCAGATTTTAGAAACTGGATAGATGAATTTGTAACAGGAGTCAAAATTAATGACTCAGGAATGATATATTTGCATGATGATATTAATAATCAGTATCATCAGTATTATACTGAAAATACAAATATATTACACACTGAGATTACAAATACATACTTTAATTTAAGTATCAAGCAAACGGATTTTGCTTTACTAAAAAATAGTGTTCTAGTAAAAAAATATGAATTTGAAAATAAGAATAGCATTAACTTAAATGTCAATTTCTTAGTGCATGCAAAATTATTATCAGATGTCAATAATATGGTTGGTTCTGAAATAAGAGAAAATGCATTAATTCAATATTGCCATGATTATTGTATGTACACATTTTCTAAAATGCCATTTATGAGTTATCAATTAAATGACACAAAGGAAAATATAGGAAGCGGAGTGATTCAAGACAAAGACTATATTGGTATGTCTTGTGATTCTAGCATTAGTTATGATATAGGAATTTTAAAGCCAGGGGAGAAAAAAGAATTAGTCCTTTATTTATATTTCAAAATAAATGGTGAGAAGCAAACAGAGGAAACTATAAAAAAGGAATTAACAGAAATTCGCAAACTAGATGTGGTAAAGGAAGAACAAGCAGTAGAAAAGTATTGGAAAAAATATGTTAAAGAACATTTAGGAATCGAATTAAAACCAGAAACAAGCAAATTTAATAAAAAGTTTAATCAAGTATATCAAAGAAGTATTTTACTATTTCCACTCCTTACAAATGATACAACAGGGGGAATTTCCGCCACAGTAGAAATTGATGAAAATATGACACAATGTGGTAGATACAGCTATTGTTGGCCAAGAGATGCAGTGTTTGTAACAAGAGCATTAGACAAAGTAAAAATGACAAAAGAAACAGAAAAATTTTATAAAACATTTTGTAAAGATACCCAAAATAAAAATGGAATGTGGGAGCAAAGATTCTACACAGACGGAAGATTAGCACCATGTTGGGGATACCAAATAGATGAAACAGCAAGTGTTATCTTTGGAATTTATGAGCACTATAAAGTAATAAAGGATAGTAAATTCTTAAAAGATACTTATAAAATGTGTGAGAACGCATCAAAATTTTTATGTACCTATATGGATAATGTTCTAGGAACACATGATGAATCAGATATTGTAAAAAATGAGATTGAAGCAACTTACCATACAGAAGAAAGGAATAAACTACCAGTCAGTTATGATTTATGGGAAATGCATGAAGGTGTCCATCTATATTCTTTAGCGGCTATTTATGCAGCGTTCCAATCTATGAAAGAAATGAATGAGATATTAAGGCCAATATTTGAAACTAATAATAGATTAAAAGTGGAAGCAATGAACAAACTAGAAGCAAGAATGATAAAATATCAAGAAGAAATTAAAGATTTCATTTTAACTAACTTATATGATGAACAAACGAAAACCTTTTTAAGAAACCAAAATGACAATCGTACAGATATTAGTGAATTAGGAATTGTAGTGCCTTTTGAAATTTTCTCACCAAAAGAGAAGAAGGTATTAAATACAATAGAAAGAATTAATATGACATTAAGAACTTATACAGGAGGATATTTAAGATTTGAACAAGACCATTATCGTGGAGGAAATAGTCCTTGGCCAATTTCAACTGCATGGATGGGAATGTATTATCAAAAAGCAGGAGAGAAAGTAAAAGCAAAAGAATGCCTTGAGTTTATTGTAAATACTGCTAATCAACATGGATTTTTAGCAGAGCAAGTCAGCAATGACACCATGCAACCAAACTGGGCGAATGGGCTTGGATGGGCTCATGCAATGTTTATCTTATCAGTTTAGTGTCAGGTTGGGGACGTTCCTTAAAACTGACAAAAGTGTCATTTTAACCTACGTCCCTAAAGTGACAAAAGTGTCAGTTTTGGGGACACACTTAAAAAGATAATAGTTACAAATTGGTTGTAAATTACGGAATAAAGACTTGATTTTTGTCGTATTTTGTAATACACTAAGAAAAAAAGTAAGGGGAGGAAAAAAGAATGAACAAAAAAGTAGTAATGATTGTAGTAGCAGTTGTAGTTGCAATTGCAATAATAGTAGGAGGATTTTTATTACTATCTTCAGGAAAATCAAGTTTAAAGAAAGAAGTTGTTAGTCAAGAAAATTATGAGACTATACTTGATGAAGTAGAGAAAAAATTTGGTGAAAGTGATGAGACATATTATTATACATATGCTTGTATTTACCACACTGCAAAGGCAGGTTTTACAGAAGAGTATCTTCAAAGTAAAGACGAAAGCATGCTATATAAAGATATTGCAGGAAAAACAGTACAACAATTAATGAATGAAGGTAAACAATTAATGGAAGAAAACAATGTAACAATAGAAGAATATAAAGAAAAATTAACGGAATTAGGTGGAGCATTGGCAAAATAAAAAAGAAAAGACCAAGTTACTAGAAAGAGTGACTGGTTTTTTTATTTGATAAGGAAGAAAGTTTAAAATGAAAAAGTGTTATCTTAAATTTATATTTACATGAAAATGAAAGATTAACATATTGATTTTTGTCGAAAATAGCAATATACTGTCCTTAGAAAATGAAAAGAGGGAGATTTATGTTTTGTAATAAGTGTGGAAAAGAGATTCCAAATGATTCAAGAGTTTGTAAATTTTGTGGAAGTATGGTTAATCAACAACAAACCATAAATTATAACTTCAATAGCAATACTAATACTACAAATACCAATACAAATATAAAAAAGAAAATTTATCAACAATGGTGGTTTTGGCTTATTATTGTATTTTTAATAATTGGACTTATAGGAACAGCAATTAACCAAGAGGAGGCAAATGCTGTAAATCAAGAAAAAGCAAATAGTTCTAATGTTCAAACAAATAATAAGGAAAATACACAAAAGAATACAAATACACAGCAAACTAATGAAAAGTCTGAGGTATCAAAAGCCGATTATCAAAAACAATGTAAGAAATATGATTATAATGAATTAGCTCGTAATCCAAATAAATATAAAGGGCAAAAAATAAAATTTACAGGAGAAGTAATTCAAGTTCAAGAAGGATGGTTTAACTCTGTAACATTAAGAGTTAATGTTACAAAAGGGGAATATGGTTTTTGGGAAGATACCATATGGGTAGACTATACATACAGTGATGAAAACGAAAGCAAAATATTAAAGGATGATATAATTGACATTTATGGAGAGTTTAAAGGGCAAAAGACATACACTACTGTTTTAGGAAGCAGTATGTCAATTCCACAAATAGACGCAAAATATATTTCATTAAATAAAAATAAGTAGATTAATATAAGGCACTTATTAACCATAAGTGCTTTTGATATGTTAAAAATCTTTTGTATTAAATATAGCAATATAAAAGAATATATGATATAGTAGCAAAATGGGGGGCAAATATAAAATAAGAAAGAAGGCGTATTTATGCCCCGATATGCAAGAGAATATCAAAAATCTTATTCTAATGTTTATCATGTAATTTTACGTAGTATTAATCAACAGGAAATTTTTTATGATAATATTGATAGAAGTAAGTTTTTAAAAGGATTAAAAGAAAGTAAAGAAAAGTATCAACATGATTTATATGCGTACGTTTTAATGGATAATCATATTCATTTATTAATAATGGACAAGGAAAATAATCTTTCAAAAATAGTGCAGTCTTTGGCAACTAGTTATGCCCTGTATTTTAACAAAAAATATGAACGAATTGGTCATGTATTTTATAACCGATTTAAGAGCAAGCAGATAGAAACCTTGTCATATTTTCTAAATTTAGTAAGATATATCCACTTCAATCCAGAAAAAGCAGGAATATGTGAGTATAATAAATACAATTGGAGTAGCTATCAAGAATACTGTAAAATCAGCCAGTTTGTAGATTCAAACAAAGTATTAAAAATGGCAGAAATGGATGAAGATGATTTCAAAGATTTTCATGAAGAATATAGAAGACTAAAAAAATTCATAGTAGATAATTTTGAAATAGAAAATATACAGCTAGATGATGAAACAGCAATACAAATGATAAAGAAAGTTTTAGGCATAGAAAATTTAGTTTCTATTCAAAACTTAAATGTAAACAAGCGAAATGAAAAGATTGCACATGTAGCTAAGATAGAAGGAATACAGAGGAAGCAATTAGCAAGAATTTTAGGTGTTAGTGAAAGACTAATATATAGAGCAGTTAAAAGTAGTAAGATAGACACCAAAAAATGAAGGTGTGTCCCCAAAACTGACACTTTTGTCAGTTTTAAAGAACGTCCCCAAACTGACAAACTGATAACTGAAAGGAGCGAGCAAATGGCAAAAACAAAAACAGTATTTGTATGTAGTAGTTGTGGCTACGAATCTACCAAATGGTTAGGAAAGTGTCCTGGGTGTAATGAATGGAATAGTTTTTATGAAGAAAAGTTAGCAAAAGATACACGGAAGTGGAAGCGATAAAAAAAATAGGTCAATTATTCCAAAGGCTTTAAATGAAGTTGTGGGAAAAGATGCGGTTCGTACACATACAGGTATTGGAGAATTAGATAGAGTATTAGGGGGAGGCTTAGTAAAAGGCTCTCTAGTGTTAGTAGGTGGAGAACCAGGAATTGGCAAATCTACTTTGATTTTGCAACTTTGTGATAAAGTACAAGGAGAAGGCAAAGTACTTTATGTTTCAGGAGAAGAGTCAGCAGAGCAAATTAAATTAAGAGCAGATAGGTTAGGCATACACAATGATGATATTCTATTTTTAGGAGAAACAGATATAGAGTTAATTGAAAATAGTATTCTAGAATTAAAACCAAAACTAGTAATTATTGATTCTATTCAAACAATGTATTCAGATGAGATTTCAGCTGCTGCTGGAACTGTTAGCCAAGTACGTGAAATTACATCACGTGTGATGAGAGTTTGCAAAGGAAGTGATATTACCACCATTATTATTGGACATGTAACTAAAGAAGGAAATATTGCAGGGCCAAGAGTGCTAGAACACATGGTAGATACAGTGCTATATTTAGAAGGAGAAAGATATTTTTCTTATCGTATTTTACGTAGTGTGAAAAATCGTTTTGGTTCTACCAATGAAGTAGGTATGTTTGAAATGCAAAGTGAGGGGATGGTGGAGATTACAAATCCATCTTCTGTGTTAATTTCCGAAAGAGAAGATAATCCACCAGGTTCTGTCATTGTAGCAAGTATGGAGGGAACAAGACCATTACTAATTGAATTACAGGCATTAACGACTCCAACTATTTTTGGTTTTCCTAGAAGAACAGCAAATGGAATTGACTATAATAGGCTTACGATTTTAGTGGCAGTATTAGAAAAGAGAGCAGGCATTCCCTTAAGCTCACAAGATATTTATCTAAATGTAGTGAGTGGTATTAAGATTAATGAACCAGCAGTGGATTTAGGAATGGTAATAGTTTGTGCTTCTAGTTATAAAAATGTAAATATTGATAAAACTACTGCTATTATTGGCGAGGTAGGGCTTACAGGAGAAGTGAGAGCAGTGAATTTGATTGACAAGAGATTAAAAGAAGCGGAAAAACTAGGATTTAAAAAATGTATTATTCCAGAAAGTAATAAAAAACTATTGAAAGAAAAGTATGATTTAGATATAATAGGGGTCAGGGATATAAATGATGCTATGAGAGCAGTTGGATTGAAGTAAGGAGGGAGAAAAGTGGCTGCCAAGAAAGAAGAATTAATAACAGAAGTATTGAAAATGATTGCACCAGGTACACCGATTCGCGATGGATTAGAGAATATTCTAAAAGCAAAAACAGGTGCTTTAATTGTCATTGGAGAGACAAAAGATGTTTTAGAATTAGTAGATGGTGGATTTGAATTAGAGATTGATTATACTTCTTCTAGACTATATGAACTTGCAAAAATGGATGGTGCTATTGTCTTAAGTGATGATTTTAAGAAGATTTTATATGCTAATGCACAGCTAATTCCAGATTCTAGTGTGGCAACTACTGAGACTGGAACAAGACATCGTACTGCAGAACGTATGGCAAAACAAACTAATAGTTTAGTTATTAGTATCTCACAAAGAAGAAGTATTATTACAATATTTAAAGGTAACCAACGCTATGTATTAGAAGATACTTCAAAAGTAATTTCAAAAGCAAATCAAGCACTTCAGACAGTAGAAAAATATAAAAAAGTATTTGACGATAAATTAGGACTTTTAAATGAATATGAATTTAATGATATTGTAACATTAGAGAATGTAATTAATAGTATTCAACGTGCAGAAATGGTAATGAAGGTAGTAGAAGAAGTACAAAAGGCAATTTATGAATTGGGAATAGAAGGAAGGCTTCTCGAAATGCAGTTAGAGGAATTAGTAGGAGACTTAGAAAAAGAAGAACTATATATTATTAAAGATTATATTGCGCCAGGTAAAAAGCGTACAGCAGAAAGAGTACTAGAAGAAATCAGAGAATTAGACAGAGATGATTTATTAATTGCTGAAAAAATCGCGAAGAGTTTTGGCTATGGAGCATTTGATAATTATGATGAGGTAGGAGTATATACAAGAGGATATCGAGTACTTAACAAAATTCCAAGAATGCCAAGTAATATTGTAGAAAATTTAATTAAAAGTTTTAAATCTTTCCAACACATTTTAGCAGCAGATTTGCAACAATTAGATGATGTTGATGGGATTGGAGAGATAAGAGCAAGAACAATTAGGCAATCATTAAAACGTATGCAAGAGCAATTTGTATTTGACAATTTGATTATGTAATTGTATAATCTCAAATAGTAAAAAAACTTAGGAGGAATTTATGAAAATATTTATTAGAATAGTATTAATACTACTTATTATTTTAACAATAGTAGGAATTGGATTTATAGGATATGGATTTTATAAAAAGGCTACTACAAATTATCCAAATCCAGTAGCAACAATGGTGGTAAAAGATTATGGAGAAGTAAAAATAGAGTTATATCCAGACAAAGCGCCAAATACAGTTGCTAACTTTATTCGTTTAGCAAATCGTGGTTTTTATAATGGATTAACTTTCCATAGAACAATTCCAGATTTTATGATACAAGGTGGAGACAAAAAGGGTGTAGGATCTGGTTCGCCAAGTTTAAGTGATATACAAGACAATGTAGAAACAGACAAAGATTATGCTATTAAGGGTGAATTCATAGCAAATGGTTACAGCAAAAATAACTTGAAGCATACCAAAGGTGTTATTTCTATGGCAAGATCTGATTATAGCCAAACAAGCAGCGCTTTAACAGAGTATGGATATAACTCTGGTGGTTCTCAGTTCTTTATTATGACAAAGGACAATAGTTCACTAGACGGCGTTTATGCTGCATTTGGGAAAGTAACAGAAGGAATGGACGTTATAGAAAAAATTGAGAAAGTAGAAGTAACTTATAGAAGTTCAGAATTAAAAGATGGAGAAGAGGCACCAAAGGATAAAGATGGTAATGCGCTTCAAGCAGATAAACCTAAAAAAGATGTTGTTATAGAAAGCCTTAGTGTAGAAACTTATGGAGTAGATTATGGTGTGCCAGAAACAATGGATGTATTTGATTATTATTCTTGGCTAATGCAACAATATGGAATGAACTTACAATAATATGTTAAAGTAAAGAAACATAATAAAAAAGATACCTGTTAAAAATTAGCAGGTATCTTTTTTGAAAGAATTCTTATTTTAATTTGTTAAAGAAATATACTCTTGAAATAGCAAATATTGTAATACCAATTGCTGCAATTGAAATCATTAATGTAATGTAATTTCCTGTTTGAGGAATTGGTTTTTTAGTAATGGTAGTGTCTGATTCTGAATATCTTACACGAATTGTTGAAGAATCTGTAGATGTTTTTTGTTGTTTTTGATTTTCATAGTTATATTCTAAATCAACTTTAGAGTTAGTTGGTAATATTTTATCAACGATTTCTTTATTATAATCTTCTTTTAATGTTAGTTTGTAGCTTAAAGTAGCAACTTCACCAGCATTTAAAAGTTCAATATTCCAAGTAATACTATTATCTGCATAATCTACTTTCTCAGATACTTTTCCAATGTTAGGGGATTTTACATACTCAAAATTAAAATTCTCAACAATTTCTTTAGGGAAGTAATCTTTGATTACTAAGTCTTTAATAAAAGTATCTTTTTGATCAGCAATATCTTCATAAATATTTTCATTAATGGTATCATATAGTTTTTCATAATCAATATGGAAGAACTTACCAACAGTTGGAACAATAGGCTTTTCTGGTGTTCCAAAAATTTCTTCAGCTAATTGTCCATAAGTTGTATTAACATCTGCTCCAGCAGGTAATGATGCTGCAGGAACTTTTTGATTAGCTTCATTTAGTCCCATTAAAATAGAATACATGTGAATTCCTTTTGCGCTTAAATCTTGTAATTTTTTAGTAGTAGCTTTAGCAACAACACCTGAATATTTAAGAGTTTCTTCTGTATTTAAGCATAAATTTGGAACTCCATCTGATAATACAATAATGTATCTTGCAACGTTTTCTGTATTAGAGAAATTAGCCTCTGCAATAGCAAGACCAGCTTCAATATTGGTGTATGTTCCTTGATCTTTTTTGTATTCTTCAATTTTAGCTAAAAGGTCAGTTTTGGAATTAGTTAAACTAGATAATAGTTTAGCATCATTCTCAGTACCATAGATAGCTCCTTCTGCAACTTTTACACTTGAAAATGAAACAAGCCCAATTTTAGCATTTTCAAATTTTGCAAGTAAAGAATTTGTAAAGTCATTAGCAGCTTCTGCTACATAATCTGTTTTTACTTTTCCATTATATTGTTTAGTCATACTGTAAGAATTATCTAATACAAAGAAAACTTCAAGGTTCTTTTTAGTAAAATCTTCATTTTCCATTAGATTTTTAACTGTTAATGTTAAAGTTGCTTCTTTTTTGTCTGCATCAAAGTTAGTTAATTCTTTTGTAAATTCACCAATTTTATCACCATTAGCAGGATCTGTAATAGGAATTTCACAAAGCTTTTTTTCTACTAATTCTAAAGTAGTAACTCCTGGAATCACTCCATTGGAATTTTCTGTGTTAGTTTCGTTATTACCAGTATTAATGGTTAAAGCAAATACTGGGCTCGTACAAAGTAATAACATAGCAAAAATAGCTATTATACGAATTAAGTTTCTTTTCATAATTTAATCGCTCCTTATTATTTTTTATTTATTAATATTCTACCCTATTATACTTTATGAATACAGTTTTTTCAAGTTTTTTCTACAAACTTTGAAAAATGTTAATAAATATAGAGATAAGAATTTTAAGAAGAATTAGTACAAAATATTGATACTAAATGTCTTATTTTGATAGAATAAAACAAAATATTATAAAGCCATATAGAAGAATGCAATTGATTAAAATGAGAATGTATTCTTTAGAAAAAACTTAGAAGGAAAAGAAGAGCGAGAGGAAATGAAAGAAAACAAGCTGGTATTACACTAGTTACTCTAGTGGTAACCATTGTGGTACTTTTAATTTTGACAGGAATAACTATTACCTAGGTAATGAAAGATAGGACAAAGTAATAATTTGCAAAACAAGCATTTGAGAAAAGCAAAAAAATATGATATGATAAGGGCAAAATAAGGAGAAAAAAGAATGAATAAACAGGAAATCATGAAACAATATAGCAAAGAGGAAGATAAAATTTTAATAGCGAAAATACTAGATAAGATACAATTTACAAATCAGAAAAATAAAGTTCAAACCACTGACTTTTTAGATGGTTATGAACAAAAAATAGTACAAAGAGTTTTGCAACAAATGGGATATAAAACAGCGATATTTTATGGAGGATATGAAGAAGCTGAAAGAAAAATGGTGTTTTTCTTTCCTGATAAATTAATAGATTTAATAGAACAACCATTACAAAATAGTAAAATGATAAAGCAAGAAATGAAAGTAGTTACTATTAAACTTCCAAAAGACTTAAAAGGGCAATATCATCATAGAGATTATTTAAGTGGTATTATGAAATTGGGAATAAAAAGGGAGAAAATAGGAGATATTTTAGTAAGGGAAGACGGAGCGGATATTTTAGTGCAAGAAGAAATACTAGCATATTTATTAACAAATTTACCAGAACTTATAAGATTTCAAAAAGCTAAAATTTTTTCGAAAGAAATTTTAGAATTAGAAGTTGTTTCTATTAATTTTGAAATTATGACAATTTTAGTAGCACAACTAAGATTAGATAGTGTTATTTCAGAATTAGTACATACTTCTAGAACAAAAGCAAATGAAATTATTTGTCAAGAAAGAGTATTAGTAAATTATGAGATAAGAACGAAAAATGCTGTGATATTACAAACAGGAGACATATTAACCATACGAGGTAAAGGAAAGTTTAAGATAGGAGAAATTATTTCGCAAACTACAAAAGGAAAACTAAGGGTAGAAGTAGAGAGATATGTATAAGAAAAATGAGGTATATTGACATTTTTTAAAGCAATATGTTATAAATATTGCATTAGTATAAAATAAACAAAAGTAGTAAATACTAAAGAAAAAAGGGGGATATATAGAATATATGATCAAGAAGAAACATACAAAATACAATAAAGGTATAACCTTAGTAGCATTAGTCGTAACCATTGTAGTACTTTTAATTTTGGCAGGAGTAACTATTATGTATGTAATGGGAGACAATAGTATATTCAAACAGGCACAAAAAGCTAAAAATGAGACAGAAGACGCAATGAAAAATGAACAAGAATATTTAAATAATTTAGACAATACAATTAATGAATATTTTAATGGAAGTGCTTTAAATAATAGAATTGATATAGCAACTATAATGCAAAAAGTGGACAAAAATACACTAGCAAAAGACAGCTTAGCAAATTTAATAACCATACCAGAAGGATTTAAAGTTGTGCCAGATGGACAAGATGGAGTAGAATATACCTATACAGGAGATAAAATACCAACTGTACAAGATGGCATTGTGATTGAAGACGATGAAGGAAACCAATTTGTATGGATACCAGTAGGAAATATAAAAAATAAGGATGGAAGCACAACCACAATACAGCTTGCCAGATATACATTTGATATTACATTAAAAAGTAAATATGAAGTATCAGGAGGGTCTGGAGCAGTTAAAAAGATTATAACAGATGGAAGAGGAACAACAGATGAATGGATGGAGAAATTTGGTGAAGGGTGTGAATTTTTAGAAGAAGATTCTAGTTCAACTACCTATGGGAATACAAAAGCAAAAGATATTGAAGAATTTAAGAAAAGTGCAAAAGCAAATGGAGGATATTACTTAGCAAGATATGAAGCAAGTAGAGGAGAAGATAATAAAGCAAAATCTAAAATGGCGGCAGTATGGAATAACATTACTCAACCAGCCTCTGCTGCAGCAGCAAGAGAAATGTATGAAAGTCAAAAGTTTGAAAGTGATTTAGTAAATAGCTATGCGTGGGATACAGCGATTGTGTTTATTCAAACATATTCAGGAGATAATGATTATTCTAAGGAACTAGGAACAAAGTATAATAAAAGTTTAGTCAAAACTGGTACAAATGGAGATAAAAGGTGTAATATTTATGATATGGCTTCTAATACAGTAGAGTGGACAACAGAGTCATGTACTTATCCAGATTATTTTTGTACTGGTAGAGGAGGTTTCTTTGGCGATACAGTTAGTTATCCTGCTTTTCGCCATGTCAATAATAATGCTTCGATTGCTGATGTTGTTTCCTTTCGAACTCTAATTTATTTAACAAGATTAAAGTAGTTATAGAGGAGATCATTTGAACCATAAATAAAATAGAAAAGGATTGACACTTAAGAACGTATGTTTTATAATATCTACAGGTGAGAAAAATGGAACGCAAAATTTTACATGTAGACGTAAATAGTGCATTCTTATCATGGACAGCAGTTGAAATGTTGAAAAATGGAGCAGAGATAGATATCAGAACTATCCCTGCTATTATTGGTGGAGATGAAGAAAAAAGAAAGGGGATTGTCCTTGCTAAAAGTATTTTAGCTAAAAAATATGGAATTCAAACAGCAGAGCCAATTTACTTTGCTAAACAAAAGTGTCCTAATTTGCAAATTTATCCAAGCAATTTTAAAGTATATAGGCAATATTCAAATGCTCTCTATGATTTGCTTCACGAGTATACAGATAAGATTGAAAGATTTTCAATTGACGAATGCTTCTTAGATATTACAGATTTTATTCCAAAAGGAAAAACAGATTTACAGATAGCAGATGAAATTCACAACAGAGTAAAGCAAGAGTTAGGCTTTACAGTAAATATAGGAGTAGCACCCAATAAACTATTAGCAAAAATGGCATCTGATTTTGAAAAGCCAGATAAGGTGCATACTTTATACACTTATGAAATATCAAGTAAAATGTGGCAGTTACCAGTTTCAGAGCTACTTATGGTAGGAAAGCGAAGCTTGCCTAAATTAGAATTACTAGGAATTAAAACAATTAAAGAATTAGCACAAACTCCAAAAGAGTTATTAGAAAATCAATTTGGAAAATTTGGAAAAATGATTTGGGAATATGCAAATCGGAATAGACTATTCAGAAGTGATTTCTGAGCCAGAGGAACCAAAAAGTATAGGAAATTCTTCTACTTTACCACAAGATATGAAGGATTTAGAAAAAATAGAGAAAATTTTGTTAGCACTAACAGAACAAACTTGTTATCGATTGAGAAAGCATCAATTATTAGCACATACAGTAAGTGTACAAATTAAAAATAAAGACTTTAAAATGTATTCTCATCAAAAAAGTTTAGCAACTGATACAGATAGTACTAAAATTATTTATGAAACAGCAAAACAGATCTTAGAAGAAATGTTCCAAGGAGAACCTATTAGATTAATTGGAATTAAAGTAGATAAATTAGCAACAAGAGAAAAACAACAACTTTCTTTATTTGATACTCCTAGAAATGAAAAACAGCAAAGATTAGATAAAACATTAGATAAATTAAAAGAAAAATATGGGTATGGTGTAGTGACTAGAGCAGGAAAAATGAATATTGATGAGATGATGGATTTTAAAGACTAAAAAATGTCGAAAAATGGAAAGTTTTGTACAAGTTTTGCATAATATATATTAGTGCTAAGTATTAAGCACTAATAGGAGGTGTAGGAACATGTACGAAGAAGAAAAATGTAATAATAATTGCTATTATACTGGTTGTAAGCAAAGAAAAAATAGATGTTGCATAGATATTATCATATATATTTTATCTATTTTATTAGCGCTAACAATTGGACTAATTATTGCATCTATTCCAGTAATTGGAGTGGTATTATTTGCAGCAATTGCAACTTTAATCGTTTTAGCTATCATACTTGCTATACTCATCATCATTAGAATTATTCAATTAGTATGTAATCGTAACAAATGTTGCTAACCAAAAGACAATCAGATTCCTTGTAGCTTAATAGCTACAAGGAATTTGCTTTTTTATAGCATTTATGATATAACATAAAAAGATTTACATACTAAGAAGACCTCAGCATACAATGATAATAGATCTGTAAAGAGAAGTGGAGTTTAATTATGAATAAAGAAACAATTCAAACTTTAAAAAAATGCTCTCAAGAGCAAATGATTGAGTATTTACCATATCTAACAGAAGAAGAGCAAAATGAGATAGAAAAGCAAATACAAGAGGTAGACTTTGAACAGTTAAAACAATTATATAAGTTAGCAAAACAAGAACAACATGTGGAAGAAAAAACAATTGAACGTATTTCATATGTAGATAAAGCAAAATTAGAAAATAGCCAAAGAGCAAAGTTAGAAGAAATAGGAAAGAATATTATACATAATGGAAAATATGCTGTGATTACAATGGCAGGAGGACAAGGAACAAGGCTAGGGCATTCTGGTCCAAAAGGAACTTATTGTTTAGATACGATTAAAGGACCAAAGTATTTATTTGAAATTGTTGTAGATACTTTAAAAAGAGCTAGCCAAGACTATCAAATAACTCTTCCTTGGTACATTATGACAAGCAAAGAAAATCATCAAGATACGATTCGATTTTTAGAAGAAAAAGAATATTTTGGATATGATAAAAATAAGGTAAAATTCTTCATGCAAGGAGAGTTACCATTGTTAAACACAAATGGGCAAATCATTTTAGATAAGGACAAAAAAATAAAAAAGGCAGCAAATGGTAATGGTGGAATTTATGAAGCGATAGAATCGAATGGAATTCTAGAAGAGTTGAAAAAACAAGATATTGAATGGATATTTATTAATAGTATGGATAACGTTTTGTGTAATTTTGTAGATCCATTATTGATAGGTCTTACAATAGCACAAAATCATAAAATAGCAAGTAAATCAGTCGCAAAAGCAGAGCCAAAAGAAAGAGCTGGCGTATTTTGCAAAATGAATGGTAAACCAAAAGTAATAGAATATACAGAACTTCCAGATGAAATGGCAGAAGAAAGAGACGAAAATGGAGAATTAGTATATGGAGAATTACATATTATGCTTAATTTATTCCATCGTAGTATTTTAGAAGATTTAGCAGATGTAAAACTTCCTTATCATGTAGCATTTAAGAAATCTGGATATCTAAATGAAAAAGGACAGTATATTGAGCCAGAAGAGCCAAATGTTTATAAATTTGAAGCTTTTATATTCGATGCTTTTACTCGCTATGATGATATGACAATTTTAAGAGTAAAAAGAGAAGAGGAATTTGCACCTGTGAAAAATAGAACAGGAGTGGATAGCCCTGAAACCGCAACAGCTTTGTATAATGCAAGATATCAATAATTTATAATAAACAATTAAAGGAGAATGAAAGAATGGAAAAGGTAATTGGTTTAGTTATGGCAGCAGGAGTAGATGACAGAATGAAATCTAAAAAGTCAAAATTAGCACAAGAACTATACGGAAAGGCTGTTATCAAAAGAGTAGTAGACTCTTTAAAGAAAGCAGGAATTGAAGAAATTGCTGTTATTGTTGGAGAAAATAAAGAAGAGATTGAGGCAATTTTAAAAGATGAAGTAACTTATCTTCATCAAGAAAGTTGTTTAGGAACAGGTCATGCTATAATGCAAGCAACTAGCTACTTAGAAGGAAAGCAAGGAAGAGTAGTTATTGCCAATGGAAATATTCCACTTATCACCCCTCAAACAATTCGAACAGTAGTAGAAAAATCAGAAAATGAATTAGAGGCAGCTACTATTCTAACAGGAATTATCAGTGAACCAGCTGGATATGGAAGAATTGTTAGAAAAGATAATAAAATTGAAGAAATTATTGAAGAAAAAGAAGCAACAGAAGCGGAAAAGAAAGTTTTAGAAGTAAATGCAGGTCTATATTGTTTTGAAATTTCAAAATTATTAGAAATTATCGGAAAATTACAACAAAGTAGTATAGGACTATATTATTTAACAGATGTTATCAAAATGTTTAATACAAAAGGCTTCAAAGTAGGCGGAGTTTTAGTAGAAGATAATACAGAAATTTTAAGTTTAAATACAAAAGCACAATTAGAAATGCTTACTAGAATTTTAAGAATTCGTATTAATACTATGCATATGAATAATGGAGTAACCATTGAAGATATTAATTCAACCTATATTTATGAAGATGTAGAAATTGGAATGGATACAGTCATTCAACCAAATACTACTATTAAATCAGGTGTTGTCATTGGAGAAGACTGCAATATTGGACCAAATGCCTATATTAGAGAAGGATGTAAGCTTGCTAACAAAGTCAAAGTAGGAAGTTTTGTAGAAATCAAAAAAGCTATTATTGGAGAAGGTTCAAAAGTACCACATTTATCATATATGGGTGATTGTGAAATTGGAGCCAAATGTAATATTGGCTGTGGAACAATTACGTGTAATTATGATGGAAAAAATAAACATAAAACAAAAATTGGAGATAATTGCTTTATTGGTTCAAATGTCAATTTAGTAGCACCAGTAAATATTGGTGACCATACTTTAATTGCAGCAGGCTCAACTATTACAGAAGATGTACCATCAGAAAGTTTGGGAATTGCAAGACAAAGACAAACAAATAAAGAAGGATGGAACAAAGGAAAATAAGAAAATGTCGCACTTGGGGACACATGTCGTATAAACTAACGTCCCCAAGTGCGACATTTTACCATTTTTTACCAAAATGTCAGTTAAACTAACGTCCCTAAACTGACATTATTGTTGTTCGCCAGGTAGAAAATAATCTACAACACCATATACTAAAGCACCAATAATAGCAGCCATCCAAGAAACTGTATAACCTGCTACAAAATATTGGGTTACATATAGTACAACTGCAGAAAGTACAAAACCTACGAATCCTTTACCAAAAGAACTTGCATGTAAACCAGTAAATTTTGTGATTAAATAATCAATAACAGTAAGAACAATAGCAGCTGCTGCTAATGACCAGATGTTATTAATTTGAAATCCTGGTGTAAAGAATGCAGTAATAGCAAGAACAACGGCAGCTGTTACTAATCTACCAATGATTTGCCATACCATTCCTTTAGAATTAGATCTAGTTTGTGTGTTTGCATTATTATCTGACATAATTAAAACCTCCTTTGTAAACGTAAAAACAATGATGTTTGTGTTTCTAATTGTATTATGAACAAAAAATAAAAATTTATTCAAAATGAATTGAATAGATTTTATTTTTTTTGGTTAAAATCAGTAATGAAGGGTTTTAATAAATATTTTATATTTTATTTTGAAATTTATTTTATAAAAATTTTAGGAGAGAAAAATGTTAATTACATTAATTAGAAGTGTTACTTTATACATAATTGTTTTAATTGTTATGAGATTAATGGGTAAAAGAGAAATTGGGCAACTTCAGCCATTTGAACTTGCTATTTCTATTATGATAGCTGACTTAGCAGCCATTCCAATGTCTGATACAGGAATTCCTATTACAAATGGTATTATTCCAATTTTAGGTCTTTTAATCATGCACTTATTAATTTCTTTAATCAATATGAAAAGTGTTAAAATGAGAGAGTTAATGTGTGGAAGACCAACTATTTTAATCTATAGGGGAAGAATTGATGAAAAGGCTTTAAAAAAGGAAAGATTTACTATTAATGAATTAGAAGAAAGATTAAGAGATAGTAATGTTTTTAATTTAGGAGATGTCGAATATGCTATTTTAGAAACAAGTGGACAAGTAACTGTCATTCAAAAGCCAAATAAGAGAACAACAATTCCAGAGGATTTTAACATTATGCCAGAATATGAAGGGATTGCTTATGACCTTGTAGTAGATGGAAAAATTATGAAAGAAAATTTAAGGAAAATAGAAAAAGATGAAACTTGGCTTAGAAAAGAGGTAAGCAAATTTCATATTAGTCCAGAGAATGCATTAATTGTTACTTATGATGGAAAGGGACAAATTTTTTGCCAAGAGAAGGATAAGAATAAATAGGGAGGAAAGAGAGTGTATAGGGAATTAATTATTATTATAATTGTAATCTTTATGATTGTAATAGGAAATGTGATTACACAAAATAATACAATTGAAGCAGTTGGACAGATTAGTGGTCAACTTACTACACTACGTCAAGAGATAGAAAAAGAAGAAGCAAGTCAAGAAAAGGCAAAAAAACAAATGGAAAAAGTGGAAGAAATTTGGAAAGAGAAATACTGTCAAATGGCATTTTATATAGAACACAATGAACTAGAGAAAGTACAAACAGAACTTACCAAGTTAAAAGCAGATATTGATATGGAAGAATATGCTCAAGGTGTAGAAAATTTAGAAAATTGTATTTTTATTCTTGAGCATATTAAGGATAAGAGTGCGTTAAAAGTGGTTAATATATTCTGAGTATGTATAACATAAATATGATAAATTACATTAAATTTTTCATAGTATAATAACCTGCTTTTTGATTTAATAAAAATTTTGCAGCTTTAATAGCTCCTTCTGCAAAAATAACTCTAGAATGAGCGGTATGTTTCACTTCTAAGGTTTCATAAGGAGAGAAGAAAAAAATAGAATGTTCTCCTACAATATTTCCACCACGAATACTAGAAAATCCAATTTCTTTTGGATTTCTTTTTTCTCTTTTTTGCATACGATTTAATTCATAAGTATAACCGTAAGAATTAGCATGATTAATGCTATCTGCTAATAAAAGTGCAGTACCACTTGGGCTATCCTTTTTTTGATTATGATGAGTCTCTACAATTTCAATATTAGCTTCTGGCAATTTGAGGGAAAGCTCAGCAATTAGTTGACTGATTAAACTGATTTGATAGGACATATTACTAGACTGAAAAATAGGAATTTGTAAGGATGCATTTATAATTGTGTCTTGTTGCTCTTGAGTAAAGCCAGTAGTAGCAATTACAAGTGGAATAGACTGACAAATGCAGTAGGGCAAAAGAGAAATGGTGGATTCTGGAGTAGAGAAGTCAATAATAACATTAGGAATTTCAGGTAAGGAATGGATATTAGAAGAAATGTGGAAAGGAAGGTTAGTATTGGTTTGTGGATCTAATCCACCTATTAATTTCATATCTTCTCTTTCTGAAATTAGTTTTGCTACTTCATTTCCCATTTTTCCACAAATTCCATTGACTAAAACTTTTATCATATTGATATCACCTTTCATATAAAAAAGATAAAGCTATCAAAACTTTATCTTTTTATTCTATGCTTTATATTTTAAAATATAACTAAACGATTCTAAAGATAATTAAACTTAAAAATACATAAGCATATTTATATAATTTTTTAGTATGTAATGATTTTTGAATATGACAAAATGTTTCTCTACAAGCACTATATTTATCTGCAAAAGTTACAATAACAGTTTCTTTAAAATGCGGAATCTGAATGGTAACTGGCCACATATGATTTAAAATAACGTCTTGTTCAATTGCATTTAGCGAAAAAGCTTCTTTTGCATTTTTTAGTGCTATTTTAGGGTGTAAAAAAGCATGTTGATGTGTCCATTTTCTATCAGGTCTTTTATGTGTATGCCAATCATATAAAAATAGGTCATGAAGCATGGCACCACGTGTAGCAGAAATATAATCTAAATGAAAAAGTTTACACATGCAATAGGTATAGTAGGCTACTTGCATACAGTGTTGATAACAAGAAGTATTGGCATGTTGATTAAAATTTCGCATCTGTTTTACAATTGGATTTTCTATTAAATCTTGAATAATATTCATAAAATCATCATAACAATATATGTTATTTTTAACAGTGTTACTTTCTAAATTTTTTTCCAATGTATAATCCCCTTTATTTGAACTCTTATTTAATTATATCATATTCTCTCGAAAATAGAAATAATTTAAGGAAATTTTAAGGTTTAGGTATGAGATGTTAATTTAACTAATAAATTAGTCATTGACAAACACAATAAGGTAATGATAATATAATACATATTGTGAATAAAATTATGGATTGGTAAATAGTACATAGTTTTAAAGTACATTGAAAAGGAAATAAAATAGATTTGCTGAAAAGATATCCAACCTATTGATACAAAAATTATGTATAAGATAATCTAAAAATGTTCATAATATTAAAATATGCAAAAGATGGTAATAATATACAGAGGAGGAAAATGAAATGATGACAAAGAAAGAAGCAAAAATTATTTTTACAGCAATTGGAATTGTATTAGCAGTACTATTAATTGTAGTATTCACAAAAGGAGTAGGCAAAAAAGAAGAAAACAATAATGTAATCAATACAGCCACACAGCAAAATACAGAAAAATATACCACAAACTTAGTAGATGGAACAAAAATTAATAATAGTAGTGAATTTAATAAAGTAAAGAAGTATAAGGATATAGAAATTA
>CAQZSK010000007.1 GCA_948934525.1 uncultured Clostridia bacterium
CAACAATTACAGTTAAAACAACAGATGGAAGTAATTTAAGTAAAACATGTAAAGTGACAGTAGACGATAGTGTAGAAGTAACAACTTTAACAGATTTCCAAACAAAGAATACTATAGCCAAAGATGAAAATGGAAATTTAATAACAATACCAGGAGACTTCAAAGTATTAACAAGTGAAGGAACAAAAGTAACCCAAGGAATAGTGATACAAGATAGAGAAGGAAATGAATTTGTATGGGTACCTATAGATTCAGTATCAACAGGAACAAGTAAGCCAGCAGATGATATACGATTGGGAAGATATACTTTTGCTAATACTTATGGAACGCCAAAGAAAGAACAGGATGCAGATGATTATACAGAAATAGTAATAATAAGTATTCATTATCAAGAGTTAACCAGTGATTCAGGAAACATGGCAGCCAAAAACTTAGGAGACTTTGTAACAAAAACACAATTAAATGGAGGATATTATTTTGGAAGATATGAAGCAAGTAAAGGAACTGATGATAAAGCAAAATCCCAATATAATAAAGGAGGATGGAATAATATCACTCAACCAGATGCAGCAATAGCAGCAAGAGAAATGTATAACAGTAATTATGTGGAAAGTGATTTAATCAATAGCTATAGCTGGGATACTGCGATTGTTTTTATCCAAAAATATTCTGAAGACACAAGTTATGCAGAGAAACATTTTGATAGGGATAATGTATTAAACACAGGAATATCAGGTGATAAAGTATGCAATATTTATGACATGGTTGCAAATTTTAGTGAATGGACAACAGAACATTCAGATGAGTATGTGGGTGGTAATGGATGGTCGTATTGCGTTATGAGAGGAGGAGCGTATGGTGTTCCAAATCCGTCTAAAACTCGTCTTAGATATACTACTACCTTTAAAGAAAGTCGTAAATCCTTCCGTCCACTATTATATTTGAAATAGCTCTAAAGATAATAAAAAAATAGTTACAAATTTAAAAAAATACTTGCAATTACTGGAAAAATAGAATATAATAATAATCACATAATAAATTACTAGAAGCGTGGGAACAAATCCCACGCTTCTATCGTAGAATAATTTGAAGAAATAGATTATAAGAGGAGCAAAATGGCAAATATAGAAGAAAAGGTGGAAGACCTAATTAATGAAACAATTGAAGACTTAGGGTATGAATTATATGATGTTATTTATGAAAAAGAAGCACAAGATTATTACTTAAGAGTTTTCATTGATACACCAAATGGAATTAGTTTAGAGGATTGTGAGAAAGTAAATGATGCAATTAATGATATGCTAGATGAAGCAAATTATATTAAAGATCAATATTTCTTAGAAGTATCTTCTCCAGGAGTAGAAAGAGTGTTAAGAAAAGATCAACATTTAGAAGCAAATTTAGGAAATGAAATTGTATGTAATCTATTTAAGCCAATAGAGAAGATGAAGCAAATAGAAGGTATTTTACAAGAATTTGATCAAGATAAGTTAGTATTACAAGTTGAGGACGAGGAAAGAACTATAGGAATAGAGAGAAAGAATATTGCGAAAATGAAATTAAAATATCATTGGAATTAAGGAGGAATTAGGAAAAATGAAGAAGGCAAGAGCAAATGGACCAGCTATTGATAGCAAAGAACTAATTGAGGCATTAGAAGAACTAGAAAAAGAAAGAGGAATAAAGAAAGATGTTATTTTAGAGTCTATTGAAACTGCTTTAGTAACAGCATATAAAAGAAACTTTGAGTCAAGCGAAAATGTAAAAGTAACGATGGATAGTAAGTCAGGTGAAACCCATGTATATGCAGAAAAAGAAGTTGTTGAAATAGTAGAAAATCCAAATTTACAAATTAATTTAGCAGATGCTCAAAAATTAAGTAAAAAATTAGCAATTGGAGATATTGCTGAAATTGAAATTGTTCCAAAAAACTTTGGAAGAATTGCAGCACAAACGGCAAAACAAGTTATTGTACAAAAAATTAGAGAAGAGTCTAGAAATGTTCTTTTTGAAGCATTTAATGATAGAAAAGGTGAAATCGTATCAGGATTAGTACAAAAAGCAGATGGCGGAGTTGTAGTATTAGATTTAGGAAGATTAGAAGGTGTTATGACAGTAAGAGAACAAATACCAACTGAAAAATATCATGTAAATGACAAATTAAGAGCTTATGTAGTTGATGTAGAAAGAGGAGCCAAAGGTTCGCCACAAGTATTAGTATCAAGAGCATGTCCAGACTTTGTTAGAAAATTATTTGAATTAGAGATTCCAGAAATTTATGAAGGAGTTATTGAATTAAAAAGTGTTTCAAGAGATCCAGGAAGTAGAAGCAAAGTAGCAGTATATTCTCCAAATGAAAATATTGATCCAGTTGGTTCTTGTGTAGGACAAAAAGGAATTCGTATTCAAAACATTATAAATGAATTAAGTGGAGAAAAAATAGATGTTATTGAATGGAATCCAGATCCTGCGATCTACATTTCTTCAGCATTACTTCCAGCACAAGTTATGGCAGTAGACATTCATGAAGAAGAAAAATTTGCACAAGTTATTGTTCCAGATGACCAATTATCATTAGCAATTGGAAAAGCAGGTCAAAATGCAAGATTAGCTGCCAAATTAACTACTTGGAAGATTGACATAAAGAGTGAATCTCAATTTAGAGAAATGATGCAAAAGGTACAAGAAGAGGCTGAAAATCCAGAAGTAGTAAAGGAAGAAATAAAGGAAGAAGAAGCAATGGAAGAGCCAGTTGAAGAAAAGGCTGCTAAAAAAGTAACAAAGAAAACAACTAAAAATGCAAAAGAAAATGAAGCTACCGAAGAAGTAAAAGAAGAGAAGAAAAAGGCTAGAAAAACAGAGGATAAAAAAGAGGAGTTAGAAGAATCTGACGAAAAGCCAGTTAAAAAGGCTACAAAGAAAGCTACCAAAAAAGAAGAATCAGACAAAGCTAAAAAAACAGAAACGGAGCCTACAAAAGAAAAGAAGACAAGAAAAAAGAAATCAGATGAATAATGTATAAAATATACAAATACATTTAAAATAGAAGATTAATAATTATCTTGCTAAAGAATAACTTAACTGTAACTCTTTTACGTTTGAACAGTTAAGGAATCTATAGAAATATAAAAAAGGAAGTGATAAACATTTTGAAAAAATTACCACAAAGAACATGTATAGGATGCAATGCGCAAAAAGACAAAAAGGATTTAATTCGTATTGTAAAAAATAAAGAAGAAGAAATATCACTTGATAAAACAGGAAGAGCACAAGGAAGAGGAGCCTATCTTTGTGATAGTACAGAATGTTTAGAGAAGGCCATTAAGTCAAGAAAATTAGAAAAAAGTTTTGAAATGAAAATAAAAGATGACATTTATGAAGAGTTAAGAAAAAGAATAAAGGAGTAATAGAATTTGAGCGATAGCACAAAAATATGTGGGCTAATAGGAATTGCCACAAAGGCAGGAAAGATTGTAGCTGGTACAGATGCATGCATAGAAGAGATGCAAAAAGGCAAAGTAAAATTAATATTAGTAGCAGAAGATGCTTCTGAAAGGACAAAGAAAGCTTTTGAGGAAGAAGCAAAAAGGTGTCAGATTACAATATATACTATATTGTCCATAGAGGAATTAAGCAAAGCAATGGGAAAGGTAAATAAGGCAGTGATAGGAATTAAAGATATTGGTTTTTCAAAAAAAATGATAAGTATCATTAATGGGGGTGAAGTGATTGGGTAAGATTAAAATACACGAAATAGCAAAATTATTAGGATTAGGAAGTAAAGAGGTTGTAGCCAAAGCACAAGAGTTGGGAATTGAGGCAACGAGTCACATGAGTGCTGTGGAAGAAGAACAAGCAAGCAAAATTAAAGCAAGTTTCAAAGGTGGAGAAAAGAAAGAAGAACAACAAGATAAAAAAAGCAGTGATAAGAAAAAGGCAGAAAAGCAAACCCCAGTCATTATTAGACGTGAGGTAATTCGTACTGATGTTGAAGAAAAAGAAGAAAAGAAAGAAAAACAGGAAGTAAATAGAAATGATGTTGGTTTTGTAGAAAGAAGAAAGAATCAGGATTATAATATCGTTTATAGAAAGCAACCTGTAAAGCCAATGACAGTAAGTGAATTATTTGGTTTGAAAACGCCTCAAAAAGAAGAGAAAAAGGAAGAAACTGTAGTAGAAGAAGTAGAAGAGAAAGAAACAGTAAAACCAATAGAAACAAAACCAACCATAGAAGAAATAAAGAAAGAAACTCCAAAAGAAGAACCAAAAGTAGAGGAAGTAAAACCAAAACAAGAAGAAAAAACAGTAGTAGAAGAAAGCAAAAATACTACTGCTCCTTCAGATACACAAAATTCTTATCAAGATAATAGAGCAAATAATTATCAAAATAATCGCCAAGGAAATGGATATAACAATAATCGCTATCAAAATGATAATAGGCAAAATAATTATCAAAATCGTGATAATAGACAATTTGATAGAAACAACAATCGTCCTTATGGTCAAAACAATAATTATCAAAATAATCATCAAGGAAATGGATATAATAATAATCGTTTCCAAAATGGAAATCGCCCAAATAATAATTATGACAATAGGCAAGGAGGCTATCAAAATAGGGATAATAGACAAAATGGTTACCAAAATCGTGATAATAGACAATTTGATAGGAATAATAACCGCCCTTATGGACAAAATAACAATGGACAACGTCCACAATTTAACAGAAATAATAATGGAAATCGCCCATTAGACAATCGTGGTATTGATCGTAATATTAAGGACATCATGGCTACAGAAATTGTAGAAAAAGAAGATAAAAGAGATATTAGCACAAGAGCAATTGATAAAGAAAAAGCAAATCGTTATGAAGATAACAAAGCTAAAAAAGGAACAAAAGCCAAAAAAGGTGATCGTTTCCAAGAAAGTTTTAATGAAGGTAAATTAAAAGATTTAAAACAAGTAAATCAATTATCTAATATGTTTGATGACCAAGAAGGTGGAATGCTTGATTACTATGATTTAACAACTGCTCGTGGAAAGAGAAATAAACGAAAACCACAAAAAGAAGAAGAAAGAAACAAACAAAAAATCTTTGAGTTAAAAGAAATTACTATTCCAGAAATGATTACAGTAAAAGACTTGGCAATGGAAATGAAAAAGACAAGTGGAGAAGTTATTAAAAAGCTATTTAATTATGGCATTATGGCAACAATTAATAATGCAATTGATTTTGATACAGCATTTTTAGTAGCAGAAGAGTTTGGAATTACAGCAACGAAAAAAGAAGTAGTTAAAGAAGAAGATATTCTATTTGATGATACAGAGGATACTGCTGAGGAATTAGAAGCAAGGCCACCAGTTGTAGTTGTTATGGGACACGTTGACCATGGAAAAACTTCATTACTAGATGCTATCCGTAGTACCAATGTAATTGAGGGAGAAGCTGGAGGAATTACCCAACATATTGGTGCGTATAAAGTAAATATTAAAGGTAGAGAGATTACATTTTTAGACACTCCAGGCCATGAAGCATTTACTGCTATGCGTGCAAGAGGTGCTCAAATTACCGATATTGCGATTTTAATTGTTGCAGCAGATGATGGTGTTATGCCACAAACAGTAGAAGCTATCAACCATGCAAAAGCTGCTGAAATTCCAATCATTGTAGCAGTAAACAAAATTGACTTACCAGGTGCCAATGTAGAAAAAATAAAACAAGAATTAATGGAATATGAACTAGTACCAGAAGAATGGGGCGGAGATACTATTTATGTACCAATTTCTGCTAAAAAGAAATTAAATATTGATAACTTATTAGAAATGGTATTATTAGTTGCTGACATGAAAGAATTAAAAGCAAATCCTAATAAACAAGCAAAAGGAACTGTTATTGAAGCAAGACTAGACAAGGCAAAAGGTCCTATTGCATCTATGTTAGTTCAAAGAGGAACCTTAGATGAAGGTGATACTATTGTTGTAGGAAAATCAATTGGTAGAATTCGTGCTATGAAAAATGATAAAGGACAAAAAGTAAAGAAAGCAGGACCATCTACACCAGTTGAAATCATGGGATTAACAGAGGTACCAGAAGCAGGAGATACTTTCTATGAAGTAAAAGACGAAAAAATGGCAAAACACTTAATTGAAAGAAGAAAACGTCAAGAAAAAGAACAAATTATGGCAGAAAACAGCAAAGTAACATTAAGTAATCTATTTGAAAAAATGGAAAGTGAAAGCTTAAAACAATTAAACATTATTGTCAAAGCAGATGTACAGGGTACAGCACAAGCCTTAAAACAATCATTAGAGAAATTATCTAATGATGAAGTAAAGGTAAGAGTTATCCATGCAGTAGCAGGAGCTGTTACAGAATCTGATGTTCAACTTGCTAAAGCAGGAAAATGTATTATTCTTGCATTCAATGTACGTCCAGTAAATACTGCAAAAGATATGGCAGAAAAGGAAAGCGTTGAAATCAAGCAATATTCTGTTATTTATCAAGCATTGGAAGACGTTGAAGCAGCTATGAAGGGAATGTTAGAGCCAATCTACCAAGAAAAAGTAATAGGAAATGCTATTGTAAGACAAACCTTCAGAGTATCAGGTGTTGGAACCATTGCAGGAGCGTATGTATCTGATGGCAAGATAGAAAGGAATGCAGGTGTTCGTGTCATCCGTGAAAATGTAGTTATCCATGATGGTAAGTTAGTATCTCTAAAACGTTTCAAAGATGATGCAAAAGAAGTAACAAAAGGCTTTGAATGTGGACTTCAAATTGAAGGATATAACGATGTTAAAGAAGATGACGTATTAGAATTTTATATTATGGAAGAGGTTAAGAGATAATGTCGCACTGGGGACACATGTCATATTGGGGATGTATGTTAGTGCGACATGTGTCCCCAAGTGTGACATCTGTTCCAAAACTGACAAAAGTGTCAGTTTTGGGGACATACTTTAAAAGAAAGGAAAGCAAATGGCTAAAAACAATAGACTAGACCGTGTAAACGAGGAATTGAAAAAGACTATTAGCAATATACTTACTTTTGAACTTCAAAATTCAAAAGTAACTGGTATGGTTAGTGTAACTAAAGTAAGAATTACACCTGATTTTAGATATGCCAAAGTTTATGTAAGCTTATTAAATTCAAAAAGTAATACAAAAACTATGGAAGGTCTGAAAGAATCAGCTGGGTATATTCGTTCACAAATTGCTAAGACAATGAATTTAAGAGTAACACCAGAACTAAGTTTTGAAGTAGATGACTCTATGGAATATGGTGCTAAAATAGACAAAATACTAAATGAGCTTAACCACAAAGAAGAAAAATAGTGTCAGTTTGGGGACGTTAGTTTAACTGACATTCTAGTAAAAAATGAAAAAATGTCAGTTTAGGGACAGATGTCAGTTAAACTAACGTCCCCAAACTGACACCAACCTGACAAAAGGAGAAAAATATGACTTTAGATAACATTTTAGAAGAGATAAAAAAAGCAGAAAAAATTGTAATATTAACACATGAACATCCAGATGGTGATGCGATAGGAAGTAGCTTAGCAATGTATCATGCATTAAAAGCATTTGGAAAAAATCCAGATTTGATTATACCAGTACACTCTAAAGTTTTCAATTGTTTACCAGGAGTAGAAGAAATCAAAACAGAAAGTAATATAGAGCACTATGATTTAGCAATATCATTAGATTGTGCAACAATTAAAATGTTAAATGGATTTGCCAGTTATTTTGAAAATGCTAAAGTTAAGGTTTGTATTGATCATCACAGTACAAATACTATGTTTGGAGACTATAACTATGTAAATCCGGCAGCGCCAGCTTGTGCACAAGTGTTATTAGTTATTCTGGAGTATTTTGGAATAGAAATGACAAAGGAAATTGGAACTTGTATTTTAGCTGGAATTATTACTGATACAGGTGGTTTTAAATATCAAGGAGTTACAGCAGAAACTTTTGAATTTGTAGCATGGTTGTTGAATAAAGGTGTTAATGTATCTAATATTTATCGTCAAGTGTTAGAGATTAAGACAAAACCAAATTTTGAGCTAAACAGAATCGCAAATAATAGAGTAGAATTTTTAGAAGATGGAAAGATTGCTTATACTTATATTACAGCTGAGGATGAAGCAAAAGTAGGATCAGAAAGTGGAGATCATGAAGGCATTGTAGATATTGGAAGGTGTGTAGAAGGGGTAGAAGTTTCTATTTTTATTCGTCAAACAGAAAAAGGATGCAAGATATCGCTTCGCTCTAATAACTATGTTAATGTTGCTGATGCTTGTAGTATATTTGGTGGTGGAGGTCATGCTAGAGCAGCAGGAGCTACTATACAGGGAACTATAGAGCAAGCAAAAGAAAGAGTTCTAAGTGAAGTTATTAGATTATTATAATGTAAATAGATATTTATAATAAAAACAATATTATAAATATCTATTATTTTAAAGGAATAAAAATAGAGGGAATATAAATGGATGGAATTTTAATTGTGAAAAAAGAGAAAGGTTGTACCTCACATGATATAGTTGCAAAAGTAAAGAAAATAGTAAAAACAAAAGTTGGACATACAGGAACATTAGACCCAATGGCAACTGGTGTACTTCCACTATTATTAGGAGAGGGAACAAAGCTTTCTAAATATTTAATAGAACATGATAAGATTTATGAAGCAGTAGTTAGACTAGGGCAAAAAACAGATACAGCTGATAGTGAAGGGAAAGTAATTGAAGAAAAAGAAATAGAAAAAAAATTAGTGTCTATAGAGAAAATACAAAATGTATTAAGACAATTAGAAGGTAAACAAATGCAGAGACCGCCTATTTATTCAGCTATTAAAATAAAGGGAAAAAAATTGTATGAATATGCGAGAAAAAATGAGACAGTAGAAATTCCAGAGCGTGAAATAGAAATTTATAGTATGCAATTAATGAATTATAATGAAAAAGAAAGAACAATTTCTTTTAGAGTGCATTGTTCAAAAGGTACATATATTAGAAGTTTATGTGAAACGATAGCAGAAAAATTAGGAACCATAGGATATATGCAGGAATTAAATCGTGTTAGAGTAGGTAGATTTGTAATAGAACAAACAGTAACATTGGGGCAAATTGAAGAAGCAAAAGAAATTCAAAACGAGGAATTTTGGAAAGAAAATATTATAACAATAGAGCGATTTTTTAAAGATAGACCAGAGATTGTACTAAACGAACGACAACTAATTTTATTCTTTAATGGAGTACAGCAGACTAGAAAGGAAAAAGATGATATTTATAGAATATATGATAATAGTAAGTTTATAGGTACAGGTGTAATAGAAAATAGCTTATTAAAAAGGGAAATTATAATTATATAGAATTAACAAATCGATATCACAAGTAGCAAAAGCGAAAGTGATATATTTTTTACCCAAATTATAATGATTGCGTTAGTTGTAACCATTGTAGTACTATTAATCTTAGCAGGAATTACAATTACTTATGTAATGGGAGACAATAGTGTATTCAAACAAGCAGTAGATGCAAAATTGAAAACAGATATAGCAATATGGAAGGATAAATTAGAATTAGCCAAAGGACCAATTATCGTAGAAGGTTTGGGGACTTTTAATCCAGATAGATATTTTGAATATATAGAAGAACAAGAAACTATTCATGATAAAGATACAGATGTAATAGATAATGGAGATGGAACATATGACATAATTACTAAACCAGGATACATTTTTGAAGTAACATTAATTCCAAGCCAAGATAATCCCAAAGATGCAGAAATAACATATTTAGGGCAAGATGGAAAGATAGCTCCAATCATCAAAAGAATAGAAACTAGTAGTACAAAAACCAGTATAACTGCAAAGGCAATAGTCACAAGACTAGGAAATGGAATAGTAACCTATTATTATAAATTGAAATCAGAACCTGATAGTGAGTATAAAGAAATAACAAATGTAAATGAAGAAACAGGAGCAACACAAAATACAGGAATAGAAGTAGGAGAAACCTACATTATCAAAGTCATTGCAAAAAATGAAGTAGGAGAAACTATAGATGTAGCAGAGATAGCAGCAGCCAAAATATTGGTAGAAAGTATAACATTAAATGAAACAAGTGAAACTCTTTATGATAATCAAACAGTATTACAATTAACTGCAACAGTGTTACCAAATGATGCAACTAACAAGGCAGTAGTATGGAGTAGTAGCAATGAAAATGTAGCAATAGTAAATGAGAATGGATTAGTAACTAAAAAGGCTGAAGGAACAACAATAATAACCGTAAAGGCAACAGATGGAAGCAATAAAGCAGCAACATGCGAAATTATAGTAACAAATGAAAGTAATTGGCCTGAAATAGCAGAAATAGCAAAAGAGATAGCAGGAAATAATAGCATAACAAGTAGTTCAACAGAGGCAACTGTGATGGTAAATGGAAAGAGCGAGACTATAAAAGTTGGAGACACATATACATTAAAATATAATGGAAAATTATGTCCAGTACGAGTGTTAGGATTTAAGCATGATGATTTAGTAAATAGAGGAGTATATGGAGGAAACCACTTAAAGGCTGGAATTAGCTTTGAATTTAAATATCAATTGACTAATTATTCGTCTGTTAACATTTCGGAAGGATGGCCAAACTCAAAAATAAGAATGTTTTTAGAAGGAGAAGATGGCCGAGAGAAATTAAGCAATAATAGATATATAAAACAAGTAAAGAAAGAATATATAAAGATATATAATAATGCGAGTACTAATAATAACTATAGCAATGATTATTTATGGTTGTTATCTGCAAGTGAAATATGGAATAATGGATATAATGGAGGGAATACAAGGGGATATGCAATAACAACGGAAGGAACTCAGTATCAATATTACAAGAAAATAAATCCGATATACAATAAAGAAAATATAAATCTACAAAAAGTTAGTTATCAAACAATTTCTAATTGGTGGCTCCGCTCACCTTCTTATGAGGGAGATGGTATGCTTTGTTATGTTGAATATACTGGAAAGGCAAGGTATGGAACAAGCGCTTATGGAAATAGTATACTATCTCCTGGATTTTGTATCTAATATTCGGACTGAAAAAATATAAAAAAAGATTACAGACAAAAATTCCTACTGTAATCTTCTTTTTAAATATAATAATTTAATAATTTTCGCAATTTACTTCAAAATAAGCTTGTGGGTGTTTACAAACTGGACAAATAGTAGGAGCTTCCATGCCAACATGAATATGTCCGCAATTTCTGCATTTCCAAACAGTAATACTTCCTTTTTTGAAAACTTCACCATTTCCTAAATTTTCAATTAATTTTCTATATCTTTCTTCATGGTGTTTTTCTACTTCTGCGATTCCTCTAAAAGTAGCAGCAATTTCAGTAAATCCTTCTTCGTCAGCAACTTTAGCAAAATTGGCATACATATCTGTCCATTCATAATTTTCACCAGCAGCTGCATCATTTAAGTTAGATAAGGTATTTCCAATACCTTTTAAATATTTAAAGTGTAATTTAGCATGTTCTTTTTCATTTTCAGCAGTCTCTAAGAAAATAGCTGCAATTTGTTCATAGCCTTCTTTTTTGGCAACGCTAGCAAAATATGTATATTTATTTCTAGCCTCTGATTCGCCTGAAAAAGCAGCTCTCAAATTAGCCTCTGTTTTTGAACCTTTTAATTCCATAATTTTCCTCCTTAAAATAATATTATTAATATTTACATCATATATCACAAAGAAGAAAATGTCAATTTCTATAACAGTAAAAATAAGAAATTTTAATTTTTTAGGAAAGGTATTGAAAAAAAAGAAAGGGAAGTGATAGAATAAAAATAAATATAGGGATTGTGTTATAGTATCCCAGCTGCGCAGGCTGGCATGGTGCTAGCAACTCTAACTGGCTCAACGCAGCTGACCGTGGTTTCGTACGTGGCGGCAATGGTGGAGTATTCTCCTTTAACGGCAAGAACACTTGGATTGGCAACAACAACTATGGTCGTGGAGTAGCAGTGGTGGGCACTGGACTCTTATATAACATATCAGAAGGGAAAATTTTAAGGAATTTTTCGAGCATAGTTATATATAAAAGAAACATAATTCCTTCCAAATTGGTAAAATATAAAAGAGTAATATGTTATTAGTAGCAATAGCGAAGATAACATATTATTTTTTTGATACAAAACGATTGATAAATCTATGCATATATAAAAAACGACAATAAGTAAACATAAAATGTTGCAAAAATAAATTATGTGTGATATAATTGACATATAGGTGGTGAAATATGGATAAAAAGGAAAAGAATAGTTTAAAAAGATTAAGCAATGTATTAAAGAAAAATAGCTTAAAAATTGTACTAATACTTTTTCTATTCACTTTATGTGGATATTTTTACTCATATAATATGGTTGTACCAAAGTACAAATCAATTTCTACCATGCTTCTAACAAGCGATAATGTCAATAAAGATACAGACAGCCTAACACAAAACGATATCAATTTAAATAAAAACTTAATTGGTACGTATGGAAGAATACTAAAGAGCAGTAGTGTGCTAAACAAAGTAATTGAACGCTTGAATTTAGACATGGAAGAAGAAGAGTTATACAAAAATATAGAAATAGAAGAAGTAAAAGATACTCAAATTATTGAAATTGGAGTTATTCATGAAAGTGCTGCTGAAGCTCAAAAAATAGCAGCAACTTTAAATGATGTCTTTATCCAAGAGATTAGAGAATTTTATAAAATAGACAATATCAGTATTGTAGATCAGGCTTCATTTGAAACACAACCATATAATATTCATCATGTGGTTGATATTTTGATGTTCCTAGGTGCTGGTATTGTAGCATGTACAATTATGGTATCTATTATCTATGTTCTAGATACAACAATCAAAATTGAGCAAGATATTGAAGAATATATTGGATTAAATGTAGTAGGTGTTGTACCATTTCATAAATCTAAAACAGATGAAGAATTAATTGTACATCACCATAGCAAATCAGTAGTATCAGAAGCATTTAAAACAATTAGAACTAATATAGCCTTTTCAAAATCAAAGGAAGAATCAAAAACAATTTTATTTACCAGCTGTAATGCATCAGAAGGAAAAAGCTGGATTACTGCAAATATGGCAGTAGCATATGCTTGGTCAAATAAAAATGTAATCATTGTAGATGCAGATATGAGAAAAGGTAGACAACATAACATTTTCGAAGTATCTAACGAAAATGGCTTATCAGAATGTTTAAGAGAAATTGAAGATAGTGAAGACTATAAAACATTAAAAAATTATATTAAACAGACGAATGTTCCAAAAGTACATATTATCACAATAGGAACAGTTCCACCAAACCCATCTGAGTTATTATCATCAGGTAAAATGAATGAACTAATTCAGATGTTAAAATGTGTATATGATGTAGTTATCATAGATGGTACACCTTGTAACTTAGTAGCTGACAGTATTCCAGTATCTAGAATTGCTGATTCAACAGTATTAGTTACAGAATGTAGAAGAACTAAAATTGAAGATTTAAAAAATGTTATGAAGTTAATTCAAAATGTAGGTGGTAATATTGAAGGTGCCATTTTAAATAAAAAAGAAATGAAAAGCAAAGAATATGGCAAAGGATATTATTATGGAAAAATAGATGACAACAACACAACAGTGGAATTACAAACTTATACAGTAAAGGAATTAATTGCAAATAGAAAACAAAAAGCAGAGGAAGAAGTTCAAGTAGTAGGAGAGCCAACAATTAAAGAAGAACAAATTACGTTATTAGCAGAAAAGATTGAAGGTTTAGAAGATAAATTATTAAAAATTCCAGATATGAACTTAGCTGGATACACAAAAGCAGTAGAAGATATCAGAAGTATTTATGAGAACGAAATTGATAGAAATAAATTAGCGGAAGATATCAAGGAAAATATTATCAAAAATGAATTAGTGAAAAAGTTAGAACAAAATAATGAAGAAACAAAAAATGTTTTAGAACAGAAAATGGAACAATTAAATCATGAAAATGAAATTATAGGCTTAATTCAAAAAATTGATAGTATTGAAAATGCAATTAATCAAGATACAACTGAAGAAAAAATAGTAAGCATGATTTCTGAAATGAAACAAGAACAAAACAGAAAGATGGAAGAATTAAATAATAGTAAAGCATTATCAGACATTTTAGAAAGAATGGATAGGTTAACACAAAATCAAAATGAAAATATCGAAAAGAATGGTTTAGAAACTAGATATTTACTAGAAAATAGCAATCAAGCTACCAGAGATTTGTTGGAGAATAGCAATGAAGAAACTAGAAACTTATTGGTAAGTAGTCAAGAAGAAACGAAGAATTTAATAGAAAGAACAAACCAAGCAACTAGAAGTATATTAGAAGAAAATAAAATAGAAACTCAAAATTTATTAGAAGAGAAAATAGCAAACTTAAACTACAAACAAGAAATCAATGAATTAATGAACAAAATCAATAGCTTAGAAAATAATATGAATCAAGATACTACACAAGAAACGATTAAAATGATAGAAGCAAATATTCAAGATATGATTTTGGACATGCGTGAAGAACAAAATGAAAAAATGCAAGAAATAGATACAAGAAATGCATTAACAGAAACGAAAAATTTAATTCAAGAAAGCAAACTAGAAACTCAGAATTTATTAGAAGAAAAGATAGCAAACTTAAACTATAAACAGGAAATTGATGAATTAATGAACAAAATCAATAATTTAGAAAACAATATGAATCAAGATACAACAGAAGAAAGCATTAAAATGGTTGAAGAAAAAATTCAAACTATGATTTTAGAAATGAAAGAAGAACAAAGCGAAATAACCCAAAAATTATTAGAAGAAACTTTTAAGACAATGATTTCTAATATGGTAGAAAATCAAAATGAAACAAGAACTTTATTAGAAGAGAAAATGGCAAATTTAAATTATAAAGATGAAATTAGTAACTTGATGAATAAAATTACAGATGTAGAGCAAGCAGTTAATAGTAAGGACTCAGAAGAGAAGTTAAGTAAAGCAGTAGAAAAGATGAAATTAGAAAACGAGAAGAAATTAGAAAAATTAGATAGTTCAGATCAAATTAAAGAAATTATGAAAGAGTTAAAGAAAATTAACAATAGATATGACAAACTAGCATTAGAGGTAAACAAAAACTTGGCTGCTATGAAGAAAGCTTCTCAGACTACAAAGCAAACAACAAAACAGACTACAAAAACAAAAGTTGCTAATAAAAATAATGTAATCGAATTAGAAACAGCTAAAAAGAAAATGAATCAAGAAGAACTAATTATCGAATACGGAAAAGAAATTGAGTATGAACAATTATTAGACTTAGCAATTGGAGTATATGAATTTAACACAGATCAAAATAAAAGGAGGGCAGAGTAGAACATGGAAGAAGAAATGCAAACAGTTAAAAAGAAAACAGGAAAAAAGGGGAAAATCATAATTAGCATTTTTAGTGTTCTACTGTTGCTTATCATAGCAATTGGTGCATTAGGAAGTTTCTACATTAATGATAAATTAGCCAAAATTAATTATGTAGAACTTGACAAAAATAAAATACAAGTAAATCCAGAGGTATTAGTAAAAGCAGATGCATTAGAAACTTATAGAACCATTGCTTTATTTGGAATTGATGCAAGAGAAGATACCTATGACAAAGGAAATAGAAGTGATTGTATTATTCTTGCAATCTTAAATGAGAAGACCAAAGAGGTAAGTTTAGTATCAATATATAGAGATACCTACTTAAAAATGACAGATATGTATTTAGATAAAATAACACATGCCTATTCTTATGGCGGACCAGAACTAGCAATTAGTACACTAAATACAAACTTGGATTTAGATATTAAAGAATTTGTAACAGTTAACTTTGAGGCAGTAGTAGAAGCGGTAGATGCTTTAGGAGGAATTGAACTAGATATTACTGAGGAAGAAACAAAATATATTAATGGATATATTGATGAAATTAATCGTGTAACAGGACATTCTACTGAGAAAATTACAATAGCAGGAAAAAGAAGAGTAGATGGTGTACAAGCATTAGCTTATTCTAGAATTCGATATACAGCTGGTGGAGACTATAAGAGAACAGAAAGAATGAGAACTGTTATTGAAAAGATGCTTCAAAAAGCAAAAGGATTAAGTGCAACAGAGTTAAACAAAATTGTAGATATTCTATTACCTAAAACTTATACTAATATCGAAGCACAGGAAATTTTAGCAATGATACCAGACTTAGCAACTTATAAAGTAAAACATAATATTGGTTGGCCATATGAAACCAAAGGTGCAATAATTAATGGAATTTGGTATGGACCACCAATTACGTTAGAAAGTAATGTTATAAGATTACATAGAGAAATTTATGGACAAGAAGATTATGAACCATCTAATATGGTAAAACAAATTAGTAATGAAATTATTCAAAAAACAGGTTATACAAAATAAACACAAGGACAAGCATAATATAACAAACCAAAGAAAACGAGAAACAAAAGAAGGAGAATATGAATATATAATGGAGGAAAACATATTATGCAAAGAATAGTAGAAGTAGCAGAAAATGTAGATGGGATGCAAATGCAAATACCAATGCGTACAGAGTTGGTAGAGTTAAAAGAGAGAAGTCTATTAAAGAAGGAAAACGTATATCAAAGTTTTAAAAGAACATCAGATGTTGTAATTTCAGCTATGGCGTTAGTAGCTTTATCACCAATTATGCTGCTTACAGCAGTATTAGTAAAAATAGATTCTAAAGGACCAGCCTTTTTAGTACAAGAAAGAATTGGACAAGATGGTAAGCTTTTTAAAATGTATAAATATCGTTCTATGGTAGTAGGAGCAGATGAGATTTTACAAAAATATTTAGCAGAAAATGAAGAAGCAAGAAAAGAATATCAAACATATAAAAAATTGAAAGATGACCCAAGAGTAACAAAACTAGGAAAATTTATTAGAAAAACAAGTATTGATGAATTACCTCAATTGGTAAATGTTTTAATTGGAAATATGAGTTTAGTAGGACCAAGACCATATTTACCAAGAGAAAAAGACGATATGAAAAGTTACTATAATTGTATTATTCAATCAAAACCAGGAATTACTGGATTATGGCAAGTTTCAGGAAGAAGTGAGACAAGCTTTGATGAAAGATTAAGTTTAGATTATACATATAACCAATCAAAAGGAATGAAATGTGATACTAAGATTTTAATACAAACAGCTTTTAAAGTATTCAAAAAAGAAGGCGCAAGATAAAAGACATAAAAACACATTTAGGAGGAAAGTAGGTTATGGAGAATACAAAACAAGAACCTATTAGAATTGCACAAGTTATTGGAAAATGGATTGGCGGTGGAGTAGAAGCGGTTGTAATGAACTACTACCGCCACATTGACAAGAGCAAAATACAATTTGACTTTATCTGTGATGAAGATTCGACCAATATACCATATGAAGAAATTGAAAAGTTAGGTGGAAAAGTGATTTTAATTCCACCTTATCAAAAGTTATTTAGATATCACAGAGAATTAAAAAGAGTTTTAAAAGAGGGAAATTATAAAATTGTGCATTCACACATAAACACATTATCTGTGTTTAGTTTGTTTGCTGCTAAATGTGCAAAAGTTCCAGTAAGGATAGCACATTCTCATAGTACCACAAATAAAAAAGAAAAAAAGAAAAATTTAATGAAGCAAGTATTGAAGCCATTTTCAAAGCTATTTGCAACAGACTATATGTGCTGTTCAGAATTAGCAGGAAGATGGCTATTTGGCGATAAATTATATAATGAGGGAAAAATTTATCTATTAAATAATGCGATAGACTTGAAAAAATTTGAATATAATGAGAAAATAAGAGAAGAAGTAAGAAAAGAATTGAATATTGCTGAAGAAACTTTTATTATGGGACATATTGGAAGATTTGTAGAGCAGAAAAACCATAGCTTTTTAATAGATATATTTTATGAAATACAAAAAGAAAGACAAAATGCTGTATTAATGTTAGTTGGACAAGGTCCTTTGCAAGAAGAATATAAAGCAAAAGTAGAACAACAAGGATTGAAAGACAATGTATTATTTTTAGGACAAAGAAATGATGCTGCTAGATTGTATCAAGCAATAGATGTGTTTGTGTTGCCTAGCTTGTATGAAGGATTACCTGTTGTAGGTGTGGAAGCACAAGCGGCAGGAGTTTTATGTGTATTTTCAGATGATATGACAAAAGAAACTAAAGTATTGGAAAGTACAATTTTTAATACATTAAATCAAAGCGCAAGTGAATGGGCTAAAACAATTTTGACAGAGAGTAAAGAATATGTTAGAGGAAAAACTAGTGATGAAATGAAAAAGAAAAACTTTGATATTGATACAGAAGCTTGTAGATTAGAAAAAATGTATTATGATTTATTGAATAGATAAAACAAAAGAACAATAGAGATAGGAAGTGAGATAATGGTAAAAGTATTACACTTAATTAGTACAAATGTATTTTCAGGAGCAGAAAATGTTGCTTGCCAAATTATAAAACTTTTTTCAAATGATGATAATTATAAAATGGTTTATTGTAGTACAATAGGAAGCAATAAAGAGAGTTTGGAAAATAGAAAGATAGAAGTTTTGCCATTAGAAAAATTTAATTATGCTTGTGTAAAAAAGGCAATTGAAGAATTTAAGCCAGATATTATTCATGCACATGATGCAAGAGCAAGTATCATGGCAGCGGTATGTGTAAAGAAAGAAACAATAAAAATAATTTCTCATATTCATGGAAATCATGAAAATATGAGAAAATTTGGAGTAAAAACATTTTTATATAATAGAACTTCAAGAAAATACAATAAAATTATATGGGTTTCTGGTTCAGCTTTTAATGATTACTATTATAAGAATAAAATAGCAAGGAAGTCGATTGTTTTATATAATGTTATTAATTCTGACGAAGTTCATGAAAAGGCAGAATTAGATAAAAATAATTATGATTATGATATCATTTATTTAGGTAGACTAACTTATGCCAAAAATCCAACTAGATTATTAGAAATCATAGCAAAAGTAAAAGAGAAATATTCAAACTTAAAAGTTGCTATTGTTGGAAGCGGTGAGTTACAAGAGGAAGTAAAAAGAAAAGTAGAAGAACTTCACTTAAAAGACTGTATTACTTTATATGGATTTTTGTCTAATCCATATAAAATATTAAAATCATCTAAAGTAATGCTTATGACATCAAGATATGAAGGAACTCCGATGTGTGCTTTGGAGGCAATAGCATTAAATATTCCTATTGTTACTACTATGACAGATGGACTAAAAGAAATTGTCAAAGATGGAATTACAGGATATTTATCAGATGCAAATGAAGTATTATGTGAAAAGACATTATACTTATTAGAAAATCCAGAAGAACTAAAAGAAATGAAAATAAATATAGAAAAATATAATAAAGAAATAAACAGTTTAGATTATTATAAATGTACAATAGAAGAAGTTTATAAGGATAAATAGGGGTCGTTATATGAGAGTAAATAAAGATGACTTTTTAAATGGATTAATTGTTGTACTATTAATTGGGTATAAGTATATATTGATGTGGTCTAGAACCAATAATATTTATACCAATGTAATGATTATTGGTATAGCAATTTTTTCAGTTATTATGTTATTAAAGAAAAAAATATATAAAAGTGATATAAAAAGTATTGTTATTATCTTAATATTTTTCTTATTAGCTTTTTATAAATCAAGAACCATTGATATAGTAGTTTCTTTATTGTTAGCCTTATTATATGTCAATAGTGAAAAAGCAGAAGATAAGTTCTTAAAAGCATTTACATATTCTTCTTGCATTTTTTATATTAGTACAATAGTTTTATATATGTTAGGAATTTTATCTAATAATGCTTCTCAAAGAGTAATTGCAGGAGAAGTAGTAGGAAGAAATAGTTTGGGCTTTGTCCATGTAAATGCAACATTTTTATATTTTGTACCAATTGTATTAGGATTTTTGTATATAGGCAGAAAGAAAAGTACAGGAAAGCAGTTTTTGGGACTAGTGGTAATGGATATTTTATCAATTATTTTATATTACTATACACTATGTAGAACTGGTTTTATACTAATTATCATACTTAATATTATATTTTTATTTAGGAACCAATTACAAAAAATGAAGATATGTAATTTCATTTTTCAACATTCTTATATTTTCTTGTTAGCTGTTATGCTAATACTTTGTTTTATGTATGGAAATGATTACACAAACCCAATTAACAAAGCATTGAGTTTTAGGCCTTCTTTTGGTATAGAGGCTCTTAGAACTTATCCAATTAGACCATTTGGGTTTGGAGTAAATGAGGATTTAATATTAGATTGTGCTTATTTAAGAATTTTATTAAGCTTTGGAGCTATTCCATATGTTTTATATTACTATTTTCATGCTAGGACTTATAAATATTTCAAAGAAGATAATTATTTGTTAATAGCAGTATTTGTTTTAAGCATTTATCAATTATTTGAAAATAATTATTTGTACTATACAAACTTTTTGATGACTTTACAATTTATTTATTTTATGAGAAAAAATAGGATAGGAAGCAAAAAATATGAAGAATGAACTAGTATCCATTATTATTCCAGCGTATAATGCTAAACAAGCTATATCAAAATGTTTGAATTCAATTATAAATCAAACTTATAACAATATAGAAATTATCATTATAGATGATGGCTCACAAGATGGAACAGCACAATGGATAGAAAGCAACTATAAAGGAGAGCAAAAGATAAAATTAATTAGACAGGAAAATCAAGGACCATCAGTAGCTAGGAATAATGGAATAAAGCAAGCAAAGGGACAGTATATTTTGTTTGTAGATAGTGATGATTTTCTAAGTCAAAACTTTATAGAGGAAATCTTAAAACATTATAAATCTAATATGCTTAATGGAGGATGTCATAATTCTATAGAAAAAAATAAAATTAAACCTAATTATCCAATAGATGCAATAGGAAATACAATGTATATAGATATTATAAGTGGAAGAATTGGTGGATTTATTTGTGGATATTTATTTGAAAGAGAACTGATAACTGATTTGCAATTTGATACTAGTATAAGATTTATGGAAGATGTTTTATTTTTACTAGCATATTGCCAAAAAGTAAAAGGAATTCATTTTGTACCTAATGCAATTTATTATTATGTATATAATAGCAGTGGACTTAGTAAATCAAAAGAAAATATTTTGAAAAATATAAAATATATGGACATAGTAGTCAATCAAATAGAAATATTTTTAATTGAGAACAAAGTTGAAATAGGAAAAAATTTTATTAGAGAAAAGAAGCTAAGATTAATAGACGCAGAGCTAGGAAAACTAAATAGAAAGTCAGAAGTAGAAAAAATAATAAACGATCATGAGTTTAAAAAAGTAATACAAAATATAGAACTAGATAAATCGAGTAAGCTATTTTGGAGAATTTATAGGAAAACAGTTGTAAGTAACAAAATGTTTGCTGTAGCATATTTAAAATTAAGAAGATTGTTGAAAAAGATAAAAGGTGGTGTGTAGAAATGAAATTATCAATTATAATACCTGTTTTCAATGCAGAAAGATACATTGAAAAATGCTTGAAATCTATTATGGATAATATAGAAGAAACAAAGATAGAGGTAGAATTGATAATTGTAAATGATGGTTCTACAGATAGGACAAGCGAACTTTTGCAAAAGATAGAATATAAAAATGTAAAAGTATTTTATAATGAAAATCATGGAGTATCATACAGTAGAAATTTTGGAATACAAAAAGCAACTGGTGATTACATTATGTTTGTAGACAGTGATGATATACTAAAAAGTGGATGGATAAAGATAATTTTAAATAGTCTAACTCAAAATGAAGAAGATGTTATCTATTATTCAAGTAAAATAGATGAAAATATGAGTAAAGAAAAATTACTATATCATATAGTAGGGTATTATTGTTGTTGCCTAGCAGGACCATATTCTAAAATATATAAAAGAAAGTTTATCATAGAAAATGATATTCAATTTGATGAGGGAATTATTAATGGAGAAGATATGCTTTTTAATTTAAAATGTTATTTGAAATTAAAAACATATAAAACAGTAAAACAGTCATTTTATTTATATAGAGAAGCAGATGGAACAGCAACTAAAAGATTTGATACAAAATTTGTGGAATCTGACAAAAAATATCATATTATTTTAAGTGAACTTTTTAAAAACACAGAGATAAGAGAAGAAATCAAAAAGAACATTGAAGACTATGAATATACCAATGCAGTATTAGAAATACTAAATAGAATTTCATATATTGAAACTTATGAAAAAGCAAGCAAAGAATATGATTTTATACTAAGCAAACCATATGCTGATATTATTAGTAAAGAAGATATAGATAAAAAGAGTAAATTCTATTTTAAATTATGTCAAAAAAAGAAATTCAGGTTGATTTACAAAATAACCAGAATAAAAAGAAAACTAAAGCAGAGGAAATATAAAAAAGAAACATTTATAGAAATTTAAAGGAGAGCAAATGAAAAAGACAGGTATTTTAACATTTCATAATTCATATAATTGTGGCTCTATGTTACAAAGTTATGCAATGCAAAATAGTTTGAAAAAGTTAGGAATAGAAAATGAAATTATTAATTTTTCAAATGAAGGACAAAAGGAATTATATTTAGTCACTTATAAAAATAGAAATTTAAAAAACTTTATCAAAAACATCATTATTTTTCCACATAAAAAGAAAGTAGTAGTAAATAATCAAAGATATGAAGAATTTAAAACAAAGCATTTTGAGTTAAGTCAAAAAAGTTATACTAAAATGGAAGAGTTAAGTGATGAAGAATATGATAAAGTGATTGTAGGAAGTGACCAAATATGGAATACTACCATTATGGATTCTGATGATGCATATTTTCTACCTTGGGTAAAAAAGGCCAAAAAGATTGCATATGCACCTAGTTTTGGAGCTAAAAGATTAGAAAAATATGTAGGAGACATTGAAAAGTATAAAAAGTATCTTCATGAATTTGATCATTTATCTATTAGAGAGAAAAATGGTCAAACATGGTTAAAAGAATTGTTACAAGAAGAAGTACCAGTTGTTTTGGATCCCACTTTATTATTAGAAAAAGAAGATTATGAAAAAATAGAAGCAAAAGATATTGAGGAAAAAGAAAAATATATATTCTTTTATTGTCCTAGTTTTGATAGTGGAATTTGTAAATTTGTTAAGAAAATAAGTGATAAATATAAATTAAAGGTAATTGTATGGAGTGCAAAAGAATACTACTTGAAATATATTAAAAGATATGGTTTTATATTAGCAGAATATGAAAATCCATCTTCTTATTTATATTATATCAAAAATGCAGAATTGGTTTTTACAACATCATTTCATGGAACTATTTTTTCTAGTATTTATAGAAAGAAGTTTTATGTTATCAAAAATGGTGGAATGTATGGAGATGACGATAGAGTAAAAACTTTAGTAACACAACTTGGAATAGAAGATAGATTAGTTCCTTATGAATTTGATGCAAATAAAGATTATTTAGAGCCAGTAAATTATGAAAAATATAGTATAAATTTAAAGGAATGTAAAGAAAAATCTTTAGATTACTTAAGAAAAAGTTTAGGTGAAGGATAAAATGAAAAGTACGAATAAAAATTTTTTATATAATGTACTATACCAAGTGTTTGTTTTTATTATTCCACTCATTTCTACTCCTTATATTTCAAGAGTATTAGGTGTCAATAATGTTGGAATATACTCGTATACATATTCAATTGTGTACTATTTCATGTTAGCTGCTATGCTTGGTATTAATAATTATGGAGCAAGAGAAATTGCAAAAGTAAGTAGTGACAAAAGGAAAATGTCAAAGAAATTTTTTAGCATTTACTTTTTACAGCTATTTTGCAGTAGCATCATGTTAATTGCATTTATTTTGTTTTCACTAGTAATGAACTATGAAAATAAAAATATTTTATATATCCAAATTATCTTTTTGATTTCTTGTGTATTTGATATTAATTGGTTTTTCTTTGGATTAGAAAAATTTAAAATAACAATATCAAGAAACTTAATCATTAAAATATTATCATTAATTGCAATCTTTATATTTGTAAAGACTAGTAATGATTTATGGATATATACGCTAATTATGAGTGGAAGTACATTAATAAGTCAAATCTATTTGTGGATTTTCGTTGGAAAAGAAATTCAATATGAAAAAGTAACAACAAAAGAGGTGTTTAGTCACTTACCACAATGTTTAATTTTATTTATACCAGTAATTGCTTATAGTATTTATAGGATTATGGATAAAACTATGATAGGAGCTTTAGCAAATACAGTAGAATTAGGAAATTATGAAAGCGCAGAAAAAATTATCAATATTCCTATTAGTTTTATTACAGCACTAGGTACTGTCATGATGCCACACATGGCAAAGGCAAAACAGGAAAATTTTAAAGAGAATATCAATAGTACGTTTTACCTATGTTCTTTCTTCATTATTCCAATGGTGGTGGGGTTACTATTCATTAGTAAAGACTTTACTAGATTATTCTTTGGAGAAGAATATACCAAAACAGCAGCAATTATTGTATTTTTATTGCCAACATTACTATGTAGTGCTATGACAAATGTGATTAGAAGTAATTTTTTAATACCAAAGTCAGAAGATAAAATTTATGTTGCATCTACAATATGGGGAGCTGCAATTAATTTGATATTAAATCTAATTTTTATTAGCAGATATGGAGCTTATGGAGCATGTATAGGAACAGTGGCAGCAGAGTTTACAGTAATGTTTTATCAAATATGGAAGACAAGAAAAAGTATTGAATATTTTAGTATGATAAAAAATATATTCCCTATAATAGCAAAATCAATTGTAATGGGAGGAGTTATTTTTATTGTATCTTTAGTAGTAGAAAATATGGTTACAAGATTAGTGCTTCAAATTATTTTAGCAGTGTTAACTTATTTTGTACTGAATGAAAACTATATTATTTATGACTTTTTAGGAAAAACTAGAAAACAAAAATAAAATATATGGAGAAGAACTATGGAAGAAGAAATTGATTTAAAAGAACTATTTGAAGTGTTTTGGAAAAAGAAAGCTATCATTATATTAGTAACCATCCTATTTGCTATAATAGGATTAGGGTATACTAGATATTTTGTAGTTCCTAAGTATAAATCTGCTACAACTTTGTTGTTAGCTCAGAACAACTCACAAAGCTCGATGGATGAGACTAATGAGATTACACAAACTGATATTACATTAAATCAAAAGCTAGTTTCAACTTATGGAGTGCTTGTGAAAAGTAAAAATGTAATAGGACAAGTATTGCAAAACTTAAATATGCCAAACATGAATGAAGATGAAGTAAGAAAAAATATTAGTGTAAAAGCAGTGGAAGATACACAGGTAATAGAAATTACTTATGTGAATGAAGATGCAAGAATAGCATATTTAATTACATCAGAGCTTGCGAAAGTATTTAGTGAAAAAGTAGTAGTAGAAATCTATAATATTAATAATGTATATATTGTAGATAAAGCAGAATTAGCGGTAGAGCCATATAATGTAAATCATATCAAGGATATTCTAATTTTTGCAGTTGGTGGTTTTGGGCTTTCATGTGCTATTATCTTCATTTTTAGTTTATTTGATACAACAGTTAAGACACAAGAAGATGTAGAAAAGAAAACAGGGTTATCAGTCTTAGCACAAATACCAGCAGTAAAGATAGGAGGAAAAGAAGATGAATAGTGAATTAATTACACATAGAGATCCGAAGTCTCCTATTTCAGAGGTTTTTAAAACTTTAAGAACAAACCTACAATTTATGAAACACAAAGGAGATAGTACTACACTATTGGTAACTAGTACTATGCCAGGAGAAGGAAAAACTTGGGTAACTTCTAATTTGGGAATTGCTTTTGCACAATCAGATAAAAAAGTAGTTATTATAGATTCAGACATGAGAAAAGGAAGATTACACAATGTTTTTGATACAAAGATATTTCCAGGACTTTCTAATTATTTAGCAGAGGATAAAAAGTCTATTAAAGACTATTTAATTAAAACAGAGATGGAAAATTTATGGATTATTCCAGCAGGAAATGTTCCACCAAACCCATCAGAGTTATTATCTACAGAGAGAATGCTACAAGGGCTAGAAGAATTAAAAAGGTCATTTGATGTTATTCTATTTGACTCTACACCTTGTATGCTTGTAACAGATGCTGTTATCATTTCAAGAATTGTAGATGCTACCATGATTGTAAGTTCTCATAAATTGACCAAAATGGAAAACTTAAAAACAGTACAAAAGAATATTGAAAATGTAGGTGGAAAAATAGCAGGAGTGATTATTAATAGAATACCAGTATCACTAAAAAAATATAAGAGTAAGTATTATTACTATGGAGAAAGAAGTAATACAGATGAAGCTAATGAGGCAAATAATTCTAGCCGTATTCATCAAGAGGAAGTTACTTATGTAGAAGAAAATGATGAAACAACGCTAGAAAATGGTTCAGAAAAACCAAGAAAAAGTAAAAAACAACAAGAACAAGAAGATATTATGAACCAAATTGACCAATATTTAGATGATAATAAATAGGGAAGAAGGCTAAAAGATGATAGATGTACATTGTCACATATTACCGAATATAGATGATGGTTCAAGAAGTATAGAAGAAAGTATGCAAATGATAAGAGAAGCATATGAAGCGGGATTTACGGATATCATTTCTACTTCTCATTATATAGAGGAAAGCTATAATGCTCCAAAGCTAGAAAGACAAGAATTGATTGATATGTTAAATGCTAAGATAGAACAAGAAGGAATGAATATCAAAATGTATAATGGGGCAGAAGCATATATAGCACCAAATTTAGTTGAGTTGATAAATAAAGAAGACCTACCAACTATGAATGGAACGAAGTATTTACTAATGGAACTTCCTATGCATAATCAAATCCTTCATTTAGAGAATATAGTGTCTAAAGTGATCAATCAAGGAATTACACTTATTATTGCACACCCTGAAAGATATGATATAGTGCAAAAGAACTACAAAGTGCTAAATGAATTAGCAGAGATGGGAGTATTGTTTCAAGCAAATTATGGAAGCTGTATTGGACAATATGGAAAAGAAGCGGAAAAAACTTTAAAGAAACTATTAAAAGCAAATATGATATCTTTTTTCGGAACAGATTGTCATAGAGCAGGGAGTGTATATTGCCAAATGCCAGAAATATTAAAGAAGTTAGAAAAAATGATAGGAAAAGAAAAATTAGAAGAGTTAACTACAAGAAATCAACAAAACTTATTAGGGTTGTAGAAAACTATATACAAATAAAACAAAATATGGTACAATACTCATCAATTAGAGTAGAAAATAAATCGTTAAGACTTGTGTAGACGGGAAGTTGCTACCAAGGCAAAAGGCAGAAAACTTGCGTATTTATTTTCGCATTCCGCTAAGAAGATGAGAGAAAAAATTGTATGGAAATAAAATGGTTCCTCTTTCTTTTTGCGGTTTGTTAAAAGAAAGGGGATTTTTTATGCGTACTAATAAAAAAATTATTTTAACAGCTATTTTATTGGCACTACTTATTATTTTATCAAGGTTTTTATCTATTAAAACACCGAATATGAAAATTAGTTTTGCCTTTGTACCAACAATGCTTTGTGCCGTTTGGTTAGGTCCAAAATGGACCATACTATTAAATATATTAGGAGATGTGATAGGAGCAACTCTATTTCCAACAGGACCATATTTTGTAGGATATACAATCAGTACTGCTATAGCAGGATTAATTTATGGTTTAATGTTATATAAAAAAGAGGGAAAAGAATATACAAATATCAATTTTTTAGTAAGACTAACAATTGCGACAGCTTTAGTTGCTGTAATATGTAATATGGGATTGAATACTTTGTGGTCTGTGATTACTACTGGAAAAGCATTTTGGGTATTATTAAGTGCTAGAATAATAAAACAATTAATTATGATACCAATTCATGTAGCTGTAATATTCTTCTTAGAAAAAGTATTAAGAAAGCCATTTGATAAATATGTAAGAGAATAATGATTTTTAGTATTTTAAGCAATTAGTATAAAAGCGTTAATATTAGAAAAATAGGAGTAATAATGATTAAAATAGAAAATGTATCTTTTCAGTATAAAGGAACAGATACAAAAGTATTAGATAATTTAAATTTAGAGATACGAGAAGGAGAAATAATAGCCATTGTAGGAAAAAATGGGTGTGGCAAATCGACTTTAGGAAAATTAATAGCAGGTATTTTGAAGTTAAAGCAAGGTATTATTACGATAGATGAATTAGATATTAAAAATAAGAAAAATGAGCAACAAATTAGAGATAAAATAGGAATTGTATTTCAAAACCCAGAAAATCAAATTGTATTTAATAATATCAAAGATGAAATTTCCTTTGCATTAAAAGGGATAAATCAAGAAGAAATAGATAATAGAATACAAAATGCATTAAAAAAAGTAGATATGTTGCAGGTAAAAGAACAAGATTTATACAATCTATCATTAGGACAAAAGCAAAGAGTGATAATAGCAGAAGTTTTAGCGAAAAATCCAAAGTATATTATTTTAGATGAACCAACCACTATGATAGATAGTTTAGGAAAAGAAAAGATTTATCAGATTATTCAAAATTTAAAAAAGCAAGGATATACTTTAATTTGTATTACAAATTTAGCTGATGAAATTTTGTTAGCAGATAGAACCTTTATTCTAGAAGCGGGAAAACTAGTAACAGAAATTAAAAAGGGAGAACTAGTAGATAAAGCAGGAGAAATAGTAAAGCATCAGATCAAATTGCCAACTTTATTAGAAATTTTGTGTAAGTTAAATAAAAAAGGAAAAAAGATTGAATTGGAAGAATATACAGTAGATGAATTAATCAAAAAGATATAAGGGAAGGGCTTTAAGATGAAGAATGTCATTATATTTATTTTATTTTTACTATATGCAACAATAATATTTTTAATACCAAATAACATTTTCTTATTATTTCCACTTCTAATTAATATAGTATTATGGATAATAACAAAAAGCAATATGAGAAAAACAATACAAAATTTAATGAGAATATTTCCATTTGTACTTCTTACCTTTTTCATTAACTGTTGGCTAGACACTTATATAAATGCTTTATGGATGGCTGCAAAGTTATTGTTAGTATGTAATATTACTTTTATCTATAGTCAAATTACTACTGTAGCCCAAATAGCAAAAACAGTGAAAAAGCTATGTATGCCATTGAAGTTATTAAACATAAATCCAGAAATAATAGAAGTATTAGTAGCAATAGCATTATCGATACTTCCTATTATGAAGAAGGAATATATAGAACTAAAAGAATCTTGTAGGGCAAAAAATATTCCAATGAACTTAAAAAATAGTAAGATCATCTTATCAAGATTACTTACATCTTATTTGAAAAGAGTAAGTGAAATAGATGAAGCATTGATAGAGAAAGGGTATAACTATTAATAGATTTGTAGACAAAAGCAAATTAGTCATTTCCATTTTAAGAGATTAAAAAACCAATGTGTAAAACAACACATTGGTTTTTAGTTTTATTTTTCACGATAAGGTTTTATTTCATCTGTTAATTCAAGAAGATAATCTACAGAAGTGTTATAAAATTTAGCAAGATCAATTAACACTTTAGTAGGAATATCATTTTCTCCTGTTTCATACTTTGAATAACCTGTTTGCGACATATTCAAATATTGAGCTATTTTGGACTGATTCAAATCTTTATCTTCTCTTAATTCTCGCAATCTTCTAAACATTAAATCCTCCATTCTAAAACATTGTTCACTTTAAATTTAGTATTTGTAAGAATTCGTAAAATTATTTTAAAATAATCTGAATTAGGTTATTGACATTTAACCTGAAATAGATTAAAATAATCGAAGATAATCTGAAACAGATTAAAAAGATAGACAATCTTAAGGAATAACTAGGAAATGAAGGGGGTGAAGTTTTTTTAAAAAGCGAAATGGCAACTAATTTACAGGGCAAAAAAAAGCGAGAAACAAAAATGAAAAAAGGTAAAGCAATTATATTGACAGTTCTAGTTTGTATTCTAATAGGAGCTCTTGTCTATTTGGTGAATGACAGTATAAATTTTGGCCTATCTAATGAAACAGATAGTATAGCAGTTGTAAATCAAATAAAAAACCAAGAGGATAACAATGAAATAAAAGACAAAACTATCGATGTAAGTAGCATACCTAATAAAATGGGAAACTATGAAGTTGTAGGGCAATTAGTGATAGATAAAATTGGAGTAAAAAGAAACATATTAGCAATATGTGATAATCCAGCTTTAGATTTATCCATAGCAAAGCTTTATGGTCCCGAGGTAAATGAGCCAGGAAACTTTTGCGTTTGTGGTCATAGGGAAACAATGCTCAAAACATTAGATACCTTAAAAAAAGGTGATACTTTGTACATGATTAATAAAAAAACAAAAACAAAAGTAACTTATGAAATCTATAAGGTATATGAATGTAGCCCATATGACTTATCTTGTTTAGATCAAAATGAAGATGGCAAACGAGAGGTGACTATTATCACATGCACCCCTAGTGGCGCAAAAAGAGTAGTCTGCAAAGCACGCGCGACTTAAAAAGAGAAATATCATCATACATATTTTTCACGAAAAGAGAAAATTAAGTAAAAAGAAAGAGGGAATTAAAATGAAAAAAACATTATTCAAAACAACAATTTTAGCTATTATTTTAGTAGTAGCAATATTAGGAACAACCGTAAATGCAGGAACAGTAACTGCACCAGAAACAGTAAAAGCAGGAGAAGAAGTGACTGTTAATATCAATGTAGATACAGCTATGGAAAATGCTGATATTACTATGGAATATGATGCAAGCAAATTAGCATATAAAGGAACAAATGCAGGTGCAAATATGCTTGTTCAAGTAAATGCTGATGAAGCAGGAAAATTAATTATAGCAGTAGCTGGTGGAGACAATACAACAAAGACAGTTAGTGTTACATTCACAGCAAGCAAAGACTTTACAGGTGATGCAGGCGTTAAAGTTACATCTTTTGAAGCAAACACAAATGAAACTTTAGCAAATACAGAAGTAATAGTAAAAGCAGAAGAAATAAAAACACCAGATGATGATAAAAAACCAGAAGAAAATGAGAAAGAACCATCAAAAGATCCAGACAAAAAACCAACAAAGCCAACAACACCAACAGGAACAGATGGAAAACCAATTACTAAATTACCACAAACAGGTGCCCCAGTATTTGCAGGAGCTATTGCTTTAGTTGTAGTAACTTTAGGAGCAATTGTATTAGTAAAAAGAGCTAGATAAGAAGATGCGTTTGAGGGGAAGTATTTTATTCCTGAAGAACAAATAAAACCAGTGGGGACACATCTTATCCCTAAAAAAAATCAACCCAGCGGGGACATAGCTTAAACATAAAGGAATACCCTAGGAAAAGGTGTGTCCCTGTTAAAGAATTAAAAAATAAAATCGGAGGAATGGAAAGTGAATAAAAAGATAAAATATATATCAACATTAGCAACAACAGGAATTATGGCATTAACAAGCTTGGCAGGAACAGTAAATGCTGCAACTTCTTTAGGTTCATATAGAAACCTAGTACAAGGAATTGACAGCGATAAAGTTGCACCATATATATTAAATGATAGAAATGATAGATTAACAATCGCTGATATTGCAAAAGAATACAATATAGCTAGTTTTAATGGTGTAAAAGGATATAGCGGAAGCACAGTTGTGAAAACAGGCGATACTTTTGTAGCTGACCAAGAAACTTACGAAGTAATTGTTTATGGAGATATTGCTTCTAAAGATGGAAAAACAGTATCTGATGGAAAAGTAGATTCTAAAGATGCTAACCTAATGTTAAAATTAGCTGTAGCAAATGACAAATCTAAATTAGTTAATAACGTGAATTTAGAAGCTGCTGATATTGTAAATGATGGAAAAGTTACTTCTGCAGATGCTAATTTAGCATTAAAATTTGCAGTAGGAAAAGGTTCTATCGATGTTGATTTAACACCAGAAACAACAGATTCTAACTATACATTAGAATTAAAGAGCAAATATGCGAATAACCAAAATTTAGACAATGTGCCAGTAGATATTAGAATTGCAAAAGCATTAAGTGAAAAAGCAACTTTAACATTAAGAGTATTAGATGCAAAAGGTAGTGAAGTTTCAAGTGATGATGTTGAAATTCCAGCCAATATGGTTAAAACATCTACAACAATCGATTTGACAGATAAGGAAGATGGAAAATATACTGTTCAATTGATTGAAAAAGATAAAAAGAACAAAGAAACTGTTATAGCTAAAACAGTTTTAGAATTAAATACAGTAGCTCCAGAAGCTGCTAAAATAAGTACTGAACGTACTGCTTGGAATAGTGCAAAAATGTCACTAGCAAGTAAAGGGGAAAGTGATATTACAAAAGTATATTATGTAGTACAAAACACTAAAGATAATACTGCACCAACTTTTGATGCAACAAAAGCAACATTTTCAAAAGGAACAACAAAATCAGCTAAAGTTGCAGATAGCAAAGTAAATGATGAAGTAGTTTCTAATGAATTAGTAAAGGGAGATACCTATAAAGTATATTATGTACTAGAAAATTCATATGGAAGTATTAGCAAAAATGAAGGTGGAGATATAGTAATAGGTGAAGCTGATATTTTATCAGATGCTATTATTGATAGACAAGTAGCAGTTGATGCTACTAAGGTTGTACTTCCAGAATTAGCAAAAAGTGAAACTAAATTTACTTGGGAAGCTGCAAAAGATGCAACGGGATACATTGTAACTGTTTACAAAGATGGAAAGATTATAGCAGAAGACGATACTGTAACTACTGCTGAATATAATATAGCAGATGACTTAAATGGTGCAGGAAAATATAGCATTGAGATTATTGCAACACGTGCAAATGCAAAAAATTCTACATCAGTTATGTCAAAAGAAGTAGAAGTAAAAGAATTGGCAGCTGTTACAGATATTACTTTTGAAATAAATCAATTAAATCAAAGTATCTTATCTTGGAAAGATGCTAACAAAAAAGAAGATGTTGCAGAATATACAGTAGAAGTATATGAGTATGATGAAACTGCTAAAGATTATAAAAATACTGCAAAAGCTGACGCAACAGATGGTAGCAAAATTACGGATACAAAAGTAATTTTAAATCTTGAAGACAACAAGGCATACAAAGCAGTTATTACAGTTGTTAAAAAATCAACAGGAGCAGATACATTAAATTCAAAAGAAGCTGAATTAGAAGGATTTTATAGAATAAAACCATCAGTAAAAGTTGGTGGAGAAACAATTGCAGAAAATACAATTACTTTAGACTTAGGAGATATCACAATCAAAGGTGAAAAGGTAACAAGCTTTGAAGCAAAAGTATATACTGTTCAAACTGCAAATCCAGAAGCTGCAAAATATGTAGAACAAAAAGATGTAACCACAAAGTATGAGGATGGAAAGTTAGTAATCAATGGCTTAAAACCAGATACACAATATGCTTATAAACTAATTGCTAATGCAAAAGGAGTAAAAGGAGAATCAGCATATATTGAAGCAGGAAGCAAAACATTAAAACAAGCACCAACTATTAAAGGAAAAACAGTAGTAAAAGATAGTAAAGATGCAAAAGCAGGAACTGTTTACTATGATATAGCAAACAAAAAATTAAGTGTTGATGGTGCAGAAGCAATTATACTAGATGCAACTTATTCAGAGACATTTAGAGATAGTGTAGCTGTTATTGAAAAATTAAGAGCAGGAGATACTATTTCAATTAATGGAGATACAGTAGAATTAACTCTAACAAATGCATCTACTGAAGCAGCTATTGACTTTGGAGATACAGTAAAAGGTAAAACTGTTATTGTTAATGGAAAAGTATTTGGATATGAAATTTCAATAGATGCAGGCTCAGAAGCTAAAGAATTACGTTTAGCAGGAAATGGTGCTAAATATGATTTGAGTAGTGCTAAAGCTGACAAAGTTACTTTAGAGGGAGGCGTTTTTGTAAGTGGTGCTAATACCTATACTGTATTAGCTGGTAAAACAGTTACTATTAATGGTGTTAAAGTATCAGTTGCAAAAGATACTGAAATTAAATCTCAAGTAAATGCAAGTGTAAAAGAATTAGAAGTTACTGTAAGAAAGGAAACAAATGACTTAACATTTGAAAATGTGATTGCTCAAAATGTTCCTGAAACAGAAGCTAAAATTACATTTGTTGGAAAATCTGATCTAACAGATAAACAATTAGGAGATATTACAATTAAAACAACAGGAGGAAAAGTAACTGTTGCCAAAGAAAATGTTAATGTAAGTGGTGCTTTAAATGTAGAAGTTAACTCTGGTGAAGTTGATATTTCTGATCCAGCTTTAACAGGAACAAAAACAGTTAATGTTAGCAACAAAGATGATAAAACAAAAGCTACGATAACAGTAAATACAAAAATGACTGCTCCTGTAATAATCCCAGCAGGAACAGAAATTAAAGAATATACAGCAAAAGATTTTGAAACAGATTTCACATCAGCAACAACAGCTGAAAAGGAATTGATTAATCAATATATGAAAGCATTTAACCTTAATGGAAAAAATGCAACTATAAAAACAGAAGTAGCAAAAGGTGGAACTTTAGTAACAATCGAATTTGCAGAAGCTACTACTACAACCACAATTGGTGGATTAAAATAATCTGATTTGAACATAAACCAAATTACCTTACAAGAGAGAGCCTGTAAAAAAGGTTCTCTTTTTTCTTTTTTGGAAGGTGTTCCTTTTTAGAAAGACTTGTGATATAATGACGAAGAATTTAAAATAAACGAAAGGAAAATAGAAAAATGGAAAAAATAAGAGGATTTGAAATAGCAAAGGGATTTGAAAATAGTGATATTCATATGCCAGTTAGAAAAACAAAATATTCAGCAGGATATGATGTAGAAGCAGCAGAAGATTGTATTGTACCAGCATTTAAAATGGGACAAGCACCAACATTAATTAAAACAGGATTAAAAGCATATATGCCAGAGGGTGAATATATGATGCTTTGTAATAGAAGTTCTAATCCAAAGAAAAAAGGGTTAGTTATGGCAAATAGTGTAGGAATTATAGATGCAGATTATTATGAAAATCCAGATAATGATGGTCATTTTATGTTTGCATTTTTCAATATAAAAGCAGAAGATATTGAAATTAAAAAGGGAGAATGCATAGGACAAGCTATTTTCCAAAAGTTTGAAGTAGTGGATAATGACAATGCAGAAGGAGAAAGAACAGGAGGATTTGGTTCTACTAGCAAATAACATAAAAAATTTAAAAAAATATTAATTTTTGGAAAACCTTGCAAATAAAGGAATACATGGAATTAATAGGAAAAAAGTACTTGCAAAAGCTTTGACTTTTGCCAATTTTTGTAGTATAATAGTTATGTGGTTTAAGAAGAGACAATCCCTTTCTTAACTAACTAAATTATATTTTGCAAATGGAAAGGAGGACTTACATGTTTAATGTAGGTGATAAAATTGTATATCCAATGCACGGAGCAGGAACAATAGATGCGATAGAAGAGAAAAATATTCTAGGAGAGAACCAAGCTTATTATATTATCAAAATGCCAGGAGAAGTAAAGGTAATGGTTCCAACAGCTAAAGCAGAACAAATTGGTGTAAGAAATATAATAGGTAAAGAAGAAGCTGAAAAGGTTATTTCAATTTTAGGAGAAGATGAAACAGAAATGTCTCAAAATTGGAATAAAAGATATAGAGATAATATGGAAAAAATGAAAAGTGGAGACGTATATGAGATTGCAGATGTTGTTAGAAATCTAGCTTTCAAGCAAAAGGAAAAAGGATTGTCTACCGGTGAAAAGAAAATGCTTTCCAATGCAAAACAAATTTTAGTTAGTGAGTTAGTTTTAGCAGAACACGCTTCACAAGAAGAAGTAGAAGAACTAATTGATAATAAAATAAGTCTATCATTTGATGAGTATAGAGCACCACATGAGGAGATTGATTTAAATACAAGTATGGTTAATAAATTTATTCCATTTGATAATGATGGAACTACTAACCTATAAAAATAAATATAAAGCAGTGTAATCTTAAAGATTGCACTGTTTATTTTGTCAGGTTGGGGACGTTCCTTTTTTTGACAAAAGTGTTATGCTAGGGACATGCCTTTCAGATATAGAAAACGAAGGTGTGTCCCCATTCTGACAAAATTATCAAAAAAAGGAATGTCCCCAACTTTACAAAAAATGGAATTGTCAAATTGTGCAGAAGGATTTATTAGTTTTATGTCGAATAATATATTAATGAGAATACTAATACAACTTTATGTTGAGATAAGAAAAATAAAATACTTCGTGATAAGAAATTGAGGGGAAGAGAGATAGAGAAAGGTAGTTAGTTTAAGTTGGTAAGATATAGTGATGAACTAATTGAAGAAATTAGAAGTAATAATGATATTGTAGATGTCATCTCACAATATGTTACTTTAAAAAGAAGTGGGAGAAACTTTTTTGGAATATGTCCATTTCACAAAGAAAAATCTCCTTCTTTTGCTGTTTCACCAGACAAGCAAATCTTTCATTGTTTTGGTTGTGGAGCAGGAGGCAATGTGATTCACTTTGTTAGTAAAATAGAAAGTTTAAATTTTAGAGAAACAATAGAACTATTGGCAGAAAGAGCCCGTATTGAACTTCCAACATTAGAAAATAGTGAAGATGATAAAACAATGAGATTAAAAGCAAGGGTTTATGAAATCAATCAAATTGCAGCAGAATTTTATCACGAGAATTTGTACAAGCCAACATCAAAGCCTGCTCAAGAGTATATTAAAAAAAGAAAGTTAGATAACAATACCTTAAAAGCCTTTTTAATTGGATATGCAGGTAATTTTGATGAATTATATAGAATGCTAAAAGAAAAAGGCTATACAGAAGAAGAAATGTTAGCATCAAGTTTAATCAAAAAAGCACCAGATGGCAAGTTTATGGATAGCTTTCGAAAAAGATTGATGTTTCCAATTCAAGATGTTAGAGATAAAGTAATTGCCTTTGGCGGAAGGGTGTTAGATGATAGTAAACCAAAATATATCAACTCACCAGAAAATATTGTATATAGCAAAGGCAGACACTTATTTGGACTAAATGTAGCAAAACGTCATGATACAAAGCAAATTATCATTGTGGAAGGCTATATGGATGCAATTTCTCTTTATCAAAGGGGAATTACCAATGTAGTAGCATCACTTGGAACTGCTTTAACAGAAGCCCAAGGAAGATTACTAAGAAGACATAGCGAAAAAGTAATTTTAGGATATGATGCAGATGGTGCAGGTCAAAATGCAATTTTAAGAGGAATGGAAATTTTACAAAATATGGGATGTGATCTTCGTGTTTTACAAATAGAAGGAGCAAAAGATCCTGATGAATATGTAGTAAAATTTGGTCCAGAAAGATTTTTAAAATGTGTAGATAATAGCATATCTCTAGTAGAGTTCAAAGTAAAAATACTCAAAAAAGATTTGAATTTGGAAGTGACTAACGATAAAATTAAATTTTTAAATGAAATTGCAAAAGTTTTAGCAAAAATAAGTAATCAGATGGAAAGAGAAATCTATATTGATAAACTTTCTAAAGATTACAAGATTTCAAAAGAAGCGATACAAGCAGAAATTAATAAGTTAATGCATGCAGGAAGTAGTGGAACTAAAAAATTAGAAAAAACGGTACGTCAAGTAAATGCAGCAAAGCAAGAAGGATTAAAGGAAATTTCACCAACAATTACAAAAAGAGAAAACATGGTAATTTATCTATTAATCAATGAAGCTGAAAAGGCATATCAGAGTTTAAAAGAAATTGTTTTTCCAGAAAACTTTCAAAATCCATTAAATGTACAGATTTTAAAAAAATTGTATGAAGAATTAGAAAAAGGAAATAGTAATACTAGTCAAATATTAGATAAATTTGAAGAAGAAAATATTATTAGTCATTTAACAGAAATTATGGCATATGATTTTGAAATTACAGATGTCAATAAAGCAATAGAGGATTTGATTAGTATTTATGAGAAAGAAAAGCTAGTGCAAAGAAGAAATGAGATATTAAAGCAATTAGAGGAAGGCAATGGAGAAAGTATAAGTCAATTAGAAAATGAATTAAATGAAGTCATTTTGAAATTGGCAAAGATGAAGTAGGAGGCTGAAAATGAAAAAGGTAGAAAGTAAAAAGTCAGCAGATGAAAATAAAAAAGTGAAAAAGGAAGTTGTAGAAAATAAAGAAACAAATAAGACAGAAAAAGAAGAGAAGAAAATAGAAAAGAAGCAAACAAAGCCAACAGAATCTAAAAAAGAAGATAAAAAGCAGAATGAAGTAGCAAAAATAGAAAGTGCAAAGGCAGTAGAAACAAAAGAAAAAGGAGAAAAAAAGAAAGAAATAGATGAAGTAAGTAAACAAAAAGTAGAAACCATTTTGAAAAGGGCAAAAGAAAATGGAAAGATTACTTATGGAGAGCTTGCTAATGAATTAGAAGATACAAATCCTGACCAAATTGATAAAGTATTTGATGCTTTTGAAGATTTGGGAGTTAGTGTTCTACAAGATGATGATTTAGAGATAGAGCCAGATTTAGAAGATTTACAAGATGTAGAAGACATTAAGTTAGAGGAGATTGATCTAACTAATATTGAAGGGGTTAGTATAGATGATCCTGTTAGAATGTATTTAAGAGAGATTGGAAAAATCCCACTTTTAACATATGACCAAGAATTAGAATTAGCAACAGAAATTTTAGCAGGTAGTGAAGATGCAAAACAAAGGCTAACAGAATCAAACCTAAGATTAGTAGTTAGTATTGCTAAGAAGTATGTAGGAAGAGGAATGCTTTTCTTAGATTTAATTCAAGAAGGTAATATGGGACTTATCAAAGCAGTAGAAAAATTTGACTATACCAAAGGTTTCAAATTTAGTACCTATGCAACCTGGTGGATTAGACAAGCTATAACCAGAGCAATAGCAGATCAGGCAAGAACCATTCGTATTCCTGTTCACATGGTTGAAACCATTAATAAATTGATTAGAACATCAAGACATTTATTACAACAAAAAGGACGTGAGCCATCTCCTGAAGAAATTGCAGAAGAAATGGAAATACCAGTAGAAAGAGTTATGGAAATTCAGAAAATAGCTCAAGACCCAGTATCTTTAGAAACACCAATTGGCGAAGAAGATGATAGTCATTTAGGAGACTTTATTCAAGATGAAGATAGTCCAGCACCACAAGATTCAGCAGCTTACACATTACTTCGTGAACAACTAGAAGAAGTAATGAACACATTAACACCAAGAGAAGCAAAAGTTTTGAAATTAAGATTTGGTTTAGAGGACGGAAAAGCACGCACACTAGAAGAAGTAGGAAGGGAATTCATGGTTACACGTGAGAGAATTAGACAAATTGAAGCAAAAGCCCTTAGAAAATTAAGACATCCATCACGTTCTAAAAAACTAAGAGATTATATGAACTAAACTGCTCTGTGAGAAGAAAAGATAGTAAATAGCTCCAAAGGCTTGATTTAATAGGAAAAATGTGGTATAATAGAATATGTGATAAAAAAAGTAGCCAACCAATGGAGGGAAATATGAGAGTTAGAGAAAAAAATAACCTTTTGAATTTTTTAAAAAAAGTATTTATAGATGTAGATTATCCGGATGGAGAAGAGATTGATATAGGAAGAAGTGAAGATCCTGAAATGAAAGATTTAAGAGAATCGTTAGACAGAGTAGGAGATTTAGAAAGAAGCTTCTATGTTTCTAATTCTTCACCAAAAGGCGGAAAATCTAACAGTATTGTAGAAAAAGCAGAAGTAAATACAACAAAAGCTATGGAAGCAGCAGAAAAGAAAGAAGTTAGAAAAGAACAACAAGTGGAAAAAGAAAAATAGAAGAAAAAAGTTGAGAAAACTCAACTTTTTCTTTTTCTACTATTGACAAAAATGCAAGGGGAGATTATAATATTAAATGCATATGGCGACGTAGCTCAGTTGGCTAGAGCAACCGGTTCATACCCGGTAGGTCGTAGGTTCGAGCCCCACCGTCGCTACCAATAAAAGAAAAAATAACTTGTATCAATTGATACAAGTTATTTTTTGTAGAGTAATAAATATATATTATCTTATTCTACTCTTCTTTCACTTCTAGAACTACCACACATTTTTTCATATTCCTTACACTTGATTTTGTATTCTATCTGTTGTGTCAAATAGCGATAATACATAAATCCCTGCTCATATTGCATCATAGGATTAAACATACTTGGATCTCCCATAATAGGATCACAGCCAATATCATAATTCATATAAGGTGGAAAATTATAATTCATATCATTTTTATCCATAAAATCTATCCTTTCTATTAGTAAAATACTATTCTATAAACTTCAAAATATTACAATTTATCAGTCAGTAGATATTATAAATTGAACTGTAAAAAAGGAATAAATTGCAATGCAAGACCTGTATATAAACTAGCTAAGCAACCTTGTAATAATTTGCCATATGTATATTTTTTGATAGATAATCCATTTTTACTAATAATACTAAAGACTTGTAGTAAGACTGAAAAGCCTCCAAATCCTAACAAAAAGGAACAAAAAATAATACTAGTAGAAAGATTTTTGACAGGAGTTCCAGCTACTAAACTAACTCCATTTGTTAGTTCTACAATTCCAGAGAAGAAAGGCTTACAAAACTCATAAGGAATATGGAATGCAGAAAACATAGGAGAACAAATGCGTGAAAAATTATCTAGTAAATGGCTTTGGTTTAAAATAGAAATCACAACAGAGAATAGTACCACAAATCCGCCAATTAATAAGATAGTAGAAGTAGCATTTTTGATACTAGTACCTAAGATTTCCCCCAGAGAAGAAAAAGTAGGTGGAGTAGCTTTAGGAGAAGATATAGGTATGTTTTTCTTTCCGTTATGAATAGTATCAGCTATAGAATAGGATGATTTAAAATCATGCTTTCTTTTATGAAGAGTACAGATATTTAAAATAATGCCAACACTAATACAAGCTAAAATATGAGTAATTAATAGTAGAATACCAATAGTGGTATTGCCAAATAAGGTAATACCAACTGTGCCAATAATAAATAAAGGACCAGAGTTATTGGTAAAAGCAAGCATTCTTTCAGCTTCTTCTTTGGTACAAATGCCTTGTTCTATAAAATTAGAAACAATTTTAGCACCTACAGGATAGCCACTAATTAGTCCCATAATAAAGGCAAAAGCAGCTTCGCCAGGTACACCAAATAAAGGACGCATAATAGGCGTAAGCCATTTGCCAAGACAAGATACAACATTGGTATAGCTTAACATTTCTGTTGCTACAAAGAATGGAAATAGAGATGGAACTACTGCAGTAGCCCATAGAATAAGCCCATTTTTAGCAGCAGATAAATTTGTTCTAGAAAAAAGAACTAAGCAAATCGTAAAAAGACAAAACAAAATAGTAACTCCATTTCGCTTTAAAGAATATACCCAGATCTTAATTTTACTTTTATTTTGTGTATGCTCCAATACCATAGAAGGATTAGAGGTAGAAAATTCTTTAACCATTGTAAATCTCCTTAGTCTGTCAGTTTAGGGACATTAAGTTGCTAGCGGTTTATTTTACACAGCAGATTTAAATTCCATAGTGCGATAAATTGTATAAAACTTGAAAAAAGTAACACAATATAACTTAAGAAAAATATATGCTAAAAGGAGAAATTTATGTCCAAACAAGAGCAAGAGGAAAAAATAGATATTCAAAAAATTTATGGGGAAGTTTGTACAAGTAACAAAGAAGAGTTTTTGCAAAAAAACCATTTTTCAGCAAAGGGATTATCTCAAGAGGAGGTAAGAAAAAGACAGGAAAAATATGGAAGAAATCAAATGAAACAAGCAAAGCCAAAAAAGTGGTATCATTATTTATGGCAAAGCTTTTCAAGCCCATTTAATTTGATTTTGCTAGGAATAGCTTTTGTACTCATATATATAGATGTAATTTTGCCTGAAACACCGAGTTATGCAAATTTAATAGTTATACTAGCACTTATTCTCATTAGTACTTTTTTAGAATTTTTTGAGGTGTTTAAGTCAAATAAAGCGGCTGAAAAACTAAAAAAGCTAGTAGCTGTAAAAACTACTGTTTTAAGAGATGGAAAAGAGCAACAGATATATTTGGATGAAATTACTATAGGGGATGTAGTAGTGCTTTCAGCAGGAGAACTTATTCCAGCAGACTTGAGAATAATAGAGCAAAAAGATTTGTATGTTGTACAATCTTCTCTAACAGGAGAATCAGATAGTGTACGAAAAGTAGAAAACACAGAAAATAAAGTGATAGAAGATATTACAGATTTAGACACGATTTGTTTTATGGGTACCAATGTTATGAGTGGTACAGGAAAAGGTGTTGTATTTAGAATTGCAGATGATACGTATTTTGGAAAAATAGCAGAAAGTATAGAACAGGGAAAACCAAAAACAAATTTTCAAAAAGGAATGGAAAGTGTTAGTAAGCTATTAATTCGTTTTATGCTTGTATTAATTCCAATTACCTTTTTAGTAAATAGTTTTAAACATGATACCTTAACAGCCTTTACATTTGCAGTAGCAATTGCAATAGGAATTACACCATTGCTTTTACCAGTTATTTTATCTTCCAGTTTAGCAAAAGGTGCTATGAAGATGTCTAACAAAAAAACAATTGTAAAAAAATTAGATAGTATTCAATCCTTTGGGGCAATGAATATTTTATGTACAGATAAAACAGGAACTTTAACAGAAGATAAAATTGTATTGGAAAAATATCTAAATATTGAGGGAGAAGAAGATAATAAAGTTTTAGAAACTACCTTTTTAAATTCATACTTTCAAACTGGATTAAAGGGAAATATTGATCAGGCAGTTATCGAAAGAATAACAGAAAGTGGAATACAAAAGATTGCAGAAGAGTATGAAAAAGTAGATGAAGTTCCCTTCGATTTTTCTAGAAGAAGGCTCTCTGTTATTTTAGTACCAAAAGAGAAAAAAGATCCTAAAATGATAATGATTACAAAAGGTGCGGTGGAGGAAACTTTAAACATTTGTACACAAATACTAGAAGAAAATGTAGTAAGACCTATGACAGGAGAGAAAAAAGCACAGATAAGACAGATGACCAAAAAGTTAAATGAAAGTGGACTTAGGGTAATTGCAATTTGTATTAAGGAATTTAGTGAAAAGAAGAACTTTTCTAAAAAAGATGAAGAAAAAATGATATTAATGGGATTTGTAGGATTTTTAGATCCACCTAAAAAAAGTAGCAAAGAAGAAATTGCAAGATTAAATCGTGATGGCATTCGTGTTATGGTATTAACAGGAGATAATGAATATGTAACAAAAGCCATTTGCCAAAAAGTAGATATTAATACAGATAAGATTGTGTTAGGCAGTAAAATTGATAAATTATCCGATATTGCACTTGGGAGATTGCTTAAGAAAACCAATGTACTTGCGAAGCTTTCACCAATCCAAAAGGCAAGAATTGTACGTGTTTTAAAAGAACAAGGAAATATTGTTGGTTATATGGGAGATGGAATTAATGATGCCCCTTCTATTAAAAATGCAGAAGTAGGAATTTCAGTAGATACAGCAGTAGATATTACCAAGGAAACTGCAGATATTATTCTATTGAAGAAAAACTTAAATGTATTAACAGATGGGGTAATAGAGGGAAGAAAGACCTTTGGCAATTTATTAAAATACATTAAAATGGCAGTAAGTTTTAACTTTGGAGAGGTATTATCTATTTTAATTGCGAGTATCTTTTTGCCATTTTTTCCAATTACGCCTATTCAGTTATTAGTACAAAGTTTATTATATGATATAGGACAATTATCTCTTCCTTATGATCATGTAGACCATGAATATTTGCAAAAACCAAAAAGATGGAGTATGGATAGTATCAAGCATTTTATGTTATGGATGGGACCAACTAGTTCGATATTTGATTTATTTATTTTTGCAGTTTTATGGTTTGGATTTCAAATTAAAGAAGCGGCTATTTTTCAATCCATTTGGTTTTCTTATGGAGTAGTTTCAAATTTAGTAGGATTGCACATTATTAGAACTGCCAAAATACCATTCATTCAGAGCAATGCATCTTATGCAGTATATGCAACCTCTATTTTACTAAGCTTAATTGCAATTAGTGTGCCATTTACACCGTTGGGAGCATTATTAGGTTTAACTGCTATTCCAATGAAATATATTTTAATAATTATAATAGGAGTTCCTATTCTATATTGCTTTATTGCAAGTATTGTGAAAAGGGAATATATTAAAAAATATGGAGAATGGCTATAAAGAGTGGAAAAACCAGGAAAAGTATGATATAATAAAATAGCAACTTGGCAAGCCAAGAATTTAAACAGGAGGTTTCTTTTTTATGAAGTTCGAAGAAAGAAGAAGACGGTGCATAGAATTTGGATTATATATGGTCCAAGAGCAGTGTACTGTAAGACGGGTAGCAGAGGTTAAAGGAATTTCAAAATCTACTGTACACAAAGATCTGACTGTATTTCTTCCTATATGGGATAGTGGTCTGTACAAAAGCGTTAGGAGGGTCTTAGATAGAAATAAGGCGGAACGTCATATTCGCGGAGGGCGGGCCACAAGGAAAAAGCTTAAAGGAAAAAAGAAAAAATAAGAAACCTACCAACATAGTTGGAAAACACGTCTCCCATAATGGGAGCGTGTTTTTTTTGTGGGATAAATACAAAAAAATATATTATACAATTCTTAAACATAAGACTTTAAGAGGTTTCTTAATGATGTTTGGGAATAATATAAAATGAAACATTGATAATTTGACTAAAGGGTGATATACTATATTGGTATTTATAAATGTAAGGAAATTCCAATGATACAAGAATTAGTAGAAACAAAAAAGTTTCAGGAAATAAAAGAACAGATAAAAAAGAAAACAAGCCCGATAGCCTTATCGGGTTTAGTTGACGTAGAAAAGGCACATGCTGCTGTTGGATTATATCAAGAGTTGAAACAATCAATTTGTTTAGTGACTTATAATGAAATACAAGCTAAAAAGTTATGCCAAGATATTGTCAAATTTGGAGAAAAGGCATGGTATTTTCCGAAAAGAGAAATTGCAGCATATGATTATGTGGCACAAAGCAAAGATTTGCCATATGAGAGAATTGCAGTATTAAATCAAATGATTTTAGCAAAGCAAGAAAAAAAGCCAATCATTGTAGTAACTACAATTGAAGCGGTTATGCAAAATATGATTTCGAAACAAGAACTTTATCAAGATATGGTAGAGTTTACAGTAGGTAAGCCATATTCTTTAGAAAAGTTAAAAAATACATTAGTAGAGTTAGGTTATGAGCGTAATGAATTAGTAGAAAACAAAGGACAGTTTTCTATTCGTGGTGGAATTTTAGATGTTGGTTTATCAGAAAATATAGGAGTAAGAATTGAATTTTGGGGAGACGAGGTAGATTCTATTAGATATTTTAAACTATCTTCTCAAAGGTCAACAGAAATGCTAAAAAACATTACTATTTTTCCAGCACATGAGTTACTAGTAAAAGATATAAAACAAGCTGTAAGCAAAATAAAGAAAAAATATCCAGAAGAAAAAGAAGACATAGAGCTGATAGAACAAGGTAGTTATGCTAGCAAGGTAGACAAATATTTTAATCAATTTTATGAAAAACAAGAAAACTTTTTAGATTATCTATCAGAAGAATATTTACTTCTATTAGATGAAAATTCTAAAATTAATCAAAGACAAGAAAATATTATTTTAGAAAATAATCATCTAATGGATTCTTTAATTGAAAAAGAAAGATTTGTGCCAGAAGCAATTCAAAATATGAGTGATTTTGAATATAACTTGAAACAAAAACAAATACTGTATTTAGAGCAAAATGATATACTAAAAAATATGACAAAATTTCACTTTGATACAAGAGAAATCCATTTTCATAATTTAGAGCTAGAAATGCTACTTTCAGACTTAAAAACTTACCAAAAAGAAAACAAGAAAATTATTCTATTAACAGGAAATGAATTAAGTAGTAAAAAAGTATGTGACATTTTAAAAGAACAGGAAATGAATTATCATTATGAACCAAACTTGCAACAAAGTGTCAAACAAGGTGAGATTTTAGTTACTCTAGGTGGTTTATCAAGTGGATTTGAAAATATAGATGTTGGTTTAATTGTGATCAGTATGGAAGAAAATTTTGAAGCACAACCAAAACGAAAAAAATCCACTAATGCTTTTAGGCAAGCTGAAAAAATTGTATTTGCAGACTTAAAACAGGGAGATTTTGTTGTTCATCAAACCCATGGTATTGGCCAATTTGTAGGTGTAAATACGATTACTGCAGATAACATTACCAAAGATTACATTAAAATTCAATATAGAAATGATGATATGCTCTACGTTCCAACTAGTAACTTAGATACTGTTAGAAAATATATTGGCGGAGGAGAATCCACTAGTCCAAAATTAAATAAACTAGGTGGAAAAGAATGGAGTGCAACTACAAGTAAAGTTAAGAAACATCTAGAAGAAATAGCAAAAGACTTAGTAGAGCTTTATGCTAAAAGGCAAAAAGTGAAAGGGTATGCTTTTACACAAGATACACCTTGGCAAACACAATTTGAAGATAGTTTTCCTTATACAGAAACAGAAGATCAATTAAGATGTATTGAAGAAGTCAAAAAAGATATGGAGAAAAATACACCAATGGATAGACTTCTTTGTGGAGATGTGGGATATGGAAAAACAGAAGTGGCTATTCGAGCAGCTTTTAAAGCGGTGATGGATCAAAAACAAGTAGCGTATTTAGTACCAACTACTATTTTAGCAAATCAACAATATGAGGAATTTAAAACAAGAATGAGTGAATTTGCAATGAAGGTAGAACTATTAAATCGTTTTAGAACCAAAAAGGAACAAAATGAAATTATAAAGAAATTAAAGCTAGGAGAAATTGATGTTATAGTTGGAACACATAGATTATTAAGTCAAGATGTTGTTTTTAAAGACTTAGGACTATTAATTATAGATGAAGAGCATCGTTTTGGAGTAAAGGACAAAGAAAAAATTAAACAGCTAAAAAACAATGTGGATGTATTAACTATGACTGCAACTCCAATTCCAAGAACCCTTCATATGTCCATTGTGGGGGTAAGAGATATGTCAGTTATCTACGAACCACCACATAATAGAAAGCCAGTACAGACTTATGTGTTAGAATATGACAGGGAGGTTGTACAAGAAGCAATTACAAAAGAGTTAGAAAGAGATGGACAAATCTTTTATTTATATAATCAAGTAGAAGGCATTGAAAAAAAGGCATCAGAGATTTCAAATCTAATTCCAGAGGCAAAAGTAGGTTTTGCTCATGGACAAATGTCTGGTAGAGAATTAGAAGAAATCATGGAAAGCTTTATCAAAAAAGAAATTAATGTATTAATATGTACTACTATTTTAGAATCTGGAATTGATATACCAAATGCTAATACAATTATTGTAGAAAATGCAGATAGACTAGGATTAGCACAGTTATATCAAATTAGAGGAAGAGTAGGAAGAGGAGAAAAGCAAGCATATTCTTACATTATGTATAGAAGAGATAAGCTATTATCAGAAGTTGCAGATAAGCGTTTGAAGGCAATCAAGGAATTTACAGAGTTTGGTTCAGGATTTAAAATTGCTATGCGAGATTTAGAAATTCGTGGAGCAGGAAGTATGCTTGGAGAGATGCAACATGGACATATGGAACAAGTCGGGTATGATACTTATTGTAAGTTGCTAGATGAAGTTGTTAAAAATATGCAAGGAATAGAAGTAAGAGAAGAACAAGATGTACAAATTGATTTATCTGTTTCTAGCTATATTCCAGATAGTTTTATTGATAATAGTAGTCAAAAGATTGAAATTTATCAAAATATTGCTTTATGTAGAACAGAAGAAGATATTCAAAATGTAGTAGATGAAGTAATTGATAGATATGGAAAATTACCAGTAGAACTTGAAAATCTACTAGAAATTGCTAGAATTAAAGAATTAGCAAGAAAAGTAGGTACAATTAAGATTTCACAAAGACCAGAAAGTATTGTTTTCTATTTTACAAGGGAAGCTATGCTACCAGAAAAAATGGAAAAATTATATGAACAATATGGTATTGCTATCCGTTTTTCAAAAGGAATTGAGCCATATGTTACTTTTAAAGTTGGGAAACGTACAGAAAAAGAAATTATTAGTAAGGTAAAAGAGTTTTTAAATTTATGTGCATAAATGAATTGGAAAGAAGGAGAGTGACAAAATGCAAGTTATAACCAGTAAAGACAATGAACAAATTAAATATATCAAAAAGTTAAAAGATAAAAAGTTTCGTGATGAAACAAAGGAATACTTAGTGGAAGGTATTAAATTAGTAAAAGAAGCAATTGAGGAAAATGTAACAATTAAAATGATAGTAGTTTGTGAAGACTGTGACAATGAAGGGGCAATTGAACAATCTCTTCTTTATGGAATAGCAAAATATAACTGCATATATGTTACTAAAAAGCTATTTCAAAGTATTACAGATGTTGTAAATCCACAAGGAATTTTAGCAGTAGTAGAAAAGGGGGATAACAGTGATAATATTGATTACAACGAAGATATTATAGTAGCTTTAGATGGAATTCAAGACCCAGGAAATTTAGGTACTATTTTAAGAACGGCAGATAGTGCTAACTTAAAGCAGATTATACTGACTGCAGATTGTGCAGATCCATATAACCCTAAAGTAGTACGTTCTACCATGGGAGCTATTTTTAGAATGAATATGATTACAACTGATAATTTGCAAAAGACTTTGCAAAATGTTAAAAAGCATAAATTTGAAGTAATGGCAACATCTTTAGAAGCTACAAAAAGCATATACAATATAGATTATTATAAGAAAGTAATTGTAATTGGGAATGAAGCAAAAGGAGTTTCAAAAGAAATCCAAGATATGGCAGATGTAAAGGTAAAAATTCCAATGCTTCGGAAAAACAGAAAGTTTAAATGCTTCTGTTGCATGTCGGTATTATGATTTATGAGTATGTAAGAGGAAAGGTAAAGTAGTAGTGGAATAAAAAATAGGGATTATGTTATGATATCCCAACTGCGCAGGCTGGCATGGGGCTAACAGCCCTAGTTGGAGTAATAGCTCGTCTCCTGGTTTCATACGTGGCGGCAATGGTGGAGTATTCTCCTTCGGTGTTTACACTTGGGCTGGTACCAGCAGCTACGGTCGTGGAGTAGCAGTGGTGGGTACCGGACTCTAATATAGAATATCAGAAGGGAAGGCTTTAAGGAGCTTTTCGAGAATAACTATATTATTAAAGAAACATAATTCCTTCCTAATAATGGTAAAAATAAAAGAAAGATACATTGCAAATAGTGAAAACGGAAGCAATGTATCTTTTCTTTTTATTTATATAATTTAAAACTCACAGTTTTTTGGTGTTCTAGGGAAAGGAAGTACATCACGGATATTTTGCATACCAGTTAAATACATCATCATTCTCTCAAATCCAAGACCAAAGCCGCTATGTATACAGCTTCCATATCTTCTTAAATCCATATACCACCAATAGTCTTCTTTATTTAATCCAAGTTCTTCTAAACGTTTATCTAATTTATCAAAATCATCTTCTCTTTGACTGCCACCAATAATTTCTCCAATACCAGATACTAGCAAATCAGTAGCTGCAACTGTTTTACCATCAGAATTTTGCTTCATATAAAAAGCTTTAATTTCTTTAGGGTAGTTAGTTACAAAGACAGGTTTTCCAAAAAGTTTTTCACTCAAATATCTTTCATGTTCTGTTTGAATATCAGTTCCCCAATGAACAGGATACTCAAATTGGTCATTTACTTTTTCAAGTTCTGTAATGGCATCTGTATAAGTAATTCTTCCAAAGTCAGAATTTACAACATTGTGTAAACGATCAAATAGGGTAGGGTCAATAAACTGATTAAAAAATTCCATTTCTTCTGGAGCGTTTTCCAACACATAAGAAATAATATATTTAATCATATCTTCTGCCAAATTCATATCATCTTCTAAATCAGCAAAACAAATCTCAGGTTCAATCATCCAAAACTCAGCAGCATGTTTTACTGTATTGGAGTTTTCTGCTCTAAAGGTAGGACCAAAGGTGTAAACATTACGGAAAGCATGTGCAAATGTTTCTACATCTAATTGCCCACTAACTGTTAGATGTGACTGTTTCCCAAAGAAATCCTGAGAATAGTCAATATTTCCATCTTCTGATTTAACTGGATTTTGCATATCCATAGTAGTTACTTGAAACATTTCTCCAGCACCTTCACAATCACTTCCTGTAATAATTGGAGTATGAACATAAACAAAGCCCCTTTCTTGGAAGAATTTGTGAATAGCAAAAGAAAGTATGCTGCGAACTCTGAATACTGCGTTAAATGTATTAGTTCTTGGACGTAAGTGAGAAACTGTTCTTAAGTATTCAAAAGAGTGTCTTTTCTTTTGAAGAGGGTAGTCAAGACTAGCTGAATTAAAAATTTCTATGTTATCTGCTTTTATTTCAAAGGGTTGTTTTGCATTTTCTGTTTTTACAACTTGGCCTGAAACAATGATAGAAGAAATAATAGATAGTTTACGAATTTCTTCAAAATTAGATAGGCTTGTATCAAATACAATTTGAATGTTTTTAAAAAAGCTACCATCATTTAATTCTATAAATCCAAAATTTTTAGAGTCGCGAAGGGTTTTGACCCAACCAGAAATTTGAACAGTATTTCCAATATAACTATCCATATTCCTATACAAATCTTTTATTAAAACTTTTTTTGCATCCATTTAAAAACCTCCTGTGGAAATTAATTTCTTAGTTCTTTTTCTATTTTTTCCTAATTATATAAAAAAATGCAAGAAAATACAATGCATTTTTATTTTATTTTAGTGAAAGTTAAAAATATACAAAAAATATCTTAGTTAACTTGTAAGTTAACTAAGATATTTTTGACTTCTATTTACGAATCTACCTCACATAAAGTAGGGGACGGAAGGAAAGAAAGACGTGACTGGCAGATGGATAGTTGAAACCGCGGTGAGCTGAGTAACCACGACTGTTTTCGTAAACGCCACCTCTAAAGGTGCAAGGACTGTCAGTGTAAGTACAGGTCTCTGTTGTCCATTCTAACGTATTAGAAGCTATATCATAAATGTTACATTTTTTATCTGTTGTAACACCTGTATTTTTTAAAGTACTACTAAAAGTAGGTCCATTTTCCTTAGAATAATCATTATCTTCTGAATAGGCTTGAATAAATACAATGGCTGTATCCCATGCATAGGAATTTATTAGATCACTTTGAAAATTAGTACTCGTATACATATTACGTGCGATTGTTGCTGCATCTGGTTGTGTTATATAGTTCCATAACATTCCACTTGTTAAAGCTGTGTTAGTATCTGTTCTAGTTGAAGTTGATTGTTTGCTATAGCAATGTGTACTATCTTTATAACTTGCCTCATATCTAGCTAAGTAATATCCTCCATTTGCTTTTGATTTTGCTTTAAAATCTTCAATATCTTTCGACTTTATATTTCCATAAGTAGAGGAAGTAGAAGCTTCTTCTAAATATTCATATTCTCTGCCAATGACTTCTAACCATGCATCTGATAATCCACTACCATCTGCTATAGTTTGCTTAACAGCACCTGTTCCTCCTGAAACTATATAACTGTCAGGGTCTATTGTAATATCAAAGATATATCTGGCAAGTTGTATGGTAGTAGAGCTTCCATCTTTATTTTTTATCTTTCCCACGGGAATCCATACAAACTGATTACCTTCCTCATCTTCAATGACTATTCCATCTTGTACAGTTGGCTTTTTATCTCCTATATAGTTATATTCTACGCCATCTTGTCCATCTGGTACTACTTTAAATCCTTCTGGAACGGTAATAGGATTTCCAAAACTATCTTCTGCTGGAGTATTTTTATCTACCTTTTGTGTAATTGTTGATATTTCTACTTTACTACTTGGGGGATTAGTAGTTCCTCCACCAGTTTCATTTTTTAATAAATTTGCTAAATCTCGTATTTCATTTTGTTCATTTTGCATAGCATCTTCTGTTTTATTCTTTGCCTCTTGTGCTTTTTTTATTATGCTATTATCTCCTATTACATAAGTAATTGTTATTCCTGCTAAAATGAGTAATACTACTATGGTTACAACCAAAGCAACAAGTGTTATTCTGCCTATTTTTTACTATTATATTCTTCATTGTTTTCCTCCTTTTTTCTTTAGTATTTACGTCTTTTGTCCATTTTAGACTAACAACATTACTTATAACATAACGTTATAAAACATGTCGATATATGTCATATTGCTTTTGCTAATTTCTCTTTTATATTTCGACATTCTAGTTAGAACTGTAACAAAGATAGTCCTACACTAGGAGTAATAAAATTTCAATAACAAAGAAGTATAAAAAATACAAAAAACATAAAACAATTTGTTTAGTTTTTCTGAAAAAATAGAGAATTTCGTTAAAATAATGTCAGATAAAGATTAAATATGTTAAAAAATGATACATAAGAATAGTTCATAAAGAAGTTTTAAGGAAAAGGTAAAACTACTTGAAAGGGGAAAGTACAGATGAGAAGATATGTTTTATTTATAGAACAGAAAATATATATAAAATATAGAAATCTGAAAGATAGACTATGTAATTTTATAGTCTGTCCTTTTTGCGTGGAAGAAGAGGTGGTAGACACAGGGTAGTTTATACAAATACTAAGAAACAAGTATAAATTTCAAAATCATAGGAGGAAAAAGAAAATGAAAGAAAAGAAAAACATGAAGAAGATGATAGTAACAACAACATTAATAGCAGCAGGAATAATGATGATAGGAGGAAATACAAGTAAAGCAGCATTACAGGCTAATGCAACAACACATGCTAATCCTCCAAGCAAAACAGGAGCTGTGTGGATGGAGGAGATCAGAAAAATGGAAACATCAGGACAAACAATGGGGTTAGATGAAACGTTAAATACAGATTTAAGTCCAAAAACAAGTAATAATATTGATGTACATATGATAAGAACAACAGAATATGGAGCTATAGCCATCTTATCAGCATCAGGATTTGGAAATCTGAAGAAGTTATCAGAGGTAACAGAGAAGACATCAACAGGAAACATAACGGGAGTGTACATGGGGACTAGATGGGATTGGACCGCAGGAGTAATGAGTGCAACTACAGTAGGAAAGAACTCGAGGTACTATGACTTGTACGACTCTACTAACGCGTCCGCAAAAGTCGGAGACGCACTCGGGACAGACGCAACCCCAAACAAAGGCTGCGCAGGCTGGCATGGTGCTGGCAGCGCTAATTGGGTCAGCGGTGCATATCCTGGTTTCGTACGTGGCTACAATGGAGTATTCTCCTTCACTTACGGCTACTGGACTAGCGGCTTCAGCTACGGTCGTGGAGTAGCGGTGGTGGGCACCGGACTTTAGGTTAGATGTGCGAAGCGCAAGCGAGCTACAGATAACCTATGCAACGTAACGAAGGCGAAGTTAAGATAGCTGTAGGCGAAGAATGAGCCATACAGATATCTTATACTTGGCGAGAGTGGAGTTGTATAAATAATTCGTTCTGTCCTGTGTGTTTTGGGGTGTGAACAAGACATGAAAGATAAAATTAGAATCAACAGAAAATAAAAAGGGAGAGGCAAGAAAAAACTCCAGAGAAACAACTCTCTAGCAGAAGGGGCGTCGACCGAGATTTCTCCGCGACAGCAGTGGTGAAACCGCAGCGGTCGTGGAGCAGCGAAGAGCGGCGCCGTACAGTCTTTGAAAAAGTACATTGAAATAAAAAATATCATAATAATACGAAATATGTCGAAAAATATTTCAAAATAAAAAGTATAATTTTTAAAAAGTTTTTAATTAGTTTTATATAGAAACAGGCAATGGACTTTTCTCCAAAGGTAGAATACAAGTACTATATTATTTACAAAGATAATATAGAATATTTTACTAAAATGGAGGAAAAAATATGCCAAAGATTGATAACAGACTAGTTACTTATCAGAAAATGACTAATCTTATCTATTACTCTAAGAATTTATTAAAAAAATATCCAAAAAGTGAACGATTTGATTTATGTGCAGACATCAAAAATTTATTATATGAAGACTTAAAATACATTGTATATGCATGGAAAGCATATGCAAATCAAGAAAAGTATGAATATTTGAGAAAAGTAGATGTTGACCTTGTAGTTTTAAAGAGTCTTATTACAATATCTTATAAAAGTATGTATATTAATCAAAAGAACTATATGGTTTGGAATGAGAATATAGACGAAATCGGTAAGCTGATTGGAGGGTGGATGAAATCATGCCAAAAAGAGTAAATAACGTATTTTATGAAAAGTTAAAATTTTCTAATATGTTAAAAGCATATGAAAGGTCAAAAGAAAATAAACGTAATCGTAAAGAAGTAATTGTATTTGAATTAGATTCTGTTAGTAATATAATGAAAATTTTGAAGTCATTAAATGAGGGAACTTATCAGGTTGGAAAATATAGAGAATTTATTATTTATGAACCAAAGAAGAGATTGATAGAAGCATTACCATTTAAAGATAGAGTTGTACAACAGTGGTATGTAGAAGAATTTATAAAGCCTATTTTTGTACCAAAATTTATTATCGATTCTTATGCTTGCATTAATGGAAGAGGGGTTCATAGTGCTGTAAGGAAATTAAATAAATATATGTATAACTTTTCTCAAAAACAAAAGGATTTTTACATATTGAAATGTGATATATCCAAATATTTTTATAGCATTAGAAAAGAAATTTTATATCGTATTATTGAAAGATACATTAAAGATAGAAATGTTCTAAAATTAACAAAGATGCTCATATATCATAATGACGATCCAGTAGGAATTCCGATTGGCAATTATACCTCACAATATTTTGCAAATATTTATTTAAATCAATTAGATCATTTTGTCAAAGAAAAATTAAGAATTAAATATTATGTAAGATATATGGATGACTTTGTATTATTGTTGGACAGCAAAGAAAAATGCAAGGAAGTATTGGGAAAAATTACTCAATTTTTATCAGAAGAATTAGGACTAACTTTGAATAAAAAAACAAATTATTTTAAATCAAAACAAGGAGTAAGATTTTGTGGTTATAAAGTGTATGATAATCGCATTTTACTACTAAATGAAAATAAAAAGAAAATTAAGAAGAAAATTAAGATATGGAATAAACTATATCATGAAAATAAATTAGATTTGAAAGAAACTGCATTGAAACTGAATTCTTGGATAGGACATGCACAAAATGCAGATACATATCACCTAATACAAGAGATGAAGAAGAGATGTGATTGGTTATATGATGAAAGTTAAATACAATATTTAGAAAGGAATGTGGAGAAATATGGGATTAAAAAAGAACAAGCAAAAAGGTATTACACTAGTTGCGCTTGTAGTCACAATAGTAGTATTATTGATACTATCAGGAATTACAATTACTTATGTAATGGGCGACAATAGTATATTTGCACAAGCACAGGCAGCAAAATTTAAAACAAGATGGTCAGCCTATAGGGAACAAGTAGATACTTATACAACTTGGAAGGTAGCCTCAACAATGAATACCAATATAAGTGGGATCAATTCGGGAGATACCCTAATAGAATTAATTGAGATAGAGGCAGAAGGGGTAGATATTCAGCCTGAGGATGTTAATATTCCTATTTCAGATATTGTAAATGTTGATAAAAAAGATCAAAAATATGTAGTTGTTTATCATGGCGAGTTATGTTATGTAAAGGACGACAGAAATAAAGAAGCAGATAAAGAAGCTAAATGGTGTGAAGAAATGGGAATTCCTGTATTAGAGTTAAAAAGACCATCAGGAATTAACATTAAAGATGGTAGTTATGAATATGTCAATGGAACATACTTATGTACACCAGTACTAAATGAAGGATTTAATAAAAACTATACAAGATATGTAAATGAAAATTCAAATGGTGTAATGGAGCCTAAAAATTGGATATTTGATAAACCAACAGAAGATTGGTATGATTATACAAAAGGAAAATGGGCTAATATTGTAACAGAGCAAGAAGGAATAGAATGTTATTATACATGGATACCAAGATACTGCTTCAAATTAAATCAAACTACACAAAGAGCAGATGTTAAGTTAATTGATATTAATAATAACTATAAAGATCCATACACAGATGAAGTAACAACTTGGGAAGAGCTAAGAGCACAAGATTACGCTGTACCAGAAGCATTTACTTTTAATGGAAAGGCAATAGCAGGATATTGGGCAATGAAGTATAATTTAGGAGAGGCACCAACCAAATCTATCCTTTATTATGATATGAAGGTATCAAGAGGAGTTATTACAATTTCTAATATAGTACCAACTGGTTTAACTGGAGTGGCTAAATATGTAGTATCATTAAATAGTAAAGTAGAAGAAACAATAACGGATGTAGCTAATATTAATAAAAAGACGATTCGTTTAGAAAATATGAAAAAAGGAGACAATGTTATTAATATGACTGCATTCAGCAGTAAAGGTGAAATGATAGCAAGTTATACAAGAGTATATGGTTCTTCTATTGTAAATCCACCAGATTTAACAGGTTTTGATAAAGAAAGCACTTTCTATGTATTATATGATGAACAAGATAAAGAATATAGTACAGTACCAATCAGTCAAGAAGTACCAATTGGATGGTACAATTATGATGAAGCAGAATGGGCAAACATAGTAGTAAGAAATAATGATGGAGAAACTTATTATACATGGATACCAAGATATGAATTTTTATTAAAATCAGGAAATGAGAGAAGTGAAGTGAAATTTGTTACTGATACAGCTGGGGGAACAGGAAGTAATAGAGCAGGGGTATCAGCTGGATATCAAGTACCAGAAGCATTTAAATTTAATGGAAAAGAAATAACTGGATATTGGGCAATGAAGTATAATATGGGGGATGTTAACACTGCAACCCTTAATGCAGAAGTTGTATATACCTCAAATTCAATTACAATAAAAGGATTAAAAGGTAGTGCAATTACTAGTGGGCAGACTTATAACTATTACATTAATGGAAAGCCAAGAAATAAAGATTCAAAACCTGATAAGACAACAAAGAATGCAGCAGATATGATTACATTTAATAACTTAGAATCTGGAAAAGAATATACTATTTTAGTTGAAATAAGAAATAGCAGTGGAGGGTATGTAGGAGGATTAACTAAAAAAGTAAAAACAGGTATGCCAAATAAGCCAGATTTGACAGGATTTAATCCGGAATGTACCTATTATGTAACATATAATGGTTCAACACCAGTAAGAGGAGAAAAGATCAAGAATGATGGCAGCAATATGCCAGCAAATTGGTATGATTATTCAAATGCAAAATGGGCAAATATAGTAACAACAAATGGAAACACAGAGACCTACTTTACATGGATACCAAGGTATGAGTTTAAATTAGATGGAACTTCAGCAGTTCAAAGAAGTGATGTCAGATTTTTGGACGGAAAAGCTGGAGGTACAGGAAATGAAAGAAATGGTGTTACACCAAGCTATCAAGTACCAGAGGCATTTAAATTTAATGGACAAGAAATAACAGGATATTGGGCAATGAAATATAATTTAGGCGGATAATAAGACGAGTCCTTTTTCTCCAACATAGAGGCGAAGATGCAAAAATCTTCGCCTTTTATATTGTAACAAACTATTAAAAGGTGTATAATAAGGTCAAATGAAATAAGAGGAGAAAACAATATGTATAGAAATCATAACTGTGGAGAGTTAAATATAAAAAATGTAGGAGAAGAAGTAACATTAGCAGGTTGGGTACAAAAAATTAGAAATTTAGGTTCTATGGCATTTATTGACTTACGTGATCAATTTGGAATTACGCAAGTAGTTATTTCAGCAGAGAATCAGGAGATTGATAAAACTGTATTAAATAATATTGTTACAGAATGTGTACTTCAAGTTGTAGGAAATGTAATTGAAAGATCAAATAAAAATGATAAAATTCCTACTGGAAAAATAGAAATTGACGCAAAGAAAATTCAAATTTTAGGAAAATGTAAAAATATTTTACCATTTGAAGTAAATTCTGACAAAGTGGGAGAAGTAAAAGAAGATTTAAGACTAGAATATCGTTTTTTAGATTTAAGAAATGATAAATTACATAAAACAATTATTCTTCGTAGTGAAATTATAAAAACTATTCGCAAAAAAATGGATGAATTAGGATTCACGGAAATTCAAACACCTATATTAGCGAATTCCTCACCAGAAGGTGCAAGAGATTATTTGGTACCAAGTAGACTACATGCAGGAGAATTTTATGCACTTCCACAAGCACCACAACAATTTAAACAATTGTTAATGGTTTCAGGTTTTGATAAATATTATCAAATTGCACCATGTTTTAGAGATGAAGATCCAAGGGCAGATAGAGCACCAGGCGAATTCTATCAATTAGATTTTGAAATGAGTTTTGCAGAACAAGAAGATGTTTTGAAAGTATTAGCAGAAATCTTTACAACTGTCTTTAAAACACATACAGATTGGAAGGTAGATGAAATACCATTTCAAAAAATTCCATATTTAGAAGCGATGGAGAAGTATGGAAGTGATAAACCAGATTTAAGAAATCCATTAATCATCCAAGATGTTACAAATATCTTTGAACATGTAGAATTTAATAATTTCAAAGACAAAATAGTAAAAGCAATAGTAGTACAAAATGGAGCTGAACAAGGAAGAAAGTTCTTTGATTCTATGACTGAATTTGCTATGGAAGAAGCAGGAGCAAAAGGGCTAGCATGGGTAAAAGTAGATAATGCAAATGTAATATCGGGAGGAATAGCAAAATTTATTACGCCAGAGGTACAAAAAGAATTGGAAGAACAGATTGGCATGAGATCTGGTTGTAGTGTATTCTTTATGGCTGATGAATTAAAAATGGTTCAAAAGATTGCGGGAGCAGTTCGCATTGAACTTGGAAACCGTTTAGATTTGCTAGAAAAAAATGTATATCGTTTATGCTATATTGTAGATTTTCCAATGTATGAATTATCTGATGAAGGAACGATAGATTTTAATCATAATCCGTTTTCTATGCCACAAGGTGGAATGGAAGCATTAATGACAAAAAATCCATTAGATATTTTAGCCTATCAATATGATGTGGTATGTAATGGATATGAAGTAGCATCAGGAGCTGTAAGAAACCATGATCCAGAGCTAATGGTAAAAGCATTTGAAATAGCGGGCTATAGTGAAGATGAGGTGGAAAATAGATTTGGAGCATTATACAATGCTTTTCAATATGGAACACCACCACATGCTGGAGCAGCTCCAGGATTAGATAGAATGGTAATGTTAGTAGCAGATAGTAAAAATATTCGTGAGGTAATTGCGTTCCCTAAAAATAAAAAAGCAAGAGATTTATTGATGAGAGCACCAAGTAGAGTTCACCAAAAACAGTTAGATGATGTTCATATTAAAATAGTAGAAGAATAAAAACAAATTTTCGTAAAATGTATTGACTTAAGTTTACTAGAGTAGTACAATAGAAATATGGAGTTAATATATATTTACGAAAGAGGTGGTAATATGTCTAAAAAATTAGACGAAAAAGAAACCCTAGAATCACTAATTGGAGAAATAAAAGAACTATTAAATGAAGTGAAAAGTGAGCAAGCAAGTACTAAACAAGAAATGGTAAGGCATCATAAGGTAACAATGAGAAAGCTAGACAAATTGAGAGAATTTGAAGAAATTGCAGATATGACTAATATTGTATTTGAAAAGAGATTTTCAAATATTGAACAAGCATTAGTAAAAATGCTAAGTAAGTAGAATTTTAAGCCTAAGGTTTAATACCTTAGGCTATTTTATATTATAGATATATTCTTAATTTACTTGCTAAAAGTAACAACTTATGGTATAACTATCTTGGAAAGAAGGAGAAGATGAAAAATATCAAAGACTACAACTTAGATGAATTAAAACAAGAACTCGTTTCTCTAGGAGAAAAGCCGTATAGAGCAGAGCAGATTTTTAATTGGCTCTATATTGAAAAGGTAAAAGAATTTGATGAAATGACTAATATTTCTTTAGAGCTAAGAGAAAAGTTAAAGCAAAATTACACTATATGCAATTTTGAGATTTTAAGAAAACAAGAATCTTCAGATGGTACAAAAAAGTACTTATTTGATATACTAGATGGAAATGCAATTGAAACAGTACTTATGCAATATCATCATGGGAAAACTATTTGTGTATCTTCTCAAATTGGCTGTAAAATGGGATGCAAGTTTTGTGCATCTACTGGAATTGCATTTGTTAGAAATTTAACTTCAGGAGAGATTATAGAGCAAATTTTGGCAGTAGAACAAGACATTGGAGAACATATTTCAAACATTGTGTTTATGGGAATTGGAGAACCTTTTGACAATTATGATAATGTAATGCATGCTATTCGTATTATTAATCATCAAAAGGGATTAAATATAGGAGCAAGACATATTAGTATTTCAACATCAGGACTAGTTCCTCGTATTTATGATTTTGCTAATGAAGAATTACAATGTACTTTGTCTATTTCTCTACATGCAACAACAGATGAAAAACGAAGTAAAATGATGCCAGTTAACAACTTATATCCGTTAAAGGAATTAATGCAAGCTTGTAGAGATTATATTGCCAAAACAAATAAACGTATTTCTTTTGAATATGCTTTGGCAAAAGACAATAATGATAATTTGGAAGATGCAAAAGCTTTAGTACAATTATTACATGGAATGATTTGTCATGTTAACCTTATTCCAATTAATAAAATTGAAAATGGAAAATTTATAAAAAGTAGTAATGAAAATATTATAAAGTTTAGAGATTATTTAAATGATCATGGGATAGTAGCAACAATTAGAAGAGAATTAGGGAGTGATATTGATGCTGCTTGTGGTCAACTAAGAAGAAAAAACTTAAAATAAGATGCGGGAGGAAAAAAGTATATGGTAGGATTTGCTAGGTCAGATATTGGCAAAGCAAGAGAAATTAATCAAGACTATTATTCTATTCCAAAGCCAGAGGAAAATTTACAAATATTTATTTTAGCAGATGGAATGGGCGGATATAACGGTGGAGAAATAGCTAGCAAATTGGCTACAGAATCTGCTAAAAAATATATAGAAAATAATTTTGAAAAAATAGAACATAATAGAGATACGATTTTAGAACTTATAAAAAATGCAATAGAATATGCTAATATGGTAGTATTTGAAAAGTCAAAACAAGAATCAGATTTAGAAGGAATGGGTACTACTTTGGACATATGCTTCATATATAATAATAAAATATATATTGGACACGTTGGTGATAGTAGAATTTATCGTATTAGGGGAGAACTCATTCGCAAGTTAACCAAGGACCACAGCTATGTGCAACAACTAGTAGAGGATGGAAAAATTACAAGAGAAGAAGCGCAGCATCATCCAAAGAAAAACATGCTATTAAAGGCATTAGGCTGTACTGCATACGTAGAGCCAGATTTGAGAGCAAGGAATTATGAGATAGGTGATATCCTAGTAATGTGCTCAGATGGGCTAACTAATATGGTAGAAGAAAAAGAAATTTATCGTGTGATAAGAGAAAATCCAGAAGATGCGCCAAGAGTATTAGTAGACTTAGCTAATGAAGCTGGTGGATATGATAATATCACAGTGGTAACAATAAAATAGGGGAGAGAATAACATATGAATTTAGTTGGTAAGGTAATAGGAAACCGTTATGAAATTCTAGAGAAAATCGGAGAAGGCGGAATGGCAACAGTGTATAAAGCAAGATGCAATATTTTAAAACGTTATGTAGCTGTTAAAGTCTTAAGAGATGAATTTACAACTGATGAAGAATTTATTAAAAGATTTCATACAGAAGCACAGTCAGCAGCAAGTTTAACTCATCCTAATATTGTTTCTATTTATGATGTAGGAAATGAAGAAAATATTTATTACATTGTTATGGAATTAGTACAAGGAAAAACATTAAAAGAAATTATTAATGAAGATGGAGTACTTCCTTGGAAATGGTCTGTTAATATTGCAATTCAAGTAGCTTCTGCATTAGAAATGGCACATAGAAATAATATTGTACATAGAGATATCAAACCACATAATATTATTATTACTGAAGATGGAATTGCAAAGGTAACAGATTTCGGAATTGCAAAAGCAGTTTCTAATTCTACGATTACAGCATTTGGAACAACAATTGGTTCAGTTCATTATTTTTCACCAGAACATGCACGTGGAGGATATACAGATGCAAAATCAGATATCTATTCTTTAGGTGTTGTTATGTATGAAATGTTAACAGGAAGAGTACCATTTGATGCAGATACTCCAGTATCTATTGCTTTAAAACATATGCAAGAAAAACCAGTGGAACCAATTAAGCTAAATCCATCTATCCCTTTAGCTATAAATAAAATTATTATGAAGGCAATGGAAAAAGATATTAGTTTAAGATATCAATCTGCAACAGAAATGTTAAAAGATTTGAGTATGTCCTTAAAAGATCCAGAAGGAAGTTTTGTAAAAAGAAATAGTGAAACAATGCAATATACACAAAGAATTCCTAGTTTAAATGAGGAAATGGAGGAAGAAAAGACGAAAAGATCTATGAATAAAAAGCAAAAAGGGTTAGCAAAATATTTTGAAGAGCATCCAAGGGCTAAAAAAGTATGGATTACAGTGATTGCACTAGCTATTATTGTCTTAATTCCATTGATTGGATACCTAGCTACAAAACTAATTTTAGATGGAGGAAAAACACCACAAGTAGCGTTAAAAGATGTTAAGAATATGACAGTGGATGAGGCAAAAGCAGCATATAAAAATGATAAAGTTAATATTGAGATAGAAGAGGTACATGATAAGGATGTAGAAGAAGGTAAAATTATTTCACAAGAGCCACCATATAGTGCAGGAAAAACAGTAGATGAAAATTCTACTATCAAGCTCATTGTGAGCTTGGGTGCGCAAAAAGTTGAAATGAAAAAAGTAGTGGGAATGAAATTTGATGAAGCAAAAGAATTACTAGAAGAATTAAAATTAGAAGTAGAAAAAGTAGAAGAAACTAGTAAAACTGTAGAAAAAGACTATGTTACTAAACAAGATCCAGAAGAAGGGGAAGAACTAAAAACAGGTGACAAAGTAAAAGTTTATGTTAGCATTGGAACAGGAATTAAAAAGATAAATGTTCCATATGTAATTGGAGAAACTGAAAGCAGTGCAAAAAAGAAGTTATCTGATTTAGAAGTAACAGTTGTTTATGAAGAAGATACCACAAAAGTGAATGGAAAAGTTTTAAAACAAAGTATTGATGCAGGAGAAAGCGTTGATGAAGGAACAAAGATAACAATTACAGTAAATCGTATTGAAGCTATTAAAACAGGAACCATAAAATTGAACTTAAAGTCCCTATTAGGGGAAGATAGTATTATTGATAAAGACCCTGAGACAGATACAGAAATTAATCCAACAGTAAACCTAAGAATTGAAGTGGATGGAGATACAGTGTATAGAGATGCAGCACGTAAAGATAGCACTGATATTACAGCAACAGCTTCAGGAAAAGGGACTGTAACAGTAAAAATATTTGTAGATGAGATAAAGAAAAAGGAAGTACAGTTTGATTTGTCAGTGGAAAATCCTACTTTAATAATTGATTAAATAGAAATACATGAAACCCTAAATAAAGTTATTTAGGGTTTCATAATAAATGGAGGAATAAATATGGTAGAAGTTTCAGCATCGCTTTTAGGTTTAAAAAATGAAAATACGATTCAAACATTATATAATTTAGAGACAGCAAAAATAGACTATTTTCATATTGATGTGATGGATGGAGAATTTGTAGAAAATAATACGGCAAATAGAATGATAGAATACTGTGAATATTTAAATAGTATTTCAAATTTACCATTAGATGTTCATTTAATGGTAAAAGATGTATCTAGCTACATTTCAAGTTTTTTAGTGTTTGAACCTAATATTATTACATTTCATTTGGAAGTGGCAAGAGATAAAGAACAAATAATGGAATGGATAAAAGTAATTAAAGAAAATAATGTGAGAGTTGGTATCTCGGTCAAGCCAGATACAAAGATTGAAGAAGTAGAAGAATTTTTACCATTTATTCATTTAGTATTAGTTATGACAGTAGAGCCAGGAAAAGGCGGACAGGAGTTAATTCCGAAAACAGTAGAAAAGATACGAGCATTAAAAAGATATGTGCAAGATAAAAAAATAGAAGTAGATATTGAAGCAGATGGTGGAATTAACTTAGATACAGTAGGATTTGTAAAAGAAGCAGGAGCAGATATTATAGTTTCAGGTAGTGCCATTACAAATTCTGACAATTATGCAGATATGGTAGAAAAATTGAAAAGATAAATAAAAAAGGGAATAATTCTAATTTTGAAATTAGAATTATTTCCTTTTTAGTTTTAACTTTTTTGCTTTACTTTTATAAATGTTGTTAAGAATACTCCAAGACCAACTACATATATAAATAATGAGACATATGTACTGAGATATGGAATACGTTGAGCTAACCACAATACTATAGCTGATAAGAGAGCAAATAAGATAAACTTACCTTTTGAAGTAATATTCCATTTATCAGCAAAAGATTTAGCAATAGCTAAGCTGAAAATGGCAAGACACATTACTAATATGGAGCCATATACAACAAATGTAGCAAAAGCCAGACCTCTGAAAATTCCTGTAAAAAGTAAGAATAATGCTAACACAGGAATTAGTACAATAGATAAAATGCCAATACCACTACTGATAAAAGGCCTTTTCATTAGAGCATAATTTACTTTATCAATAAATTTAGGTGCTAAAAAAACAATAAGTAAAATAATAACAATAGTAAGCGAAATATCAGAGATAAACTGTTTTATATATTTTATAGCAATTTCACTAGCGGTACGAGTGTGTTCTTGATATTGTGTATATTTTATATTTCCCATAATTGCTTTTTCAGGAAAGGTAAATTCTTTATCACTAGTATAATGCAAGTTACCACCAATAATATTTTCTGCATTATCTTTCATAAGGATACTGTCAACAAAAAGAAAGGCATCTTTTTTGATAGAGCCATATAATTTAGCATTAGCTACAAAAGCTCTAATGTCACGGTTAGCATATGCAGTATCTGTTAATTCAAAATCTTGACCTAGAAAATAAATATCATAATTGACTTTTCCCTTTAGAATCATATCATTAGAAAAAGCGAAAATATTGCCGTGGATTGTAGCTGTTTCATCAATTGTTAGCGATTTTGCCAAAATAAAAATATCTCCTAAAATTTCTCCTTTTATAGTGACAGAGGAACCAAAGGCAAAAACATTTCCATTTACAGCATCACTAACTATAACGTTTTGCCCACCAAGATAAAGATCTGTATTAAATACTTTAATAGTTTCTTTATTGTTTGTGTTAGAATTATTACTAGCAAATGCAAAAGAAGTAAAAATAAGAAGAAAAGTGAAGACACAAAAAATTATTTTCTTTATAAAATTCATAGTAAAAACCTCCTTGTTTTTTTGAATATAAATAGGTTATATACTAAAAGAACAAGAAAGTCAAATAAGGAAACTTATTTAGTTTGTAAACAAGGAACGTCAGAACTAGTTTTAGGAGTAAAATAAGCACAATCTGTATGAGATGTCATTTTCTTTTGATTAATATTTTCAAAAGAACAATTACCATCTTTTTGATATTTACAATTCTCAGAACAATTAATATTAGTCAAAATCATCACCTTCTAGTAAATTAGTATGGAAATTTAGGCAAAAAAATATTCATTGTTTTTAAAAATGCAATGAATATTTTTTTAGAATTGGTAATCTATTTTTTTACGGGATTTTGGCATAAATCATGAAGTGGACATTTTTCGCATTGTGGATTTTGTGATTTACATACATTTCTACCATGCCAAATTAGAATATGATTTGCATCTTTCCAATATTCTTTTGGAATTAGTTTTAATAAGTCTTGCTCAATTTTTTCAGGCTCACTTTTTTTGGAAAAGCCAATACGATTGGATAATCTTTTTGCATGAGTATCAACTGCTATTCCTTGAGGATTATTAAATGCCTCTAACATAATTACATTAGCACTTTTTCTTCCGACTCCAGGAATAGACATTAACTCAGTCATCGTTTGTGGGACGCAACCATTAAAGTCCTTTAATATTTTCTGAGAGGCAAGTTTTATATTTTTGGCTTTATTATGATAAAAACCACAAGAGTGAATTAATTGTTCAATTTGTTCTAAAGGCATATCAACAAAGTCTTGTGGGGTATTATAATTTGGAAAAAAGGTCTTAGTTACAAGATTAACTCTTTCATCTGTGCATTGTGCTGAAAGCATAACTGCTATCATCATTTCAAAGGGACTATTAAAATCTAAACTACATTGAGCATCTGGATATTCTTTTTTTAGTATTTCAAAAATTTCAATAACTTCTTCTTTTTTCATTACAATGTCCTTTCGAGATATAATTATTGTTTATTTTTATAGTATAGCAGTTTTAACAGAAAAAATCAAATAGGAGAAAACATAAAGAGGTAACCGATAAAGAACAAAGAGAATATAATATAGAGAAAAGGAATAGGAGGATAAAATTATGTTGTGTGCATTAAAAAAGACCCTAGGGGTATGTTTAATTGGATTAGGGCTAGGTATTTTACTTGTTTTATTACTTCCTATATCAGGCTGGCTATTTGCTATAGGAATTGCTGTGGTGGCTATTGGTCTTGCATGGCTATCTTGCAAATGAGAATATTTTGAAAAAAGGGAGAGTGAATAAAATGACGATTGTTGTAAAGAAAGTTCCAAAATGCTTAAGGGGAATTGTAAAATTGCTATTTGGAATTAAAGAGAAATAAGTACATAAATATATGTATATAACAAGAAAAGAGGCTATTATTATAATAGTCTCGATTTATTTCTTATTTAAATTACTCACAGTTAAAATTAAGCTCTTACAACTTTTCCAGAACGTAAGCATTTTGAACAAGCATGAATTGTTTTTGATTGACCATCAACAACGGCTTTAACTCTTCTTAAATTTGGTTTAAAAGTTCTAGTAGCTCTTCTACTAACATGAGAACGAGCAATGCTAATTTTATTTCCATGAGATAATGTTTTTCCACAAATATCACATTTTGCCATTGAACTGCACCTCCTATGTGAAATCTTAAATTGACTATTTACTATATTAACATAGAATGAAAAAAAATACAAGGATTTTTGTAAAAATAGTCTAAAAAGTTAGATAAGGTATGGATAGATAATTAATTTAGCAAATCTTTAATAACTTCTCCTGCTAAAATTAGACCAGCTACAGAAGGTACAAAGCTAATGCTTGATGGAGTTTGCTTATTTTCTTCAGAAAAGCGTTTAGGGACTTCCTTAGAGTAGACTACTTTTAAATGTGGTATTCCACGTTTTACAAGTTCTTTTCTTATTACCTTAGCAAGAGGACATACAGAAGTTTTTGTAATATCATTAACTTCAAACATAGTGGGGTCTAGTTTGTTTCCAGTACCCATACAAGAAATAATGGGAATATGGTGTTTATAGGATTCTTCTATTAAAGAAAGCTTAGAACTTATTGTATCAATAGCATCTACAATATAATCATAAGAAGTAGAAAAAAATTCTTCAGCTTTTGTTTCATCATAAAAGGTTTGATAAGTAATGATTTGTAAATTTGGATTGATTTTGAGTAATCTTTCTTTTGCAATTTCAACTTTAGGTTTTCCAACGGTTGTAGTGTCTGCAATTAATTGACGATTGATATTAGTAATATCAACAGTGTCTTTATCTACTAAAGTGATGTGACCAATACCACTACGAGCAAGTGCTTCAACTGTATAAGAACCAACGCCTCCTAATCCAAATAGAGCAATATGAGCATTTTCTAACTTTCCTATATTTTCTTTTCCAATTAAATATTCTGTACGATTTAACCAATTATCCATAATATATACTCCTTTAACAATAAAATTATATCATCTATAGAATGTAAGGTCAACCAAAAACAAACAAAAATTTGCGAATAATACTTGCAAATTTTTTTCTTTGTGATAGAATAATCAAAAACAAGATAGCAAATGAGGAGAAAATTATGTTAGCATATGTCAAAGGAACTTTGGAAATCAAAACAAAAGGATATATTGTGGTAGAAGCAAATGAAATAGGATATAAAATATTTATGCCAGAATCTACAATAGAAAAATTGGGAAACATTGGGGAACAAATTAAGATTTTTACATTTATGAGAGTAAGAGAAGATGATGTTAGCTTATATGGCTTTTTGACAAATGAAGAGTTAAGAATGTTTGAGCTATTATTAAGCGTTAGTGGTATTGGGGCAAAGGGAGCCTTAACAATTTTATCCAATATAACACCATCTGGATTTGCTTTAGCAGTCATAGCAAATGATGTAGGAATGTTAAAAAAATTACCAGGAATTGGTCCTAAAACAGCACAAAGAACTATTTTAGAATTAAAAGATAAATTAAAGAAAGAACAAGAAATTGCAGTAACAACAGAAGATGAAGAAAGTTCTTTCCAAGAAGCAATATTAGAAGATGAAAAAGTATCAGAAGCAGTAAGTGCTTTGCAGGTATTAGGATATAGTAGAAAAGAAATTGCAGGAGCTTTAGAGAAAATAGATATGAAGTCTTTAAGTGTGGAAGATATTATTCGTAAAGGATTAGGAAATTTAGCATGTCGCACTTAGGGACGTTAAGTCAGATGTGTGAAGAGATGCGAGCTACAGATGATTTATGCGATGGAACGCAGTGAAATGTATAGTTAGTGCGATATCTGTCCCTAAGTGAGACAAAAGGAGAGAAACATGGATTTAAGTAAGCCATTAGCTTATAGGATGAGCCCAAAAACATTAGATGATTATGTTGGGCAAGAACATATATTAGGAAAAGATAAAATTTTATATCGTACAATTAAGGCAGATAGGTTATCTAGTATTATTTTATGGGGGCCGCCAGGATGTGGTAAGACCTCTTTGGCAAGGGTAATTAGTAATACTACGAAATATAAGTTTATTAAAATTAATGCTGTTACTTCAGGGGTAGCAGATATTAAGAATGCAGTAGAAACAGCACAAAATGTTTTATTAAACCCATCAGGAAAGTGTATTTTATTTATTGATGAGATTCATCGTTTTAATAAATTACAACAAGATGCTTTACTTCCTTTTGTGGAAAATGGAACTGTTATTCTGATTGGAGCAACAACTGAAAATCCATATTTTGAAGTCAATAAGGCTTTGATTTCGAGATCTATGGTCTTTCATTTACAACCATTAACAGATGAAGATATTTTCCATGTATTAAAGAAGTCTTTAACATCTCCTGAAGGTTTAGCGAGTTATACAATAGAGGTAGAAGATAGTACGTTGCAAAAATTAGCCCAAACTTCTAATGGAGATGTAAGAACAGCATTAAATGGATTAGAAGTAGCAGTTCTTACGACACAGATGAATGAAAAAGGTAATATAGTACTTACTGATGAGATTGTCAAGGAATGTGTACAAACTAGAAAAGCTGTATTTGATAAAAGTGGAGATAGTCATTATGATAATATTAGTGCTTTTATCAAATCTATGCGTGGAACTGACCCAGATGCAGCACTTTTTTATTTAGCAAGAGCGCTAAATGCGGGAGAGGACCCTGTATTTATGGCAAGAAGAATTGTAATTGCAGCAGCTGAAGATGTAGGAATGGCAAATCCCAATGCATTAGTAGTGGCAACTTCAGCAATGCAAGCAGTCACTATGGTGGGAATGCCAGAAGCAAGAATTATTTTAGCAGAGGCAGCAGTATATGTAGCAACTTCTAAAAAATCAAATGCTTCTTATTTGGGAATTAATAAGGCTTTAGAGGATGTAGCTAATAAAGATACAGGAACCATTCCAATGCATATTAGAAACGCACCAGCAGAAGGGATGAAGAAGGAAGGATATGGAGCAGGATATAAATATCCTCATGATTATCCAATGCATTGGGTAGAACAACAATATTTGCCAGATAAAATGATAGGTACAAAGTATTATATTCCAGATGATACAATAGAATATAAATGAATATTTTATTGTTTTTATGATTAATAATCTTAGACAAGTTAAAAGAGAATAGAGACTCTAGTGTAAAACTAAAGTCTCTATTCTTTTGCTAATCCCTTTTAAGTAAAAAATACTTAAGGGAAGGAGCTGTTATGGGTTGCCGTGGATCTTATCCGAATCACTTTTCTTGGGCTTGACATAACGACGCCTTTTAGAGGTTTGCCCACTTTTCCTAGTAGGATAGATGCGGGAAGGACCAGATAAGGTAATGTCGCTACGACAAGAAACATCCAAAAAGAAAAGATCAGAGGAATCAGCATCCCTGCTGACGCCATTGAGAAAATCAAGGGCGGCAGCACGCTCACTTTCAGGCAGGTAGTCAATAGAAGAACAGACTTCTTCTTGCTGGGCATAGTATTCTGCCAACATAGCATCCTCCTGCATTGTGATAGCTGTCAACGTGTTCATAGGGTTAGAACTCATGAGCAAACGCTCCTTTCAAAAAGATGTAATACTATTATAACATTATAAAGGGGAAGCGTCAAGTTTAGAAAACAAGAAAAAAAGCCAATTTCTTAAGAAATCAGCTTTTTTCTGTATTTTATTTATCACTTTTTTTATCTTTAAATATTTCTGAAACACTACCTAAACTACTTAGTGCTTTAGTTGCTTCAAAAGGAATAAATATCTTATTTGCATCACCTTGAGCAACTTCTTTTAATGTTTCTAAAGATTTTAATTGTACTAACTTTTCATCAGGTTTTGATTTCATCATAGCATCATAGACTAAGTGAATTTCTTCTGCCTTGGCCTCAGCAACTTTCTTAATTGCTTCAGCTTCACCAGTTGCACGTCTTATTTTTGCTTCTTTATCAGCTTCAGCTTCTAAAATAGCAGCTTCCTTTTTACCTTCTGCAAGGGTAACTGCAGATTGTCTTTCACCTTCTGCTTGAAGAATTAAAGCTCTTTTATTTCTTTCTGCATTCATTTGTTTTTCCATAGCATCACGAATGTCTGCTGGTGGAGTTATATCTTTAATTTCAACTCGATCTACTTTACAGCCCCATTGATCAGTTGCTTCATCTAAGATAACTCTTAATTTATCATTGATAGCATCACGAGAACTGAATGTATCATCTAAGTCCATTTTACCAACAATATCACGAATAGTGGTAATAGCTAAATATTCAATACCTTTTTTTAAACTTTGAATTTCATAAACTGCTTTAGCAGGATCTGTTACTCTGTAGAAAACTACAGTATCAATAGTAATAGTAACATTGTCTTGTGTAATAACACCTTGTGGTGGAATATCCATCGTTTGTTGCTTTAAACTTACTACGCTACGAACATGGTCAACAAATGGAATAATAATGGTAAGACCAGCATCAGCTACTTTATGAAACTTACCAAGTCTTTCTATAATGTATACTTCAGATTGTTTTACTATTTTAATTGTATTAAATGCAATAATTAAAATAATAACTAATATGGCTAATAAAATCCACATAAAAATTTCCTCCTCTTATTTTATATATAAATATTAATAACATAAATTAAACAGTTTCTTCTATAGGTTTAGCGGCCTTAGCAGATACAACAGCTTTTACGCCATCAATTGCTAAAACAAATACTTCTGTATCTTTTGGGATAATTTCTTCACTTTGACATTTAGCAGACCAAACTTGACCATCTACCTTGATTTGGCCAGAACCTAAAGTAGGGTTGATATCTTGTAAAACAATAGCTTTTTTACCAACAATGGCAAAAGCATTTGTTATAATGGTTTTACTTTTCTTTTCTAATTTTTTAGCAAGTGGTCTAGTAAAGAAAATAAATACAGCTGAAGAAATAACAAACACAGTAGTTTGAATAATAATATTATCTGTCAAGAAACTTGTAATCATACCACAGAAACTACCAGCACTTAACCAAATAATTAAAAATCCTGGAGTGATAATTTCTGCAACCGCAAAAATACCAATTAAAAGTAACCAAATAGTCCACATAGAAATCAATCTCCTTTTTATAAGTTTACAATTTCGCTAGACTCAATTGTATCAATTATCCGTATAGTTGCTTTGCTCCTTACAGCTAATTGAATTTTCTTAACAACAATTCTATTATACTATATTCTAGAACAAATTGGAATATGTTTTGGAAAAAAATGTCGAGGAATGCCAAAAAACAACATGACATATATTGATATAAAAGTAAAAAGAAGGTAGATACTAAAAACAAAGGAAAGATAACAAGAAACAAAAAGAAAAAAAGAGGGCATAGAAATATGACCAATAAAAATAGATGGAACAACAAAGGTGTCACATTAGGTGCTTTAGTGGTAACCATCGTGGTACTTTTAATATTAGCAGGTATTACAATTACTTATGTAATGGGAGATAATAGTATAATAAAAAAGGCACAAGAGGCAAAGAATAAAACAGAAGATGCTATTCAAAAAGAACAAAATGAAATAGGAGAATTAGCAAATTTATTAAAAGAAGAATACAATAATGGAACAGGTGGCGGAGAAATAAATCCACCAACACCAGATAAATTACAAAAAGGGGAATTAGTAAAGACAGATAAAGAAGAATATACAGATGAAAATGGGGACAAAGCACCAATTCCAGGTGGATTTTGTGTGGTAGAAGATAGTAAGGATAATCCAGAGGATAAAAATACAGTAATAAATGGGCTTGTTATTTCAGATGTAGCAGGAGATGATTTAGATAATAGCAAACATGGTAATCAATTTGTATGGATACCTGTACCAGATTATAGTAAGTTTCATTTAATAGAGGGATATTCTAAAAATAATCTGCAGATATTCTTAAGTATAGATTCTAATCCAGCTAGAGAAGCAGGAAATACTTTAGCAGCTGGTTCACCAGGTAAGCCAAATGCTACTAATAGTGTAGCAGGAACAGCTGAAAGTATCGCTATGTATAAGAGTGTAAAAGATAACAAGGGATTCTATATTGCTAGGTTTGAAGCTGGAATAGCAGGGACAACAGCTTCTACAATAACCAATGATACAAATAAACAAACACAAGATGGAAGTATTAAGCCAGTGAGTCAAAAAGGAGTAGGTGTATGGAACTTCATTCCTTGGGGTGGAACTAAATCAGTAGAGGCATCAGATAATTTATCTGGAAATGATAATGCCAATGGAGTAGTAAAAGTTGCAAGGAGTATGTATCCAGCAAGTGATACAATTCACAAGGTAACTAGTATTTTATGTTATGGTGTGCAATGGGATGCAGTACTCAATTTTATAGATTCCAATTATGAAAGTGGAAACGCAACAGGATATGTAAAAGATAGTACAGGAATGGGAAATTATACAAAAAGTATTGCAACGACAGGAAGTAACATAGCCTATCAACAAAAGCATATCTATGATATGGCTGGGAATGTAGTAGAGTGGACTATGGAAGCCTATAGCACCGACGTTCGAGTGGGGCGTGGCGGCTACTACCTCTCCTCTGGTGGGAACAGTATTCCAGTTTCGTATCGCTCCTACTACTATCCTGACAACAGTGACGCCCTCATCGGTTTTCGCCCAGCTTTATATTTGTAGCCCTGAGCCCTTTAAGAAATTGAGGCTCTTAAGGGGGAAAATACTAGAATAAGGGAAGAATAATTGAATATGAAAACACAAGCTTTCATAGCGAGTTTACACGCTATGTTTGGCAATTTCAAAAGGGACGCAAGACACTTTTGAAATTGCCATCAACTAGCGTTGGCAGGCGCTATTGTTGTGCCTAAAATTTATAAAGCAAATTCAAATAAAAGAAAAATTCCATTGTTATATAAATATTATCTTACTTATATTATCAAAGAAAATATGATTTATATTTCAGATATTTTAAATTCTAAAAAATATTCCAATAAGACGAAGGGGGATAAAAATAAATAGAAAATAGAGTTTAACTCTTGCGCATATTTCAAAAAAGTGTTACAATATAAAAAGTTTGAATAAAAACCAAGAAAAAAGCAAAGTAAGTAAAAGAAAATTTGAAACAGAGAAATAAACAATTAGCTGAGAGTTTATGATCAAAGATTTTACTGAAATTTCACTTTTTTAGGACTTCTTTTGAAGAAACAAAGTAGGAAGAAGCGTTAGCCACGTTATAGCTATTATGAGATTAGTAAAAACTAATAAAATTAGGTGGTACCACGAGTTACTTCGTCCTAAACTAGGATGAAATAGCTCGTTTTTCTTTTTGTCAGGTTGGGGACGTTCCTTTTTCTGACACTTTTGTCAGTATGGGGACACACCTTTCTAACGTAAGGGTGCCAAGTTATAAAAAAGAAACACCTAAAATAAGAGGAGGAAAACAGATGCAAGAGCAAATTTCACAAATTAAGGAAAAGGCTTTAGAAGCAATACAAAACGCGAAAGACGCAAAAGAACTAGACGAAGTAAGAGTTCAGTATCTAGGTAAAAAAGGAGAACTTACTTTAATTCTAAGAAGTATGGGAGGACTTAGCCCAGAAGAAAGACCAGTTGTAGGAAGTCTAGTAAACCAAGTAAGAGATGAATTAGAAGGAAAAATAGAAGAGGAAGAAAAACACTTTGCTGATAAAGTGATTGAAGAGAGATTAAAAACAGAAAATATAGATGTAACAGAACCAAGCAAAAAAATGACACTAGGAAGTGTACACCCAATTACGCAAGTAGTAAATGATGTAAAAGATATTTTTATTGGTATGGGATACCAAATTGCAGATGGACCAGAAGTGGAACTTGCTACTTATAATTTTGATAAATTAAATACACCACCAGATCATCCAGCAAGAGATATACAAGATACTTTCTATATTACAGATGATATTGTACTTCGTTCTCAAACATCACCAGTACAAGCCAGAGTTATGGAAAGTCAAAAGCCACCAATTAAAATTATATGCCCAGGCGTAGTATATCGTTCAGATAGTGTAGATGCTACACATTCACCAGTATTCCATCAAATAGAGGGATTAGTTATTGATAAAGATATTTCTATGGCAGATTTAAAAGGAACATTAGAAATGTTTGCTAAGAAATGCTTAGGGGAAAAAACACAAATCAGATTTAGACCTCATCACTTCCCATTTACAGAACCAAGCGCAGAAGCAGATGTATCTTGCTTTGTATGTGGAGGAAAAGGATGTAGAGTATGTAAAGGTGAAGGTTGGATAGAACTTTTAGGATGTGGAATGGTACATCCTAATGTACTTCGCAATTGTGGAATTGATCCAGAAGAATATTCAGGATTTGCTTTTGGATTTGGTGTAGAGAGAATTGCTATGGCTAAATTTGGCATTGATGATATGAGATTACTATATGAAAATGATGTAAGATTTTTAAAACAATTTTAGTGTCGCACTTAGGGACACACGTCGCACTTGGGGACGTTAGTTTGTGCGACAAATGAAGGAGGAAAGTAAATTGAAAGCAAGTATTGAATGGTTAAAAGAATATTCAGATATTAATGTAACAGCTAAAGAACTAGGTGATATTTTAACAATGACTGGTTCAAAGGTAGAAACAGTAGAAGAACAAGGTGGAGATATTCAAAATGTAGTTGTAGGTAAGATTTTAGAAATTAAGCCACATATGGATTCTGACCACTTGGTAGTGACAAAAGTAGATTTAGGAAATGGAGAAATTGTGCAAATTGTAACAGGAGCAAATAATATTCATGAAAATGACATTGTTCCTATTGCAAAAGATGGCTCTAAGTTACCTGGTGGAGTGGAAATAAAGAAAGGGCAACTAAGGTGTGTGGATTCTTGTGGAATGATGTGTTCTGTAGGAGAATTGGGATTAGATATTCATAATTATCCAGATCAAATTGAAAATGGTATAATGATTTTAAAACCAGAAACAGAAAAAGATTTAGGAAAAGATATTAAAGAAGTATTAGGATTAAATCAAACCATTATTGATTTTGAAATTACACCTAATAGACCAGATTGTTTATCTATTGAAGGATTAGGAAGAGAAACAGCAGTATCTTTAAAGGAAACTTTTAAAAATCCACGTAAGAATTTAGAGGAAATGAAAGTACCAGATAAAGATAATATAGAAGGATTAACAGTTAATATTGAAGCACCAGATCTTTGTTATAGATATATTGCAAGAGTTGTAAAAAATGTAAAAATTGGTCCTTCACCAGATTGGATGGTAAAAAGATTAAATAGCTGCGGTGTGAGAAGTATTAATAATATTGTAGATATTACAAACTATGTAATGCTTGAATTAGGGCAACCAATGCATGCATTTGATATTAATTCTATTGAAGGAAAACATATTACAGTAAGACGTGCGAAACAAAATGAGAAGATTATAACATTAGATGATCAAGAAAGACAATTAGATGAAAACATGCTTGTCATAGCTGATGAAAAAAAGCCAGTAGCTATTGCTGGTGTTATGGGTGGACAAAACTCAGAAATAGAAGAAGATACTCAAATGGTTGTATTTGAATCTGCTGTATTTTATGGAGGAAGTATTAGAAAAACAGCAAAAGCAGTTGGCTTAAGAACAGAAGCATCAGCACGTTATGAAAAAGGACTATCTCCTGAAAATGCATTAAAAGTTGTTAATCGTGCAGTAGAATTAGTAGAACAATTAGGAGCAGGAGAAGCAGTAGAAGGGAAAGTGGATGTATATCCAACAAAACAAAAAGTAAATCAGATTCCTTTACAAGTAGAAAGAATTAATCATTTACTTGGAATTCAGGCTACTAAAGAAGAGATGATAGATATTTTAGAAAAATTAGAAATAAAGGTAAAAAATGATGTTGTAATACCTCCATATTTCAGACAAGATGTAGAACAACTAGCAGATGTGGCAGAGGAAATATTAAGATTTCATGGCTATGATAAATTAGAAACAACTCTTATCAATAGTGAAACAACTTTAGGAGGAAGAAATAAAGAACAAACTATTCAAGATAAAGTAGCAGGGCTTTTAGTAAATCTTGGGTTATCTGAGATTTGTACCTTTGGATTTATTAGCCAGAAGGATCTAGCAAAATGTAATGTTACAGAAGAAAATGAATATTTAAAAGAAGCGGTTCATATTCAAAATCCATTAAGTGAAGATTATACCATAATGAAAACAACCTCTGTTCCAACTATGATGCAAATGCTTCAAAATAACAACAATTACAAAAATAAAGATGTAAGATTGTTCGATGTTTCTAGGACATATCAAAATAAGAATACAGCAATTGAAAAGGGAGAACTACCTTTAGAAAATAATATTCTAACAATTGGAATGTATAGTGAAAGTGAAGACTTCTATACCTTAAAAGGATTAGTGGAAAATGTTTTAGAGGTGGCTGGAATGGCAAGATATGATGTAAGAAAAGAAACAAATAATAAAATGTATCATCCAGGAAGATGTGCAAACATCAATGTAGGAAATGATATTGTGGCTACATTAGGGGAAGCTAATCCATTATTAACTAGAAATTATGATATTTCCCAAAGAATACTATTAGCAGAAATTAATTTAGATAAAATTGCAAAATATGCAAGAAGTAATAAAAAGTATGCACCAATTACTAAATTCCCAGCAGTAGAAAGAGATATTAGTATGCTAGTGGATGAGACTGTAGAAGTAGGAGAAATTGAAAAAATTATCCAAAAGAAAGCAAAGAAAACACTAGAAGAAGCAAAATTATTTGACATTTATAGAAATGAAAAATTAGGAGAAAATAAAAAGAGTGTTGCTTATAGCTTGAAATTTAGAGTATCAGATAGAACTTTAAAAGATGAGGAAATTAATAGCATTATGACGGAAATTATAGCGGAATTAGAAAAGAGTTTAGGTGCAGAGTTAAGAAAGTAAGGTATATATAGACACCAGTATAAGTAAATGACTGGTGTTCTTTTTATGGTATATTTAGAATATAAAAGTGACAAAAAACAGTTAAATGTAAAAGTAAATTCCACTTCTAACTGAATTTACTAGTTCAAGAGAAA
>CAQZSK010000008.1 GCA_948934525.1 uncultured Clostridia bacterium
TCCATAGTATTTTTCCACTGTCTAGTTTTAAGTTATCTGTTATAATATTCATTAAGGTACTCTTTCCTGCTCCATTTGGTCCGAAGTAATCCATATAATCCATTTTCTAGTTTTAAATTTATATTATCTAGCACCTTTTTTTCCTTGTAGCTTTTGCTTAAATTAACTATTTCTAACATAGTTTGTTCTCCTTGTTCTTTTATGTATTTTTTATGTCTATATATTTTGGTTTTGAACTCCAGTAATCTTCTTTTTTCATTAATGCATAGTTTATTCTTTCTATATCTTGCTGTTTTGTTCCTGCCCAAGTTGTGTATTCAGCTCCTAACTCATAACCTTTTCTTACAAAGTAAAATTCTTTGTTTTCCGCTAATATTTCTACTAAATATCCATTTTTATCAAATAGTTTCATTTCTTTACTTTCTTTTGTTTCTAAATCGATATAGTATGCTTTATCCACTTTTCCTTCACTTCCTGTATAGTAGATGTACTGCAATTTATTATCATATATTCCATTTAGAGTTACCCCTTCTTTTGGTAACTTACATAATGTTTGTTTTTGTTTTGTTTCTAAATCTATATACTCTATTTTTCGACCTTTGTGTGCTATAAAATAAACCTTTCCATTTTCATATTGTATATCCTCTATATTTTGGTAAATATCTTGATAAATTTCTTTTTCTGTTTTACTAGATACATCAAATAGTTTTATTTTTTTAGTAGAATTTCTTAAATTATTGATATAGGCATTATCATTATTTAAAAATTCCTCTGGATCTTGTTTATATACAATTTCTTCTAGCACTATCTTTTTATTATATACTCCGAATCATTTTTCTATTTTTACTGTCTAATAGTTCTTCATATTTTTTGGTTTCTAAATTTATTTTGACTAATTCTCTGTCTGTTTCTATGGATGTATAAGAATTTTTGGATAATTCTACTGTTTTATTTTTGGAAAAGAAGGTATATAAATTGTTACCTTCAAATATAAAACTGGAACCGAGTTCTACTCCTGATGGACATTCAAATAATTTAGTTTTATTGGTACCATCTAAATTCATTCTATATATATTTGGTGTTTTCCCTCCTCCTTCTGATATAGAGGTACCCTCTTCACCCATTGTGGCACTCATTATTGTAGTACTTCCAGAACCTGATATTAAATATAAGTAGTTGTTATATACAAATAAATCATTTGCTTCTGCTATATCTAAATAGGAACTACATTCTTTTGTGTTATGTTTACAATTTGGTTTGTTACATAAATAAATTTCTTTTTTAGCAGAATAATCGAAGTATTTTATATTATTTCCATCATCCCCATCATTAATATAATAATAGCCTTTATCAAAATTGCTTATTTGCCCTGGTTCGATATATACCATTTTTTCATTTTTGTCGTTTGTGTTAGAAGATACTTTTGAATTACCTTTTAAACTTTCTAAATTTTCATCTCCTATTTTGGATTTATCTTCCTTAGGAATTAAAAGAATTCCTATTCCTCCTAATAGAACGACTACCATAATTACTAAACCTACCTTTTTTAACATGTTTTTTCCTCCTCAAATCTATAAAATTGCATAAAAAATATTTCAATGCTAAGTTCATTTTAGCATTGAAATATATCTAAAATATATCTATTATCTTTGTTGGAATAAATCTATAATAATTTATTGTAAGTATTATTTACTCCATATTTCTTTTACATTCCCCTTTAGATCTCTAAGATAGATTTTACTAATGCCCTTGCTATTTATAGAGTAGGCTGTTCCACAAGGTTTGTCCAATTTTCCTACAATGTTAAGGTATATTATTATATTTCCTTTATCATCTATTTCCTTACATTCGTTAAACATTACTTTACACTTTTTAGGTGTTATGTCAAAATTTATATATTCTTCACCTTCCCAATTATAAATTTGCTTTTGCTGTAAAACTTCTATATCATTTACATCTGCAAAAATATCTACATAGTTACCAATTAACTGATAAGCTAAAAATCCTACACCTATAATATCTATTGTCAATATGATAGTGAAAATAATTGCCATTATTTTATTTTTTCTATATCCTTTTAAATAATCTATTTGTTCTTCTTGATTATACAAGGGTTTTATATCAACTTCCTTATTCATTTCTTTTAATTTAGTTTGACAACCTTTACAATCTTTTATATGTTCTTCTACTAAATCGTTAGTTGATTTACTAGATACATTATCTATGTAACTTGGTAATAAGTCTTTAATAATTTCACAATTTACTTGTTTCATATAACATCCTCCTTATTCAACTTTTGCTTTGCTCTAAAAAAAGTAACTCTTGCCCAATTCTCACTTTTATTTAATATTTTTCCTATTTCTTTAAAGCTCAACTCTCCAGTTAATCTTAGATACATTACTTCTCTTGCTGTAGCATCCAATTTTTGAAGGGCATTATATAATTTCAGTTTATTATCCTTTGCTATATATTCTTCTTCTGTTTGCTTTTTCTCCACTATTTCTATGTCTTCAATAGAAATGCTTTTATACAGATTATCCTTCTTAGTCCTTTTATATAAAATTTTCTTTGCAATAGAACAGAGCCATACCGAAATATCACATTCTCCTCTAAACTTATTTATCTGATTTATTGCTACAATAAATGTTTCTTGCATAATCTCTTCAGAAAGTTCTGTGTTATTCGTTATAGTATAAATATAGTTTTTTATTAAATTAGCATATTTTATATATATTTCTTCTATACTTTCCATTAATTTTACCCTTCTATAAATATAGTGTCATCTTTTTTTTAATTCGTTACACTATTTATATAAATTAGGTAATTTTTTCCCATATTTATCTTATCACCCTTGCAAATTCCACTATCCTACTCCTCTAACAAAGCACTTAGTTCTTCCCATTCTGTCATTTTTTCTTCTATTACTTGCTCTATTTCAATAATTTGGTCTTGTATCTCTTTTAGCTTTACATAGTCTGTACAAATCTCTTCTTTTTGCATTTCTTGTTTTAACACTTCTATTTCTTGCTCTTTTTGCTCTATTTCATTTTCTAACTTTTTAATTCTATTTTTTCTCTTTGTCATTTCTTTATTTTGCAAATACTGATTGTTACTATTGTTTTTCACTTTTGTAACAACTTCCTTTACCTTTTCCTCTTGTTGTTGGCTCTCTTTGTACTCACAATATTGCTCATAGTTACCATTAAAATAGAATACTCCCTCTGGTTCAAAGGCTAATATACAGTCCGCTATTTTATTGACAAAATATCTATCATGTGAAACAAATACTAAAGTTCCTTGATATTCTTTTAAGATATTTTCTAAACTTTCTTTCCCCACAATATCCATATGGTTAGTAGGCTCATCTAAGAATAGCAAGTTAGCCTCTTTTTTGAAAATCTTGCACAATTGCAAACGTACCTTTTCTCCTCCAGATAGCACCTTTATTTCCTTAAAAACATCTTCTCCTGAAAAAAGAAAAGTACCTAAAATCTGTCTAGTTTTAGTTGTTCCTAAGTCTGGGAATTCTTTACTAAAATCGTCAAAAATGGTGGCTTCTGGGTTTAAAAATTCCATTTGTTGATCAAAATATTCCTTTTTTATATGATAGCCATATTCATATTCTCCACTTATTTTTGGAATATATCCCATTAGAGTTTTTAATAAGGTAGACTTTCCTTTTCCATTTTCCCCAATAATACCAAGTTTCTGTCCTTTATATAGTTCAAAAGATACTTCAGCTAATGGCTTCTCATACCCTACTTGTAACTTTTTAGCGGATAACACTAAACTACCACTTTCTACTGGAATATGGAAATTGGTATGAAATGTCCTTAAATCATATTTACTTGGCTCATCTATGATTTTCATATGCTCAATTTGCTTTAGCTTTGACATTGCCATTTTTGCCTTTGACGGCTTATATCGAAATCTGTCTGCAATAGTTTGTAAACGTTTAATTTCTTTTTGTTGATATTCATAATCCTTTAACTGTTTTTCATAATCTTCTCTTTTTTTCTTCTCAAAAAAGGTATAGTTACCTGAATATTCTGTCATAGTTGCATATTCTATTTCATACACTTTGTTCACAATTTTATCTAAAAACATTCTATCATGTGATACAATAACAACCGCCTTATTATAGTTTCTTAAATACCCTTCCAACCATTCTATTACCCCAATATCTAAGTGGTTGGTAGGTTCATCTAATAGCAAAATATCTGGCTTACTTAATAACAATTTGATAAATGCAATTTTCGTTCTTTGACCACCTGAAAATTCACTAATCTTTTTTTCTTTGTCTTGGTTTGTAAAACCAAATTTTTGTATAGCTGTTTCATATTCTTTTCGATAAGTATATCCACCTTGTATCTCATATCTTTCTAAAGCATTTGTATATTCCTTAATCAATTTATCATCCGTTTGAATTTGTAATTTATTTTGCAAATCATTAATCTTTTTTTCTAAGCTAATAATATCTTGATAAGATTTTAAAACCTCTTGTAAAAAGGTACTATTAGGGTCTTCAAATTCAATTTGTTTTAAATACCCAATTGTTGGTGTACCTTGTTTATATATTCCAAATTTATCTTCTCCAATGCCTTCTTCTAGCATTTCATTATCTACAATGGATTTTAACAAAGTGGTTTTTCCACATCCGTTTTTTCCTACAATTGCAATTTTATCTTTTTCTTTTATTTCAAAATTAATTTCTTCCAGTATGGTATCTGCCCCATATGATATTGCTCCATTTACAATTTTGTAATTCATCATCTGCTCCTCGTCTTACCTTTTGCTCTATTATATCCTTTTTTATCTAAAAAGCAAGAATAAAATTTTCTAAGCTCATTCTTCGCTAAGAAAATCTAATTCTTCCATAATTATCTTGCTAAAGCATAACTTAACTATCGTGGATGACTTTCCTAAGAATATAAAAAAACAATGCTATGTTTTCTAGCATTGTTTCTATTTTAATTAAATACAGGTTGTTTCTTTTTAAAATAATCTTGCAATTTCCCTTGATATATTGGCTTTACATTCTTTAGCTTTGCAAAATCTTCTGGTTTAATAAGTTCTGGCAAATTTGTTTCTATTTCTTGGCTTTCAAGCACATATTTCACAAACTCAGCACAATAAAAAGAATTTCTACGTTGTATCTTTTTATGAATTGCTACTGAAAATAGTCCTAAAATATTAAATTTGTATTGTTCTTTATTTACTGCAAATTTTTCTATTAATTGTTTCATTCCTTCATATTGCTCATCTGTTACTTGAAAAGTATATATCATAGCTTCTGCCTCTTGAAATCTTTTGAAAAATCCTTCCTTTGAACTTTCTTCTACAAATCCTGCAAAAAATGGATTATATGGATTTCTTCTACCAAAAGAATACATTTTATCACTATCAATATCCAAAGCAATTGACACATGTGAATATCTTTTTTTGGTATAAAATTTAATAATCCTAGATAATACTGTTCCTGAATGTGTTAACACAATATAGATATCTTTCATTTCCATTCTTCTTTCTTTTGCATATTTCCCCTTATATATTCACTATACTCATTTTTTATAGCAAAGTCAAGACTTCTATATGAAAATCCATCTTTTGACAATTATAACTCTAATAAATAATTCTTTCTTTCAAAAGTATAGATTGGTACTGTTCTTCTTTTATGTTTAGAAGCCTGATATCTTCTTATAATCTCCTGTTTTGCCGTTTCATGTGTTGTACCTGTTTCTATCATTTCTTCTACTTGGCTATATTGAATCCCCATTTTTTCCTCATCTGTTTGTCCACCTAAGCCATCACTTGGTGCTTTTTGTAATATCTTTTCTGGAACTCCTAACATTTTTCCAATTGCTAAAACCTCTTCTACAGTGAAATTTCCAATTGGATTAAAATCAGAACTATTGTCTCCCCATTTTGTAGTATATCCAACCATTGTTTCACAAAGATTTCCTGTTCCAATTACTAAATATCCTAGAGTTTGTGCAATACCATATAAGGTAGTCATCCTTAATCTTGGTTTCATGTTGACAATTGCTTCTTGTGTTAGGCTTTGAGGAATTTGGCGATTTATTTCATTTTCCATTTCTTGATAAGTATTGCTTAAATCTACTTTTAGAAGCGGTACTTCAAAAGCTTCTGCCACAAGCTTTGCATCTTCTAAATCTGTTTCTTTTGAAAAACATGGCATTGCTACTGAAATTACTTTTTCTTTTCCAATTGCTTTTACGGCCATAGCTAAGACAGTAGCGGAGTCTTTGCCTCCGCTATTTCCTATTACAATTCCATTTGCTTTTGTCTTTTCTACATATTCCTTAATCCACTTAATAGCATTTTGAGTTTCCTGCTCTAAGGTTGATTTATCTAACATGTTTTCTCCTCTTTATTGATATAGCTTATTTTCTAAAATATAAGTAACAACTTCTGGTGGAGTTAAGTATGTAATGTTTTTTCCTTCTTTTATTTTATTCCTTACATAAGTAGAACTTAGATTGCTCGTAACTTCTTTAGATAGAGTATAGAAAGCCTTACTGTGTGCTTCTAATATTGGATTGCTTTGTATAATATCTTTTATGCTATCCTTGTCTCTTTCTAGCACATATATTTTATAATTTTTCAGTAATGTTTGTACTTCTTTCCATGTATCCAAAGTTTTTAGATTGTCACTTCCGTATCATAAATGCAATTTCATAATTTGGATATTCTTCTTGTAATTTCTGTAAGGTTTCAATTGTATATAATGGTCTTGCATTATCTATCTCTATTGTAGAGACTTCAAATTTTTCATTTTTATCACATACCGCCTTTAGCATTTGATACCTATGTTCATTGCTAATTAGCCCTGTTTTCTGATATAGTCTATTTACTGGCACAAATACTACTTTTTCTACTTGTTTATTTTCATTCACTATTTGCTCAGCTAATGAAAAATGAGAATTCAGTGGTGGATTAAAAGCTCCTCCATACATAACAATTTGCCTTTTTTGCATATTTTCTTCCTTTACTAGTCTTGTGAAAATATTAATGAATTAATGATAAATGCCCCTACTTCTTGCCACTCTTCTTGTAATTCTTTTGTACAATTAAAGCTAACTGTTCTAAACTTATCATTACATGAGAATATCATCATATGATTATAGATATCTGTATCTGGTGCTTTCGAAATAAATTGTATTTGTCCAATTGTATGTCCTTCTTTTTCTTTTGTTCCACTTTCTAACACTTCATATTGAGCACCTAATTGTGCCTTCATACTTTCAAAAAATGTTTCAATTGCTTCATTGCTCATTTGTGTATTCGTAATACTTACAGCCACATTTACTGTAGTCTCTTCATTTGTATATGCAAAGGTTGGTGGATTTTCATTAGCATATTTTTTCTTAAGAGTTTTTGCATCCATTAACTTAAATTCTTTTGGAAGCTTTAAATAAAATTCTCCATTTTCAAAATTCATATACCCTAACTCTACTGCCTTTCCGCTTTTTGTAGTAAGGTCAAAAGTATTTAATATTTCTTCTTCCTTTTTCAATTCCTCAGCCTTTTTATTAAAATGGTTTTGGACTACTAATAATGTAGCAACTATAGCAATTGCTAAAATAATGATAATCATAAATATTACTTTTTTCATTTGCTTTTTTCTCCTTTTTATTTATCCTATTTCATATTTTGAATATACCATAAAAAAAATAAGTTGTCCATATCCTTTATACAAAAATAAGCTAAAATAGTAGGATATAACTACTTTTTTAGCCTATTTTTCTTTTACCCTAAAGCTACATCTAATACCATCATTAACACAAAACCTGCAATTAGTCCTAAAGTTGCTAAATTCTTGTTTTCTTGTATAGATTCTGGCAATAGTTCTCTTGCAGCTACTGCTATCATAGCACCTGCTGCAAAGGCTAGTAAAAATGGTAACACACTTCTTACTGTTAACACTAATACTACTCCTATTACTGCCGCAATAGGTTCTACTAATCCTGATGCCTGACCATACATAAAGCTTTTAAATCTTGAAAATCCTTCACTTCTTAGTGGCAATGATACAGCTGCACCTTCTGGGAAATTTTGAATTCCTATTCCAACTGCAAGCATTAATGCTGCAACTAAGCTCATTCCTGGTGTTCCACTTGCAATTCCTCCAAATGCTACCCCTATTGCCATTCCTTCTGGTATATTATGAATAGTAATAGCTGATATTAGAAGAATACTCTTTTTTAAAGAAGCTGCACTTCTTAAGTTGGTTCTTCCCTTTAGTACCTTGTCTAAAAATTTATCAGATAATAATACAAATAAACCTCCTATGGTAAATCCAAGTGCTGGAAGTAACCATGCTATGTATCCGAAGTTCCTCTGATAGTTCTATAGCAGGTGCTAATAGTGACCAAAAAGATGCTGCAATCATAACCCCTGCACTAAATCCTAGAATAGTGTTTAATACTTTTCGATTGACTTCTTTGAAAAAACATACCGTAAGTGATCCTAGTGCAGTTATTCCCCACGTGAATATTGTTGCTAATAATGCTTGAATAGCAGGATTTAAATTTTCAAACCAATTCACTCTTTTCTCACCTCACATTACATAATATGTCTTTATCTTATATAATGTGAGAAAAATGTCGTATAAGGGACGTTAAGTTAGCTGTGTGAAATGAAATGAACTACAGATAACTTATGCGATGAAACGTATAGTTTGTGCGACATGTGTCCCCAAGTGCGACATTTCTTTTAGGCAATTTTTCTCTTCTTCCTAGCTATCAAATTTGTCACAATTACAAATCCAATAGAAAATAGAAGAACTACTCCCATATTTATCATAATTGGTTTCAATGTCTCTAGATTAAATTCTTCCATCGTCTTTACTATTTCATTGGATTGAATATACCAATAACTTGGAAGAATATGTGCTATTTTTAGTACTGTATCTGGCAACCACTCTACTGGTACAAAAGCACCACATAAAAAGCTAGACCCCAAAGCAATTACATTCACAATTCCACTCATTGCATTTTTGTTATTAACGATATTTCCTACTAAAACTGCGATTGTTAAGGCACATAAAGTAAATACAAAAGAATTCACAATATATATAAGTCCTTGCATACTAAACATCACATTTCCTACTACAAAGAAACTAATCAATACATAAAATAGCCATAAAACTAGTACAAATAGCCCATTGCTTAATAACAATATTCTGTTATGTTTTTGATACTTCATGCTACTAACAATTGTTCTTTTTCTAATTTTCTCCTCATGAAAACTAGATAAAATTAAACAAATCACTAAGATAGCTCCTGCTAGTAATGTATAATTCGCAAAATTATAGTAAAAAGTTGCTTTTTCTAGTCCTGTTGTATCTAACTTTGAAGTCATTTCAATTTCTGTTTGTTTGGATATAGTTTGGTTTATCTTTTCTATTATTTCCTTTTCTAGTTTTTCATCTGCCAAAGTCTTGTTATCTGTTTGCTTTGCTAACTCTTCTACATAGATATTTTGTACTTTCACATATCTAGCTAACAACATCTCAGCATAACTTGCCTGATAATCTCCTGTTGATTTAATTTGAATTTCTGGCTTTTCTCCTTTTAATACATCTTGTCTATAGTTTTGTGGAATATATATTACATAATTAACATCTCGATAAAACAAAGCATCATTAATTGCATCTTCATTATCCTTTACAGCTATGATTTCGCAATTTTCCTCTAAATACTTCGTTAAATTTTGAGTAATACCAATATTTGCATCTTGATTGACAATTAAGATATCTGGTTTTGTTGCTTCAAAATTCATTTGTGTATCACTTGTTGTCATATTTACTCCTGCAAAAATGAGCAATATCACTGTATTTAGAATAACACTAAATTTGCATTTATTAAGTACCTTTAAAAAAGTTTTAAATACTGTCATTGTTTCTCCTTCCTTCTATATTATAGTGCTTCATATTTTTGTTTTCTTAATCCATTGATAGAAAGTATTATCATAACTCCACTAAAAATCAATAAACTCACTATATTTAAGAAACATCTATCTAATGTATCATAATAGTACAAAGCATAAAATCCATCTGTTATCATACTAGCAGGATTGATTAGATTAACAATAGGTACATTCTTATCAACCATGTACTTCATGGTAATTCCCATCATTCCTGACAAGAAACACCCTAGCATAGTCACTGCTATTAAAATTCCAATTTTGGCATTTTCATTTGCTTTTATCAGTGTAGCAACTGCAATTCCTAAACTTAGTCCTGCCAAGCTTCCTGTTAGAGATAGTAGAATAATCATTGGTAAGTTTGTTCCATAGTCTACCTTTAGTACCAATATGGTATAAGCAAATAAAATAGCTAAACCAATTAGTTGTGTTAAATAACTTGCCATTAGGCTAGAGAAAATAATTCTTCCTTTACTGGTTGGTGTAATAGATGTTCTTTTTCCTATATTCCCCATATTAGCTAAATTGTGATTAACCGCTACCATTCCTAATACTCCACAATATAAACAAGTCATAGCAATTAAAGTGTAAAACTCAATCATGGTGTAACTTAAATTACTATTAGAAATATTTTTGAACTCTACTTGATTATCTTCTAACATTTTCATTACATCTTCATAAATATTCTCCATGTTAGGCATATTGTAAATTCCTTCTGGATAGCCTTGCATAGATTCTTGTACTCGTTTTTCCACAATGTCACTTATCATTTCTGTATTTTGCATGATTTCTTCTGTCACATATTTTAAAATAGTTTCATTAATTCCATTAGATTTAATAACTACTTTTGGCTCTTCCTTTAGTAAAACTAGATATCCTGTTATTTCGTCATTTTCTAATAACTCTTTTGCTTTTTCTTCTGTTACATATTGTGTTTTGAAAAGCCTATCCTCATTTTCTTCATCACTTAAAGTCTCAAAGGATTGCTTCACAATCTCGTTTTCTTCTTTTTCTACAATAGCAATAGAAATAATATCTAACTTTTCACTATTTTCAATGTTCGAAAATGCCATATTGAAGAAAGTCCCTAATATAATCGGAAAAGCAAAAGTCCAAAAGATTAGCATTTTATCTCGAAAAAGAGTTTTAAAAGCATATTTAAAATTATGGTAAAACATTAATCTCTAAGCTCCTTTCCAGTTAACTCTAAGAACACATCATTTAAAGTTGGTCTTTCTGAATAGATTTTACTATATCCTAGGTTTTCTTTCTTTAAGAATTCAATTAAATTACCTAAATTATTTTCGCCTTTATTATATGTAACTACTAAGGTATTTCCTGTATAATTTATCTCTTCTATATGTTCTATCTTCTTTATTTTCTCTAACATACTATCTTCTAGTTGTTCTATTTCTACTGTTACTTTTTCCTCAATTTTAGCAAGTTCTTTTAATTCATCTGAAGTTCCTTGTGCTAAGATTTTTCCTTTATCTAAAATGATAATTCTATCACAAAGAATTTCTACTTCTTCCATATAGTGAGTAGTGTAAACAATTGTCGCCCCATTGTCTCTTAGTTTTTTAATTCCATCTAATATATTATTTCTACTTTGTGGATCTACTGCAACAGTTGGTTCATCTAAGAAGATAAGCTTTGGTTTATGAGCAATTCCACAAGCAATATTTAATCTTCTTAAAAGACCTCCTGATAATTGTTTTGGATAAAACTTTTTAAACTCTTCTAGCCCCACTAATTCAATAGCTTCTTCAATATATTGCTTTCTTACCTTTTTATCTTTGATATATAGCCCACAAAAATAGTCAATATTTTCGTAAACAGTTAATTCTTCAAACACAGCAACTTCTTGGAAAATAACACCTAGTTCTTTTTTGATATCATAAGCATTTGGTGTCATTTCCTTTCCAAATATTTGAATACTTCCTTTACTAAATTTTAGTAAGGATAAAATGCAATTAATGGTAGTAGATTTTCCACTTCCATTAGGGCCAAGTAGTCCTAATATTTCTCCCTCTCTTACTTCAAAAGACAAGTCATCAATTGCTTTTAAAGTTTTGTATTCTTTTGTTAAATTCTTCACTTCAATTACATGATTCATTTTTCTTGTTCTCCTTTATTTTCAAATTTATATCCTATTGCCATTTGCCTTACTGTGTTTTCCAACATTTCTTCGATTTCTTTGTTAGAAAGTTGTATCGTTTTTGTTGCAACCAAGCAAGCTATACCATGTGTAAATATCCATACTTTAACATGAAACTTCTTTTGCTCCTCATATGGTAATCCTGTTAATTGTTGTCCTGCTTTAATGACTTCATCTCCTGCTGAGTTTGACATGATAAAGTTTTGGGCATCTAGTTTGGTTGGGTTCATAAACATTATTTTAAAGAATTGTGGGAAGTCTTTTGCAAACTTAATATAGGACAATCCCATTTCTTTATAGTATTTTTCTTTCCCTTTTCCACTTGTCATGTAGCCATTATAAGTTTCTATTATCTTTTCAAGCACAACCTTTTTTAGTTCTTCTATGTTTTCAAAATGATTGAAAATCGGATGTACAGAAGCATTTAATTTCTTGGCTATCTTTCTAGTATTTATTCCTTCTATCCCTTCTTCTTTTACAATTTCATAAGCTACTTGCACCACTTCTTCTTTACTATATTTCATTGCTTTTGGCATATTCTCACCTCTTTTTCTATATTTTGGGTGTTAATATCATTTTCAAAATAACATCTGTTAGGTAACGATTGTTATTATATATTTACTATGTTTTTTTGTCAATATTCATCATAAAAATAATTTAAGAGTATAATAAATGCACCTGTATCTTTTTTACAAGTGCATTGCCTTTGAACTTATAGCATTATTAAAAATTTCTAATTTAATATTTTCCACCTTCCGTTTTTAGTAGCACCTTCTCTTGCAATAATCCCTTTTTCTTTTAGTGTTTTTATATTATATGATATGCCATCTCTTGTTATATCAAGAACTTTAGCCATTTCAACTTGTGTAATATTCGGATTTTGTTTCATTAAATCAAGTATTTTTTCTTGTGTAGTTTTTTGTGTAGTTTCTTGTGTAGTTTCTAAAATCATCCCATCAATAGCTTCATCAATGATTTCAAGCATAAACTCAATAAATTCATTTGAATTTCCTGCATTATTGCAGTTCTGAATTGCAGTGTAATAACCTTCTTGGTGCTTTTTTATTATACTTTCTATAGGAATGTACTTAAATAAATCTTTCCAATGAGCAAGTATTGCTGTTTGCCAAATTCTTGCTGTTCTTCCATTTCCATCTGAAAAAGGGTGTATAAATACAAATTCATAATGAAAAATAGAAGATAGTATTAAAGAATTTACTATTTCTCTTGCTTTATTCATCCACTCAAACAAATCCTCCATAAGAACAGGAACCATTGTATGAGGTGGACATGTAAATATGCATACATCCCCATCATAAACACCCTCACCATGATTTCTAAATCTCCCACTATCTTCTTCAATAGCAAATGTTAAAGTTCCCTGTATTTTTTTTAAGTCTTCTATTGAATATGGATTAACACTGTCAATTTTTTCATAAGCCTTATAAGCATTTTTAACCTCTTGAATATCTCTTTGCTCTCCGACTACGTTTTTTCCATTGATTACAGCTTCAACTTGAAATAATGATAATTGATTATTCTCAATAGCTAAAGAAGAATGAATTGATTTAATTCTTGTTTTTCTTCTTAGCTCTGGATATCTATTTAATTTTTCAAAATAATTAGCCTCTCCTATTTTTTCCATTATTTTTGCTACTAAATTTAGCATTTTATCAGTAATTTTGTATGGTGGGTAATTTGCTTTCATTTCAAACCTCCAATTTTGCTTCATTTGAATTTGACCTTATCTACCTCTCCATTTCTATATAAAATTCTTATACTTTCTACTAAAATATACCATTTTCATTTTTTCTTGTCAACTGTGACAATGTCAATTTTAGTTGAAAATTGCACTTACTTTGTTAATTGACGAATAAAAATAACTTGACTTACATATAATGTCATTGTACAATATTAAGTATATAATAGCGTACAATATATTGTGAAAGAAGGTGGAATATATGCAAGCAATTAGTGTTAGTGAAGCAAGACAAAATTTCAAAAAATATTGTGATGATGTAGTAGAAAATAATGATGTTATTATTGTAAGTCGTAATGGTAATGGAAAAGAAAATATGGTATGGATAGACCTAGCAGCCTATAATGAACTACAAAGAGCAAAAGAAAATTTAGAATATATTATGAAACTTGATGAAAGCTATAAACAACTAGATAAAGGAAAAGTTGTTGTTAAAACATTAGAAGAATTGGAGGCAATGGAAGATGAATAGTATCTTTACCGAGAAGGCTTGGGCTGAATACTTAGCTTGGCAAAATGAAGATAAAAAAACGCTTAAAAAAATAAATTCATTGTTTGCAGATATAAGACGAAATGGAATAGATAGTAGACTAGGAAAAGTAGAAGTTTTAAAAGGTCGCAAAGGTTATAGTAAAAGAATAGATGATAAAAATAGACTGATTTATAATTTTAACGAAAATGGTGATGTAGAAATTACATCTTGTAAAGGTCACTATAAAGTTTGAGAGTACAAAATTTATCAACTTTGTACTCTCTCATTATTTATTCAAATACTTTTTGAATAATATAATTTGTCCATATTACTCCACTTGACCTTTTCGTACTTCCTACTGTTTCAAAATAATCTACTATTTTTGTCTTTGTTCCCATATTTTTTAATATACTTTCTAATTCTTCTCTTGTTAAAAAATTATAATATTTTCCCTCTTTTATTTCGTAACCTTCACCCTTTTTAAAACAAGTATAAATAATTCCATTTGGCTTTAAGGCATTTATCATTTTTTCTAATATTTTTGGTAGTTCTTCCTTTGTTACATGTAATATAGAAGAACAAGCCCAAATACCATCATAAATATTTTCCTCATTTAATTCCTCAAACTTCATACATTTCACATCTTGCCCAATATACTCACTAGCTAATTTGCATAATTCTTTAGAACCATCTATTGCTTCCACTTTATAGCCATTTTCTAAAAAATATTTACTATCTCTACCTGAACCACAACCAAAATCTAGTATCAAAGCACCTTTAGAAATTCTACTTAAAAATCTGTTATAGTTTTCTTGGAAATCTCCTTTTATCGTATTTTCAAAATATGATTTAGCATTACTATTATAATACTCTAAGGTATTGTATTCTTTTTCCATCTCATTTCTCCTTGTTATGCTCTAATACTACCACAAAGTTTCCCATAATTCAATCATTACTTTTTCTTTCTTTTAAAAACAACAACTGTTAATACAATCAATACACTTCCTAATATAATTACAATAATAGGACTAATCTTTCCTTTTTCAGTATCCTTTTGATTTTGACTTCGTTCTTCTTTCATCTCATCAATTTGAAATGCCTGCTCCACTTTTTGTATCTGCTCTTTTTGTTCCTCTTCATACTGTTTTTGCTCTTCCTCATTTCTTTTATACACTTGTATTTGATATTTCTTTTTACTAAAACCATTTGCAGCAGTTACCACAACTGTTACTGTGTTATTTCCTTCTTTTAAATTTTTATCTCCACTAATTTGCACAGTCGCTTTCTCATTTTCAGGAACAGCAAATACATTTAAATCATTAATTCCCTTTGCGACTTCTGCTGCATAATTGGTCTCATTCGGTTCAAATGGAGGACTTAATAAAACATTCTCAATTGCTAATATTTCTAAGTTAGTGTTTGCTAATGCTAGATTAGCCGTTCTTGTTACTTGTATCGTATAAATTTTTTTCTCCTTTTTGTCCTCTGATGTTACTTGAATTTTTATGGTATTTAAACCTTCTTTTAATTTTGTATTCCCTGTAATTTCAACACTCGCCTCAGGATTACTAGTAACAGCTAGCACTTCTATTTCTTTTACTTCATTGGTTACTGTTAAATAATACTCTGTAATATTCTTGTCAAAAGCAGGTGTCATCCCTTCTCTATCTAATCTTAGAACTTCTAAATTTGCATTTCCTTTTTGTTCATTATCTCCTTTTTCTTCCTCTTCTTGCTGTTGAAAAATAGTTTCCTCTTTTCCTATTTGAACCTGTTTTTCTTGAAAATCCACTTTTAACTTTTGACCAACTGAATTATAGAAATCTCCCTCTATGCTAAAAGTAGATAACCCATTTTCTTTTGCTTTAAACCTAAATTTTACAAGTTCACCTTGTTTTGCACTTCTTCCGCCATTTGTGTCATACCATACAAAAAGAATACGATTTTTCTCTACATTAGTATTGTCCATTTTAGAAAGATAGTCCCATTTATCCTCATCAAAATAGAGGAAGAAATTACAGGCAGCTGTTGTTACATCTTTTAAATTAACTGTAATTTCTACTTCTTCTCCTTTTTCTACCACATTTTGATTACTTTCTAAATAAACTGTTCCTGTTTCAGCTGCATAACTCATTGTTCCCATTACAATTATTATCAATATACTTATTAACAAACTAATTATTTTCCTTTTCAATATTTTCTCCTTTTTTAGTAATGATAAGTAGAATTAAAGCGTAGTCTGCGCAAGGCGAGCTTGCGAGCGCCTGTTGCTTTCTTCTATAAGTTTATATTTTTATTAAGAAGAAAGCGACCGTAAAGACAAGCATTATTCTACTTATCATTACTAAACAATATAATATAAAAACAATTTTATTGAACAATTTTTTGTAACTCCAAAATATGTCTTTGAATTAATAATAAATCTACAGAACTTGGGTTAGCTCCATTTTTATTAATATTCGTTGCTTTTCTAAAAATTGGTTCTAATGTTTTAATCTCTAAAATATGACGTTGTAATACTAATAAATCCACACTATTAATTGCTCCATCTCCATTTGCATCACCATATACCACGATTTGATATTGTCTAATTACTTTGTCATTCTCTTTTACTCGTATTTTACAACCAGTTCCTACAATATCAGTATCTTTCAAAACTTGGTTATTGTAATTTACTATTTCAATTTCTAAATCTGTTGTAATCTTATCCTTAATATCTTTTACTGTATTGCTGGTATAGTCTATTCCGCTAATCTCTAAACTATTCACTGTTAATGAACTATCAAAATGAATTTCATCTTCTGCCATTTTTCTTACTACATTTACTTCACATTCCGCCTTTATATTAGAATTTTCTTTGCTACTTGCTAATATTTTGGTTGTACCCTCTTGAATAGCAGTAATTATGCCATCTTGTTGAATTGTTGCAACTTGACTATTTTCACTTGTAAATACCACTGTTTTATCATCACTATCACTTGGTTCAATATTCGCATTTATTGGGAAGGTATCTCCTACCTCCATATAAATTTGTTTTTGGTCTAAATGAATTCCTGTTACTGGACTATATACTTGTATCGTTATTTGTCCTTGTACTGTATTTTCTTGTGCTCTTACTGTAATGGTAGCTGTTCCACTACGAAGTGCTTGAACAACTCCTTTATCATCTACAGTTGCAACTCGGTTATTACTAGAACTATACACTACTTTATGAGTACTTGCTTCTGGTGGGCTAATGGTTACTTTTAATTGTTTCTTTTCTCCTTTTTTCAAAGTCGTATTATCTATACCAACCTCTATTTTTTGTATTTGAACACTTGGAAGTTCTGTTACATAAGTTTGATAAATATATCCTACAATTCCATTTTCTAAAATCACTTGATCCCATCTTTCTCCTGACTGCTTTCCTTTTCGTATTCTAGTCATTTTCGTATTTTTTGCAATTGTTGTAATAATTTCATAAGACGTAGAAGGACCTGTTCTCACATTTACATCTGCCGTATTACAATATACTTTTGTGTTATCTGTTGTAAAGTCCTTTGTGTTAATATTCGGACTTTGTGTAGGAATATCTGGCATATTGTTATACACAGGAATAATGAAGGTCATTGCATTATTTAATAATCCACTTTTTTGATATCCACTATAAATAGATTTAGCTTCACTAGAAGGTGCTAATACATTTGTCATATATTGATGGGTAAATAAAGTTCCTGGTCTATCGTCATTTACATCAAATTTTTGTAAATAAATTGTATTTTGTCCCACATTAATATAGCTAGAACCTATGAAAATGGCTCCACCTGTAATAGCTCTTTCTTTAGTATTCCATGGAATTAAATATTTATCTTTTGTACTTTGACTTGCTCCTTTTCCGTCTTTAGCATACTGAAGTCCATTTTTAATTGCTCCCATCGGTTCTGCTGAACTTGTTGCTCCTATGTTATAGAAATTATATAACCCCTTAAAGCCATCTACCTTTCCGCTAATAGAACTATGAGATAAAAAGGGACCTACTTCTTGTTTAATACGAGAAGCTAAATGATAGGGACTCACTTTAGAAGTTTTTGCTCCTTTTAAAATAAGGTCTGAATATTTTTCTGTCATATTCACTGTACTTCCACTACTAGTGAGATAAGAAACTTTTTGGTTATAGAACTCTGTTCCATATAAAATCTTTTCAATTCCATCTAAACTACTGTTAGTATCATAAGATAAAGTTTCAAATTGAAATAAACGTGCTTCATTTAAAAAATTTCTTGGATCCATACAGTATTCTACTGCTTGTCTAGAACTATCTACCCAACCACTATCAATTTCCACATCAAATTGTCCTGGTGTAGTATTTTTCCAACTATTTGAATAATTTTTAGGCACTAGATTTTTTCCATATTTGTTTTCTTGGTCTATGACATACTTCCAATCGAAATTAGTATATAAGGCTACAAATTTCCAATTGGAATGTTTTTTCGCAATTTCTCTTAAATAAGGTTGATAACTACTTGGAAAATTTTCAATACCATTTAATTTGGTAGATGCTTCTGCTTTCCAATTAAATACAAATCCTATTCCAATGGCTAAGAATAAAAATAATAAACTTATGAAAATATATTTTAATATTTTTTTCATCTTCAAAATGCTCCTTTTCCTTTGTAGTTAGTATGGATTTTGGGCAAAAAAATATACCTATAATGTTTTTGCATTATAGGCATCCAATTTATTTCATAAAATATGATTTATTTTTCATAATATATTCATAATTTAATTGTACCAAATCTTCTTTTTCTTCATAAAACATATCATCACATTCTGACAATATATTTTCTATATCTTTATCTACAATTTTGTCTAATAATTTTTCTCTTCGCTCTTCATTTTTAGGTAATCTTCTTTTCAAAGCTTTTACTGCTTTTTGACAAATGTCAGCTGTGTATGTTGCTCCAATTTCTTGAAATGCTTTTACTAGTTGATTAGAAAACATACCACTAGAATTATAGAAAAATTGCAAAAATCCTCCATTATATACTTCATCTTCTAAATTCTTCGTTATAAAAATCACTTTTTCTTTCTTGTTTAATTTTCCTATCTTATCTCCATATTCACATTTTTCATCTATATAAAGGCTCATATGAGCAACAAAATTGTTTTGGTCCTCTATCTCCCAAACTTGTTCTACTGTTTTTACTTTTTGAAATTCTTCCACACCCTTTACAATTTGTTCTTCTAAATCATCTTCCATCTTTTTCCCCTTTTAACAATAAGACTTTACTTTCTCTTTTAGTTCTAGCCAACTATTTACTCTTGGAACTGTTACTGGTATATTTTGATTAACACTTGATGTAAATAGAATACTCCCTATATTCTTCTCGCTAATTTCCTGGCAAAACTTTGCTGAATCATCTACCATTAGGTCAATTTGATTGTCTACACATATTTGTGCTTTTTCAAAAGAGTTCCATAATATTTTAGTATATGGAATATGATGTCTTTCAAAATAGTTTAAAGTTACTTCTTCACTTCCCTTAAATTTTATTTCACCTCTTGAAGTAATAATATAAATCTCATTTCCTTCCTCTAATAATTTTTGCATAATAGTATTAGCATTTTCTTTCATTTGAGCATTACTGAAAATCGCAACACAATTATCTGCAAAAAATCTCTTGATAGTAGGATTGGTCATATCTCCTCTCATCACATCTTCCATATAATTTGAAATTTCTCCATTTTCATCATATTGTTCTATATAATTTTGTATGGATTTGGAAGTATCTGTAATAACATCATCTATATCTATTCCTATTTTCATATTCGTTCTCCTTGCCTATATTTTTCTATTCTCCTATAACTCATTAACTATATCTATTGAAGCTATTTTGTTATTTTTCAAATTTGCAACTGATTGTTTAATGAAATTTAAATCTCTCAATTCCTCATCCATATGATTAAGAATATCATCATATTCATACCATTTTCTATCTAATATTTCATCTGTCATATAGTCAGATGTTTCTCTTAAAATCTTAGTAGCAAATATAATTATTACTAAAATATCATCTTCTATTACTCTATTAGCAATATTTAAAACACCTGTTAATTCCACATCATATCCTGTTTCTTCTTTAATTTCTCTAATTGCTCCTTGTATAAGTGTTTCATTACAATCTAAATGTCCTGCTGGTATATTCCATTTTTTATAGCATTTCTTTTTTGCTTCTTGTACTAATAAAACCTTTCCTTCTTTTTCAAGAACTCCACCTACAATTACATGCATATTTCTTTCTCCTCCTACATTTGTTGTTATCATATCATAAAGGAAAATAATTATCAATGATTTCAAAAAAGAAGCCAATTAGCTCACTAATCAACTCCTTTTCACTCTTATTGATACACTTCTTTCACCCTATCTGGTAACTCTTCTTTTTGCACTTCATTCCAACTCACTACTCCACGAAAAGCCATTACATCTAATTTCAAATATGCACCTTCTCTTAACTCTCTTGTTGTTTTAAATTCAATCTCTTTTTCTTTTCCTACTTCATTAAAACCTGTTAAAGTATAGAGATATTTCATATTATCTGTTGTTGTTAAAAGCTCCACTTTTGTGTTATCTATTTGAACATAGTATTCTTTAGTTTGATACACTAAAAAGTAATATGCTAAACCACAAAGTGTAATAAAAATGATAATTAAGGTAGCTAAACATAATTTATCCTTGACATCTTCCATTTATTTCTCCTCTTTATACTTCTTCTTTAATAATATTTTTACTTCCTAAATATGTTGCTAGGAAATATAGTCCATAAACTGCTCCCATAATGCATACTGTTGCTATAATAGATGGTAACAATTCTTCTGCACTTGCCATAGTTGTCATTGCAGTTAATGCAAATTTTATGCCAAATATAGAGTGGATAATTGCTAAGAATAATGGTAGCATAAATACAATTGCAATTTGTCTAAATAAAGCTTTGTTGATCATTTTTTCATCACAACCAATTTTTCTCAAAATCAAATATCTTTGTTTATTATCAGAACTTTCTGTTAATTGTTTCAACGCTAAAATAGCAGAACTTGCAATTAAGAATACAATTCCTAAGTAAATTGCTATAAATACAATACTAGTAGCAAGTCCCTTGCTTGCCTCTATAATAGCTATTCTAGTAATTCCATCTATTTCAATATCATTCTTTTCAAAGTTTTTTAACAACTGTGAATTTTTATCTGCAAATATTTTCTCAATTTCTTTTTTCTCATTTTCAGTATCTGCATTATAATTTGCTATCATAAAATGTTTTCCAATTTGTTCTTGTTGCAAATCACAACTATCTGGTACTAACAAAATTCCTGTATTAATACCACTAGCTGACATCTCAATAAATCCATCTTGACATTCCTCATATTTAGGAATATATTGCTTTCCTGCTATTGTTAAAGTATTTCCTTTTTGTAATACTCTATTTCTAATGGTAGCCATATTGTTATAGTTGCAAAGAACCATATATTCGTTATCTGCTAATTCAAATTGACTAATACCATATAGTTTTGCAATTTTATTGTAATCTGATATCTTAATAATCTCTTCTTTGGTTTCATAACTTAGCATTGAAAATTCTTGCTTTATCTCTTGAAACATATTTCCAAAAAAGTTCTTCCACCTCATATCTCCTATTTCATAAATAGGAATATTTACTACATCTTTTAATAACTTCATATCAAATCCGTTGTTTTTCAAACTCTCTTCTATATTTATTTTAGAATCTTCTCTTCTAGCTTGACTATACTTTTCTGTTTTGCCTGTTATCGTCTTTCCACTTTCTGGCAAATTAGCTTTTTTCTGTAAATTCAAATCTATTGGCGTTAACTTTACCATTTCTTTTTGAACATTATCATTTAAAGATAAACTAGCAGACAAAACACTAATCGTCATAAATAGCATTAAACAAATAACACTCATACTAATTACTGTTGTGTTAATTTTGTTATTTAACTGTCTTAGTACAAACATATTCGTACCTTTTAAATAAGTACTCTTTTTGGCTTGAACTAATTTTAAAACAAATCCTGATAATGACCAGAAGATAGCAATGGTACTTCCTATTCCCATTAAGATTGGCCATATTAGTTTATCCATAGAATTAAGTTTATCAATTCCACCTGTTACAAGCCAGTAAGCATATCCAAGTACTACTACTGCAATCATAAATATGAGAATAGAAATTACAGGATTTTTGATTTTGACTTCTTCATTTTTCTTGATAGCAGTTAATAAATTAATTAGCCTATATCTTGAAATGGTAAAAGTATTAAATATCATAACAGCAATATATACTACTGCAAAGCAAATACAAGTTTTTACACAAGCATCTTGTGAAAACACAAATTGGAAATTGCTCATATCTGCTTCAAACATTTTTCCTACTAAAATGGACATAAATTGTGAAGCAAATACACCAATCACAATACCTGCTACTAATGACAAAATTCCTATTAAAATGGTTTCTAATAAAATAATTTTAGAAATTTGCCTTTTTCCCATTCCTAGTGTCATATAAATACCAAATTCTTTTTTTCTACGATTAATCAAAAAGTTATTCGCATATACAATTAGTAAGCCTAATACTACAGCTACAAAAACAGATACTATTCCAAGCATTCCAATCATTAAGGTAATAATTTGCTTTTGAGATTCTGATACTTGTAGCATTGCTTGTTGACTATCTAAGGAGTTAAACATATAGAATATGGCAACACCTAATACCAATGTCAAAAAGTAGATAGCATAATCTTTGAAGCTTTTTTTCATATTTCGGAAAGATAATTTAAATAACATCGTTCAAATCACCTCCAAGAAGTGTTTGGACTTCTATGATTTTCTCAAAGAATTGTTTTCTACTACTGTTCCCTTTAATTAATTCATTAAAGATTTTTCCATCTTTGATGAAAATAATTCTATCTGCATAACTAGCTGTAAAAGCATCATGTGTAACCATTAAAATAGTGGCATTCATTTTTTGATTTAAGCTTTCAAAACTTTCTAATAATTGCCTTGCTGCCTTACTATCTAAAGCCCCTGTTGGTTCATCTGCTAGAATAAGTTTTGGGTCAGTCACAATTGCCCTTGCTGAAGCTACTCTTTGCTTTTGTCCTCCTGATATTTGATAAGGATATTTTTTTAGAATTTCTGTAATTCCTAATTTTTCTGCTACATTTTTTACTCTATTTTGTATTTCTCTTGGTTTTACTTTTTGGATAGTAAGTGCTAATGCAATATTTTCAAAACAAGTTAAGGTATCTAACAAATTGAAGTCTTGAAAGATAAAGCCTAATTCTTCTCTTCTAAATTTGTTTAAGTTATTTCCCTTTAGTCTAGTAATGTCTTGACCATTAATTAGAATTTGTCCGGCAAGTTACTCTATCTATGGTAGAAATACAATTTAAAAGTGTAGTTTTTCCTGAACCACTAGCTCCCATAATTCCTACAAATTCTCCTTGTTCTACTTGAAAGCTGACATTATCAATAGCTTTTGTTAAGTTTGATTTATTTCCATAGTATTTTTCAATATTTTTGACTTCTAATACATTGTTCATTGTTTTTTTTCCTTTCAATTTTTAATGTTAATTGTATTATAAAGCATTTCATAAACTTTTTCTATTGATTAATGTGACATTAATCTTACATTTTTGTAAGATTAAAATAAAAAGGAAACATTTAATGTTCCCTCGTTACTAATTTTTTGATAGCAATTTTATACCCTTTTGTATTTATTCAATTGCTTTAATTCCCATTTCATCTAATTTTCTTAAATTATCTTTCATGTTTTGCAAAACTTCTGGTGCATGTCCTTTCCAATCAACTGCTTCTGCTACAATCTTTAATGGTTGTTTTGTCTTAACAGTATCACTCATATACAAATCTCCTCCATTATAATTTATCACTATCTATTTTTTATATAATTTAATATTTTAACTATTAATGGTTTAAATATTAAATATATTATATATCCAATTATTCCACCAATTACATTAGTTATTATATCTGTTATATCTGATGACCTAAAACCATCTATTAAAGGTTGTAGTATTTCTATGCTTAAACTTAATAGAAAAGTATAAAAAATAACTTTTAATAATTTAGCATTTTCTTTTTTTACTAAAGGTAATAAAACTCCAAAGGGAATTGTCATTATAACATTCAATCCTACTTGTCTAACAAAATCTCCTCTACCAAAAGTAACATCAATAAATGGTACTAAATTCATAGGTGTATATGAATGATTAAATATAAATGGTAAAGAACTTATGATAGGCATTAAAGTAAAATATAAAACAAAAGATAAATATATATACATTATCGTATTTATCAATAATATATCCTTTCCCTCAGACTTCCATTTTTTATAAAATTTTAAACAGTATATTATTATTAACACGCCAAAGTCTATTAACTCTTTCATATTACACCTCATTTTCAAATTATAAATTTTCTATGTATTTTGTTGCATATAGGTAGATTCTACCTTATCATTTTCATTCAAAACTATTCTAAGATCATAAAACTTGCTTTCTTTTGAAAAAATTCTATCACTTATTTTCCCTGCATTATAGCAATATACTTTTTTATCTTTTCCACTACTATATTCATTTCTTGGTTTTCCTAATAATTCAACAACTTGTTCTTTTGATAATCCTATCAGACTTTGATTTTCATTAATTTCCTTCATTTCTACATAGATTTTATCAGGTTTATGGCTTTCATGTACGATAAATAGAGCGCCTACAGTCATAGATAAACATTCACAAAAGATTAAAATCATTACATATATTAATATTTTAAATGTCCTATTTTTCTTTTCTAACTTCTTCCTTGTTAAATGTATTATTATAGCACATAATATTAACCCTATTATCGCTGGAACTATACATATGATAATTGGTTTAAATATATAGCCTAAAAGTAAAATAGCCCACCCTATTGCTTTCCACAAAACTGCTATACAGAATGTACAGATAGTATCAATAATCATTCCTATTATTATAAACCCTTTTATTTGTTCCATTTCAAGATTTTCTTTATAAGCGGTTATCATAACACTTCCTATCATACAATTAAATAATAAATCTAATAGGATATATCCTGATATTGACATATAAAATATGTCGATGATTAAATTAATCACTAAATAAAAAATTAACGAAATAATATGGTTGTATTTTTTTAGTGTAGCATAAAATATGCTCATACATATTAACTTTATAATAACATAAATTAATACTGCAATTATTGGGTCTCTAGCTGAAATTGCTATTGTTTCTATGAAAGGAGTAGCAGAAAGTTCATTTACAATAATCCAATCTAATATGAAACAAACAAATAGAGAAGCTATTATTCCTATATATTTTCTTCTGATTGCCAACATCAAAAAAATAGCTAATGTTATGATTATTATAATTGTTTTCATTTCTCTCTACCTCCTTTTTTGCAACATTCATCTTCATTTTATTACTTTTTTCTCCATGGACTTACTATTTTCCTATTTCATAAACTGGCACTACATGCATACTTTTGTCATAACTTTGCACTACTTTTTTGTACGTTTCATATACACTTTTGTATTTTGGTAGATGTTTTTCAATATCTGGGTGACTAAATGGTATTACTTGAATATTTCTTCTATCTTGTTCATTTTTATACGAAGTATAAATCAATTCATTTTCTATCTTATCTATTTTTATCGTGCTTTCTTCTTCGTTGGTCGTTTTAGTAATATTTAAAGAACTCATAAGACCTACTAATTTATTATAATTGCTATCTCGATATTGTGAAGAAATAAAATTTCCTAAAGAATAAAATACAAGTGTATCATCTACCCACTCTACTGGTTCAATTACATGAGGGTGTGTTCCTATAACAATATCTACTCCTTCATTTGCTAAGAATTCCGCTTCATCTTTCTGATAACTACTAGCAGTTGGTTTATATTCCACTCCACAATGCATTGCTACAATTAAGACATCTACTTTATCTCTCACTTTTGCAATATCTTGTTTCACCTTTTCTTTATATGCTTGATATTTGGTATCTTTTTTAGGATCATTAATTGATAAATCTGTTGACCATACATTAATTAAATACTCTTTTCCTGTTGGTATTTTTGAACCATTTGTACCATAGGTATAATTTAGCATAGTATAGGTAATTCCATTTTTCTCCTTAATTTGTATTTCATCTCTTTGCTCTTTTGAACTATATGTACCTACCACTAACACATCTTTTTGTTTGTCCCAATACTTTCTAGAATTCAGTATTCCTTTTTCTCCTTTATCTAAAGCATGGTTAGTTGCTGTGCTTACTAAATTAAATCCTGCGTCTATCATATAATCTCCCGCCTCATAAGGAGAATTAAAGGTAGGATATCCTGATAAATTTAGTTCAGTTCCACCAAGTATGGTTTCTTGATTATAGTAAGCCAAATCATAATTTTGTACTTTTTCTTTGATACGAGTAATCATTGGTCTAAAGTCATATCCATTACCATTTGCATGTCTTTTAGCATCTAAATATACACTCTCATGGATTAAGTTGTCTCCTACCATAATTAGTGACATACTTGTCGTTTTTTCCTGTGATACACTTGGCTCATTTGTCTCGTTTACTTCTACTTTATTTTGTTGTGGTTGTTTTGAAGTATCCACAGTTTCTTTTTTATCTTTCTGCTTTATTATCAATATAACTGATAAGATTATAATTAATAGTAATAAAACTAAGATAAGTTTATTGGATTGTTTTCTTTTATTCCTTCTTCTCAAATCTTTTCTCCTCATTTTAACTAAAATTGGTATAACTATTCTTTGGAAATACAATTCTTACTTCTGTTCCTACATCCTTTTCAGAATCTAATTCTATCTTTAGTCCTAATTTATCACATAGTTTTTTACATAAATATAGTCCTAAGCCTGTTGATTTTTTACCAATCATTCTTCCATTACTTCCTGTAAAGCCTTTTTCAAAAGTCCTTGTAATTTCCCCTTTTGGAATACCTATTCCATTGTCTTTAATGTATAACACTATCTTCTCATTCTTTTGCTTTGCATATATCTCTATTTTCCCCTTTTCTTCTTTTGCATATTGAATACTATTTTGTAGTATCTGACTTATCATGAATACTGTCCACTTACTATCTGTATAAACAACTTCTTCTATATTGTGAATTTCAATACTTACTCGATTAGATAACAAACTATTTTTATTCTTTAAAATAGCATTATTTACAATTTCCTTTAAATTGGCTTTTGTTATAATATAGTCTTTTTCTACACTATTACTTCTTGCATAAAATAAAGCTTGTTCTGTATAGTTTTCAATCTTTCCTAGTTCTTCTTCAATGCTTCTAGTTACCTCTGATTTATTATTCTCTATAATCATTTTACTGGCTGCTATTGGTGTTTTAATTTCATGTATCCATAGTTCAATATATTCTTTATAATCTTCTTGTAAATGTTTATAGGTATTTACATTCTCTAGCATAGATCTTCCTGTTTCTTGTAAAATTTCTTTTAACAATTCAGCTTCTATATAGTCTGGTTTTTCCATTACTTCTGATAAAAGATATTTGTTATCTAGTTCTTGCAAGTGCTGCTGAATATGACAATAAAAATGCTTCTTGTGGCAATACTCTATCCATAGTGCTATTCCTACACAAACAATTGGAATTACTCCAATATATACCCTTATCCAAAGTGCCATTTTAGAGGTCAATAATAAGATTTGGGTACTAATAATGGCAAATATGCTAAGTGATATTAGCCCTATTTTTTCTTTTAAAAACTTTCGAAAATTCATTTTAATAAATACCCTTGTCCTCTCCTTGTTTCGATTAAATCTTTTGTTCCTAATTCTTCTAACTTTATTCTAATTCTTTTGATATTGACACTTAAGGTATTGTCATCAATAAACTCTTCACTTTCCCATAAATAATCCATTATCTCATCTCTTGAAACAACTTGTCCTCTATGCTTTACTAAAAAATACATAATATTATATTCATTTTTGGTTAATTCGATTTTAATTTCTTCTCTTTCTAACATTCTACTAGCAGTATTTAAGAAAAACTCTTTACAATCTATTTTTTCTGTTTCTATATTTGCCCCTTGATTTCTTTTTAAAAGTCCTGATATTTTGGCTAGTAATATTTGTATGTTATATGGCTTTGTTACATATTGGTCTGCTCCATAGTTTAAACTCATTAGTTCATCTATTTCATTATTTCTACTAGTTACCATGATAATAGGGACATTGGATTTTTTTCTAATTTCTTTGCAGATATATTCTCCATCTGTAAAAGGTAAATTGATGTCTAATAAGATTAAATCTGCTTGACTATTTAAAATATCTTCTATTGTATTTTGAAATTTAGTTAAACTTTGTGCGATAAATCCATTTCGATTTAAAAATGTTTCTAGTTCATTTCTTAATTTTTCATCATCTTCTACAATTAATATCTTCGGCATTGCTTTTTCCTCCTGCTAGATTATATCATATCTTTTTGTTTTTGTACTTATTGTTTTAATTTTCTCCTCTCTTAAAACATAGTATTTTCATTTAAGGAGTGTCCCCAACCTGACATAGCATAATTTTACTCATTTTTTCATAAACTAACAATAGTAGGTGACTTTTATGAAAATATTTTTGATTACTAAAAAACACATTTTATTTTTCGTGATTATCATATTCTTATTAATTGGTTCTTTTTCTCTTTTTTCTTCACAAGCTTCTTTAATAGTTAGTGCTAATCCATATTCTATTCTTTCAGAAGATACTGCAAATAAAATTACCAACTTACCTAAAGCAAAAGAAAAAGTAGCTTATTTAACCTTTGATGATGGTCCTAGTCCTAATGTTACACCTAAGGTTTTAGATATTTTAAAAGAAGAAAATGTAAAAGCTAGCTTTTTTGTTATTGGAAAATATGTTGATAGCTATCCAGAAATTACAAGAAGAACTTATGAAGAAGGTCATTTTATTGCTAACCATAGTTATGATCATGATAATAAAATATTGTATAAAAGTGAAAGTAGTTTTATAGATGAAATTAAAAAAACAGATTTAGCGATTAGCAATGCTATTGGTGTTGAAGGTTATTCTTCTCATATTTTTCGTTTTCCAACTGGCTATATGTCTTCTCATCATAAATCTCAAAAGAAAGATTGTGTAAAACTACTTGCTCAAATGGATTATACTTACATTGACTGGAACTGTTTAAATAATGATTCTATGAAAAAGTATTCTAAGGAGCAGCTACTCAATAATTTAAAGAAAACAATGAAGGGAAAAGATACCTTAGTTATTTTGATGCATGATACAAAATTTGTAAGCGACTCATCAACAGCTTTAAAAGAGTCTATTCAATATATTAAATCTCTAGGTTATACTTTTGATAATTTTTATAGTATTTTTTAAATACTTAATTTCATATTGTTTTAAGAAGTGACGAGTGGAGCTTGCGACCCGAATAGAACAAAAATTACCTACTGTAAAATAGATTGGAGAAAAAGACTTTTTTCTCTAAGATATACTACAGTAGGTATGTTGTTCTATAACAGATTAAAACAATATGAAATTAAGCATTAATAAAATATTCCTTATACCATAGTAAGAAACTATATGCTGTATATATTTTACGGTGAGTTTGTTCTTTTCCTTGATAATGGGCATCTAACATTTCTATTAGTTTCTTTGTGTCAAAAAATTCCTTTGCATAGTCTGCTTCAAATTCCTTTTTAACTAAGTTATAATATTTTTCCTCTTTAATAAATTCTTTAAAAGGTACTAAAAATCCTAGCTTAGGACGATCAAACCATTCTTGTGGTATTTTTTTGCTAGCTGCCTTTCTTAAAGCATATTTACTTATATTATTTTTTATTTTATACTCTTTTGGTAATGTCAAAGCTAATTTTAGTATTTCTTTATCTAAATAAGGAACCCTAAGTTCGATCGAATGTGCCATTGTCATTTTGTCTGCTTTTAGCAAAATATCGTTTGGTAACCATAAAAACATATCTACATATTGCTTTTTAGTAACATCATCTAATTTTTTCACTTTTTCAAAATATGGTCTTGTAATATCTTTTGCTTTAATATCTGTTTTATATTTTTCAGTTACAATGTCATTTGCTTCTTCGTCTGTATATACTTTAGCTTGTCCAATATAGGATTCCTCTACATTTTCTGCCCCTCTAATAAAGAATTGCTTTCCTTTAATATCTGGTAACTTTTGTACTATTTTTCCGTTGAAACGACGAATACATTTTGGTAGATGACGATACGCAGTAATTACTTTACTTTCTGGATAGGTTTGGTACCCTCCAAATAACTCATCTGCTCCTTCTCCTGATAAAACAACTGTCACATCTTTTCTTGTTAGTTCACTTAAGAAATAGAGTGGCACTGCTGATAAGTTAGCATGTGGCTCGTCTGAATGATATTGTACTTTTGGTAATGCTTCAAAAAACTCTTCTGCTGAAATAACCTTATCTTCATTTTTGATATTAAGCATTTGGCTTAATTGTTTAGCTGGCTCTATTTCATTAAATCCATTTTGCTCAAATCCTACTGTGAAAGTTTCATTTGGTTTTAATATAGATACAATATAAGAAGAATCTATTCCTGAACTTAAGAAAGAACCTACTTTAACATCACTAATTTTGTGGGCTTCTACACTCTTTGTTATTTCTTCTTCAATTTGTTTTACTAAATCTTCTTCCTTTATTTTTTCTTCTGCTGGTTTAAACTCTAAATTGAAATATGGTCTAGTTGTTAAATTTCCATTTTGATATTTTAAATAATATCCTGGTTTTAATTTATATACATTTTTGAAGAAAGTTTCTTCCATAGGATTATATTGGAAGGTTAAGTATGTTTTTAATGCTTGCTCATTTAGTTGTTTTTTAAAGTCTGGATGTGGCAAAAATGCTTTTATTTCAGATCCAAAAAAGAATGTATCATTCATATTGGCATAGTAGAATGGTTTAATTCCAAATATATCACGTGCTGCAAATAGCTCTTTTTCACGAATATTATAGATAACAAATGCATACATACCTCTTAATTTATCTAAAATTTTCTCTTGATATTCCTCATATCCATGAAGAATAACTTCTGTATCTGTTTTCGTTGTAAAAATATGTCCTTTTTCTTCTAAGTCCTCACGTATTTCTTGAAAATTATAGATTTCCCCATTAAATAAAATAGCCATACTTCTATCTTCATTGTAAATAGGTTGGCTTCCACCTGCTAAATCAATAATACTTAATCTTCTAAAGGCCATATGAATTGTATCATCTGTATATATCCCTTCACTATCTGGTCCACGGTGTACTATTTTATTACTCATATCTTGGATTACTTGCTTGTCCTTGTTCTTTTTATTAATATATCCTACAAATCCACACATTGTATCTCTTCCCTTCTACTAATAAACTTACCTATATTAATATCTCTTTTTCCTCTTTTTGTCAATGAATTTACAACAAAAATATAGTCTATCTTGTCAAATCTTATTTCAACAAAATAAACTATATTTTCCTAAAATTTTATATAGCTTTCGTTAATATTTTTGTCACCTTTGGATAAAATAAGTCGCTTAACTGATTTTGAGTAATCACATTTTCCTTTTGTGCTTTTCTTAAAGTATGCATAAATGGTAAGAAATAGTTGTCATCATTTTCTACATAATCCTCTTGTTCAATACGATAATGGTTTATCAATATTTTCTCTTTATTTTTAAAGCTTTCATCCAATAAATTACTAATTTCTTCATCAAATAATAGATTCATATAATACATTACTTTTTCATGATCTTGTATTTTGTTCATTGCTCCTGCATAATAATAAACTGCTTTTAGTAGTATTGTAGTTGCATTTTCTGGGGCAATACTTTGTGAAACAAAGATAATATCTTCTAAAGCTTTCTCCGCTTTTTCATATTCCTCATTCATGATATAACAAATTGCTAAGAAATATTTTGCTCCATTTCCAATATCTTCACAAGGAAGCATTGCTATATCTTTTATTCCCATAAACATATCTAATGAGTGAAAACCAATTTCATTAATTTGTATTTCTAGATTTTCTATTACCTCATCTAAATTATCCAAATGAATTCTGTTTAAATCTTTCAAATAATACTCTAATTTTTCATAAGAGTCAAATCTTCCTGCCATTTTAGCATGGCTCATCTCTGTCATTCCTGGTATGATAATGCGATAACTTGGAAAGCCTAATGAAGACACATCTCTGATTAAAATATCTTGTCCATCTGCTAAAAGTTCCTCTATCATTTGGTTTAATATCTTATTATTATTTAGCATAGATACCTGTTCTCTTGGTACAAATTCATATGTTTTTTCTGACGCAAACACTTGATATGGAACAGTTGCTACATTTACATGAACAAATTCCCTAATATTTTCTTCACTATCAATATCATCATTTTTAAAATCAAATAAGCAACTTTGTGCATAATTATAAATGTCCATTCCCTGTGCTGCTTCTGTAAAGCATCTCTCCATTGCAATTCCATAATCTGGATGTGCACCTAATTTAAAACCAAATCTTCCTGTATTTTTTTGCAAAATAATTAAACCTGCTACTGGATATTTTCCTCCAAAAGAGCAATCTACTAATTTGCATACATAATCTGGATTTTCTTTTAATTTGTGTAGCATATCTTGTACTTTTGGAAAATTACTAAGGTAATTTTCTGGTATTTCAGGAAGTGCTATTTTTTGATATAGAATTTGCATAGAAACATATCTTTCTAAAATTTCTGAAATTCCTTCTATTAAAGCTTCTTCTGCACTATTTCCTGCACACATTCCATTAGTACCACATAAATGGCAAGATAGAATATGTGGAATATATATTACCTTGTTTTCTTTTACACTATAATATGGTAAACAAGTTACTTTTTCTTTATTTTTAAATACTTCTTTCAAAAATTCTAATTTACTACTACAGATTTCCTTATTATCTTCATAAGTATTGTTTATAAAACTATCTTCTTGTTTTTCTATTTCTTCAATTGTTAACTTTTTTTCATCAGCTGAATAAGTAAACGGAAAGTCTATTGTTTCTTTCTCTGTTCTAAATACAAACATTCCATTTTGGTATCTTTCCAAAAATTCTGCATATCCACTAGCTAATGCATAGTCTTTTGTCATACCTTTTCCATTTTGCCCAATGTTTGTCCCTTTAATACAAACTCTTAAAGAATGTGTGCCTACACTACTTTTTTTTCCCCAATTTTCTTCTACTTCTACATTGTGTTTTTTTAAAATTTCCTTAATTCTTTTAACAGTTTTATCTGGTGTTGTCTCTTTGTATCTTCTCTCTTGTAATTCACTCATTTTTTTCTCCTTTTCTTTTGATGTTTTTCGACAAAATTCTATCATATCCATAAATAATATAAAATATTAGCTATGTAAAAAGGCTTGTTGTGAATTACAAGCTTTTCTTTATTGTTTTCATATAACATTTTGGCATTTTCATATATTTTTATTTTATGTATATTGTTTACATAACTATTGTATTTTTTGTCATTTTATGGTATAATAAATAAGTATTTGTGGCAAAAGTCACAATATCATTGCCTACTCAATTTTCTGAGTTGGCAAATCTCACCTATATTTAGAGGAGGAAGTATCAAATGAAAGAGAAAAAACAGTCATCCACTAGCTCCAAACGGAGAAGGTCTATCCCATGCGCTTTAAAAGGTTATCCTAAACTAACCATGTTTCTGAATGCACTCTTTGCCATTTTGTTGTTTTCCATTTGTCTGGTTGTTTCGTACCAGTATTGGATCAAAAACATGGGTGATGGTGCTTACAAGTATTCTGATGACACCTATGCGCATATCGAGAATGCTATCTCGGCGAGTGTTCTTCCAGAAATCGGCCTCGACGCTCTGTCTCTTCAAAAAGAGACAACTAAATTCGTGGTTTCCTATGAAAACGGAAAAACTGAACTCACTTGTGGCATTCAAGATGGCTACTTTAATGCGGAAGTTACAGTATTCCTTTCTGAAAACTATACAATTACCAGTAGTTTCAGAAATTATAACTCACTTGATGAGTATATGCGTGACTACTGGACTACTTTTGGCTTGATGACTTTTCTTTCTGCAGTCATTGCCTGTTGCCTAATCGAAGCTAGCCTTTTTGGCAGCATCGGAGTGATTTCATTTTTCTCCAAAAAGCTAACAGCAAAGCAAACTGCTAAAACAGGGAATTCTGAAAAATCTGGTTCTTCTACACTAGAAGTTCCAACCGTGTAAATCTGATTTTTTTCTTTCAAAACTTGAAGAGGGTATCCTAGAATAGGAACCCTCTTCAAGTTTTTTTGTTTTTTAACGAAATCAATTATGATTTTGCCTTTTAAGGGATAATTAGGCATAGCAGAAATAATGTCCACTCTTCATTTCCTTCCATACGCCACTTCCTTGTTTGAATAAAGCCTGATAGACTACATTGTCTGGCATTCCAGTATCAATTCGACCTCTTAAGTAATCTTCCATTTCTTTCTTTACCCAACTAAATATGTTTCTATTAACAGTCTCATACGTAACAGGTGCATACTGATCTGGCGCATTAAGAACATCATAGATAGTATTTTCTTTAAAAAGTGGTGACTTAATTCGATTCTCAATCACATTAGCCACATAATAACGTTCTATGCTAGGACATGCAAGACCTCCTGCTTCTCTATTTACAGTGTGGCACATTAAATCAAAATACTCCTCGAAAAGGTCATCAGCTCTTTTTTTAGCCTTTTGATAAATTTGGTCAACTTCTTCTTTGTCCGAAAGATATCTTTGCTTTACATCAGAAACTTCTTCATACAATGGCAAAATTACTTTTTGAAATTCCTCCTCTTTTTCTTGTCTCAAAGCACTTGAAAATTCTGGAATATTATCCAATAATTTTAAATATCGGTCATATTTCTTTTCTATTTTTTCAATGTGTTTTTGAATTTCAGATAGTTGCTTACAATATTCTTCATACTGCTTTGCTAATGTATTAAAGTGCCGATTAGCAATACTGCATACAGGAGCTTCTTCTACCTCCAAATAAGTTGCTGCAATTTCTTCTTTTACAGCTTCGTTTTTCTCAAGGTATTGAAGCAATCCTACAAGAGCTTGTTCCAATTCTTTCAAATCTTCTTCTTTAGGAATTCTTGGACCTGCTATACTTGTAACCAATCTAGATTCTCTAATAACTGCTGGTACTTCAACAATGCCTAAAACAAACAATGCTATTATACCTATGAATATAAAGTATAACGCATTGATGATCTTGAATCTCATATTCACAGTTCTCCCTTATTTTTATATTTTGCAAAATAGCATTCTTAGTTATTATACACTATTTATGTAAATTTATCAAGTGCTTCATCATTTTCTTCAGCCTTTGCTTTATAACAGTTATATATTATTTAAAAATTCATTTACACTTGTTTTTATTTTATCAAACTCTAGCGCTGTTGCTAAACATACATTCCATCCTCTTTGCTTTGCAGTATCAATATTTTTAGATTTATCATTTCTATACTCCTAATTCATTTTCTATATATTCTAACATTTCCTTGAAATTACGAAACTGATATTGTGCTAATTCATCTATTTCTTTTCTGTTGCAATCTGAATATTTATCATATATTACCGCAACTTCTATATTAGCATTATGAGCCGCTTCTACTCCGATTAAAGAATCTTCTATGATCAAACATTATTCTGGTTTTATATTTAGTTCCTTTAGTATCTTATAATGAATTTCTGGATTTGGTTTTAACTCTTTTACTGCTCCTTTAGAATAAATAAGAGAAAATATATCTGTCAAATTTGCTTTTTGAATAATATTCTGATTATTCTTTTTATAATGTTCAATAGTATGATCATTGGTAGTACTTGCTATAGCTAATATAAATCCTTTTTCTTTTAAAGACTTTAACACTTTTTCTGCATCTGGTTTATATCATTCCATACTCCAATAGAATCTATCAATGTCCCATCTAAGTCAAATATTACTACTTTTTTATCCTTTAACATCTTCTCTCCTTTATATTTTTTGTTCCCTATACCATTTTGCAAATTCCTCCATAGAACTTATTGAATCATATCTTATTCTCTTTTCTCGTTCTTCTTCTGTCATTTGTGCTAAAGTTTTTTCATAGCCTAATGGCTTATAAATATACCATAAGTCTGACCATTTTTTATCTGTATCTTTTCCTAGTATTTCATTTGCCAGTATTCCTTCATGCTTTCCCATAAATTGGTATATTTCTTTTCCATCATAATAAGATAAACATTCTGTAAATCTACACTTTCTGTTTGTTTTTCCTTCCATTAGCTTTAGAAATCCTTCTAATCCTATTGTTTCTAATGCAAAGTTAACAAATGCTTTTGGAAAGCCATTTAACACATCTATCCAAAATCCACAATCTAAAGAAATACATGGCTTATTTACTAATTTGTATGCTTCCATTACTTTATATTTTGAAATATACATTATATCATCACTTCTTGGTTCTTCTAATTCATACTCATATATTTTAAAATTTACTTCCTTTAATTGCCTTTGAGCTGAAGCTATTTTCCCTTTATTATGAGTTACAAATATAATTTCTTCCATTTCTTGTTCTCCTATATCATACTCCTTGCTGTTCCTTTATAAATCTATATATTTCTCCCCAATTACTAACTTCTCTTAAATATTCATTCTGTTCTAACTTTTTCATTTCTTTATCTCTAAAATAAATTGTCCTCACTTCATTTGTAGCTAATTTTTTACAAACATCATAGGAATCATCTATCATAAAATCAATCTTTTCTTTTTGTGCAGTTTCTAATTTATCTTCTTGTTTCCAATAATACTTATCAAATGAAAGGCCCTCTTCTTTAAATTTTTCCATTGCAACATCCTTCATTTCTTCTATCATGCCTCCTCTTGCAGATATTATAATAAATTCATTTCCCTCTTTTTGCAGCATATCTATTACATCCTTTGCACCAGGTATTAATGCTGTCTGTTTTGATAGTTTTAAAAAATATTTATTAACAAATTTTTCCCTTTCCTCTTCTGTCCAGTCATATCTATTTCTTAAGTAATGTTCATTTCTATTAATCATTCCATTCTTCTTTAATTCTATATAATCATATAATTCTCCATATGTTTTTAACATTCTCTCATAATCTAATATTACTCCATCTATATCTATTCCTATTTTCATTATTTTCTCCTTTAATTCTTATCTTTCCATTCATAATATTTTATTAAATATTCCCAGCACCCTTCTTTATCTGTTATCTTATTGTAATTATCTTTTATTTTTTCAATAATTTCTTCTTTATCCATCCATTTTACATCTGCTACTTCTTCCTTCTGCAATATTAATGTTTTTTCATCAATATCTACATTTGTTATATAGAATTCATTAAAGTGGTTATTTACAATATCTCCTTTTGGACCACAACTTCTTTGTTTCACTTCTTCTTTGTAATAATACTTGATTTTTAGAGTTAACAATAAATACCACTACGGCTTTATGTCCTAGTCCTTCTTTATGACACTTCTCTCTTGTTTCGACTTCTCCTGTATATTTCCCCTTTTCATCTAATACATCGAAATATTCTTCCACCTTTTTAGTTTCCTTTCCACTATTCTACTTCTATACTTTCATCATATTCTTATCCTAATTTCTTTCTCTTTTATTATATATTGCTATTTACTCATTGTAAAACTGCCAATCTAAAAAGCTACTAATATGCCATGACTGTATATCTTTTCTCTCTGCCTCTCTTAAAAACTTCAAGTTTAGTATTTAAGCTATATTAAATATCCTTCAATATATATTTCTTTAAACAAATTACTCCACAAATTTGTATTTTTTCCTATAACATCAGGATTATCTGATTTTTCATCTAATACAATTCCAACTAATCTACTTGACATCTTATCTAGTATAAACTCAATATTTTTAGCCCATTTATATTTATGAGTTTGAGAATCAATCTTTATTAATGCTCTAAATGCTCCAACTATTGGATATATCATTCCTTTAGGTACTATATAATGCATTTCTTTTTCATCAAATACTGATTTAGACACTATCTCTTTTTCATTATATTTTGAGTATTTTCTACTAGTATATCTCTTACCTGTTTTTTGGGATAATTCCGCAAAATTTGTTTCTATATATTCCCAAATTTTAAAAATATCTGGTATTATTTCTCTCATATTATTGAGCATTCTTTCTCTGTCTATCTTCTCTATATTAACAAACCTTTTTAATGTGGCTTCTTTACCTGTATAACATTGTATTGGCTGCTGATCATTAAGAGTTCCATCTATATTTTGTATCGGATATAAAGTTTGACTAAACATACTAATTAATGCAATTATTTCTCTTACATCAATCGGATTAACCCCTTCTTCATTATAATGCTCATTCATTTTATATGCTATTCTATTACTAAATTTTAATTCTTTTGTAACATCTTTTAGTACATTAAAACTTTTTTGTAGTTCTTCTATTGACTTTAAATCAACTTGAACTGATGTATTTCTAGCTGAAGCTAATTCGACTGGAGAATCTATTCCTGTAAAAATCTCTAGAAACACATATCTTTCTTCTTGCATTAGTTGTTTCTCATTCAAATCAAATATCGCTCTTAGAGTATGTCCACCATCTATATTTCCATGTATTTCTGGATCCTCTAATTGAATTTGTACTTTTCCACTTTTGTTATCATATGTAACTTTATCCACTGACAAAACTATTCCTCTGTTTAATTCATGAAAATTTTCATTTTCCTTTAAACTATCCATAATATTTTTTGCTACATTTGTTGTCATTTTTTGCTCTCTAGGATTTGTTTTCATCCATTCATTTAATTCTAATGGTATAGTTATAGCTTTAGCATAACAAACATATTTTGCTTTTTCCCCCCCTTTATTAATTGGCTCATCCATTTTTTTAAAACTTTTAGCTTCAAATTCCATTGTTACCATAAAAAAACACTCCTTTCATATATTTTCTGTTTTATAACACATGAATAAGGAATGTATCTATATTATTTAATAATCATATTTAATTTAAATTTTCCTTTTTCCACATCTATAAAATCAGATACTGGTAACTTAAATAAGCAAAATCGCTTACAAGCTTATTTATATTTTACATATATAATCTTCATTTGTCAACATTTCCAAAAATTTTTAGTTAAATGTAAACTTCAGAGAACAAATGTGTTGCTTTCTATATAAAAATGTAGTATTATTAGTAAAAAACTTTTTTATTAAATAGATATTTCAAGAAGGCTTATTTTTATAAGCAGTTTATGATTGAGTATGTATCTTATATACACACAATATATTAAGATACAGTGTTTATACTAGGAGGTTTTAATTTGAATATATACTCTCAAAATATTTATGAAGTAGTTGAAAATAATATAAGGAAGCATGTCTTAATTATATACAATATCTCTGAAAATCATTATGTAGGGCTAACAATTAATACTACTGAATCAGATAATCTAACATACATCGAATCTATAAATAGATTTATTTCTTTTAAATCATTTAAATAATCTTCTCCCCAAGACATTATATTTTTTCCAAGTTTTTCTGCCCCATATTAGTACATCATATTCTTCTAAAAGTTCTAGCATTATCGCCCATCCTCTATAAGATAGAAAATCTTCATTTCCATCTTCTGTAGCAATTAGCCCATTAATAGAACATACCATTTCAATAGTTATTTTCTTCATAATAAACCAATGCCTTTCTTTTACTTTTTCATATATATCCAATTACCAACTCTATATAAATCTGGACAAAAAATAGACATCAGCACATATCTACTGACACCTATTTAATAAAGATTCTCTATAACTCATTTTAATAAATTTCTTCTATTAATATCTGTTATGCTTATCCTTGACACAATCTTAAATTTCCCAGTATTTCAAACACTTTGCTCAATTTTCTTAAATTTCATTTATATGTTTCCACTTACCAGTTAAGCAACTACTTTAACTCTTGCACCCAAATTTTGATGTTTTTCTTTTCCAAATCTGCCTTTTTCTTCAAAAGTTATACTCCCTGAAACTATGTCAAAATCAAGTATTACCTGTCTTATTTTAGTTGTAACACTACCACACATTCCACATGGCTTGTAAACGGAAACATATCCACTGGCTGTACTTCATTTATTTCATACTTATCCTCTAATTGCTTCAAATCTCTTACCATAGTTGCAGGATTACAACTAATATACACTATTTTCTGGGGCTGTACTTTTATTATATTTTGAATTGTTGTATTATCTAATCCTCTTCTTGGTGGGTCTACCAAAACAACATTGGGCTGTATTTTTCTATTTTTTAATAGTTTTGTCAAAGCTTGTTCTACATCTCCACAAATAAATTCTATATTCCCAATTTTATTTTGCTTTGCATTTTCTTTTGCATCTTCAATTGCTTGTTCAATAATCTCAATACCAAAAACTTGCTTTGCAAATTTTGAGGCATATATTCCAATTGTCCCTATTCCACAATACAAATCTAAAACGATATCTTCTTTTTGAATATCCGCTGCTACTATTGCTTTATCATATAATATTTCTGTTTGTGTTGGATTGACTTGATAAAAAGACATTGGCGAAATTTTAAAAGTATAATCTCCTAATCTATCGTAGATATATCCGTCTCCATATAGTATCACATTTTGATTACCCAAAATAACATTTGTATTCTTTGTATTAATATTTTTAATAATTGTTTTTAACATATATTCTGGATATTCTTGTTCAAAGTTTTTTATTACATAGTTTACTAGTTCCTTTTCCTTTGGAATATTCTTTTCATTTACAACAAACACACACATTACTTCTTTAGTTCTTTTTCCAATTTTAATAACAATATGTCTAAAAATTCCTTTATTTGACTCTTCTTGATAAGCAGATATTTTATTTTCCTTTAAGAAATTTACAACTAATTTAACCAAATATTCTGAAATAGGATGCTGTATTTCACACTCTTGCATTGGAACAATATGATGTGTTCTATTTGCAAATACACCAGTTGTAATATTTCCTTGCTTATCATATCCTATTGGATACTGAGCCTTATTACGATAATGATATGGCTTTTCCATTCCTATTGTAGTTTTTACTTCTAAACTATTTTTCAAAGTTTTATCTATTAAATTTTGTACAATCTCCCTTTTTAATTTCAATGTTGCATCATATCTCATATGTCTTAAACTACATCCACCACATTGTCCATAAGTAGAACATTCAGTTTCTACCCTTTCTTTAGAAGGTTCTATAATTTCTAATACCTTTCCAAAGGCGTGTGATTTAGTAGTCTTTAAAATTAAAATCTTGCATTTTTCTTCCTTAATTGCTCCTTGAATAAAAATAGTATATCCATCTATTTTTGCAATGCCTTCTCCTTCATATCCTTGATCTACAATATCTACTATATATGTTTCGTTCTTTTTAACTGGTATTTCCATTTCTTCCTCTTCCTATGATATTAAATTTTATAAATACTTTTTTATGACATCATATAATTTATGAATTGGCAACCCCATTACTGAAAAGTAATTACCATCTACTCTGTTAATAAAAACTGCAAATTTTCCTTGTACTGCATATCCACCTGCTTTATCATATGGCTTATCTTCTTCTATCCATTTTTCAATTTCTTTATCTGTCATATCTTTAAAATATAAATCTGCTTTATCATACTCTATCTTTTCTACATACTTATTTCCCTCTTGGATTAGTACTGCCAAACTGGTAATAACAGTATGTTTATCATTCTTTAAGTCATTTAGCATCTTTATCGCTTCTACTTTATCTTTTGGCTTGCCATAAATTTTGTCTCCTTTTAGTACCATAGAATCAGAGCCAATTATAATCCTGTCTCCCTCAGTTTTATCAAATACAGCTTTTGCTTTAATGTATCCTAATCTTTTAGATTGTTCTTCTATGGTAAGTCCTTCTGCAAAAGTTTCATCACAATGGCTTACTATTATTTCATATGGTATCCCTAGCATGTCCATGATTTCTCTTCTTCTTGGAGATTGTGATGCTAAAATAATCTTCATTTTCTTTCCTCCCTTATTACTTAACTTTCCTCCTATTTATACCATTAGAAGCTTTGAAAGTCAAACCAATTAGCACTTTTTTCATTTCCTCTGTCTACCTCTAAAATTAGACAAAACTACAAAAAAATGTTATAATTATTTGCATGTAATCATTTTTTGAATAATCCTAGCCGCTCAAGATAATCACATTATGGAGGTAATTACATTTATGAATAATAATGAACAATGGGAAAGATTTCGGACTTACTATAGGGTAGCTCTTATCAACTTTTTAATTACTATTTTTACACTGTTCTTTTTGTTTACTACTGCATTGCCCAAGTATTCTATCGCAAAGAATGGAGATATAATCATACAAAATATTCGTTGGCTTATTGTTGACCATCTTGAAATTCAGCAATTTGAAACTGATGTAGAAACGCTTGAAACAAAAGTTGTATATTACTTAGAACCTGTCCAATTTGGTGATTCAAACGTAATTTTAACAAATGAGACAGCAACAATAATAGCCAATAAACTTCTTTCCATAAATGGCCATTATCAAATTACTTTTGGAAAAGTAATAGCACCTCTTAAACGTGAAGCATTCCTTTTAATAATTGGACTATATCTTGGTATTACCCTTTATTTAGTGCCTTATTTATTTTCAAAATTCAGGTAGTTCATAATTCTGGCTAGGAATTTATTCAAAAAAAGAGCAACTTATCATTAAGTTGCTCTTTTTTATTGGTGCCGTTGACGTAGATATCTACAACTTTTTTCGGCTCTCTTGACGATTGATACAAATATCAATCAATTTCTTAAAGTATATCATATTTTTTATAAATTGCAATAATAATTTTTAAAATCTCTAATTTTTGACTTTTTATGTAAATTGTAATATAATATACTTGTAACATATTTTTGTTGCCTTTGAAATAAGTAAAATTTCGGAGGCATAGTCCTCCGAACAATAAAAGGAGGATTACTATGAAAACTTTAAACATCAACTCTAAGGTACGGATTAAGCTGACACCTTTTGGCATCGCAAAACTCACTGCAAAACACGAAGAACTTCGCTCAATCTGTCCATCTATTGGCAAATTTACACCGCCCGAGACGGATAAAGATGGCTACTGCGAAATGCAGTTGTGGGAAGTTATGAACACATTTGGCGAGGACATGTATAATGGTAACATGAATTTTCCTTTTGATACTAACATTCAAATCGACGATGCCAAGTTCGAAGAAGACTAATATTACTTGTTTAAAGACTTCTGCACACTCTATGTATATGGAGTGTGCAGTTTTATAATTAAATATTATTGAATAACTATAAAAATTTTACCTTTATTAGCTTTTTAACAATCTTTAAATAAAAATTAATTCACTAAAAACAATTTCTTCTGCTTGTGCCTTAATAGAGTTCATAGTACCTACCCAGTAAAGCATATCTGTATTTTTCATATCTTCTATTAAATCGCTTTTTTCTTTTAGTTGGTTAATTATCTGTTCTACTCTATTTTGAGCCGTTTCTTGTATTTCTTTTAAATGTGTATTTAATGTCCCATCCATAAGCATTATAGTATAATCAGCTTTTTTGTGTTCTTTCAAATATTTTAATCTCATTCTTCCATATTTATTTAAAACAATTTTTTCTTGTTTAGGCATTGATAGGTTTGGTATATAGTAATCCCCCTCTAAATGATATTCAATGCCTGTTGTTTTATCAATTTTTGTTTTTGGTAATTCATTATTCATAGCTTTTTTCCTCCTTTTAAAATCTAGTATCATTATTTTTCTTTTTATTCTTATTTTGCTTGTTTTCATCTGGTATAGTTACTTTTCTAGCAATATTATTTGCAATTTCATTATCGTTGTTATCAAATATACCATTTTTATATAAGTCATCACTAACAATTTTATAGTTATTATTTTTATCATAACAAATTCTTTTATGAAAGTGGCTCATAATATTATGCCAAAAGCCTTTAAATTTCTGTAATTCTTTTTTTATCTTTTCTTTTTCAGTTTGTAATCTACCTATAATCTTGTCTTTAGTAGATAGTTCCTTTTTTAGACTTCCAATTTCATTATCTTTTAGTTCTATTTCATATTTAAGTGAACGATTTTCTTTTTCTATCTCAAAAGCAGAATGTTCAAAATCTTTAATCGCCATATTCAAGTCATTTACACTTCTAACTGTCTGGGTTATATCTTTTACATTTTTTGTATAGTTTTTGATTTTCTGGACATCCTCGTTTGAAATAACCATATTATTTTTATTCATCAAAGTAGGTTTTAAGCTATCTAAAATTTTATCTATATCTTTACTTGTATTATCTATTTTTTTAGTTTGATTATTTGCTTCCTTTAGTCTTTCTTCTTTTTTCTCTAGTTGTCTTTTAATTTCTCGATAATCTCCCATATCTTTAATGTCTATGTCTTGATTTCTACCTTTTTTCTTTTGTTTTAATAGTGAATTTTCACAATAGACTTTATTATAAGATTTTATACAACAAATTCTCATTTCATCTTGTATTTTTTGTAGAGATTCTTTCGTAAAAACTTTTGACTTTGCAGGTTGTTTTCTCATACCTCTTTTATAATCTTCTTTTATTGGAACTCCTACAATGTGTATATGTGGAGATGTTTCGTCAAAATGAATTACTGCATTTGCCACTTTAAATTCTGGTACAATTCTTATTAAATCTCGCACTTGCTCTTTATAAACTTGCGTCATACCTCTTTTGTAATAGTCATCTTTATAATTCCAAAAATCCATATCTCCGAGTTCTATAATAAATTCACAAGCTAAATCTTTTTGCTTATCTTGTGATATATGCTTAAAATAATCTTTTATTTTTCTATCTTCACGAGTTTGCTTGTTATTATATTCAATTCTTGCTTGTTCAAATTCTTGAAAATATAGGTTTTGCATATCTTCGTATAAATTATCAGTTCCATAGATTATTTGTATATTTTCTTTGTCATTATCGTAATCTCTTAGATTATGCTTATTCACTTTTGATAATTGAGTAGCGTTTTGTATTCCATTGTTTGAAAATGATGTTTCTCCTGATGGATTATTTTTTGCAACTTCTTTTGCTTTTGCTGTTTTGTTTTTATCACTACCCAAATGAATAGAATATGCTAATTCTTCGCTCATCTTTTTTCCTCCTTTTGACATTGCTTCGTAGCATAGGAATTTGACTTTAGTCAATATTCCTAACCCCCTATGAGTTTCGTCATACTAACAAAACTCGGAGGCTCTGCGAGGCAATAAATTTTCTCCCACAGGGATAAAATTTATTCAAATTAACTATCGCCACTTTCATTTTTGCTATCACAAAAACAAAACGTGCCACGTTAATTTGTTTCTTCTTGCATTTCTTCGCAGAACTTTACTGGCTTTACACCTACTGAAATAGGTATAGGCTCTTTTGTATAAATTACACTATCGTTTGTTTCATCTGGTATATAATCAAATGCCGTATCAATTTCTTGCATTTGGAATTTATCTTCTTCATTGATGTAGAGTATTCCAAATCTATAAGTTTCCATTTTGTTGTCTGGATCTAGCTTGTAGTAATCTTCTAAAGGAAATACTCTAACAATAGCACTATTATCTTCAGCAAAGTTAAAATAAAACATTTGCTTATCTACATAGTAGGTTGCTTCAGTATAATGAACATCATAGTACTGTCTTAATCTCATTATTATTTCGCCGACTTTTTCCTCTGGCAAGTAATTACTAAATCTAACACTACCAAGCACATTGCCTAATATCATAGGTTTTGTTGTATCTATATAACCATTATCATATAATTCTTGACAGGGTTTGCATATTGAATCTCTAAAGTTAATTTGATTTACAACTACTTCATTACCAACTAAAGCAAGTTCTATATCATCAACATATTTCATTATTAGTTCTGCTTGTTCTTGTCTAGTGTAGTCTTTCCATATTTTAGTTCTTGCTTGATATTCTTTTTCTAGCTTAACCTTGTTTATAAAATCAATATCTCGTTTTAGTAAAATATCTTTTGGTGTAAATTTTAGTTCTTCGGTGCAATCCGTAGTTTCTAATTTGTTTTGTAATTCACTTATAGCATTTTCAACTATTTTCTTTTCTTCGTTATATTCCTTTAATTCAAAAACTCCATTGATATAGGCTTTTTTTATTCTTTCAAGTTTATTGTTCTGTTCTTTTATTTCTTTTTCTAATTGTTCTTTTGGTTCATCAAATTTTTGCTTTATCATAGGCAAGAAGAATTGATTTACAACAGAGTCATACTCTACTAATTCACTAATGAATTGATTGAAATAATCGTTTATAACTTTTTCTTTAAATTCAATTTTGCAATCATTACAATAATAGTAGAAGTAAGACTTTCCACTTTTCTTTGTAGTAGCTTTACCACCTAAAATACGATTACATTTAGGACACTTAAGTTTCTGTAAATATAAATAAGTTAATGTTCTTTGAAAACTTCTTGAATTTTTCTTTTTCTGCACTTGACAATCTGACCACATTTCTTTTGAAATAATAGGCTCAACTACATCTTTATAATAAGTTGGGTGCTTTGTTCTTTTTCCATGAACAAAATCTCCTTTATATATTTCATTTTCAAGAATAGTTTGTATAGTTGAATCTCTCCAATTATCTTTTTCTAAAACTTTTTCTTCATTGAATAGATTGCTTATTTTCTGATAAGAATAGCCATTATAATATAAATCAAATATTCTAACTACAATATCTTTAGTAGAATAATCTATTACTAATCTTTTATCTTCGTGTTTATAGCCTAATGGAGCTTGATGTGGAATATGTCCACTTTTTATTGCACCTGCTAAACCTATTTTAGTTCTTTCACTAGTTCTCTCAATTTCATTTTGACTTACACTCATTAAAAGTCTTGAAATCATTTTACCGTTTGCACTTGTAGTATTTATTTCATCATTTACACAGTCTAAATAGGCATTATTCTCATCTAAAAATGTCATTAAATTTTCCCAATCATAGATACTTCTTGTTATTCTATCTAGTTTTAGAGCAACAATAGTATTTATCTTTTTAGCTTTTATATCAGCTTTTAATCTTTCAAAATCTGGTCTATGGTTACCAGTTTTAGCACTTATACCTGCATCCTCGTAATAATCTACTATCTCATAATTTTTGAATTTACAAAAAGTTTCTAGTCTTTCTTTTTGCTCTGGCAAACTAAATCCGTTCTCTTGCTTGTTCATCTGTTGACACTCTCATATATAGTCCACATTGTTTCTTTTCTTCGTTCAATCTTCAAACCTCCTTATAAAACAAAAAGAGACATCAAAGTACACACGAGTACTACTGACATCTCTTAAATCCATTTATCATAAACTAAAAAATAATAATGCAATATAATATAATCTTTTCAAAGTACTCATATATATAACTCTTGCCGAGTAAATATAAATTTTTCATTGATTATATTATACTACGATTTTAAAAAATGTCAAATATTTACAATTATATATTTTTCAAATATTCTTCTAACTCTGATAGCTTAATCTTTTTAGTTAAATTTGAAATATACACATCATTTGAATAATTAAAAACTAAAAAAGTAATATTATTAATAATCACTCTATGTGGCTCAATATATGTAAGATTAGTTCGCTCTAATTTTCTAATGCTACCATTTACAAAGGTAGGAGTAACTTTTGAAAACTCACATATAAATTCCAGTCTTTGCTTTAGACATTCCTCAAATTCTAATTCTTGCTTAATTATCTTCATTTCAAGCACCATCCTTTCATTTGGATGATTTTAATATTGTTTTTAGGCAACAAAAAAATCAACCAGATTTTATTTTCTGATTGATTTTTGTATCTCTCTGTTCTATAAAAAGTTCGAACAGATACGTCGTTGGTGCGGATGAGAGGACTCGAACCTCCACACCGTTGGTACTGGTTCCTAAGACCAGCGCGTCTGCCAGTTCCGCCACATCCGCATATATAAAATCATATATCTGTTGTAATACTCTACAACAGATATATATTAACATATTCGTCATTTATTTGTCAATAGTAATTCTTTGAAAAATCTAACTTTTACAAAATTATCCATTACTATTCTTCATATCCTGGTTTTCCTAACAATTTAAACATATTAGTCTTATATTTTTCTACTCCTGGTTGATCAAATGGATTAATTCCTAAAATTTTACCTGACATTGCGCACGCAAGCTCAAAGAAATAAATTAAATGTCCTAAAGTAAATTCATTTAGTTTATCCATGGTAATCATCACGTTAGGTACTCCTCCATCTACATGTGCCGCTATAGTACCTTCCATTGCCTTTTTATTAATATAATCTAAATCTTTGTCTACCAAATAATTTAACTCATCCAAATTATCCTCATCTTGATGAATATTTAAATTAGAATTAGCGTCTTTAATGTTAATTACTGTTTCAAATAGACTACGTGTTCCTTCTTGAATGAATTGACCTAAAGAATGTAAATCTGTTGTAAACTCTGCACCTGTAGGATAAATTCCCTTTCCTTCTTTTCCTTCACTCTCTCCATAAAGCTGTTTCCACCATTCAATTATATAATGTAGTTTTGGTTCATAACTAACTAAAATTTCTATATTCTTTTTATTTTTATATAATATATTTCTAGCAACTGCATATTTATAGCAATCATTGTACTTTAAATTCTTATCTAGGTACTTTTCTTGTGCAAACCTTGCACCCTCTAATAATTTTTCAATATTAATTCCTGCTGTTGCAATTGGCAATAAACCTACTGCAGTTAAAACAGAATATCTTCCTCCAATATTATCTGGAATAACAAATGTAGTATAGTTTTCTTCATCTGCAATTTGCTTTAAAGCACCTTTTTTTTGATCTGTTGTCACATAAATTCTTTTTTGTGCTTCTTGCAATCCATATTTATTTTCTAATAATTCTCTAAAAATACGAAAAGCAATAGCAGGTTCTGTAGTAGTTCCTGACTTTGAAATAACATTAACTGACAAATTTCTGTCTCCAATTAATTCTATTAAATCATTGATATAATTTGGATTCAAGTTATTTCCTACATATAAAATTTGAGGACTTTTTCTTTGTTCTTGTGATAAATAGTTATAAAAAGTATGAGTTAAACCTTCAATAACTGCTCTTGCTCCTAAATAAGATCCTCCTATTCCAATAACTACTAAAACCTCAGAATCACTTCTTATCTTCTTGGCAGCTTTTTTAATATTTTCTACTTCTTTTTTATCATAATTAGTAGGCAATTCTAACCAACCCAAAAATTCACTAGTATAATTTGCTTTTTGATGCAATTCCTCATGTATTAAAGCTACTTGATCTGCATATTTCATAATTTCTTTTTCTGCAAGTGTACTATTTTTTAAATCTAATTTTATATTTTGCATTTATTATCCCTCCCTCTTTTGTTTGTATTCTAATTGTATACTAAGTATGTTATTTATTCAATTGTTTTTTCAAAATTAACTATAATAAAACTTACTTATTTTACCACTTCACTAATTATTTTTGCTAGATACTTCATACTAACTAAAGCCTGATCCATTGTATTTCCTGTTGATCCCACTTCAATAATACTTGCCGCTTTAGCAGTTTGTTGATTATAACTTGCATAACGCAAAATAATTGGCTTAAATAATCCGTGGATACATTTCATTTGCTTTTTGTTGTATTTTTACTGCAAATTTCAAATTCTGTTGCCAATTTGGATGCTCTTTACTAATATTACCACCTATTACAAACATTAATTGTGCTGCATATTCATTCCCTATTTTAACTGTTGGTGCATAAGAATAATCACTAATAGCATCTCTATGTAAATCAATTACAATGTCTGTGTTTTTATTCTTTTCTAACAATTTTGTTACTGTTTTATAAGAATTTTCATAAGATCCTGAATAAGAAGGATAATCATGATACGTTTCACTATGAGTTACTTTGTATCCATAATTTTGCAATTGTCTATCTAATTCTCTTCCTACTCTTACTACTGTATAGTTCCTATCTGTTGTTCTATAATTTCCTGTTTGTTTATACTTATATTTTTCACTAGATGTATAGCTTTCGCAAGTATGTGTATGAAAAATCAAAATATTTTCTTTCTTAACTGTAACATTTGGTGTTAAAATTTCTTCTGTCAACTTATATTCTGTTTCATTTTTTACTTTAACCCCTTTGTATTCTGAAGTATATTTCTCTGGTACATTTGTTTTTTGCACCTCTGTCTCTAAACCAGTTTCAGCTTTTTGTAATGGTTCATCTATCACTTGATTTGTAGTTTCTTCTGTATTATTTTTTTGTTTATTTTCCTCTACTTGATTTTTATCTGTATGATCATTATCTTTTAAAGAATTAATCATTCCTAAATTTAAATGTAACATAGTTTCTAAAATTGAACTTTTCTCTTTTTCTACATTTGTATTTCGCTTATCATTTGCAATTCCTGGTATTGTTGTATCTAAACAACTAATAAAGGAAACTCCTTCTAATTCTTCTGCTTTTTGTGCAACACTTGCCTTAGCTGTAGAAAAATATTTTGTTAGTCCTATTACTAATGCAATTACTACTGTAAACTTGATGAGATACTTTATAATATCTTTTAAGTTCAAAACAGCCATATTAATCATATGTCTAGTTTATTCTCCTTTGTCCTAATTTTGGTCTTATATATCAATATATGCTTAGGACTAAGAAAATATGTTATTTTATTATGACACTTTTTATTCCTTCTGCTGTTAAATTAACCTGTACCTCTTCTCCTGTTTCCATATTTTTTACTTTTACTTGGTTAGAATTAATTTCATCATCACCAATTACAAGAACATATGGAATTTTTAATTTATCTGCGTATTTCATTTTTGCTTTTAATTTTTTGTCATTTAAATATACTTCTGTATTTATATCTAACTTTCTAAGTTCTCTTGCAATTTCAATTGGTTTTTCCATATTTTCTGTCATTGGAACAATTAAAATATCTGCCATAGAATATTTTTCTGCTTTTATTAATGCTAATTCATTTAGTTTATAAAATAATCTGGTTAAACCTATAGAAATTCCTACCCCAGGTAATTTTTTATCTGTATAATACTCTGCTAAATTTTCATATCTACCACCTGAACAAACACTACCTAATTCACGGTAATCATTTAAGAAAGTTTCATATACTGTTCCTGTATAATAGTCTAATCCTCTTGCTATTGTTAAATCCACATTAAAATTAGTATCTGGAACACCAAATATTCGAATATATTTTACAACTTCTGTAAGTTCATTTAACCCCATTTGGAACATCTCATTTTCAATTTCCAAATTACATAAACTTTGTAATTTTTCGTCATTTGTTCCAGTAATGGTAATAAAGTTCATAATCTTTTGGACTGCATCTTCTGCTACTCCAAGTCTTTTTAATTCTTCTATCACAGCTTCTTTTCCAATTTTGTCAATTTTATCAATAATTCTTAATATTTCTGTACTATTTTCTTTTTGCTCTATGCTTTCAAATAGTCCATTTAAAATTTTACGATTATTAATACGAATGGTAAAATCATCAAAACCTAATTCTTTAATTAATTGATAAATAACACTTGGAATTTCTGCATCATTAATGATTCCCAGCTCGCCATCTCCAATAATATCAATATCGCATTGATAAAACTCACGAAATCTTCCTTTTTGAGCTTTTTCTCCTCTATATACTTTTCCAATTTGATATCTTCTAAAAGGGAAGCTTAAATTACCATAATTTTTAGCTACATATTTAGCAAGAGGTACTGTTAAGTCAAATCTCATTGCAATATCCGTATCGCCTTTTTCAAAACGGTAAATTTGCTTTTCAGTCTCTCCCCCCGCCTTTGCTAATAAAATTTCTGATAATTCTAACACAGGGGTATCTAATGGTAAAAATCCGAATCGCTGATATACCTTTTCTATTTTTTGTTTCATTTGCTCAAATAAAATTTGTTCATTTGGCAATAATTCCATAAATCCTGGCAATGTTCTTGGTTCTATTGTCATAATTATTCCTCCTCATTTTGTCACATTAGGGACGTTAGTTTGTGCGACATCTTTCCCTCATGTGACATATGTCCCCAGTGTGACATTTATTCTTCTCTTGGTTGTAGTTCCAAATAAATTGGCTTTTCTTCTTCTATCATTGTAGACTTTCCATGGCCAGGATATACAATAGTATCTTCTGGTAATATTAGTAGTTTTGTAATAATAGATTTCATAATATCCTGAAAATTACTAGTTGGTAAATCTGTTCTTCCCCATGTTCCATGGAATAAAGTATCTCCTGAAAATAATAGCTTTTCACTTTCACTATATAAGCAACTACCTCCTGCTGTATGCCCTGGTGTATGAATAACTTTAAATTCAAGTTTTCCTATATGTATAGCATCTCCATCATCTACCCTAGAATCAGCTTCTAATCTAATATCTTGAATTCCTATATAGTCTGTTAAACTAATATCCTTATTATATAGTCCTTCTATATCACTACGATGAATCAAAATTTTTCCACCTTTTGTGTCTTTTAATGCTTTTAGCGCTCCTATATGATCTCCATGGCAATGTGTTAGATAGATATATTTTAAATTAGCTTCTAAAATATTCAACATTTCAACTATCTTATCTGACTCTCCACCTGGATCAATTACCATAGCTTCCTTTGTTTCTTCATCTTGTACAATATAACAATTGGTTTGTTCTACTAATCCACTATTTACTTTTAGTCTTTTCAAAATCATTTCTTTTGTCTCCTTTTTGTCTTAATGAGTGCCATATGTCACATAAACTATGCGTTTTAATGTGTTTCATATCATAACTTATCTATAGTTCATTTCATATGGCTAACTTAACAGCCCTAGTGCAACATTATTTCTTTCTCTTTACATCATATACACTATCAATCTTACGTAATTGTTTTAATATTTTATTTAAGTCCTCAATATTCTCTACTTCTACTGTTACTTCTGTAATTGCAATCTTTTCTTTGGTTGCTTTTGATGTAACAGCTACTAACTTACTTTTTGTACTCTCTATTTCTTTAATAATATCAGCTAATAGACCACTTCTATCATTTGCTTCTACTTCAATTTCTACATTGTATTTTGCTTTCTCAGCTTCATACCAATAAACATCTATCATCCTATTTTCTTCTGATACTAAATTCTTTACATTAACACAGTCCTTACGGTGAACTGACACACCTCTACCCTTGGTGATATATCCTATAATTTCATCCCCAGGTACTGGATTACAGCATCTTGAAAGTTTTACTAAGCAATTATCAATTCCCTTTACTACAATACCATTATTAGATGGTTTAGAATTTCTTACTTTTTCTTTGGATAATTCTTCTAATTTTGCTTCTAGGTTCTCATTTTCATGATCTTTTCTATATTCTTCTAGCATTCTAGCAATAATTTTGCCTGATGAAATAGCTCCAAATCCAACACTTGCATACATATCTTCTGTTGAATTATATTTATATCTATCTAATGCAGCTTGCAAATAATCTGCTTTTACTAGCTCGCTATGTGTCATTCCTATCTTCTTGATTTCTTTTTCAATTAATTCTTTTCCCTTAACAATGTTTTCTTCTCTGTCATTTTTCTTGTACCAATATAGTATTTTATTTTTGGCTGTAGAACTTTTAATAAATTTAAGCCAATCACGACTTGGACCTTTTGCTTGGTCTGATGTAATAATTTCTACAATATCTCCATTTTTTAGAGGGGTGATAATTGGCATCATTCTGCTATTAATTTTAGCACCTGTCATATGATGCCCAATCTCTGCATGAATGTTATATGCAAAGTCTATTGGTGTACTTCCTTTTGGAAGTGATATAATCTTACCTTTTGGCGTAAATACATATACCTCGTCTTCAAACAATTCTGTTTTTAAAGTATTTAAGAATTCATCTGGATCTTGCATATCTTTTTGCCATTCTAGTGTTTCACGAAGCCAAGATAACTTATCTTCTTCTACTTTAACATTTGCTTTTTTCCCACCTAAAAAACTAGCCTCTTTGTATGCCCAATGAGCTGCAATTCCAAATTCTGCAATTCTATGCATGTCCCAAGTACGAATTTGTACTTCAAAAGGAGTTCCTTTTGGACCAATTAACGTTGTATGTAAAGATTGGTACATATTAGGCTTTGGCACAGAAATATAGTCCTTAAATCTTCCTGGCATAGGATTATATAGTTCATGTACTACTCCTAATACTGCATAACAGTCTTTAACTGAATTAACAATAACTCTCAAGGCAAATAAGTCATATACTTGGTCTAAAGTAATATTATCTCTTTTCATTTTACGATAAATACTATATAAGTGTTTCGCCCTTCCTGTTACCTCTGCTTCAATATGTTGTTTTTTTACTGCTTGCTGAATTTCATCCATAATCATATCAATAAACTTTAAACGTTCTTCTCTCTTACGATTAATTCCTTCTACTAATTCTCGATAGTCTTCTGGATACAAATATTTAAATGCTAAATCTTCTAGTTCCCATTTTAAAGAGTACATACCCAAACGGTTAGCAAGTGGTGCATATAAAGACATTGTTTCATTTGCATTTGCAATTTGTCTATCACGACTTAGGTATTTTAATGTTCTCATATTGTGTAATCTATCTGCTAATTTAATAAGAATTACACGAATATCCTTTCCCATTGCCAAGAACATTTTTCTATAATTTTCTACTTGCTGTTCTTCCATACTTGCATATTGCAATTTGTTTAATTTTGTTACCCCATCTACTAAATCTGCAATTTCTGGACTAAAAGTCTGTGCTAAATCTTGTTTTGTAATGTCTGTATCTTCCACAGTATCATGTAATAAGGCAGCACAAATAGTACTATCATCTAGACCTAAAGTAGATAAGATATATGCTACTTGAACAGGGTGAATAATATATGGCTCTCCTGATTTTCTTAATTGTTCTCCATGATGCTCTTTGGCATATTCATACACCTTTTTAATTAATTTACTATCTGATTTTCTATTATGTTTTTTTGTATTACTAATAACTTCTTCTATTGTCATTTCTTTTGCATCAGACATATTATCCCCCCTTTATATTCTAATTAGTAGATTTCCTCATATCTTTAATTACTAACTGTACTTTTTCATTTCCATTAAAATTATTAACTTCTAAATTTCCTACAATATCTACTTTATCTCCTATTAAGTAATCTTCTGCCCATTCACCAATTCCAAATCCAATACTATCTATCATGTAACTATCTTGTCCTAATCTTACTTTTAAATGTTTTCCCTCTGACAAAGTACGTATAGATTGTATTTTCAAATTTCTAATCATAAATAATGGCACTTTGTTCGCTTCTCCATATGGTTCTAATAAGCTAAGTTCTCTAACTGTTTCTAAACTAACATTTTTAAGTGTTGTTTCTTCATCAATTTTAATAACTGGTATTATATCATTAATTCCACTCTTTTTAGCATATTCTTGGAATTCTTTTTTAAAATTCCCAAAATTCTCTTTTTTAACAGTAATTCCAATTGCCATGCTATGTCCACCAAATCTTTCGATATAATTTCCGCATTTCATTAGTGCTTCATGCAAGTCAAACCCTGGTATACTTCTTCCTGACCCTTTTCCTTCCTCTCCTTCAAAACAAATTAAAATACTTGGTTTAAAATATAACTCTGTTACTTTTGAAGATACTATTCCAATAACCCCATGATGCCACCCCTCTTTTCCTACTACTAAGCAAGGATTGTCCTTTTCATTTTGTTCAATTTGTGCAATCGCCTCTTCAAAAATTGTTTTTTCTGTTGCCTGTCTTTCTTGATTATATTTGTTCAATGTTTCTGTTATTTGATCTGCTTCTTCTTGATTTTCTGTTAATAGTAATTTTAAAGCTTCTTCTTGAGCCCCCATTCTACCACATGCATTAATACGTGGCGCTATTCCAAACGAAATACTATTAGAATCTATCTTTTTATATCCAATAGAATCTAATAAAGTTTTTAATCCTATATTCCTTGTCATTTCTACCAGTCTTAAACCTAATTTAGCAATTACTCTATTTTCATTTATCAATGGAACAATGTCAGAAATTGTTCCTACACATACAATATCTAAGTATTTTAAATATTCTTTAGCTTCTAATTCTAACTTTATGGAAATTGCTTGAATTAACTTAAAAACAACTCCTACTCCTGCTAATTGGTTAAATGGATATTGATTGTCTTTTCTTTTCGCATCAATAACTGCTATACAGTTTGGAATTTCTTCCCCTGGTTCATGATGATCTGTGACAATCACTTCTATTCCTAATTCTTTTGCATATTCAATTTCCTCATTTCCAGAAATGCCACAATCAACTGTAATCATTAAAGTATATCCTTGTTCATAAATATACTTTATTGCTTCTTTATTTAACCCATATCCTTCTTCTAAACGATTAGGAGTATATTCTCCTGCCATCAATCCTCTATCTAATAAAAACTTTTTTAATACAGTAATACTTGTTATACCATCTACATCATAATCACCATAAATCATAACTCTTTCTTGATTAGTTATTGCCTTTAAAATTCTATTAGTAGCTTCTTCCATATCTGGCATTAAAAAAGGATTATGAAAATCATTTCTAGTTGGATTGATAAACTGCTTTACTTTCTCACTCGTATCAATATTACGATTTATTAATATACTAGCCAAAAGAGGGCTTATGCCATTTTGGTTCGCTAATTGCTTTACTTTCTCCTCATCTTCTTGATATACTTCCCATTTTTTGTTCATTATCTTCTCCTGTTTGATTTCTTTAGTAACTATCATACAATAAAATGGAAGATTTTTAAAGGTTTTTTGGAGATTTTGTACAATATTCTTCTTATAGGAACTCTTCCAATACCCTTATCCAATTTCCCCCCATAATTTTTTCAATTTCATTTTCATGAAATCCAACCTTTCTTAATTCCTGTACTAACTTCTCTATTTGCCCTATATTTTTTAAATCAACTGGAATATTTTCTTCCTCTAGTCCATCAAAATCACTACCTACTCCCACATAATTAATCCCTACTAAATTTGCAATATAGGCAATATGTTTTGCAATTTCTCTTGTTCCTGCTATTCCTGTTTCTGACAAAAATGTTGTACAATAACAAATTCCAATAATCCCATTATCTTTAGCAATTTGTTTTATCTGTTCATCTTTCAAGTTTCTAGGATGTTGGCATAAAGTATGACAGCAAGAATGAGTTGCAACTATTGGTTTCTCACTTATTTTGATTGTATCCCAAAATGTCTTTTCTGAACTATGTGAAATATCTATTATAATTTTCTTTTGATTGAGTCTTTGGATATATTGCTTTCCTAATTCAGTTAATCCATTATCTTGTTTTGTTTGTGCCCCACAGCCCAACAGATTGTCTTCATTCCAAGTAACAGACATTATCCTAACACCTTTATCATAAAAATAATCTATGTTCTCTATTTTATTTTCAATTGCTCTACCATTTTCAATGGTTAAAAGGCATCCTATCTTCTTTTCTTTTTCCACTTTCAAAATATCTTGTTTTGTTTTTACTTGTAATATTTCCTCTGGATATTTCTTTATTTGTTTTTCAAAATAGTTAATAATGTCATTTGCTTTTTGAAAGGAATTCTCATAACTTGGATTAACAAATGCTGCTGTCATTTGTATAATTGGTGTTTTTTCCCTTGCTTGTTTCAAATTAAAGCTTAACTTTTCATCATCTAAATCAATCCTTTTATCTAATGCTACTTGAATAGTATCACAATGCCCATCTACTAAAAACATAAAATTTCCTCCTTATATTTCCCATTTGTCTATTGTTTTATATATATTTTTTTGTTAAGATATTATTATTCTAATTTTAAATTTTTTATTAATCTTTAGGAGCACAAGAAATGAATTTACGAATTAAGGAAATAAGAGAAAGTCATCATTATACCCAAGCTGATATTGCTAAAGTTTTGCATTGTACTCAACAAAATTATTCTAAATATGAAACTGGTGAAATTACTATTGATGCAGATAAGATAGTACTTCTTGCTGATTTTTATAATACTTCTGTAGATTACTTATTGGGACTAACAGATGAGATAGTACCTCATAAAAACTAATTAAACTTCTTGTTATATAAATTTACAAAAAACTTCCTTATGATAATTTTACTTTATCATAAGGAAGTTCTTTTTCAATATTTTTTCAAATTACACAAAATTATTTGCATCCCCTCAAATTATGCATCCCTAATGCTCCTCAGAGCTACTTTGCATAAAGTATAGGTCGAAAAGAGAGGGTGTAAGTGGCAAACCCCATGGTATTAGTAAGACGGCCAGCTGCAATCCCACTGCCGCTGCCAGCACCTTCGCCTCCTCTATAAACACACGGATGACGAGTATTCGCAGAGTTCTCGGTCGACCATTCTGTACAGTTTGAAGCCATATCATGAATATTACATACTTTATCTCCTACTTTTCCTGTATTTATTATGCCTCCTGTCTTTACAGGGCCCTTAATTGCATAACTTGTTTGTACTGAATATTTTTGAATAAATACTATTGCTGTATCCCAGCTATAACTATTGACTAAATCACTTTCTACATAATTACTACTATACATTCCTCTTGCTGCTGTTGCTGCACTTTGTTGTGTAATACTTGTCCATGGATACTTATTTACCTGCAAATCCACTTTTTCATCACTGCCCTTACTTGCTTCATATCTTCCTAAATAGTATCCTCCATTTGCATTTGTCTTTGTTACAAAATCTCCTAAATTCTTAGCAGCTGTATTTTCTTTATCATAGGTTAATTCTTGATATTGACTGCTTACTGTCACTGAACTTGCATAATTAGTTGCATTTTGTTTTAATGTTGGAGTCCCATTATTCCTGTCAAATTCATATCTTCCAAGTGTTATTGTCGTTGTGGTTCCATCTTTATTCTTTA
>CAQZSK010000009.1 GCA_948934525.1 uncultured Clostridia bacterium
TCTGTATTTAATTTGGCATTTTGCGTTTGTTTAAATATGCTATTATCTCCCATTACATATGTAATTGTTATTCCTGCTAAAATTAGAAGCACAACTATGGTTACGACTAAAGCAACAAGTGTTATTCCTCTATAATTTTCCTTTCTTATTCCTTCACTCATATTCTTATTTCCTCCTCTTTTGTTTCATTTACAGTAGAATTATTTTTATACAGCTTTCTTCTTTATATATTTTGTGAATCACTTATTTACTAATACCTTATTTATAACGCATTGTTATAAAACGTGTTAATATATATCTTGTCACATTTTGTCTATTTTGGTAGCATAACAAAAAAACTATCAATACTAAATATATTGATAGCTTTTTATTTTAACATTATAAAACGACTAATACTGGTCTAAAACCACAATCTGTACTAGGCATTCCATTATTACTTTGGAAAGCATAAATTCCAGCTAATGTACCGCTTCCATATGCTCCACCACGTATCATAAATGGTGTATCTGTACTTGGAAATTGTGAGAATTCTGCATTCCAAGCATCATCCCAATTAGAGATACTGTTACTAGATACTTCATAAATAGCATCTCCATATTTGTCTTTATTTACTCCATAATTGTTTGTTGCATTATCTGTACCAGCTACTACATAGCTATATTTTGTTTTATTTGCTCCTTTTATTAGTACATCTCCATAATTATATCTATTATTAGAACTAATTGCTCCTTCTGTTCCACTTTCTTTTACATATCCATTTTCGATATAACTAGCTGTATATTCCCAGGCTCCACCAACCAAATCATAAATTCCAGTTACATTTCCTGTTGAACTTGCCTTTATTCCTTGTTCACTTGTATAATTAATATTGGTTCCTATATTTTGACTAGCTGATTCACTATTTCCAGCTGAGCCTGTTATATAACTTCCACTATTATTAATCCACACTTTACTGTTTTTTCCATAAACGCTTTGGCTTAAGTAAGTTACTGCTCCCCATTCTGTATTTTTCATTAAATGACTATTTAAAGTTGGCATATAATTTAAACAAACAGAATAGCTAGTTCCTATTTGAATGTTTCTCCAGCTAGTTACTTCTGGTTTTACTTGTAAAGTTTTTGTTGTAACATTTGTATCTGTTGAGCCAGTACTTTCTTGGTTACTGCAACCTGTATGACTTGCTTCAAATTTAGCTACCCATATTCCAGTTGCATTCTGCTCATATTGAAATGCTGGATGTACTACATATCCATTTGGAAAACTAGTGTAATTATTGGTTGTCACTTCATTATATTCTACAATTGTTATCCCTTCTTTTGCTGGTTCATTCGTTGCTTCTTTTAAGAAACAAATTTCTACTTTTCCAGTAATAGAGTCTCCACCTTTATGGTAATTTTCTGTAATTTTATAAGCATATCTTGGAATCCAAACAAACATACTTCCTACTGAAGTTACCCTTTTGTTCTTCATTTCTTGTAAGGTAGCTGTTTTAGCATCTTGTATTCCTTCTACTACTAAACCATCAGTTAACATGATGTTAGCCCATTGTTTATTCTCATAGTTATACCAATTATCGTCACTGCTATCAGTTACTACCCAAGAATCTTCTTTCCATTTTACTGGTATCATTCCAGATTTTAATTTTGGACTATTGACTTCTTCTTCTAATCCTATAGAATTAATTCCTATTTCTGAGTTACCTACACTGTCAATCAAATCATTAGTTTTCTGTTCTTCTTTGTCTGCATAACTTTTTTGAGCATTCTGCGCTTCTTGGGAAGACTTTAAAAGTCCTTGTTTACTAAGTGCTGTACCTACAGAAGCTCCTACAATCATTAAGATAATAAGAATAGTAATAACTAAAACCATCAAAGTTATACCTTCTTGTTTTTTTAAGTTCATCTTATGTTTTCCTCCTTGATTTGCTTGTATTTTACCCATTTTTATGGCATAATAGTACATACAAAATGATTTTTTGAAAGGACTATTATACTTATGGACTATTATCATAAATTAGAATATATTCAAATTATACAAATAATCCAGAGATATTGCAAGACTTATCTTGGAAAAAAACTATGCTTTCAAATGGAACCTTCTTTTTCTTTTGAAGAGGTTCGTCTCTCTCTTTTAGAAACTATGGAAGCTCTTAATTTATACCATCAGAATGGACATCCTCCTTTAGCAGAATTAAACGAAATGGAGATTCCTTTAAAAATTTTAGAAAGTAATCAGGTTCTATCTGCAAAATCTCTTTTAGATTTAGCTCATTTATTAAAAGTAGCTAGAGAATTAAAAAACTATTTTAAGGAAAATACACTTAGTGTTTCTAGTCAAGAAGATTTAGAAAAATCGACTAGTCTCTTATATGGCTATTTTGATGCACTCTATGCAAATTTATCTATTGAAAAAGAAATTTTTGATAAAATTCTAGATGAAAATACTATTAGTGACAATGCCTCCTCTAAGCTTGCTAGTTTGAGGAGAAACCGTAAAAATTTAGAACAAGGAATTAAAGAAAAATTATCTTCTCTTTTGCATTCTGCTAACTATTCTAAATATCTAATGGAGCCTGTCATCACCATTCGTAATAATCGTTATGTTATTCCTGTTAAACAAGAATATCGTTCAGCAATACAGGGATTTATTCATGACATTTCAAGTAGTGGCTCTACTGTTTATTTGGAACCTACTAGTGTATTTGAAGCCAACAACCAAATTGCAAGTATTCGTATGGAGGAAGATCTTGAAATTGAAAAAATCTTACAACTATTAACAAATACACTTTATGAAATATTAGCGCAATTAAATCTTAACTTATCTACAATTGGCACTTTAGATTTGCTATTTGCTAAAGCAGGATATGCCAAAGATATTAATGGTGTTATGCCGATTTTAAACCAAGAAAAAAAATTACAATTTATAAAAGCCAAACACCCATTAATTGCACCTGAAGTTGTTGTTCCTATTGACATATCTTTAGGAGAAACATATACTTCTCTAATTATTACAGGACCTAATACAGGTGGAAAAACAGTTGCATTAAAAACACTTGGATTACTTTTATTAATGGCATATTCTGGAATTCCTATTCCTTGCCATGAAGAAAGCCAAATTTGCATATTTGACCACATTTTTGTAGATATTGGAGATGAACAAAATATTCAAGAATCTTTGAGTACTTTTTCTTCTCATATGCTTCATATTGTTAAGATTACTAAAGAAGTAACAAATAATAGCTTAATTTTATTAGATGAATTAGGTTCTGGAACAGACCCTATAGAAGGTGCTAGTTTAGCAATTAGCATTTTAGAATACTTTGCCCAAATAGGAGCTTTAGTTGCTTGTACAACTCATTATCAGGAATTAAAAGAATTCGCTTTAGTTACAGAAGGGTTCGAAAATGCCAGCTTTGAATTTGATGTAGAAAACCTGAAGCCAACCTATCATTTATTAGTTGGTATACCTGGAAAAAGTAATGCTTTTGAAATTAGCAAACGTCTTGGTCTATCTTTGGATATTATTGAGAAAGCTAGTTCCTTTATTAAACAAGATCATGCTTCTATTGAGGAAGTTTTAAAAAGTATTTATGAAGATAAAATTGCGATCGAAAAAGAAAAAGAAGAAATCCAAAAAAATCTTAATCAAATAGAACTTTTACGAAAATCTTTAGAACAAGACAATTCTCATTTGATACAAAAAAAACAACAGATGATTGAAGATGCAAGATCTGAAGCTAGAGATATTCTGCTTACTGCCAAAGAGGAAGCTAATGAAATTTTACAAGAATTAACTCAAAAAGAAATAGATATTAGAAAAGCAAATCAATTACGAAATGATCTAAATAGCAAAATAAAAGATCTAGGAACAACATCTAATGGTATTACAAATTCTTGTCCATTAAATAAAGACATTGTTCATCAAGGACTTGAAGTTTGGATACCTACCTTGCAAAATACTGGAACAATCTTAAGTCACTCTGCAAATAAAAATGGAGAAGTTCAAGTACAAGTTGGTTTAGCCAAAATGAATTTGAAGCTAACAGATTTGACTAGTACTTCTTCTAACACTTCTCATAAAAACTCTTCAAGCTCAAATGGAAAGATTTTTGAACATGGAAAGGTAACAACAGCACAAGACTCTAAAGCAAAATTTATTTCGCCTGAAATTAATGTAATTGGTCAAAATGTAGAAGATGCTATTTATGTAATTGACAAATACTTAGATAATTGCGTTATAAGCGGTATATCCCCTATTAGAATTGTACATGGAAAAGGTACTGGCAAACTTCGTGAAGGCATTCAGCAATATTTAAAAAAACACTCGCATGTAAAATCATTTAGAATTGGCACTTTTGGCGAAGGTGAAATGGGTGTAACTGTAGTAGAATTAAAATAAATATTTTTTGGTTGGGGTACTGTGATTCGAACACAGGAATGTCGGAGTCAGAGTCCGATGCCTTACCGCTTGGCGATACCCCAATATGTTGTGGTGGAAATATTCCACCACTTTATTTTTATTTAATAGCTTTTCTTCCTCTAAATACTGCAACTTCTCCTAATTCTGCTTCAATATTTAATAGTCTATTATATTTTGCAACACGGTCAGTTCTACATGGTGCACCTGTTTTAATTTGTCCTGCATTTGTTGCAACAGCTACATCTGCTAAAGTAGTATCTTCTGTCTCTCCACTTCTATGAGAAACCACTGCTGTGTATCCATTTCTCTTAGCTAGTTCAATAGCATCTAATGTTTCTGTTAGTGTACCAATTTGATTTAATTTGATTAAAATGCTATTAGCTGTTTTATTATCAATTCCTTTTTGTAATCTCTTCATATTCGTTACAAATAAGTCATCTCCTACTAATTGAACTTTATCTCCAATACGTTCTGTTAACTTTTTCCAGCTTTCCCAATCTTCTTCTGCTAATCCATCTTCAATTGAAATAATAGGATATTTCTCAGCTAAGCTTACAATGAATTCAACCATTTCATCTTTTGTTTTGAATTCATCTGTTTTCCAGAAATAGTACCCATCTTTTCCTATTTTCTTTGCTTCATCATACATTTCTGTTGCTGCCACATCTAGTGCTAAGCATACATCTTCACCTGGAGTATATCCAGCTTTTTTTACTGCTTCTAGTATTAACTCAACAGCTTCTTCTTCGCTTCCTAAGTTTGGTGCAAATCCTCCTTCATCTCCAACACCTGTTGAATATCCTTTTTCTTTTAACACTTTCTTTAAATTATGGTATACTTCTACACCCATTCTCATACATTCACTAAATGTTTTTGCTCCAACTGGCATAATCATAAATTCTTGTACACTTAAGCTACTATCAGCATGTTTTCCACCATTCATAATATTCATCATTGGAACTGGCAATTCTTTGCTATTAACTCCACCGATATAATTATATAAGCTCATTCCTAAAGATTGGCTAGCTGCTTTTGCTACTGCTAGGGAAACTCCTAACATTGCATTTGCTCCTAACTTCCCTTTATTTTCTGTTCCATCTAATGTAATCATAGCTTTATCGATTTCTGCTTGTGCATATACGTTCATACCTTCAATTTCTGGTGCAATTATCTTATTTACATTTTCTACTGCCTTTAATACACCCTTTCCTAAATATCTATCTTTATCTCCATCTCTTAATTCTACTGCCTCAAAACTACCTGTAGATGCTCCTGATGGAACCATTGCTACTCCACAAGACCCATCAATTGTTACAACCTCAACTTGAACAGTTGGATTTCCTCTTGAATCAATTACTTCTAGTGCCTTTACACTTTCAATCTCTAAATAATCTTTCATTTTAAAACTTCCTTTCTTTGTTATATTTATTTTAATTTTTAAAATATGCAATATTATATATTACAAAATTTGAACTTTAAACATGGTTACTTTTCAATAATGCTTTCTCCTGTCATCTCTTCTGGCTTTGATACTCCCATTAATTCTAACATAGTTGGTGCTAAATCAGCTAGTTTACCAGCTTTTAACTGTACCCCCTCTACTCCAATTAATACAAGTGGTACAACATTAGTCGTATGAGCAGTATGTGGTTCTCCTGTTTTATAGTCTATCATCTGTTCTGCATTTCCATGATCAGCAGTCATTATAATCATACCATTTTTTTCTTCTATAGCAGCTACTACTCTTCCAACACATATATCAATTGTTTCTATCGCTTTAATAGCTGCTTCTAAATTTCCTGTATGACCTACCATATCTGGGTTAGCATAATTTAGAATAATGCAATCGTATTTATCAGATTGAATTGCTTCTACTACCTTATCTGTAACCTCTACTGCACTCATTTCTGGCTGCATATCATAAGTTTGAACTTTTGGAGATGGTACTAAAATTCTGTCTTCTCCTGAATATTGCTTTTCTTCTCCTCCATTAAAGAAAAATGTTACATGGGCATATTTCTCTGTTTCAGCAATTCTTAATTGTGTTAATCCTTGATTTGAAACATATTCTCCAAAAGTATTTTTTAAGCTTTCTGGTTTGAATGCAATATGTACATTTGGAATAGTTTCATCATATTGCGTAAAACATACATAGTATACATCTAAAGGTTTTGTGTCAAATCCATCAAATTCTGGATCCACTAAACTTCTGGTAATTTCTCTGGCTCTATCTGGTCTATAATTAAAGAAAATAACAGAATCCTTATCTTGAATAGTTGCTATTGGTTCATTATTATTGTTACAAATTACAGTTGGAAGTACAAATTCGTCAAATATTTCTTGCTGATAAGAACTCTCAATAGCAGCAATTGGTGATGTAGCTTTTTCTCCTTCGCCCTTTACTAATGCATTATATGCTTTTTCAACTCTGTCCCATCTTTTATCTCTATCCATGCTATAGAATCTTCCAGAAATACTTGCTATTTTGCCAATTTCTTTTTCTTTCATTTTTTCTTCTAGCTGAGCAATATAGCTTTCTCCTGATGCAGGTGGAGTATCTCTTCCATCTAAGAAACAATGTACATATACATCTTCAAAATCTTTTCTTTTGGCAGCTTCTAGTAAAGCTACTAAATGACGAATATGGCTATGAACCCCTCCATCTGATAGTAGTCCCATAATGTGTAATTTAGAATGGTTCTTTTTACAATTTTCTATTGCCTCTGTAATTTCTTTGATACTAAAGAAATCGCCATCTTCAATTGACTTTGTAATTCTAGTTAAATCTTGATAAACAATTCTTCCTGCACCAATATTGGTATGTCCTACTTCTGAATTTCCCATTTGTCCCTCTGGAAGTCCTACTTTTAATCCACTTGTATAAATTTCAGTTGTTGGCCACGTTTTCATTAGTCTATCTATATTAGGTGTGTTGGCTAATTTTACCGCATTTGCTTTTTCTATTTCATTTATTCCAAATCCATCTAAAATCATTAGCATCATCGGTTTTCTTTTCATTATTTTTTACTCCTTTTTAGCGTTAGTTTAGGAATGTACCTTAAACCAACATAAATTAAGTTTTATTATCTTTTTTCCCTTCTTCTTCATCTACCATAAATCCCGTAAATTCCTCATCCATCAAATCACTATTTTCTTTTATAAATTCTTTTATGTCTATTTTGCAACTTGGTAAAACACTTACAGGTATTTCTTCTGTTGTTAAATCATAATTCTTTTCTGCTTTCTAAAGACCTTTTTCATCTAAAATATATGGTGTTACTATCATATCTATTGGGTCAAGTATCCAATATTCTTTTCCTCCATATGTTTGATACAAATTCATCTTCTCCAATCTATCTTTCCTACTAGTAGAAGGAGATAAAATTTCAATTATAAAACTTGGTGCACCAGTTATTTTTCTTTTATCTTTCAATTGCTCTTTATCACAAACTACAGATATATCTGATTGTACTACGTTTAGATTTTGTTATCTTGTTTGTAATTTGTGTCAGTTTAGGGATGTACCTTAAACCAACATAAATTTATTTTATCTACATTATTATACTTTGTTCTATTTATGTCAGTTAAACATACGTCCCCAAACTGACATCTGTCCCTAAGCTGACACAATCTTACTAAATTCGTCCACTTTTAAGCTTGCTCCTCCTACTAAGCCACCATCAATATCTGTAGTAGAGAATAATTCTTTTGCATTTTCTGCTTTGACACTACCACCATAAAGAATGATTATTTCATCAGCAGTTTCTTTTCCATAAAGTTCTTCTACTTTATTTCTAATTGCCTTAATACTATTATTAGCATCTTCTGAAGTAGCTGTTTTGCCTGTTCCTATTGCCCAAATTGGTTCATAAGCAAGAATAACATTTTCCATTTGCTCTTTGCTTATCCCTTCTAATGCAAGCTTAGTTTGTTTTGTGATAACTTCTTCAGCAGTTCCATTTTCTCTTTGTTCTAATGTTTCTCCTACACAGATAATTGGATTTAACCCATTTGATAGAGCTGCTTTTGTTTTTTTGTTAACAGTCTCATCTGTTTCAGCAAAATATTGTCTTCTTTCAGAATGCCCTATAATAACATATTCTACTCCGATTGCTTTTAACATTTGTCCAGAAACTTCTCCTGTATATGCCCCTTTTTCTTCCCAATGCATATTTTGTGCCCCTATTTTGATATTGGTATTTTGAGCAGTTAATAAGCTATAAAATAAGTCTATATATGGAACACACAAAATCACTTCATTTTTTGTATCCTTTACTAATGGTGTAAATTGTTCAATGAAGCTAATTGCCTCATTGGGAAGCATATTCATTTTCCAATTTCCCGCAATTACTTTTCTTCTCATCCTTCCACTCCTATTCTCAAATTATTGTTATTTTACTAATATTCTTTTTCTGTATTCTTTGTAGAAATTGGTCCCTGATGAGTTTCAGCATTTCTTGTTTTTATTTCCCTATTCTGAATAATAGCAATTCCTGGTAATTCTTTTCCTTCTAAAAATTCTAAAGAAGCTCCACCACCTGTTGAAAGATGGAATCTCTCATCAAATTCATCCATGTCTTCTCCGTTTTCTCTTGCTTCATTTAAGAATTTATTAACAGCTGCTACAGAATCCCCTCCACCAATAACACATTTTGCTCTTGTTTGTTTTGCAATATATCTAGCTACAGTTTCTGTACCAATTGCATATTTAGATGCTTCTGTATACCCTAAAGGTCCATTCCATACTACCTTTTTGGCTCCATCTAAGGCATTTGCATAACTATCTAAAGTTTGCTCTCCAATATCAAAAGGTTGGTGTCCTTCTGGAATTCCATCTTCTATATTCACTACCATACTTGGTGCTTGTTCTACAATTTCTGGTGTTAATTCCACATCTTGTGGAATTTGAGCAACTTTTAAATCTGTTGGAAGAATTAATTCTTTTCCCTTTTCTACTGCTAACTTCATAATCTCTTCTGCAGTTTTCAACTTATCTTCTTCATAACTAGAATCTCCAATGTTATATCCTCTAGCTTTTAAGAAAGTATTTGCCATTTTTCCACCGATTAAAATTTTGTCAACTCCTGCATTTTCAATTAAATTTGTAATAACTCCAATCTTATCTGAAACCTTTGCTCCACCAAGAATAGCTACAAATGGTTTATCAGAACTTTCTAATACTGCACCTAACTCTTCTACTTCTTTTTCCATTAAAAATCCTAATGCAGTTTCTTTCCCCTGTTCTTCCATCTTTTGTGCCACACCTTCTGTTGAACTATGAGCTCTATGTGCACTTCCAAAAGCATCATTTACATATCCATCAGCCAAATCAGCAAATTCTGCGGATAAAGTCTCATCATTTTTTGTTTCTCTAGGATCAAAGCGTGTATTTTCTACTAATCCTGCTTCTCCCTCTTTTAATTCACTAATCATTCCCTTTGCACTATTTCCTGTTGTATCACCAGCAAATTTCACTTCTTTCCCTAATTCTTCTGATAACCTTTCTGCTACAGGATTTAAAGAGTATTTTGCTTTCATTTCTTCTTCTGTCATTTCTTTTGGCTTTGGTTTTCCTAAATGAGAACAAAGAATTACTTTTGCTCCTTGTTCCATTAAGTATTGTATAGTTGGAACTGCTGCTCTAATTCTAGTATCATCTTGAATTTTTCCATCTTTCATTGGTACGTTAAAATCACAACGTACTAAAATTGCTTTTCCTTTGACATCCATATCTCTAACAGTCTTTTTTTCCATACTTACCTTCTTTCTTCTACTTTAAGGTGGACAGCTAAGATCAACGTCTTTAGGTGTTCCCCTTAAGTTTATTTTATTGTTTTTTATTTGCTTACGCTTTCAATCTTTTGTAATTCCAATCTATACTTTTGTTCAACATGTGGATATTTCTCTTTATCTACTTCTGATAAAAACATATTATATGGTCTAATAAACAAATTACATTCTCCATACAGTGCTCTATACACTACATATTTTTCGCCTGTTTCACTATGTATTGCTACATCTTCTACAATAACATAATTTCCTTTAAAATGTTTATATATACCATGAATTACTAGTTCATTTTGCATAAATCCTTCTCCTTAATTTATTATAAACTTTTCATATAACTATAATATAAGTGCAGTCCGCGCAAGGCGAGCTTGCGAGCTCCTGTCGTAGCTTTCCTTTATTGGTACATAAAATCGTAGATTTTCTTGTACAAATGAAAGCTACGTCTGTAAGGACAAACGTTATTATAGTTATATGAAATCTTATGATAATTAAACGAATTATTTACTAGAAATATAGATAGCTAAATCAACAAGCTTATTAGAATATCCCCATTCATTATCATACCAAGCTACTAATTTAACAAATGTATCTGTTAAAGCAATTCCTGCTGTACTATCAAATATTGATGTATGTTCATCATGAACAAAATCTGAAGAAACTACAGGCTCTACTGTATAGTCTAAAATACCTTTCATTTCATTTTCAGCTGCTTTTTTAACTGCTGCGCAAATCTCTTCATATGTTGCAGGTTTTTCTAGATTAACTGTTAAGTCTACTACTGAAACATCAACTGTAGGAACTCTAAAAGACATACCTGTTAATTTTCCATTTAAAGATGGAATTACTTTTCCAACTGCTTTTGCTGCTCCTGTTGAAGAAGGAATAATATTAGCTGCTGCTGCACGTCCACCTCTCCAATCTTTTTTAGATGCTCCATCTACTGTTTTTTGTGTTGCAGTTGTACTATGAACTGTTGTCATTAATCCATCTTTAATTCCGAAATTGTCATGAATAACTTTGGCAAGTGGTGCTAAGCAGTTTGTTGTACAAGATGCATTTGAAATAATGTTCATATCTGGAGTATAAGTATCATTATTAACTCCCATAACAAACATAGGCGCATCTTTAGAAGGTGCAGAAATGATAACTTTCTTTGCTCCTGCATCTATATGTGCTTGTGCTTTTTCTAAAGTTGTAAAAACTCCTGAACATTCTAATACATAGTCAACTCCATCTTTTCCCCAAGGAATGTTCTTTGGATCCATTTCATTATATACTTTAATTTCTTTTCCATTAACAATTAATGTATTTTCTGTTGCAGATACTTCTCCTTCAAATTTTCCATGTACTGTATCATACTTCACCATATATGCCATATAATCAGCTGTAATAAATGGGTCATTAATAGCTACAACCTCAACTTCCTTTTTATTCAAGGCTGCTTGAAAAGATAAATTTCCAATTCTTCCAAATCCATTAATACCAATTTTAATACTCATAATTTTTTTCCTCCTAAAATTATTTTTAAAGTAAGGTTTCCTTACTGTTTATTTAGTATATCCTAAACAATGTAATTTTATATCAACATTATCGATTTTTCAAGTATTCCGGCTTAAATTTTAACTTTTTTATATTCTAAGAAAATTAGTTCTTAGAATAAGAAGTATATTGAAGTAGAATGCAAAAATAGAGGTATTAAAAAATACCCCTATTTGTTGATCATTCAAATACTCTTTTTATAGAGTAATATTATCAATTATTTTTATTTCTTGAAAAAAGAAGTCTTTTGCATCTTGATGCCAGAAATCATGTACTTCTTGTAATACTTTTTGTTGCTTTGGTGTCATTGTTACAGTAATCTCTTGGAATAAAAAGTTTCTAATTTTAGTCCAAGTACTAACTTTTGTTGGCACTCCTGCTGGTTTGAATTCTGTTGGGTTTTCAGCTAGGTTTACTCCACCAAAACTATTTCCATTCTCATAATTTTCCATTTGTTTTTCCTCCTTTGTGAGTCACTCAAACTTTTACTGCCTTATTTATACTATATCTATTTAAAATAATCAAGTACTTTTTTATTTTTTTGTGTTACATTTTCATTACAAGAACGTAATATAGTTGTAACATTAAATTTCCATTTGGCTTCCTAAGAAACTTGCTGCTGATTGTGCTACTTTCTGTTCTATTTCTGACATTTTAGTAGTGCTATCTTTAGATAATAATATAACACTACCAATTACATCACCATCTGAAATAATAGGATATACAATTTGTGAATGATATCTTCTTTCCTTATTATCATTTTTTGTAATTGGAACTGCTAAATCGTTATTTTCTTTACTTGTATATTTTTCTTTATCTTCCATAATTCTTTCTAACTCTTCACTAACATCTTGTTCTAGAAATTCCTTTTTAGAACCTCCTGAAACAGCAATGACCATATCCTTATCTGTGATACAAGCAATATGTCCTGTTGTTTTGGATAATGTTTCTGCATACCCTGTTGCAAATTCTGTTAATTCTCCTATTGGGGAATATTTTTTTAGGATGACTTCTCCTTCTTTATCTGTAAAAATCTCTAAAGGATCCCCTTCCTTAATACGTAAAGTTTTTCTAATTTCTTTTGGGATAACGACTCTTCCCAAATCATCTATTCTTCTTACTACTCCTGTTGCCTTCAAAATGTTACCTCCTTTTAATCTTAGAGCCTTAGTGCTCTTTGCAATTTATATCTTCATACTTTTAAGCATGATTTTCTTGATATTCTTATTATTGCTTTAAAAGGAAATTTTTATACATTTATTTGCAAAAAATGAAAGCTAGCATTTTACTAGCTTTTAACATCTTTCTCTATTTTCTTCCATTTTATCTGATTTATAATCACTACAATCCCACTAATCATAACAAACAAATAAAAGTTGATTCCTCTATTTAATAGTACACTACTTGTCATCATATCTTGTGGATATACATTTCTAAATATTTCTGTAAATGCTCCTTCACTTACTCCAACTGCTCCTGGTGATGGAATGCCTGATACTGTTGCATATAGTACTGATTGCATTGTAATAATTTCTAGAATATTGCACTGACTTAATCCTAATGCTCGATAAGTCCAATAAGAAGTACTATAATATAGCAAAAATTGAACCGCTGTTGTAGCAATGATTTTTACCATTAACGATTTGTGTTTTTTTATGTATACAGCACTTTCTTGATATTTTGCTAACTGCTCTTCTATCTTTTCTTTTTTCTTATCAATATTTTTAATTCTAAAAAGTTTCATTACTTTAATAGCTATCTTTACTAGACCTTCTGACATTCTTTTTGAAAAAATCCCAATAATCAAAAGTGCTAGTGCGCTTGCATTTAAGCATACTCCTACAATAAAGAAAACAATTAATACTTTATTCATATATTGATAATTAAACAGTAAACTAATAAATGCAAAACTAAGAGTAATTACCTGCATACCACTTAAATTTAATAAAAGTGCTAGTGTAGAGCTAGATATACTAATATTATCTTTATGCATATAATAAATCTGCATTGGTTGGCCACCACTTGCTGCTGGTGTGATGGAACTAAAGAAAAAACCAATTAATGCATACTTAAAATTTTGTCTAAATGAAGATTTTTCATTTAATATTTTTAAGGTTCTTCCTATATCAATAGCTTCGCAGGCTAAGTATAATATCATACAAATAATACCTATTAACAAATATTCTACCTTAGCCGAGCGAATAATCTGAAATATCATAGTTATATTTTGGTCTTTTAATAAAATATAAAGTGTTATACCAATAAGTAGTATAAAAAATAGAAAATTTCTAATCAATTTTGATTTACTCTTCACTGTCGTCATCCCATTTCCTACTATTATAATATTTTTCTATACTTTTTAAAAATTGTGGTCTTGTATCCTCTGGTTCCATTTCTTCTATCTCTTCTTGTTCCTCCAATTCTTCTAGCTCTTCTATTGGTTCTATCTCTTTTGCTATTTCCATATCACTTGGACGTTTCATTTCTATTTTTTTTGCTTCTTCTTGTATTTGTCTCATTGTTATTTCTTCCACTTCAATTGTTCGTTTTGTTTCTTCTCTATTTAGTACTTCATTTTTTGGTCTTACTGATTTTTGTATTGGCTCTTCTTGTATTTCATCTTCTTCATATAAAGATAAAATATTACCTAATTCATTTGAAAAATCTTCTAATAAAACTATTTTAATACTTGGTAGTTTTCCATCAATATAATCATCCATAATGCGTTTTAGTTTTGCAACACTTGGCATTTCTGGTGCGATTTCTTCAGTATACCTCTTGGCTCTATCTACTAATTTTTCTTTAATACTTACCATATCTTCATTGCTTGCACAAGAAATTCTCTGGAACATTTGGAAAGCATCGTAGTATTTGAAAATAGGAATATTCATACATTCTTTATCAAATCTATCATAAAATTGTTCCATCTTCATAGGAATACATTTAAATACTTCTTCTGCTTGTTCTCTATACATTTTGTCTTTCAATTGTGCATTAATTTCATTAAAGTGTTTTAAAACTTCTTGCATTTCATCTTCTATTTCATCTACAATAGCTACCGTTGAAAGTTCTTCATCTACATTAGCACAGTAGCTAGATGTTAATGATGCAATATTCATTCCATTAAAAAATACGCTTTTTACAGTTCTAATATCATATTTTATTAAATCTTTTTTTATAAAATAAATGAAGTATGCAAATAATTTTACTATTTGAATTAATTCAATTCTACCATTTTTAACATCTTCTAGAGTTTCATCGATTACACCTTCAAATTGATCATCTGGTATTTTCCAGTATTCCTCTGTAAGAAGCCTTTTATATCCTGGTAATTGACTTGTATCAATTGTATTACGGATAACTTCCATATTATCTTTAAATACCCTCATATCAAAAATACGAGTACGTACATAAATTTCAATAAATTTAAAGAAACGATATTCTGCTTTGAAGTTATAATAATAATTATTATCAAACTCCTTAATATAGAATTGTCTATTATCCATAAATACTCTTGAAGATACTAAGATCGCTTTATAATCTTCATTGCTATCAATATTAACAAATTTATCTTTTGTTATCTTTCCTGCTTTAATTTCAAAAGAAATAGCAATTGTAAAAATAAGCATAGTCTGTAATATACGATGATTTGTATTTGGATATGCTTTTGTCACCATATCAAATATCTTTTTGAAATTATTTAAAGCATGTTTTAAAATACGTAAATTTCTTGTTCCACTCTTATTAAAAGTAGAAGTAATTAAATTTGTATTTTCTCTCAAGAAACGAATTAAATCTGCCTCATTTTCATAACGCATCAAAAGTCCATTAATAATATAATTAAATTCTGGTGCGTATTCAAAAGTTTCTCCTATTAACTTTTCTTTAATTCTTTCATAATCATTTGCTTTATCAAAAACATATTCAATGGTATCACGAATTCTCTCTACCATTGGCTTATCTGTCTTCATTGTTAATTTATTTTGTTTATCCAATAAATAAGTTGCAATAAAAGTTTTCATTTCTAAGTTACTATTTTTTAATTTGGTAGATAATTCTTTTTCATTACAAATAATAATGGTTTTAATATGGTCATGCTCCACAAAATTATTAATATATCCCAAAATGTCAATAACATCTACATTTGCTCTTTCCAAGTCATCAAAACATAATACTTTGTCATCTGTTGAGAAAAATTGTCCATAGTCTAATTGGTTTCCATTTTGCGTAACACCAAAGAAGTTAGCCATATCAAGCCCTGTCTTCGCATATTCAGGAATATTAGCTACTCCGACTTGCATCCATATATTTCTTTAAGTTTCTATCCATTAATTGGGTCGTTTCAATAAAGATTTTCTTACTAATTTCCTCTAAGTTAGATATTCCATATAAGGACATATAAATTGCGGTTAATCTTTTCCCATTTACCTGCATAGCTTCTATTTTTGGTTTAATTTTATGGTTCCAAAAATAAGTTTTTCCGCTTCCCCATTCACCATTTATCATAATAGCATAATCTGTATATTCTGCTCTAATATAATCTAAAATGCTTTCTACTAAATCGTCCATTTTTTCATCCTTTCTTATGTTTTTCTAAGTTATACAAGCTCACCTATCTTCAATTGCATTAACTATCTATAGCTAGTTGATCCTTTGCAATTGTTAGAACTCCAACTTCTTTGCCTCCTGCTTGTTTTAATATTTTGGCACATTCATTTGCTGTGCTACCAGTCGTATAGACATCATCCAAAAGTAGTATATACTTATTACTTATTTTTAATTCATTTTGCACTTTATATACATTTTTAACATTTTCTTTCCTTTGTAGCTTATTCAAACTACTTTGTGGCTGATTATTTTTTTCTTTTTTTAGCACTTTTGTTTCAATATGGATATTCACTAATTCGTTCAATTTTTTAGTTAATAACTCACTTTGATTATATCCTCTTTCTCTTTTTCTAGATGAAGATATTGGTATCGGGATAATTATATCATATTTTTTCAAAAATCTATATAATTTTTCATTATTCATAAAAAATTCATAAATAGTATTTGCCAAATATGCTTTATCATCAAATTTATATTGTAAAATTTTTTCACGAATTATTCCTGTATAAGAAAATAGATAAAAATGTTCATCTATGAAAATATCATTATTTCGATATAAGTCTAATTGATTCAAAAAAATATTAGAATGAATTATACTTCGTTTGCATTTTTGACATACATATCCTTCCCCTATCTTATTACAAAATCCACAAACTGACGGAAAAATAAAATTGAGGACATTCTCTAAAAGGTTCATTTTCGCCCCTCCTTTTTAGATTTTTGTGCCCCCAATTTTTCTTTATACTTCTATTGTCATTTTTAAATTTAAAGTATTCATAACTGTTTCTAAGTTTTTAAAAAGAATTCTATCATGAAATGATGCATCTGCTGCTTCTCTGTCCATCTTGGCATCTATTTTATCTATCTTTTTATCTAATAATGAAATTCTTTCTTCCATTACTGTCATTTTTTGTTTCATTTCTGCCATGTCTACTTTTATATATGCCATATCATATTTTAGTTCTGCTACATCTCTTTCTACTTTAGCTATTCTTTGCTCTAATGCTGTTATTCTCTGTTCTAGTGCTGTCATTCTTTGTTCTAATGCTGTTATTTTTTCTTCTAATACAGTTACTTTTTCTTCTAATGCTGTCATTCTTTGTTCTAATACAGTCACTCTTTCTTTCAGTTCTACCACATCTTTTTGCACATTTTTTACTATTCCATTTGTTTCTTCTGTCATCTGTAATATCTTTACTAACATTTCTTGTTGCTCCATTAATTTTCCTCCTTCCTGTTTTGATAATTTCCCTTTATCTGTAATTTTCTTTTTCTATATCTCATTTTAATTCATATTTACACATAAGTCAATCCTAATTTTGAATTTTTATCACATTTTGTTTTATTGTGTCAAAGCTTTTAGTTTAAACTCTAATCCTGTGTTTCTCTTTTTGCTATCTGCATTTTGTATCATAAATTCTACTACATTAGGGTTTCCCACTAAAATCAAAAGCTTCTTTGCTCTTGTCATAGCAGTATATAGTAAGGTTCTTGTTAATAGTACTGGTGCTGCTTGTATAATTGGCATAATCACTACATCAAATTCACTTCCGTTGTGCTTTGTGTACAGTAATACAATAAGCATGTTCAATTTGTTCTAATTCTTCAAAAGCATACCATACAATTTTGTCGTCATCAAATTTAATTTTTACTCTTTTTTCATTTTCATCAATATTACTAATAGTTCCATACTCTCCATTGAACACACCTTTGCCCATTTCTAAGTTTGGCTCATGTTTTTCCCAATAAATATCATAACTATTTTTTATTTGCATAATTCTATCGCCTTCTCTAAAAATCGTATCCATCCATTTTCTTTCTTTTTTATTATCTGCGGGTGGATTAATAGCTGCTTGTAAATATTTATTGAGCTCTTTAGTTCCTAAAGTTCCCTTTTTAGTAGGACTGATAACTTGAATATTATTGAAAAAGTCATAATTTCCATATTTTTGTAGTCTTCCATTGCTTAAAGAAATAACATTCTCTAATACTTTATCTTGGCTCTTTTCTGCTATAAAGAAAAAGTCTTCCAATAGCTCTTCATTCTTTTCTCCTGTTAGGAAACTATTTCCTTCATTTACTTTATGGCTATTAATAATAATTTTGCTTTGAGCTGCTTGCCTAAAAATTTTATTTAACGTAATGACTGTTATTTTCTCGGAACTAACAATATCTTTTAGCACATTTCCTGGTCCAACAGATGGAAGCTGATTACTGTCTCCTACCAATACTAATTTTGTTCCCTTATAAATAGCTTGTACTAAATAATTCATTAAAAAGATATCCACCATAGATACTTCGTCCACAATCACAATATCTGCATCTAATGGTGCTACTTCTACATTTGGATCCATCGATTTCATTTGATCTGTATCCATTTTTCCAATTTCTAACAATCTATGTAACGTTTTTGCTTCTTCTCCTGTTGTTTCTGTCATTCTTTTAGCTGCTCGTCCCGTTGGTGCACATAAAACCACCTTTAGTCCTTCTTGCTTATATAACTCAATAACTGTTTTAATAATCGTGGTCTTACCAGTACCAGGCCCTCCTGTAATTACGCAAACATTATGTTCTTGAATTGCTTGTACTGCTACCTTTTGCTTTTCTGATAATTCTTTTTCTGCATTCTTCTCTATCTTTTTTAGCTTTTTTTCAAAGCCACTAATAGCTTTTACATTTTTGTATTCATCTAATGCAATTAAGGATTCTGCTACATTTTTCTCTGCTACATAATAGTTAACTAGATAAATCCATTCCTGTGTTTCCCTATCTTCAATAACTATTTCTTTTAATGCTTTTAAATTAATTAAGCTTTCTTCTATTATCTCTTCTGAAACACCTAATAACTCATGTGCAAATTGTATGAGGTTTTGATAAATTACACAACAATGTCCATTGTTATTTGCTATCTTCAAAGCATATTTTATACCACTTCTCACTCTTTGACTACTTTCTTGGTCTAATCCTAATTTTAGTGCAATTTGATCTATTTGCTTGAAGTCTGCTTTTTGTACTAAGTCTACTAATAAATATGGATTTTCCTCAATTAAGTCAATCGTATTTGCTCCTAAACTTTTAAATACTTTTTCTGCACTTTGAGGACCTATTCCATATTTTTGTAGATATTCTACAATACGCCAGATCTCCCAATTTTCATTAAAACTCTCCGATGCTTCTATTGCTTTTTCTTTAGTAATTCCTTTAATACATACTAGTTTTTCTGGTTCAAACCTTAAGATATGAACCACTTCTTTGCCAAACTCTTTAATCATTTTCTGAGCAGTTGCAGGTCCTATTCCTTTTAACTTACCACTAGATAAATATCTTTCTAATCCTTCTAATGATTCTGGCATTGTTTTTTCAAAGGTTTCAATTTTAAATTGCATACCATACTCAGGATGTTCTACAAAATTCCCTATTGCCTTGATAGTATCTCCTTTATTAATAAAAGGAAGATATCCTACTACAGTAGTTTCTTCTTCCTCTGTCTCAAAAGCAGCTATGGTATAACTATTTAATTCACTACGATAAATAATCTCTTTAACTTCGCCTAATATTTCCAAAACATTTCCTCTTTTTTCTTTTATGCTTTTCTTATTGTATCTTTCTTTTGGTATTTTTTCAAGATAGTTAGAGAGAAATTTACTTTACCCCATCCACATTATCTAAAATCTCCTTACAATCTCTCCAATTAGAAACCTTAATATTATCATAGTCATCTCCCAATTTCTCTAAAATTTCTTTTGTTTCATCTGTTGAGTTTAGATCCACCACAATGACATCTTTTACATTTTCTTCTTTACCATAAATTAAGCGAAATAAGAAGGAACGAAGAAATCCTTCAATTTTCTTTTCTTGATTTTTGGCGGCCACAATGACATAAATACCATCTGGTTTTAAGTTTGTATAAGTATATGTATTAATAATGGTTTTCATAATTTCAAATAAACCATACAAGGCTAATACCCATAAAACACCATTCCATAGAAATTCCATTTTCTTTTCTTCCTTTCTTTGGTATTTTATGCATTTTGATTTTTTTAGTTACTTATGATATACTAAACCCATGAAAGAATTAGTGGTAAATGATAAATATAATGGTAAAAAATTAAATAGTTTATTATTAGATACTTTTGATGGTTTAAGTCTTAATGTATTATATAAAGCACTTCGCAAAAAAGATATTCGCATTAATAATGTACGAGTAAGCGAAAATGTTGTTGTACATACAGGAGACCAAATAAAAGTATTTATTTCTGATGATTTATTAGAAACAAGTTCTCATATTGAAATAGATATCATCTATGAAGATGAACATATTTGCGTTGTAAATAAATCTGCCAGGATTGAAGTAACTGGTGAAAATTCTCTAACTACTTTACTTGAGAAATCATATAATTTTATAAAACCTTGCCATCGTTTAGATAGAAATACGACTGGTCTAGTTTTATTTGCCAAAGATGAACTTTCTTTAAGCATTTTATTAGACAAGTTTAAAAAACATGAAATCGAAAAACATTATAAAGCTAAAGTAATTGGCATTCCTGCTAAAAAACAGGCTACTTTGACTGCGTATTTATTTAAAGATGCGAAAAAATCTTTGGTATATATTTCTGATACTCCTAAAAAAGGCTATGAAAAAATTATGACTTCTTATCAAGTGATAGAAGCGAATAAAAGAGAAAATACCAGTATATTAGATATTACTCTACATACTGGTAAAACACATCAAATTCGTGCTCATTTAGCCCATATTGGTCATCCCATTGTTGGAGATGGCAAATATGGTAATAATGAAATCAATAAGAAATTTGGTTATAAAGTTCAACAATTAGCAAGCTATTCTCTTACTTTTCATTTTAAAAGTGAGAGTGGTGTTTTAAGTTATTTGAATGGAAGGAGTTATTTAATTCCCTCATATACGGCATACAAATTTCCTTCTATTAATCCTCCACTGTAAGCTTCCTTGTTAGAACTAAAACGTTCGCCTTTGTAGTCAGACAAATTTGCTGAATAATCGTCTTTTTTAGTAAATTGGTGTCGTTCTGCTGAATATTGAATAACATTCGCTGTTCTCTCACTCCAACTCCACGATTTAATCTTATTAACGTAGATAGAAGAATAAGGATAAGAACCAGAGCGAACCCACTTTCCGTGTTATTGTAGCCCCAGGAACTCGCCCACTTTCGTACATGACATACTGGCTAGATTCCTCTTTAAAACCGACCCCAGAGCCATATAAGTAAGCGGAAGGTTTTTTATCAAAAACCTCACACCTGTTTAAGAAATAATCATTCACATCATAAACAGTTTCTTCTATTTTCGTTGTAACTGTTGTACCATATATTTTCCACGAATGCAATTTAGTTCTTGCATTTGAGCTTACACATGCTGAATTTCCTGCTTTGTCAATTACTTTAACACTACAAGCTTTTTCTTCCTCCATTTCAGTTCCGCTCCAAATATATGTTGTTGAATTTTCTGTTATCTTTTGAGTATCAACCAATTTATCACTTACATAAAATTCATATTTTGCTATTCCACTTTTCGTATCACTTGCCATTGCAATTAGTTTAAAGGAAGTTTCAGATACTGGTGTTGACGTTATACTAATTGTTGGTCCTTCATTATCAAATTTGAATCCTTCACTTCTTTCTATTCTCTTATTACCTTTTTCTGTTTCTAGTAATGTCCATAAATAATAAGTTCCTGTTACTCCATTTTTTGTAATTGTTTCTTCATTTTCACATGTAATTATAAATGTATCCTCTGCTGGTTCTAGCGTTGTATTTAGCCATTGATATTTTATACTTTTTACTTTATCATCTGTTTCATTTGCACTTATTTTTACTTGATGCTCTTTTTTATACTCTTCATTTCCATTTGGCATATACTTAATTGACATGACAATTCCATCTACTTCTACAGTTTTTCTTGCTGTTAGCTTTGCATATACTTTAATAATATAACTTCCATTTTGTTTTACTTCATACTCCTCTGCTATTTGTTCTTTATTATTATCATAAGTATACTCTCCTATCACATGCCCATCACATATTATTTCTATTTTGCTAATTCCATTCTTTGTTTCTTTTGCCGTTATGTGAATAGTAGCTGTTTTCTTATCATCTGCCAATGTTACAGTTCCACTTATCTCTGGAAATACTAAGCTTTCTTCTTTTCCTATATATTGTCCTATTTTAGGCTCACTTCTATCTATCTCAAATGCATATCCGTCTACAATAGCGATTTCATCTGATATTTTAATATTTGTTATTTCTTTTTCCATTAAGTCATCCAAATAATCATCTTGGTTGTATTTTTGGTCTGTATGTTTTAAGAGTTTAGCATGACTAAAAGTAACTTCTATCTTTTCTCTTGCTTTTGCAATTTCTGTTTTTAACTTTGCCTCAGATGCATGACTAAAAATACTATTATCTCCCATCACATAGGTAAGAGTAATCCCTGCTAAAATTAGAAGTACTACTATGGTTACAACTAAAGCTATAAGGTTTATACATAATCTACTATGCACTTTTTACTTTCACAAGCAAAAAAATGAAGTTCAAACTGAACTCCATTTTTTGTATTAATAATTTCACTATAATGCTCTTATTTAATCAATTCTGCAAACTCTTCACTTGAAATTACTTCTTTTTCTATTAAAGCCTGAGCTACTTTATCTAACTTTGCCATATTATTTCTTAAAATTTCTTGTGCTTGTGCGTAGCTATGGTCTAGCATAATTTTTACTTCTGCACCAATTGCATCACTAAATTTCTCACCAAATAGCTGTAGTTGATATGGGTCTTTTTCTGTATCAACTGAAATTGGTCCTAAGTTATCACTCATTCCATATTTTGTAATCATATCTTTGGCAATTTGAGTTGCAACTTCAATATCATTGCTTGCTCCTGTTGAAATATCATTTAATGCAACTTTTTCAGCAGCACGTCCACCAAGTAGAGCAATTAGTTTTTCTTGCATTTCTGTTTTAGAAATATAGTATTTATCCTCATTTGTCTTATACATTGTATAACCACCAGCAATACCACGAGGAATAATAGATACTTCTTTAATATCCTTTTGCGTTTCTAAAGTGCTACTAACAATTGCATGTCCTGCTTCATGATAAGCAGTTAGTTTTTTATCTTTGTCTGAAACCACTCTACTTTGTCTTTCTAGTCCTACAGTTACCTTTTTTACTGCATCTTCTACATCATCTTGTGTAATTGCCTCATGCTTTTTAATCGTAGCAATAATGGCTGCTTCATTTAAAATATTAGCAAGTTCTGCTCCCGTAAATCCTGCTGTATCTCCTGCAATATCTTTTAAATTTACCTCTTCTGCAAATTTCTTTCCTTTTGCATGAATTTTTAAGATTTCCTCTCTTCCCTTCATGTCAGGAAGTGCAATTGTGATTTGTCTATCAAATCTGCCTGGTCTTAGTAATGCTTTATCTAACATTTCTGGTCTGTTAGTTGCGGCAAGTACAATAATGGTTTCTTCTGTATCAAAACCATCCATCTCTACTAATAGCTGATTTAAAGTTTGATTATTTTCAGATTCTGCACCATTTCCACTAGATCTTCTAGACCCAATCGCATCAATTTCATCAATAAATACAATACATGGAGCAACCTTTTTTGCTTTTTCAAATAATTTTCTAACACGAGAAGCACCAAGTCCTGCAAACATTTCAATAAATTCAGATCCACTCATAGAAATAAATGGTACTTTTGCCTCTCCTGCAATGGCTTTTGCAATTAAAGTTTTACCAGTACCTGGATTTCCACAAAGAAGGACTCCTCTTGGCACTTTTGCTCCCATTTCTGTAAACTTTTCTGGCGATTTTAAGAAATCTACAATTTCTATCATTTCACTTTTTTCTTCTTCTAACCCTGCAACATCATCAAACTTAATTTTAGATTTTGTTGTTTCTGCATCATATATTTTTCCCTTATCACCTAGTCCTTGCATTTTAAATAAAATAATGACTAAGCCTATCAATATTAAAGTTGGCAATAGTGAGAATAGAGTTTGCATTACTCCAATTAATGGATTTTGCTTTTTTTGTACTAATTCAATTTCATTTCCTTTTAATGTCTTCTCTTGAATTAATTCAATAAAAGCTTGTGTATTTGGCACAATTGTCTTTTTCTCTTTACCCTCTTCTTCTCCTCTTATTTTTACCTTAACAGAAGTACTTCCTACTGTCATTTCAACTTTTTCTACTTCACCTGCATCTACTTTTTTGATTAATTCTGTATATGCTAATTCATCATCTTTTTCCTTCTGATTATTGGTTGTTAAAAACCATACAGATATTCCTGCAAGTATAACTAGTAACACTAAAATAGCAATTCCGAAGACACATTTTTAATTGCTTATCTTTATCTTTTTGGTTTTGATTTTGCTCACTCATTTATGCTCTCTCCTTCTTTATATTCTAACATTTTCCAATTTTATCTCATTTTAAGATTAAATAGTAATTGTTTTCGCAGTTTTGAAAGGTACCAAGTTGAGATACTATTGTAAACTTTCTAACCGCCTTGGGCATTTGAAAAACAAGAAAATAATTACTATCTAAGCATATTAGTTATAAAACTGCAACCTATCTTATATTTGCCTCTGGCTGAGGATGATTTTCATCTCTGGATTTTCGCTTTTCCTCTTTTTGCTTTTTTTCATCTTGCCTTTTCTTTTCGTCTTCTTTACGAATTCTTTCTCTTTCCTCTTCCTCTTTTTTCTCTTGTTCTTTCCTTGCTAACTCTTGCTTTACCTTTTCCTGTTCTGAAATAATCTTAGATAATTCTATCTGTTGTTTAATGATATCTGATTTAATCATTAAAATTGCTGCAATTATATAAATACAAGTAATAGCCAAATACATAATGTCAAAATATTCAATCACAAATCCTGTTGATAGATTAATCATCATATAAACAAGTTTTAAAATAATTGGCAAAGTTAAGCTATATACAGCGATATTATACATAGCATTGTATTTTAGTCTTAATCTTGAAAAGATCCCTGTTATAGATCCTAATAAAGAATATAACAATGCCTCTACTAATACATTTGAAAAATGGATGATAAACAAGTAAATGAACATTGTAACAAAAAATGCAATATACAAGGACCATATCATAGTTCCTGTTAGCATAGCCGTTAGATCTTGCTTGTCCAACTTCACAATATGATATCTTTGTGAAATATCTTGATAAGAAATATTAGTAGACATACCTACTAGTCCAGTTTTAAAAATCATTTTGTCTTTTAGAATAATAATTCCACTACTATATCCTTTTACTGCTTCTTCATATTTTGTTACTTGTTCTTCTGTTAAATCTCCTGTATCAATAATTATTTTGCTATTTAACATTTCATCATTTTCTACCACAATTGCTTGCTTACTTTCATCTTTTGGCTTTACAGTCAACTTATTTTCTTCAAAATGAATTTCCTCAACTTCATTTTCAACATATTGTTTAACTTGATTTGCAACTGTACTAAAACGGTATGTAACAACAAGTGAAATAAGGAAAACAAAAATTAACATTAATTTTGCTAAATATCCTATAGATTTCCCCACTCTTTGTGTGGCTAATTTTTGATATTCTTCTAATCCAAAAATACTAATTTTTAGTTTTTTCCAAAATGAGATTTTGTTTTCCTCGTCCACTTCTCTTGTTTCCACCTTTCTATATCTTTTCTACAGTCATTCCTTCTTTAGTATCTTTTACACTATATCCTTTTTCTTTTAATTCGTCACGTATCTGGTCAGACATTGCCCAATCTTTATTTTCTCTTGCTTGTTTTCTTTTTTCTAGTAATTCTGCTATTTCTTCTGGCAAGTCAACCTTTTTTGCTTGTTCTAAATATTGTTTACTATTTACTAAATCTAATCCTAATACTTGATCAAATTTTACTAAAAGTTCTGCATATTGTTTTGACTTTTCTTGATTTCTAATAATTTCCCAAACTAATCCCATTGCAGCTGGCATATTCAAGTCATCATTTATTGTTGCCAAAAACTTATCTTCATATTCCTTTATTTTTTCATTTGAAATATCAATCGTCCCTTCTTGATGTTTTAAAAATCCTTCTCTTAAACGATTTAATGCTTTTTGTGTTGATAAAGCAGTATCAAATGTAAAATTCAATTTTGTGCGATAATGTGCTGTAAAACAAAATAGTTTATATGCTAATGGCTCAATTCCTTTTTCTTGTAATTGGTCTAAAGTATAGGTATTTCCTAATGATTTGGACATTTTTCCGCCATCCACTTGTAAGAATTCTACATGCATCCAAGCTTTTGCTGGTATTTTACCTGTTAGTCCTTTACTTTGTGCAATTTCGTTTTCATGATGTGTTGGAATATGGTCAATTCCACCAGTATGAATGTCAAACTCATCTCCTAAGTATTTTCTTCCCATTGCACTACACTCAATATGCCATCCTGGATAAGATAGTCCCCAAGGACTTTCCCATTTCATAATATGTGTTTCTGGTGCTTTAATCCATAGCGCAAAATCATATGGATTTCTTTTTTCTTCATCTACATCTACTCTTGCACCTGCAATTTGTTCATCAATATTTCGATTAGATAATACTGGATATTTATCTAATTTAGAAATATCAAAATAAATTCCTCTACTCGTTTCATAGGCATAACCATTTTTCATCAAACCTTGTACAAATTCTAACATTTCATTGATATGTTCTGTTGCTTTTGCAATTGTTTCTGGTCTTTGAATATGAAGTCTATCCATATCTCTTAAGAAAACTTCTGTATAATATTTTGCAATTTCATAAGGATCTTTATTTTCTTTTCTGGCTGCTTTTTCCATTTTGTCTTCGCCTTCATCAGCATCTGACTCTAGATGTCCTACATCAGTTATATTCATAACATGATTAAGTTCATATCCATTGTATTGTAATACTCTCCTTAAGGTATCCATAAATACATAAGCTCTGAAGTTGCCTATATGGGCATAACTATATACTGTTGGCCCACAGGAATATATACGAACCTGATTTCCTTCTAAAGGTTTAAATTCTCCTTTATCTCTTGTTAGGGTATTATAAAATTGAACTGACATAAGCACTTTCTCCTTTTATTTTTAATTTTCATACAGTACTATTAAGGAGTAGGAGTTGTACCACCATCTGGTGGCGTGTCTCCTCCTGGTGTTGTGTTTTCACCATTTGGATTGTCACCACCATTTGGATTATCGCCACCATTTGGTATATCTCCGCCTGGATCTGTAGTAGTTAATTTATTAACTGTAATAACAATAGTAACACCCTTTTCTACCTTAGTTCCTGCTTCTAAACTTTGTGTTAAAACAATTCCATCTGCTTGAGTAGCATCATGACCTTCTATTACTGTAATAGTAAGGCCAGTTAAAGCTATTCTTGCATCAGCTTCTGTTTTACCTATTACATTTTCTACAATTACCTTATTAGTTTCTTCATTATGTATTGTACATTTTTCAGTAGGAACCCCATACTTATCTTTTCCTAATGTCTGCCATTTAGCATTTTGTTCCTTTTCTGGTTTTTTAGCAAATACCTTCTCTTCTACATCTGGACAATATTCATTTGCTAACTTTTTAGTCTCTTTACAAATTTTTTCTGCCTCATGTCCATCACATTCGTTTGGCAAATTATCCTCTGTAAAGTATTCTGTATAAGTACTTGTGCAATTTTTAGTTGCCAATTTTCCTGAAGTTCTACATACTTTTCTTGTTACAACACTATTTGGCTTTTTAAATCTAGCTGCTTTTTTATTTTTGTGAACTGACTTCATAACATTTGCCCAAAGTTTTCTTGCATTTCCTACATTATACATGCTCCAAGCTTCTCCAGCACCTTCAGCATATCCATTCCATGTAGCAGCTACATAATATGGAGTAAATCCACAAAGCCAAGTATTGTCATCATAATCTGTTGTACCTGTTTTGGCTGCCACATCGATATTGGCCATATAACATTCCCCAGCAGTTCCTTGTGAACCTGTTACAACATCCATCATAATTTGTTTAATAATATATGCATTTGCCGCTGAAATTACTCTATGTTTTTCTTGTTCAGGTTCTACTACAATATTTCCATTAGAGTCAACTAATTTACTATAAAATGTTGGTTCTATATAAACTCCATCATTAGCTATCGTTCCATAAGCTGCTGCCATTTGTAGAGGTGTAGAACCATGATCAATACCACCAATCGCTAATGAGTTCTTTGCTGCATCTTCCTTCTTATATGTAGTTAATCCAAAATTATTTAAATACTCAACTGCTTTGTCTCCTCCAACATTCGAAAATATCTTTACATTAACAATATTAGAAGACACTTCTATTGCTTTTCTAACTGTACATAATCCTTGATAGCCTCCTGCATTTTTTGGCCTCCAACTAACATTATTATTAATTTTTGCAAATTCTGTTAGAGTATCATCATAAATAGTTGATGCTGTAATTACTTTTTCTTCTAATCCTGGCCCTACATTAGCTAAAAGTTTTATAGATGAACCAGTTTGTCTTTCATATTGAGTAGCATAATTATTAGAATTGGTACTAGTTGGTTTATCACTTCCAAAGGCTCCTCCTATTGCTAATACTTTACCTGTTTTATAATCAATAATAGCCATTCCAGCTTGTGTATTTACTTTTTTGTTCACCTTTTTTCCATTTTTATCTTTTACTGTAATTGTTTTATATTCTAAGTAACTCTTCTTCGCCATTTCAGTTGTAACTATCTTTTGAATATCAGAATCTAAATTAGTATATAATTTATATCCTCCACTTCTAATCATTCTTTCTGCTTCTTGGTAGCTAATATCCTTCTTTTTGGCTAAATCTTGTGCTGCTTCTTTCACTGCCTCTGCTACATAATATGTGTTTGTATTTTTAAAATCAAGTTTTCCTTGTTTAAATTTTAATCCTTTTTCTACTTTGGCTATAGCTTCTTGATAAAGCTTTTCTGCTTCTTCTGCATTATCACTTATTTTGTTTTGCTCTTTCATTAAGTCAATCACAAATTTTGTTCTTATTTTAATTTTTTCTGTATTATCTACATTTTCATTATACGGATTATATGCATTTGGTGAATGGTTAATACCCGCTAAAAAGCAGGACTCAGCTAAATCTAAATCTTTAGCTGATTTTGCAAAATAATATTGTGCCCCATATTCTACACCATGAAGTTCAGTTCCACCTACAAAGATAACATTTAAGTATTTTTCTAAAATCTCTTCTTTCTCCAACATTTTTTCTAATTGATATGCCCTTGACATTTCACGAATTTTTCTCTCAATTCCCTCTTTACCGCTTCCTGCATCATCAGACATTAAATTTTTTACTAACTGTTGCGTAATAGTACTACCACCACCAACACTAGAACCATCAGCCTTATGTAGAAGATAACTAACTGTTGCTTTTGCTGTTCTTAAAATATCTACTCCATCATGTTCATAAAATCTCTTATCTTCTACTGCTACATAAGCATCTGCTGTATATTTTCCCATTTTATCAAAAGCAACTAACTTTCTATTTACATCTCCCTCTGATACAGAAAGAACTGCAAGTTGCTTTTCTTTTGAATCAAATACAACACCATTTTCATTAGCAATTAAGTCCTCCCTTGTTAATGTCCATTTATCACTAAGGAAAATCCCTGCTACAATACCTACTCCTGTTAGCCCTATTAAAATCATTAAAACAAAGCAAATTAAAATTGCCTTTTTTAATTTAGAATGTTTCTTTTTTCCTTTTTTCTTTCCCTCTTTTTTTCCTTTTGGTTGTTTTTCTGCTTTTATCCTATATTGTTTCGTTTTATCATTATCTTTATTTCCCATGAGGATGTCCTCCTATCCTTGCTTAAATAAATATATTTTTACGAAGTCATTATATACTATATTCAGCAAAATGGAAAGTATTTTAAGAAATTTTTAAACTATTTTGCTTACGGTTTTAAGACTTTTATGTGTCACAAATCAAAAAACCACTATTTTTTTATTCTAAATAGCAGTTTTTGTAATCTTTTTTATTAAATTTGAGGACATATTAGAAGCTTCTTGAACTTCCACCCCCACCAGAGTGTCCTCCACCACCGTGGAAACCTCCACCGCCAGAGAAGCCACCTCCATGGAAACCTCCGCCTCCACCAAAGAAAATGAATGGTCCTCCTCTGCCTCTAAACTTCGATTGTAGTATGAATAAAATTAATGTAATAAATGTTATTATTATATACAATATAGTGTAACTCTGATTTGAGAATCCTTTTTGAACAGCCTTTTCAGATCCAGTAATGGTCACTCCATATTCATCTGCAATTTCCTTTAAGAAAGCACTATATCCATTTCTAATTCCTTCATCAAAATTGTTTTGCCTTAAATATGGAATAATATATTCATCTTGCACTCTTCCAGTTTTACCATCTGGCAATTTTCCTTCTAGTCCATACCCTACTTCTACACGGAACTCCCTATCTCCGTAAGAACATAGTAAAAGCAGTCCATTATCTTTATTTTTATCTCCAATCCCCCAACTATTAAATAGTTGATAGGCATAATCTTCAATACTCATTCCATTTAATGATTTTACTGTCACCACTACAATTTGTGCCCCAGTTTTCTTTTGGAGTTCTACATTTGTATCCATGATATATTGCTTAGTCTCTCTTGTTAAGACTCCCGCACTATCATTCACATAGAAATCTGATGTTGGACTTACTACGGCCGCAAGCGTTGTACTTGTCATACTACTCAAAATGAGAATGAATAGTAGCAGAAAAAAGGCAAAATGAATTCTTTGCCTTTTCTTACTTTGGTTTTCAATTTTATTTATTTTTAAAACTTGTTTAATCAAAATTAACCTCCGGAACTTTATTACTTCCTTCTTCAGCTTCAAAGTATGGTTTCTTATCGAAATTAAACATACCTGCAATGATACTTGCTGGAAATTTGCGAATGCTTAAGTTATATTCTTTGACAGCTTCGTTATATTGTCTCCTTGCTTGGCTAATTCTATTCTCAGTTCCTGCTAATTCATCTGATAATTGCATATAGTTTTGAGAAGATTTTAAATCTGGATAATTTTCAACAACTACTAATAAACGATTTAAAGCATTCGTTAATTCTGTATTAGCATTTGCTTTATCTTCTATACTTTTTGCGCCTGCTAGTTTACTTCTTGCTTCTGTAACAGAGTTAATAACGTCTTGTTCTTGTTTAGCATATCCCTTGACAGTATTGACTAAATTTGGAATTAAATCTGCTCTTCTTTGTAATTGATTATCAATGTCTGCAAATTTTCCATCCACTTCTTCACTTTTGGTAAGCATTCCGTTATAAGTAGAAACTACTGTAATTCCACCAATTAATAGAATGGCTGCAATTGCAATTAGGGTAATTAAAAGTCCTTTTTTCATATTTTTCTTTTTCCTTTCTTATCCAAAAATCCCCTTTTTCTTTACTGGTGGTTGCTCATTCATAGTTTTGGCAAGCTGTAATAAAAGTTCACGTTGCTCAGCAGTTAGCTTCTTAGGTACTTGAACTTGAACTGTAAAGATAAAATCTCCTTGTCCATTACCATTAATAGCCTTGAAACCTTTGTCTCGAATAATAAATTTAGTTCCTGTTTGTGTACTATCTGGTATTGTATAGGTTTCTTCTGTTCCATCCACCATTGGAATACGAAGTTCTGCCCCTAATGTTGCTTGTGTAAAGGTAATTGGAATTTCACAAAGTACATTGTTTCCTCTTCTTGTATAAAGTTTATGCTTTTTTACATGAACAGTTAAGTATAGATCTCCTTTTGGTCCACCATTTTCTCCAGGTTCGCCTTCTCCACGTAATACAATCGTTTGATTATCATCCACTCCTGCTGGAATTTTCACAGATAATCTTACTTGATTACGAACTGTACCTTTTCCTTTACAAGTTTCACAAGGTGCTTTAATAATCTTTCCTGTTCCATGGCAGTTTGTACAAGTCCTCATTGTTTGCATTTGCCCTAAAATAGTTGTCTGTACTTGTTTAATCTGACCACTACCATGACAAACACTACAAGTTTCAGGATGCGTTCCTGGCTTGCTACCTTCACCATGGCAAGTCTGACAAGTTTCTTTGCGATTGATAGTTACATATCTTTCTGTTCCTAAAAAAGATTCTTCAAAATTAATTTCTAACTCATATTGCAAATCAGTTCCTTTTCTAGGTCCATTTTGTCTTGTACCACCTCGGCTACCACCAAAACCTCCTCCAAAGAAGGAAGAAAAGATATCTCCTAAGTCTCCAAAGTCACTAAATCCGTCAAAACCAGTTGAATATGTATATGTACCATTTCCATATGGGTTACCTCCACCAAAACCTTGTGGTCCATCTGGTCCAAACTGGTCATACATTTTTCTTTTTTGGCTATCAGATAATGTTTCATAAGCTTCATTTACCTCTTTAAACTTGGCTTCTGCTTCTGCCTTATTATCAGGGTTAGCATCTGGATGATATTTTTTAGCTAAGCGACGATAAGCCTTTTTTAGCTCATCATCACTTGCACTTTTATCTACACCAAGTACTTCATAATAGTCTCTTTTTGCCATCGTCTTCTCCTAATTTGTCGCATTTCGGGACAGATGTCGCACAAACTATACATTTCACTGTGTTTCATCGCATAAGTCATCTGTAGCTCGCTTCGCTTCACATAGCTGACTTAACGTCCCCAAGTACGGTATTTTTATTTATTATCTTCATCAACCTTATACTCTGCATCATGGATATCTCCATTTTCATCAGTATGTGGTCCTTCTGTTCCTGCTTCTCCACTTGCTGCATTGTTAGCTGCTGCTGTTTGTTGATATAGTTTTTCTGAAATAGAATAAAATACGGTTGTTAGTTTTTCTGTAGCAGATTTAATTGCTTCTACATCAGAACCTTCTAATGCTTTTTTTACATTAGCAATTTCAGTTTCAGCTTTTGCTTTTTCTTCTCCACTGATTTTATCACCTAAATCATCTAATGTTTTTTGGCTGTTATATACTAAGCTTTCTGCATTATTTCTAGCTTCGATTTCATCTTTTCTCTTCTTATCCTCTGCTGCATGTGCTTCTGCATCTTTTACAGCTTTTTCAATGTCTTCATCTGTTAAGTTTGTACTTGCTGTAATAGCTACTTGTTGGCTATTTCCTGTTGCCATATCTTTTGCTGATACGTGTACAATACCATTTGCATCAATATCAAATGTTACTTCAATTTGTGGTACTCCACGTGGTGCTGCTGGAATTCCTGTTAATTGGAATCTTCCTAAAGTTTTGTTATCTGCTGCCATTTCACGTTCACCTTGTAATACGTGAATTTCAACACTTGTTTGACCATCAGCTGCTGTTGAGAATACTTGTGATTTTTTAGTTGGGATAGTTGTATTTCTTTCAATTAATTTCGTAGTAACTCCACCTAATGTTTCAATACCAAGTGATAATGGTGTTACATCTAATAATACTAAATCTTTAACATCTCCTGATAATACACCACCTTGAATAGCTGCACCAATAGCAACACATTCATCTGGGTTAATTCCTTTGTCTGGTTCTTTTCCTGTAATTTTCTTAACTGCTTCTTGAACAGCTGGAACTCTAGTAGAACCACCTACTAATAGGATTTTGTGTAAATCATTTGCAGTTACTCCTGCATCTTTCATAGCTTTTTCTACTGGAATTTTTGTTGCTTCAATTAAGTCATGGATTAATTCTTCAAATTTAGCTCTTGTTAGAGTAATATCCATATGTTTTGGTCCAGTAGCATCTGCTGTAATGAATGGTAAATTAATTTGTGTTTGTTGCATTCCTGAAAGCTCGATTTTAGCTTTTTCTGCTGCTTCTTTTAATCTTTGCATTGCCATTTTATCAGTTGTTAAATCAATAGCATCTGATTTTTTGAATTCTGCTACTAAGTAGTCAATAATCCTTTGGTCAAAGTCATCTCCACCAAGTTTTGTATTTCCATTAGTTGCTAAAACTTCAAATACACCATCACCAATATCTAGAATAGATACATCGAAAGTTCCTCCACCTAAATCATATACCATGATTTTTTGGTCTTGATCTTCTTTGTCCATACCAAAAGCTAATGCTGCTGCTGTTGGTTCATTGATAATTCTTAATACTTCTAATCCTGCAATTTTTCCAGCATCTTTTGTTGCTTGTCTTTGGCTATCACTAAAGTAAGCAGGTACTGTAATAACAGCTTGTGTTACAGGACTTCCTAAATAATTTTCTGCATCTGTTTTTAATTTTTGTAATGTCATTGCTGAAATTTCTTGTGGAGAAAATTCTTCTCCTTCAATTTTCACTTTTCTGTTTGTTCCCATATCTCTTTTAATAGAAATTACTGTATTATCTGGATTAGTAACTGCTTGACGTTTTGCAATTTGTCCTACTAATCTTTCTCCATTTTTTGAAAATGCAACAACAGATGGTGTTGTTCTGTTTCCTTCTGCGTTAGGAATAACAACTGGCTCTCCTCCTTCCATTACTGCTACACATGAGTTAGTTGTTCCTAAGTCAATTCCTATAATTTTTCCCATAATCATTTACTTCCTTTCTTTGTCACTTTAGGGACGTTCCTTTTCCTGACAAACTTGTCAGATTGGGGACATACCTTAAAGCATTTATATATTTTAAAATTAAAATCATTAATTAGCTACAACCACCATAGAATGGCGTATTACCTTATCACCTATCATATATCCTTTACGATATTCTTCTTTGATTTCCTTTTCTCCTAAACTCTCGTCTTGTATCAAACTTACTGCTTCATGAAGTTCTGGATCAAAAGTTTTTCCTATTGCTTCAATCTCTTTTACTCCATTTGCTGTTAATACATCTTTAAATTGTTTTAGTACAAGTTCTACTCCTTGTTTATAGTTTTCATCTTCAGTTGGGCTAGACACTGCTTTCTCTAAGTTATCTATTACTGGCAACAACCTAGAAACAACATCTCCCATTAAGGAATCATACATTCCCTCTTTTTCTTTTAATGTTCTTTTTTTATAATTATCAAATTCTGCTGCTACCCTCTTTAATCTGTCATCTGTCTCTTCTAGCTGAATCTTTAAAGTTTCATTTTGTTTTCTAACTTCTATCACTTCATCTGTATTTTCTCTAATTTCTTCCTTTTCTTCTGTTAATTCTTCTTTTTCACTCACGCTTTTCTCACTTTCCTTTCTCTTCTTTCTTTTTAAGGTGTGTCCCCATTCTGACAAAAGTGTCAGGAAAAGGAACGTCCCCAAACTGACATAACAGACAGCCCTTTTTTTATTCACCATTTAACTTCTTACTGATATATTTCATAACAGAAATCACTTTAGAATAGTCCATTCTCTTAGGTCCTATAATGCCAATCGTACCCAAATCCTTATCTTGATAACGGTGTTTAAATGTAACAATACTAAAGTCTTTTAATTGTTCATTTTCCTGTTCATCACCAATATATACATTAATGTCATTTGCAAATCCTGTATTTAATAAATCTAATACAATTTCTTTGGTATCTATTAAATTAATGAAATTTCTAGCTACTTCTAAGCTTCTAAACTCTGGAAGTTCAAAGGCTTTATTGGTTCCTTCTAAATACACTTTTGATTCTTCATGAATGACTTTATTTAACTGCTCCATAACAGGTTTTATCACTTCTAAACTATAGTTCATTTCTGAAAAAATATATTCTTCTAGTGGTTTATCGATAGCTCCTAATGGTTTTCCTTTTAGTTTATTATTAAAGATAAAGTTTAATGTATTTACTTGATCCTCTGTAATATCTTCGTCAAATTTGATAATTGTTTCTTTTACAATTCCTGTGTCCGTAAGAATTACAGCCATCAACATTTTTGTACCTAGTAATACAAATTTTACATCTTCAATGTTTTGAATTCCTGCTTTAGGACCAACAGCTACTGAAGTATAGTGTGTAATTTCTGATAAAGTATTGGTAGCGATTTTAGTTAAATCCTCTATCGCATTTACTCTAGTTTCCATCTTCGACTGAATGTATCTAATTTCTTCTAAGCTAATGTCATCCTCTTTAATAAGTTCATCTACATAAAAGCGATATCCCCTTGCTGAAGGAATTCTTCCGACTAGAAGTATGTGGTTTATCTAAGTATCCAATTCTTTCTAGTTCAGACATTTCATTTCGTATAGTAGCACTACTACAATCTAATCCATATTTGTTAACTAAAGCTCCTGAACTTACTGGTTCCGCAGTGCTAATGTACTCATCGATAATTGCTTGTAATATTTTTTTCTTTCTTTCTTCCAATGTTCCCCCTTTCCTTAGGGATACTTGAAAATTATCTCCTAATTAGCACTCTTTGTTTTTGACTGCTAAACTTTCTATATATTATATCCATTTTTAGCAGTTGTCAATATGAATTGCTAAAAAAACTATGAATTTTTTGTGAACAAAAAAAGACTGATCTAAAAATCAGTCCTTTCTACTTTTCTATTTTTTATACTAAAGATGCTGCTGTAATAATAATGTTAAGAACAACTGCTATTACATCAATAACACCTATTACTAATCCAGCTATAGCAAATCCTTTTCCTTTTTCTTTAGTAGCGTCAAATTTAACAAGACCTACAATACCTAAAATAACAGCTACAATTCCACAAGGTAATCCTGCTATAAGAAGTCCAACTAAAGCAACAATAAAACTAGTTAACGCCATTGCATTTTGTTTTCTTACTCCTGTATTTTGAGTTGTTTGAGCTGTATACTCTTTTGTCTTTACTCCTGATTCTTGAATTGGGTTATTATTCTCTTCCATTTTCTTTCCTCCAATATTTTCTTTATTTTATTTTTATGCTTAGAGCATTTTCATTATACATAAATTTACTAAATATTACAAGTATTTTTTTTAATTTATATAAACTCTTCCCATACTAAATTTGCTAAATCAATTCCCTTTTTAGTTAATTTAATATAGTTTCCATCTATCTCTATCAAATGATTTGTTATTAATTTTTCTAATTGGTCATGATATAAATAAATTGGATTTGCAATAAATCGATTTTTAAATTCTTGTACACTAACTCCCTCTAATTTTCTAAGTCCTAGTAGCATAAATTCCTTTTGAACTGCTTCTTGATTTTGTTTTTCATGAAAAACAAAATTATTCTCAATTCTTCCTTCTTCATAATTTTTAATATAGTCTTCTATATCTTCTATATTAGAATATCGAATTCTGTTTGTATAAGAATGTGCAGCAGCCCCAAAACCAATATATTCTTTTTGTTCCCAGCAATTGCTGTTGTGCTTAGACTGGTAGCCTTGTTTAGCAAAATTTGAAATTTCGTAATGTCTATATCCATTTTCTTCTAGCAATTGCTTTGTCTTCCAATACATTTCCCTTTCTAATAATTCTTGTGGCAAATTTAATTCACCATTTTTTATCTGTTTTTCTAGCTTTGTTCCCTCTTCTACAATTAACGAGTATAAAGAAATATGTTCTGGATCTAAACCAATCACTTCTTCTACTGAGTTTTGAATCTCTTGTATGGTTTGATTTGGTAAGCCTAGCATTAAATCAACATTAATATTCTCAAATCCCACCTGCCTAGCAAAATAATATGCATCCAAAAATTCTTGATAAGTATGTATTCTTCCTATTTGTTGCAATAGCATTTCATAAGTAGACTGTAATCCAATGCTTATACGATTAATACCACTTGTAAAATAATCTTGCAATTTCTCTAGTGTCACTGTACCTGGATTTACTTCTATTGTAATCTCTGCTTCTTTTGCTATTTTATAATTCTCCTTAATTATTTGCATTATTTCTATAATATATTTACTCTCTAATAAAGAAGGAGTTCCTCCACCAAAGTAAATAGTACTTACTAAAAACGGTTTATCCTTCCCTTCTAATACGTCTTGTTTATTGGCTTGTCCCACTTCCGCAATTTCTTGTTTCAAGCATTTGATATATCTTGGAATATAACTGTCTTTTCCTTCATATGAGCAAAAATCACAATAATAACATTTTTTCTTACAAAATGGTATGTGAATATAAATTCCTATTTCTTTCATTTCCTGTTCTTACCTTTCTGTAATAAACTCCTCTCTTTTTATTTTTTCTCTTTGGTAAGTAATTCTTGTGCCATTTTTTCAATAGTCTTTAATCTATGGTTTACACCAGATTTTCCAATTGGTGTTTTTAACATCTTTCCTAATTCTAGTAATGATGCTTCTGGATGAGAAATTCTAAGCTTAGCAATCTCTTGCAATCCCTCTGATAACTTCTCTAGTTTCCCTTTTTGCTGTAATAATTGAACTGCTTGAATCTGTTTTAAAGCAGATTCCACTGTTTTATTTAAATTGGCGGTTTCACAATTTACTTTTCTATTTACATTATTGCGAATTTCACGATATACTCTAATTTCTTCAAACTGTAATACTGAATAGTTAGCTCCAATAAATGCTAAAAATTTAGAAATCTCTTCTCCATCTTTTGCATAAAGCCCTTCATTTTGATTTTTAATTACTACTTTTAAGCAAATTTGATAGTTTTGTAATAATTGTAAAATAAAATCTGCATATACTTTTTGAGAAAATAATATTTCTAAATGGTAGCTTTGCTTTGGATTGCTAATAGCTCCACTTCCTAAAAAGCACCCTCTTACCAATGCTTTTTGTAACATTTCTTGTTTTTCTATTTGCCTTTTTATCATTTCCAAGTCCAAATTTAAGTTTTCTTTTATTTCTTCCAACCTTGGTATTTGCGTGATAATTGAAAAAGTCTTACCTACAATCTGAATTTCATATTTCATTTGTTGTAAATTATTTAGCAATTTGCTAAAACGATTAATATTATATTCATTCTCTGTTGCAAATTTTATTTTGTTTCTTTCTATTGTAATATGATTTGTCATTAAATAGCCTAAAAATTCATATTTAACCACTTCCTTATTGGCCAAATTCGATAACTTGTTTAATTCCTCTTTTACTTCACTGGAAAATGACATCTATTCACCTTCTTTTGCTATTTATATTGAAATATTATTATACGATCATTATTCCCTAAATCTTTAATAGGCTCTTTTGTTATTAATTCTAATTGGCAATATTCCTTTAACTCTTGCCATAGTTTTATAATTTTTTCTCCTTGGTCATATCCAATTTCAATAAGCACATATGCTTCTTTCCTAAGATATTGCTTCGCATTTTCTAAAATAATCCTATAAAATCTTAGTCCATCTTCTCCACCATCTAGAGCTATTCTAGGTTCTTGTTTTACTTCCTTGCTTAAGGTCTCTATTACTTCTGTTTCTATGTATGGCGGATTAGAAACAATCATATCAAATTTCATTTCTTTTAAATTGTAAAACATATCAGATTTTATAAATTGAATTTGATTTTGTACTTGATTTTTCATTGCATTTTTATTAGCTATTTCTAATGCCTTTTCACTAATATCAGTTGCTATAATTTGATATTCTTCCATCTCTTTATTATTTTGTGCTATTTCTTTGAATTGTTTTGCAAGAGAAATTCCAATCGCTCCGCTTCCTGTACATAGATCTAAAATTTGTATTTTCTGCTCTTTTATACTCTGTATTTTTTCCAAAGCTAGTTCTACCAAAATCTCTGTGTCAGGTTGTGGTATCAACACATTTTCATCCACATAAAAGTCTAATCCCATAAATTCTTGTGAATGTGTAATATATTGCAATGGTTTTCCTTGTATTATTTTCTGTAAGTTCTCCTCATATTCTTTTTGTTGTACTTCTGAAACCCCTTCTAAAGAATTCCTAATCATTTCTTCTCTTGATTGTCGCAATACAAATCCCAGTAAACTTTTTGCTTTGTTCTCTACTTCTTCAACCTCTCCATTTTTGAGTATCTCTTTTCCTTTTTTCACTAATTGCTGTTGATTCATTATTATTTCCTCTAGTTTCTTTCATCTTTACTAACTATTGTTCTATTTTATTTTCGAAAATAATCCCTTCACTAAATCCAATATCTTTTTGTACCATTTTTGTTCTTGTATAACAATAAGTCCTAGTTCTTCATTTTGTTCCTTTATCTTAATGTTTTTGCTTTTAAATACCTCTTCTGGATTATATTTTTGTCTCATTTCACTTTCTAATCTTTTTTGTATTTCTTGCAACTCTTTTGCATCTTTTACTTGTAGTTTTTTTCTTTCCTCTGGAGAACATAAAAAGTCTCTATATATTAAACCTAAAATAACAATAGTTTCATCTTTAAATACTTCATTTTCTAATGGTTCACTTACGCTTATACTATATTCTCTATCTCTTTCTTCTTCTATTAATTCATAAAATTTTGAAGGTATTCTATCTAATAATTCTTTTGGCATTAGTTTAAAAATTTCATAAATTTCTGTAAATGCTTTTCTATATTCTAGGTTCAAAATAGTTACCTACCTTTCCTTTGGTTTATAACTCTGACTGATACCTTGTTTATTAGTCTTTTTTTGCATTCCTTCACTAATTATTTTTATACAATCTGACCTCATTTTTGTTAATTTTTCTTTTGCTCCTTGATGAACTTTATCATCTGCACTATACCATTGATTAAATCTATCCATCCATATCTCCGCTGGCTGAAGTACTTGTTCTTCCTGCTGCTTTTCCTCTTCTAGTGCTTTATATTTGGCAATTAGCCCTTGTTCCTTCTCCTCTAATTCACCTCTGATTGCTTCTATAGCCCCTTGAAATGAAGCCTCATCTCCATCTGGAAACATTGCTTTATAATATGCATTATATGTCCAAGTAGTCCATTGATCTAAGAACTCTCTTTCCTGTGCTATATTAAGCCTCTCAGCCCACAATTCCAAACGATAATCTTGTAATTCATCAAAATCGACTTCTGGAAAATAAAGCCTTTTTACCATATTCTCATTTATCAAATGAGAAGCATTTTCTAATGAATATACCTTGCCCCCTGGACCAAATAGCCCTATTTTTCCTTTCAAACGTTCACCTGCTCCATCTAAATCACTTCTAAAGTTTTCACTAAATTCTGTGTCTTCTGAAGTTAATTCATATGTATCATATTGAGGACTTGGATGCTCTAAAAAATGTCTTTGAAAACTAATTCTATCATATAAGAATTTTTTAATTTCTATTTCTAAAGCCACTTGTAAACTTATTCCTTCTGCATCTTCCAACTTATCAATTTCAGCTTTTAGAATTTCTTGCTGCTTACTTGCAACTGTCATTTCTTGTGGGTTGAATTGATTATCATCTATACCCAAACTACGTTGAAATATAACATTATATCCAAACTTTATATCTGTCTGCGTGAGGTTATTATATAAGTCATAATTTCCAGATTGCTGTACTGTATCAAATAGCACAGAAATTGCACTTTTTCCCTTAATTGCTTCTAACTTTAATCCAGCCAGTATTTTTGTACTTTCTGCAACAGGATATCCCAATCCATCTTGTCCAAAACTTTTTTGTACCAAATCATTGTATTCATATTGTACTCTAGATAAATTTTGTAAAACCCCCTTGGTTTGTAACAGTTCATCTATTGTTTCACATAAAAGCTCTGGTTTTCCACGAGTAGAACGTATCATAGTACCTTCTCCTACAAGGCTTGTTACAAATCTTGTTATTTCTACTTCTTCTTTATATGCTATATCATTCCCTTCCAAATTGCCACATATCATTTGTGCAAACATTTCAGTAGAACCTTCATCTAACTCTTTTAATACGAGTCCACTATCAAAATCCTTTAATCCATTCTTCCTATTTTCCATATGATTATATGAGTGGAAAAGTTCATGCATGCGAATAGCAACATCTTGTACATGACTTTCAGAAATTTTTATATAGTCTGGAAAAGCTTCTCCTGAAGTACCATCTATCGGATCATTATCTATAATTACATACCTTTGCACTTTTTGTAAAAGCTCTTCTTTTATTTCTTGATAAAATTCTCTTTTTTGTTGAGGTGTAGTTCTATCAAAGTATTTTCCAAAAAGCTCTGAATATCTTTGTGCAAAAAAATTTATATCATCTAACCTCAGTTTATCTAATTCTTCTGTATTCATATATAACTAGTCTTCCTATTCCTCTTTATATATTCAAAAAAGCCCCGCTTTAGCCGTAAGGTGAATGAAATTTTAAGAGCCTGCTTTCACAGGTGGGTGTCTTGTTGAATGCTTCTGGGTTTCTTACTACTAACTATTGGTGTAAGCTTACACGCCACATTCAAAGGCGGACTCCCTTTAATCATTTGTTGGTTCTAAAATTCCAGTCTACACGCACTACGCAGGGAAACTTAATATTTATTTAATTGTATATTTATCTTATCATAACTTTAGTTTGGTTGCAACTACCTTATTGCTTTTTCTTATATTTTATGATATCTTAATTGAAAATGTTACTGTAAAAAAAGGATGAATACTATGGAAACAAAAGAAAATGTAAATAATTCCAAATCAAACTTTTTCAAAACAAAAGGAATCATACTCCTTTTTATTTTGTTAATTATTATTTTTATTATTTCTAGTATCTTTATTTTTCTCTCTTTATACTATAAAAAACAAACTTCCCCCAAATATCAACCTTCATCTAAAACTACTACTGCCTATTCTATTGAAAAAATTGTTAGCTACAGTAGTGCTTATGGCATAAACAAGGAAGAAACACAAGCTAGATGGAATCTAGATCTAAGTCAATATACCGATATTGCAATCTACTTAAATCTTCAAAATGATATTAATTCCCTTTTTATTGATAACATAGCCTTTTCTAATATAGAAGGAAATACTTTTCATTTAACGAGTTTACCTATTGAAGACTTTGGAAAAACACCTTCTAATAATATAGATATTCAGCCTACTGAAAGAATTGATTTTAGCACTTCTTCTCCTATCACGCTTCGCTACCTTAACCAAAACTTCAAAAAAGATTGTGTGATTACAGATATTGAAACTCCTCTCGTATTTGATGGAAGCCTCTTAAAAAGAGGAAAAGTTACCCTTTCCTCTTTAAAAAATACTGTTTCCTTTACAATTCATTTAATAGATACATCTGGTCAAGAATTTTCTTATCCTCTTGAAATTCCAATTCCTTTGGAAAATAAGGAAACGGGCGAAAACATCTACTCAGGAAATTATATGGAAGAAAATTTCCTCACAAATGCTTATTTTTATTACTAATCTATTAGTTCACCTACTAAGTCATATTCTTTCATATCCGTTATTTTACAGGTTACAAACTCACCAGTTTGTAATCTTTTTGTATTTTGGATATAAATAACACCATCAATTTCTGGTGTGTCCATATAACTTCTGCCCACATAGTATTTTTCATTTTTAGTAATACCCTCTATCATAACCTCATACTTTTTTCCTAGTTTTTCTTGTAAATTCTCTTTAGAGATTTCTTGTTGTAAACTCATTACTTCATGATATCTACTCTTTTTTGTTTGAGGATGAACTTGGTTTGGCATTTTTTCTGCTGGTGTTCCCTCTTCTTTAGAATAGGCAAAAGCTCCTAACTTATCAAATCTTGCTTCTTTTAGAAAATCATATAGTTCTTGGAACTCTTCTTCATTTTCTCCGAGGAAAGCCTACCATAACAGTAGTTCTTAAAATACTATTTGGAAGTTCTTTTCTTAATTTTGTTATTAAATTTCGAATTGTTTGCCCATTACTATGACGGTTCATTCTTTTCAAAACTGTATCTGAAATATGCTGAATCGGAATATCAAAATAAGGACAAATTTGTGGATGTTTTTTAATTGTTTCAATTAATTCATCTGTTATTGTTTCAGGATAAGCATATAAAAAGCGAAACCATCTTATTTCAGAAATCTTACAAAGTTCTTCCAATAGTTCAGACAGCATTGGTTTTCCATAATTATCTGTTCCATATTTTGTGGTATCTTGTGCTGTTAGGATAATTTCTTTGTAACCTTTTTTCGCTAAATCCTTTGCCTCTTGTATAATACTTTCCATTTTTCTACTTTTCAAAGGTCCTCGAATTTTAGGAATAGCACAATAAGTACAATAATTACTACAACCATCCGCTATTTTTAAATAGGCATAATTATCTCCTGTAGTAATTACTCTATCTGTTAATTCATCAAAGGAACTTTTACTCTCTTTAGTTTCATCTTCTATTAACTCTTCTATCTTATTCCATAATTTATCATATTCGCTATATTTAATGTATAAATCTACTTCAGGAATTTCCTTTTCTAACTCTTCTTTATATCTTTCTACTAAACATCCCATTGCAATTAAATATTTGCAATTTTGCTTTTTATACTCTGCCATTTCTAGAATCGTGTTAATAGCTTCTTGTTTTGCTGACTCTATAAACCCACAAGTATTAATCACAATTATTTCTGCTTGTTTCTCATCATTTACAATTTCATATTGATGATTTTGAAATAAAGCGATTGTTTTTTCTGTATCTACTAAATTCTTATTACATCCTAGTGAGATAAATCCTACTTTCATTTTTGCTTCCTTTCATGTCAGTTTTGGGACGTTAGTTTAACTGACATCTGTCCCTCAACTGACATTTTCCCATATTTTTCAAAAATGTTAGTTAAACTAACGTCCCCAAACTGACACTATTTTTCAATTACTTTTTGCAATAGTTTTAGTCCATCTAATAATTTGTTATAAGTTTCTTTGCTAATATTCATTTTTTCGCCACTAGCATATCTTTTGGCAACACCCTTCATGTCAATTAGCTCATAACGATTTTGTGCATTTTGCCCATTATCTAACATATAAATTGGTGTATAGTCTACTTTGTTTAATGTAACTTTGCCATCTTCTCCGCTTTTGCGAAGTTCTATATTTAATACTAGTTCTACTTTTGATGTGTCATTATTATCAGCACAAATATAGTTTCCTAAAGAATAGGCAATAAAAACATTTTCTCCCTCTTTGTTCTTTCTTACTTGCATTGGTTGGATAGCTGCTGAGTGATTTCCTAAAATAGCATTTGCACCATTGTCAATTAAAAAGTCTGCTATTTTTTCTTGTTCTTTATTTGGCTTATTGCTATAGGCATCTCCCCAATGCATAATAACAAAGATAAAGTCTGCATTTTCTTCGGCATAGTCTAAGTCTTCTTTTGCTATTTTTTCGCTATATAAATTCGCTGCTTCTAATTCATTCTTTTTCTTTTTATCTTGTTTTTCCATAACACAAGTATAGGATAGGAAAGCAATTTTAGCGTCTTTTACAGTTTTAATGGTTACTCTATTCTCTCCTAAATTGTCCCCTACTGTATCATATCCAATATCTTGCAGATATTCTTTAGTTTGTTTTAATCCGCTAATTCCATAGTCTAAACTATGATTCGTACTAATACTAACTAAATTCACTCCTGAATTTTTAACTGCCTCTGCAAATTCCTTCGGACTATTACGTAGTCCAAATCCTGAATATTCTTTTTCTACAAAGTTAGTTTCCATTGTACCTAATACAATATCACTACGTTTTAGAAATCCAGTAATGTTTTGGAACATTGGATTAAAATTATATGTTTTGCCTTGCTTTGCATCTTCTATCAACTCATTTTCACATAAAATATCTCCTACTGCTGAAAGAGTAATTAAACTATCTCTTTTGATACTATTAGAATCTGCAATACTTTGGACTGTATCTGAAAAAATATCTTCAATCTGTTTATCTAATTCTTCCCATTGTTCTGCTAATAGCTTTTTCTCTTGATTCGTGCGATAGATATTGCTTCCTAAGCAAGCAACAATGACTACTGCCAAAATAGATATGACAATAAAGAAGGTTTTCCAACTAATTGCTTCTACAATTCTTTTAAATACTCTTTTATTTCTTCTACTTCTTGCCATCTTTTGTTCCTCTCCTTTTTGTTAATACCTTATCACAAAAAACAAGAATTAGCAACTTTAACATAAGAAAAGTTTAAGCTTTTTTTAAGGGTTTCTTAAAACACTTTTTTCATTTATTTTATATAATATGTACAAGCTTAAAGGAGGCGATATTTTTAAATGAAGAAAAAAATAATAGTATTTGTTTTATTAATTGTTGGACTTATTATTTATTTTTGTAATAACAAAGATACTCTTACTTCCAATCTATTTGGTCTTTCTAACAGTTACGAAATTATTAAATTAGATGAAAATATAAATTATTCTGGAATTGGACAAGAAAAAGTAAATAATGCAGATGGTTATTTTACAACCTTTACTACAATAAATGAGTATAAAAAAACTTATAAAGAATATAAACAAAACGGAAATGCATCATGGAGCGATAATCACTACTGGGGTGGTACTATGGCTAAAAATGGTTGTGGTATTGCTGCACTGGCTACCATCTTAAGTGGCTATAGCCAAGACCACACACCAGAAGATCTAAGGCAAAAATATTTCCCTGTTTTAAACTATGACTTGCTATCAGACGAGTTATCTCATACCTTTCATATTAAAAACACAGACTTTTTTTATGATAGCCTCCATTTATCAAAGGAAAAATTACAAGAACACTTAAAAACCAATCGACCAATTTTAATTTGTGTATGGAATAGCCCTCATAATAATCGTTGGACTACTACTTCACATTACTTAGTTTTACTAGCAACAGATGATAAAGATATGGTATATGTTTCTAACCCAAATCGGTGGTGAAAATGATAGTAAAAGTTCTGGTTGGTATCCATTTGACGAGGTAACTCCCTACATTGCTAAAGCTTTATATATAGAAAGTTATTGATAAAAAAATAGCACCCAAATTTTTAACATTTTTGGTGCTATTTTTTTAATACACTTACCTTTTATTTTACATATTCATTTAAAGGTTTTGATTTGTAATTTAGTTCTCCGAATTTTTCTGTTGTTACATATCCCGCTTCTGCATTTATAACATCTGGAATACGGTTTACAACACTTGCACATGTTAATTCTACTGTAGCAGGTCTTGCAACTGTGATCGTAGTTTCTGGCTCTCCATAAATGGTCCATTCATTTTTGTCATAGTCTTCTTTAGAATATACTTTTCCAATACATTCACTTTCAATGGTAACTCCCTCTTTAGTAGTTGTTGTAACAACTGCACTCATTCCTGTAGCATCTCCTGCTTTTACAGTTGTTCCTAATGTTTCTGAATGGATATCCTCTTTGTAAGTTTGTGGTACTGTTTTTTGTGTTTGGCTTTCTACTGTTAATCCTAATTTTGAACATAACCATCCATTTACATTCCACATATAAGATGGTAAGTATTCTCCACTTTCAATTACTTTTTGTCTTTCTTCATCTGAAATTCTATCTACTGAAGCTACTTCTTTGTCAAACTCTTCTAAAGTAAGTCCTGAACCATGTGCTTTTGCTAATGCAATACCATAGTCTTCTACATTATAGCTTGAACTTCCTTTGATTTTTGTGATTTTTTGAGTAGAACCTGCAATAGAACTAATTAATTGTCCCCAATAAATATCTTGGTATCCGCTTCCTGTTATAGTACATCCTGTTTGTTTTGCCATTTCATCTAATTCTTTGAAGATATTTGGATTTGAATTTTGTGGATAAAATGCTTCTTCACAAGTTGTAATAGCATTTACTCCTAATTTTGCACAAAGCATTAAGGCATCTCTTGTTTCAGAAATTAAACTCATTGTAGTAACAATTGCAATATCTGGTTTTACTTGTTTCATCATTTCTTCTGCTTGTTCTAATGCTGTTACAACAACGTTTTTCTTTTCTCCTCCCATTACTTCGCCTATATCTTTTCCAATAACGCTAGGATTTACATCAATAGCTCCAACTATTTCTCCACCTTTTTCGTAAACATAGCGCATTGTATATACTGCCATTTTACCTGTTCCGAATTGTACGACCTTTACTTTTCTATCCATAATTTCCTCCTTCTTCCTATTTCATAACTTCTAAACTTGAAATAAGACTTAAAATTTAATCTTTCGATTTATGAAATAATTATACACTAAACTTCATTTTTTATTCAATAGTTATAGATTGTTTTCATGAAAAAAGCAAATAATTAATAACTTAATTATCTGCTTTTCTACCTATCTTTCTTGCTTTTCCATTACAATTTCCTTATCTTGGCTATCTACTTCAAATTTATGATTATCTACTCTAATGAAAGTTGTGCCGATTGGTGAATCTAAATATGGAATAATATCAGGGTCATAATTGCAAATTGTATTTAGTGCAAATACATGTACATTATCTGGATTATCACTATATTCGTCACTTTCATCACCCTTCATGAATCTCCACCCACTATCTGGAACACCTTCATCAGGTTCTTCTCTATACATATATCCTACTTTCCATCCTTCTTTTGTAATTTTATCAGAAACTAAACAACCTTCTGGTCCTTTGCCATTCCAATCTAATAATTCTTTAATTTCAATATCAATAAATCCATTCTGTTCCATATTAATTTCCTTTCTTTTTATTATTCTATTAAATCTGTATAATACATAACTTCTTTATTTAATGATTTTGCAAATTCTATTTCACTTTTTGTACTGTTTCCTATATAGTTATTTACATTAACAACTAATATCGCATCTGATAATTTTATTTTTTCTTTGTGCATTTTATCAATCATCAAACCTTCCTCTTGTGTATAATCATTTTTATCAGATTTTGCAAGTTCATTTGGAGTTAACATACAATTTCCCTTTAAAGTCATTTTTTCTGTTATTTCTGCCATTTCTTTTTTGAATTTTAAACTACCACATACTGTTATTATTTTCATTTTACATTTTTCTCCTCTACTAATTGTAATTTTCCACTTAGATAAATCTTCTAAAACCATCCATTAAAAGGACTAAAAATCATTAAAAATAAAAGTGCTAATATATGTATTACAATCCAAGACCAAATCGTTTTTGTTATGCCATATTTATTTTTTCCATATCTAATATAGTATGTTCCTAATATGCTAAAGGAAATAATACAATAGATAATCACTAAAATACAAAATGGATTTCTATATGGATATCTATCAAATTTATCAAGTCTAATGGTCCATTGTATAAAGCCACAAGAATATTGTACCAAACAATAAATTAGAAAATGTAAAACCGCTAAAATGGAAATCTTTTTTATTTCTTTTGAATTTGATTGTATTACTGATATACTTCCAATTATTATGATAGCTAACATTGCTATCGTAGCCCAACTAAAGTATAAAATCTTCGCCATATTTCCTCACTTCTAAATTGCTATCTTATGTTTCGATTATATCATAAAAGACAAGTAATTTTCAACTTAATTACTTGCCTTATTTATTGTAATTTCTATTTTACTTTTTTATAAATGTTTTCACAAGATTTACATGTAATTTTCATTTCATAGTTAACTACTTTTTTATCCAATATTGTAATTAAAGGTTCACTATCTTTTGGACAGCATAATCTATTTTTAATATTCACTAATTCATCAGCACAACTTGTACCTGTTTTACTATCTTCAAAATCTAAAAATGCACTACCTTGACTTCCACAATTACATTTATATTTCAATTCTAATCTATCATAAGTAGAATAACATAAATATCCTATGTTTTCATTACACTTATCACAATACATCCACCCACCATAATTTGTTGCTAGTCTTGTATTTACTAGTTCTTTATTTTTTAATACTCTTGCCATAAATTTACCTCCTTTAATATTTGTCATTATCTATCTTTTATATAATTTAATATTTTAGTTGTTAGTGGTTTAAATATATAATACATTATATACCCAAGCACTCCTCCAGTTACATTTGTTATTATGTCGGTTATATCTGATGACCTAAAACCACTTATGAAAGGTTGCAGTATTTCTATACTCAAACTTAATAGAAAAGTATAAAAAACAACCTTTAATAATTTAGCATTTTCTTTTTTGGTTAAAGGTAATAAAAATCCAAAAGGAACTGTCATTATAACATTTAGCCCTACCTGTCTAATAAAATCTCCTCTACTATTTAAAACATCAACAAATGGAACTAAATTCATTGGTGTATATGTGTGATTAAATACAAATGGTATGGCTGTTACTATAGGCATTAAAGTAAAATATAATACAAAAGATAAATATATATACATTGTAGTATTTACAAGCAATACATCTCTTCCTTTTGCTTTCCATTTTTTATAAAATTTTAAAAAATATATTATAATTAACACGACAAAGTCTACTAACTCTTTCATATCCCATCACTCTCTCAATTTATATTCATTTTCTATTCGGCTTTCTTTTTATCAAAAGTAATTTTTTTAAATCTTCTAATAGTGAATCATCAGTTATTTCAAACATAACCCATTTCCCATCATGAAATGTTTGAGCATTATCATAGGTTTCTAGTGCATCAGGCGAAAGCTCTTTTCTTATTTCTTCAACTTTAGCTCTTTCATCTTTCCCAAAGATTATCATAAAACCTAATACATTTTCCTTAAAATAAAATGCACATAAAGTTTTTCCACCTTTTTTGAACTTATATTCATAAACCCATTTCTTACCACCATTATTCCAAGTTTGATCCATGTCATATAACAATGTTATTGCATCAACCATATCATAAAAAATATTGACTTTATCAACTCCAACTAATCTCTCTAGTTCTTCGCTTTTTATATTTTTCATTTTATTGCTCGTCCTTTTCCTATATATTGTAATTTAACAATTACTTAATATCAAATTTCTCTGTTTTCAAATCACAATAATATCTACCACTTGTAGCAGTAAATTTTAGAACACAATAATCTGGATCAGTCACACCTTGTTTATAAAACAAGGTATCTCCCTTTTCCCAAATCATGTTTTTAGTTTCTGGGTCTGTTAAGACTTCCATTTTTCCTTTTAGCATAACACCAACATACTTAATTAACCCTTTATGATAAAAGTATATACTAGCATTAGGGTTATTTTTATATTGCTTTACTCGCATTGACGAAGTATTAGTAGAAAAGTAAAACTCTTTTAGTCCTATTCTTTTTCTAGGTTTTAGCATGGCTTTTACATTTGGATATTTTTCTTCATCAATAGAACATATAAAACTAACTTTCTGTTTATCAATCAATTTTTCTATTTTCTTTAAATCCATCATGCTTCATCTCTCTTTCCATTTACTATTTTTCAGTACAATGGCACTCTGGGTTAGTACAAGTGCAATTAGGATTATATCCACTAGCACATTCCTCAGTACAAGTACATTTCCATCTTTTTAAATTAGGAAACAACTTTACACAATGTTCTTTCATCTCTTCATTAGTCATACCTGCTTGTTCTCCATACTTTGAACACATTTCTATATATTCTTCCATAGTAACCTTATCTATAAATTCTCCATTTTCATAGCAATATTTGCAATAATCTTCACTAATACTTCCATCTGTATTCGTACCTAATTGTTCCTTTGAAGTTATTGGCATACCACAACTTTGACATATTTTATTCTCCATTTCTTCTTCCTCCATCTAAAAGTATTTTTCAAAAGGATTATATCATAAAAGGCAGATATTCTACAAACTATCTGCCAAATTATTTATTAATATTTTTTTATAAACTTTGAAATCAAAGCTCTACAAGTGTTCATTTGAATACAATCATAAAAATTTTGCGTTACTTCTTTTCCCTGTCCTACTGTTGTAGCATTTTGGGCATCTTCTTCTGTTTCCCAAAGTACAAAATCAGTCCATACTTTATCTTGTAAATAATGTTCCCAAGAAATAAACCCTTTTGCTTTAGAAATAACTTCATCATGTAATTTTTGTGTCAACTCCATAAACTGTTCTTCACTCACATCTTTCTTAAGCTTATATGAAAAAATCCATGCAGTTTTTGCCATCTTATTCCCCCCTTTATTCTCTATATTCTTATTTCACCTTTACACCTAATAAATAAAGCAAATCCATAACTTGAAACTGGTCTATTGTAGTTCCTTTTATATCCTCTATTGTAATAGCAATTCCTTCTATTTTGCTACTCGATAAATCAATATCTCTTAAGCTTGTTTTAAAAAACTTTGCTTGTGTTAAATCTACATTTTCAAAATAAGTATTTTTCATTTTAACTTCTTGAAAATAGCTATTCTTTAATCCTGTATCTTTCAATAACATATTTTCTATGCTCGTCATCGAAAAATTCATATAACTTCCATTGTTTTCTAGAAATGCAACTTGATATAGCCTACTTTCTGCAAAATTACAACCTGAAATTTTACAATCCATGAATTCACATCGAATAAACGTAGTTTCTAAAAACTCTGTGTTAGAAAAATTGCATTTATCAAAAATTACATCTTTAAAAGTACATTTCTCTAATCTCCCCTTTTGCATACAAACATTTTTAAATTTACAATGCTCAAATTCAGCTTCATATAAACTGCTATTATCACATTCTTGATTTTCAAAATCATAGTAATCTAATTTTTCATCTTCTTTTAAAATACTAAGGTCTCCCTTTTCTAACTCTTTCATTTGAAGATTTTGTGGTTTTAAAATATTCATCTATTCTCCTTCACAAGTTTTCTTTCCATTGGTCTATAAATTCTTTTAACTCTCTTTTAGTTTCTTCTGGTAACTGATTATATTCTACATTATCAATTGCCCCTTGAAGAGTATATAAATGGACTAAACAAATTCCTGGATATTTTAGTTTTAATCTAAGCCAAGTCTCTTTGCTTCCCATTCTTTTTAGTTCTTCTTCTGAACTTATTCCTATTGATTTTAATTTTCTTTCCATTTCTTTTCCAATATTTCTTAACGAAGTCAATTCCCCCATAATCTACTTCCCTTTCTTATCCCATATAAAAAATATACTTGCAAGGACTAGTAATATAGTGATTAATAAAATATCCCACATATCCATAATTGGCTCTAAAATCATTTTAGATAATGCAATATTTATCATAAAACTAACAGGTATGGCTAATAAAAAAGTAATTCCTATTGCCTTCCTTTTTCTAGTTTTCAATCTCTTGAAAATTCCAAATATACACCACATATATGAAATTGCAATTAGTGACATAACTACTCCTATTGAAAACACAGATTTTTCTTTTACTAAAATACTTAGTACATACAAATATGGAATTGTAAAAATACTGAAACTAATTAGGCTTTTACTACTCCCTCTTTTCCCCCATTTTATAATAGGAATAAATACTAACCATGTAAAAACAATAGAACTTGTTGTAATTCTAGACCAAGTAAATTGATTAGAAATTGCAAAGTCACAAATTACACATACTAGTAGCCCTAAAAACAATAATGATGAAAATAGAACAGCAACAATTGTATTTTTCTTAATTTCTACTTTTTGATTACTCTTTTCCATATTTTTCTCCCATCTATTTTTTACATCATAACATAAAAGTAAGTAGCTTGCAATTAGCTACTTACTCAATTCTTGGATAAATTTCTCTATATTCTCCTCTAATATCTCTATCTTCTTGCTTTCTTCTATACTTTTACTTACCATTTTAACAATCCACTTATCAAAGCCTTTTTGCTTTTGCAGATCCAATTCCCCACCAAAAGAAACATAAGTAATGGCACTTTCTAGTAAATCCTTTGGGATATTTTCTTCATAATATTTTTTCCAATTTTCATGAAATCCACAGCAAATAAAATAGGCTGTCTTTTTTTCCTTCAATATCTCTCTATTGTTTATTAAAAATTTCTTTATTCTATTATCCATCATCCCTATTCTAATTGGACTACCAATAACAATTAAGTCATATTGGCTAATATCTTCCTTTTGCTCCTCTATATTAACAACTGTAGCATCTTTCAATTGTTCTTTCATCCTTTTAGCACACTTTTGGGTCGTCCCTGTTTTACTTGCATAAATAATTAGAGTTTTCAATTTATCTCCTCCTTTTACAAATTATTATACAAAAAAAAGCAAACTATTTCTAGTCTACTTTTTTCTTTTTAACAAGATATCGTTAAAATATTTCCGTTATTATCAAAAATAGCAAATTCATCTTTCCCATAAAAAGTCTTGTGAAGTTCTTTTGCAATTTTTACTTTTTCTTTTAAGCTATGATACATCTCTTCTACATTGTTTACTGTGATAAATAAAGTAAATGTTGGTACAATTTCTCCTGTTTTTAAGGTTGGATATTCTTCAAGCAAATTTGTTTGTTCTTGTAACATAATTGAAATTTTGTCCTTAACTAAAATAGCAAAATTCAAAACTTCTCCTTCTTCTGGAACACTTAACACCTTTTGAAATCCTAACTTTTCTTCATAGAATTGTATTGTTTCTTTTACATTTTTAACCATAATATTAGTTGTAATTGTTTCGTACATTTTTTTCTACCTCCATTAGGATTATATGTAAGCAGATTAAAATTGTATTGTAAAAAACGGACATTTTTTTACTGATAGTTTCTCAACATTTTTAACGGAGAAATCCCTGTGTATTTCTTAATTTCTCTAATCAAATGAGATTGGTCATAAAATCCACAAAGGCATGCAATTTCTACTAAATCCTTATTTTCTTCTAGCATGAAAGTCAAGCATAAATGCAATCTTAATATATTTAATAAAACTTTAGGTGCTACTCCATAATTTGTTTTAAATACCCTATATAAATGTCTTTCATGATAGCCAAATTTCTCTGCTATCTCTATAACACTTTGCTCTTTTGGACTTTTATATAATTCCTCCACTAGTTCTACAAATTGCATTTCTTTTTGGTTTCTCGTTTTTTCAAGCAAATAGCCTTTCAAGTATTCTATTCTTTCCTCTGTATCTTTTAAATTTAGTATAGCCTCCAAACTAATCTCTTTTTCTATTTCATTAAAAGGTATTTCTTTATCCATTATCTTATCTGCCCCTATATGAAAAAGCGAATAAAATACACTTGGTTTTAATCTAACCCCCATATAGTCTATATTTTGTTTTAGTTGAAAAGGCTCTGTTTCTTTGCTAAATCCTGCAAAACAGATGGTACGATTTACAAAGTCTATTACAATATCAATACAAGCATCTGGTAAAATATTGTTAGCTATCGTTTTGTCTAATATTTTCTTGGACTTCATTGTCCAAATACACATGCAATAGTCTTCTAATTCTTCAATATGATATTCTGTATATGCTACATTTTCTTTAAATTCC
>CAQZSK010000010.1 GCA_948934525.1 uncultured Clostridia bacterium
TAAGTAAATCCATAAGAATGGGTTCTTCCTTTTTCATTATATGGTTGATACCAACGTCTTATATACATACCTTCTGAACCATATAGTCCTTGTTCTCCTGTTTGTGTAACTGGTGCTGTTACACCTGGTTTAATGGTAATCTGATTATCATAAATGTCTTCAACTGTTTTTAAGTCCATTTCTTCAAATTCTTCTTTAGTAATTGGTTTCCATCCTACATTAGCATAATTTCCTGGTGCATTTGGATAGTAAATTTGTACTGCCACTTTTGATTGTTCTTCTGGTGTTAATTGTAAAAATGCTTTTGCTTCTGCATAGTCTAAAAAGTCTATGGCTTCAAACATTCTTTTATAATAACTTTCTATTTTTTCTGTAGAGTTAATTCTTTCAGTGGTTAAGTTTGTGGTGATTACTTGACTACTATTATAGTTGTAGCTTAAGTTAAAGTTTACTGCTCCATCACCAAATCCTTGGGTTGTATTTCCATCTGTATAATCCTCTGTTCCTGAGCCATCATTATTGTTACAACCACCAACTGGTCTAAATCCATTTCTCTTAAAGAATAAGAAGTTACATTGGTTATGACCTGTCTCGTGTGTCCAAGTACGTCCATAACTGGTTAATGTATTATCAACAACATAGTAAATTCTTTGGGAACCAGAATAAGCTGCTACTGCTCTTATTGTGAACCATTCATTTAATAGTTCATTAAAGTTTTTACAGAAAGGATCAGTTGATGTTCCTTTTTTCTGTTCTCCTAATACAGGTAGAACTGTTGTGTCAATTGCTACATCACATACTCTATTAAAAATAGATGGTTCTATAAATCCTGCTGCTGTGGTATAAAATACACCAACTTGGTTAGCAAAATTTTTCATTAAATTTTGTAGGTTTTGAATTTGTGCTTGATTTCCTGGTTCTCTTATATAAAGTCTTTGAGAACCTACTAAAAATGTCGTTGGTGCTGATATCATATAACCTGAATCTTCTGGCAAGGTTAACATTGGTAAGATAAATTTTTTCTGTTTCTTTAGTTGTGTCCAAGCACGATAATCAATGCTGTCTTCATATCCTTTGGCTGATGTTTCTACTAACATACCATTAAAGTTCTCTGTAAACCAATCATTTGGATCTTGATTATTCGCAAATAATTTAATGTTATGTTCCACAAATTCACTAACTGTTGTAAAGCCAACACAAGGTCCTAAGCTTTCTTCATAGAATAAGTAAGAAACATGAGAACCTAATGAAGTACTTGCTAAACATAAATTTACTAAATTATTTGTATTTACACCTGTATTGTATAGTTCTCCTTTAAAGAATACAATATCACTTACTTTCATGTCACTAACTTTAAAGCCATAAAAACGTGAATAATAGTTATAAGCAAACATATATTGTTTTAGCTTATTCGTAATTTTGGTTAAATAATCATAAATATATCGGTCTAAAATAGGATTATCTATGGTTATACTATATCCATTTACATTTCCTAAAAAGTTTAAAACAAATTCTTTTGCACTTTCTTCTGTTTTAATTGTTTCATTAAAGAAATCTTTATAAATACGGTCTCCTAAGTTGATTGGCGCTACTAATGGTTTTAAGTCTTTGTCATAATCTAAAGTTAGAATATAGTCCACTAATTTTTTTACAACTTCTGAATCTTGTTTCAAAACATATTTATCAAAGTTGTATTCAATTCCTAGTTCTTCTAGTTTATAGGAAACAACATGGTTATTCATATTTTTATACTTTAATTGGTATTGCTTTGTAGTGTCATCTGCAAATACTACATTAATATGGTCTATGCTTTGATAGTTTTCTTCAGTAAGAGTTAATACAAATTCATTTTTAGCATTATATGGTAAAATGGTTTTAATTTGTTTTTGGTTTAAAACGTCGTCCTCACTAATTCTTGCTCCATCTACTACCAAATATTTTGCATCAAAGAATGGCATTAATTTGTATAGGTTTGAATAGGCTACTTCCTTGTTTGGGTCATAGTCGCTCATCTTCTTTAATCTTTCTACATCTGGTATATAGTTTCCAGTAGTTGCCCCTTCTTGTTTGCTATTTGGGTCATAACCTTTTAAAGTTGGTATGTTTTCATAGTTTTTATCATCTAAATTCCAAATTTGGCTACTAAATCCTGCTTGTTCTAGGCAGAAATCTCCATTAAATTCATTTTTAGCAAATTCTTTAATAAGTCCTTTTGAATTTTCTGCATTTGCTGTTAAGTTGGATTCTATCATTTCATAATTGAAGGTATCTGGGTCTAATGTAATAGCGCTTCCATGTGTTTTATAAGATTTGCTGCCCTCAGCTAAACTAATATTTTGTACTAGTTTAATTCTTCCTGCACCATTTGCATTTCCAGCAATTCCTCCTACATTACCTGGTCCTGATGTTCCATTGATATTTACTTTTGCAATACAATGTTTAATGGTATTTTGTTGATACATAGAATCTTGAACACCACCAACAATTCCTCCTACTTCCCAAGAACCTTCAATTTCTCCTGTTACATAACAATCTTCTATGGTTGAACCATATCCTATTTCTCCAACAATTCCACCTACTCTTCTAGAGCCCTCTCCTCTTTGTGCTACTATGGATAGATTGGTAACACTACATTTTTCAACTCTACTACCACTTAATCTTCCAGCTATTGGTCCAAATGTATAGAATTGTTTATAAGTAGAAATGGTTGAATTTTTGATGTGAACATTGCTAACAACTGTTTTACTATAAATTTCATTAGCAATAAATCCTTTTTGCCATACACCTACTTTGCTTGTTATATAAGCATTTTCTATTACAAGGTTTTTAATCGTTGCTCTTTCTATTTCATTAAATATTGGTTTTTGCAAATTGTAGATAGTATGCCCATTTCCATTAATAGTTCCTTCAAACATGCCATCTCCAAAATAGGTTAAGGTATCTACTTCATATTCAGAGGCATCATAATCTTTGGTTAGGTTAAAGGTTGCTGTTGGGTATTGTCTCATTTGGTAAAGTAAATCTTCAAAAGATTCATTTTTTACATAAGAACCTGCATTTCCCATTACACCAAAAGGTACTTCTACTTTTGCCTGTCTTTCGTCTCCTTTGTAAATTATGGTGTTTTCTACATCTAATTCTAAAAGAACTTTTCTTTGTTCAACTCTACAAGATTTTATATTCGCATGCATATCTGGCATATTTTTCATTTTTACTTTTGCTACAAAATTTTCTGGATTTTCAATGATATCATTACTATCAATATTCTTTACCTCCATTGGAAATCCATAATATATATGGTATAATCTAACATCTTGTATATCTTTTAGTTGGATTTTTCGTTCTGTAAAATCAATTTCTTCTTGTAATATGACTTGTTCTTCATATTCATTTTCGCCAGCACCTAAAGCATTAGTATCTAGGTCATAACTAGCTTTTACCTTAATGTTATAGTATTCACTATCTATTTTATCGAATGTAATTTGATTATTACCTATTACCAAATTTTGTGTTTTTATTTCATTTTTATGGTCATCAAAAATTACAATAGTTCCATTCGAGATAGTTGTTTCTACATCCTCTAAGTTAAAGCTTGCAACTACCTTATTTTTATCTGTGTCATCTTCTTTGTATCCAAAGTTGGTAATGTTTGGTTTTTCTTTTAACACTTCAATTTTTATCTTTTGTTCTGGCTCAATGTCTAAAAATCTCTTATTGTCTAATATAATGGTTTCTAATTTGTATTCTTTTACACCACTTTCTTCTAAGCCTGCTAATTTAGTGGTATATTGGTTGGTTCCTTCTATGTGCTTTAATACATATTCTTCTCCATTTATGATAGCTTTTTCTGGTAAGAAACTAGTTGCATTTGTACAATTAAAGCTTAGTCTAATTTCTTTCTTTTTCTCAAAATATTTTGTGTCTTTTTCTTTATTGGCTGTTTTTAAGTCACTTACTTGTAAGTTATAGTCTCCAACTAGCATAATTCTTGCTTCTCGAATGACTTGATCTTCTTCTATGTTTTCGTCACCTTCTGGATAACGATTATAGCTTGCAATAAATCTTGCTGTATATTCTTTGTCAATTTCTACATTTTCGAAAACTACTTTTCCATGTTCCCCTTCTCTTTGAATGGTTGGTTCTTGGATTACTTGTTCTGGTTCTCCATCTACTGCTGGTTTTACCAATTGTACTTTTCCTGTGATAAAGCTACTATCTGGATCTACTAATGTAAAGGTAACAGTTACTTGATTATTCTCTAAATTGTCTTCTTGTTTAATTTCTTCGATTTTTGGTATATCTCTTAATACATTTACTTCTACTGTATTGTCTATGGTCGCCTCAGCTTGGTCAGCAAAGATAATTCTACTAGCTGTTAATTGTAATACTTTTGCTTCTTCTCCTACTTCTATAATTACTTCATATTTTCCATTTGCTATTTTAGTAGCAATGCAATCTAAGTTATTGACACGAATTTTGGCAACTTCACTTTCACTATTCGTTTCGATTTCATAAGTGATTTTTACGGTTTTATTTTTCTCTGTTGTAGCTGGTTCTACTTTTGCATTTACAATAGTTGCAAAACGATTTGCTGTAATTTCTCTTTCGAATAGAACACTATCTGTTATGATATGGTCTTCTGTCTCTTGGTAAGTTGCAATTACTTTAATAATGTAACTATCTGTTGTTTTGGTGTTAAAGATTTTTTCTACATTTCCATTTTCTATTTCTTCTGTTGTTATATCTTGACTTGCTATGATATTTTCTCCACTATCATAAAGTACTACTTTGGCTGATTGAATTGATTTTGCTGCATCTTCAATGTGGAAAGTTACTTTCATATTCTTTTCTTGTACATTTTCTTCTGTTTCTAGGTTAGATATAACTGGTTTTTGAGCATCAATTGTAATGATTACAGTATTTCCTGTTTCTAATACTATTTCTTTTCCATTTTTTAATTTTACTTTTTCGATGGTAATTGTATTTTCTCCTGTTTGTTCTAATCCATCAATTGTTGCTAAATAACGGTCTTCTTGTTTAGTTACTTCATATTCTTTGTTGTTTACTGTTATTGTGCTTGGCTCAAAGTTTTGACTACCTGTACCTTCATAAGCAATATTGGTACTGTCAAATTGAATCGTAATTGGTTCCTTTTTCGCAAATTTGTTGCTTTGTTGGCCATCTTTTAAGGTTTGTATGTCACTGATACTAAGTTGGTAATCAAGTGCCATAATAAATTCTTTGCTATAAATAAAAGATTCTGCTTGATATTCTTTTCCTTCAATTTGGTCTTTAGCAAGGTTATATGCTATATTAATAACAACTCTATAAGTTTTTCCTTCTTCTACTGGTACTTCTTGTCTATTTTCTCCTGCTGTTATATTGGTTTGTACGATTTCTGTTTGTGAACCTTCTGTTTGATTAACTTGTGCTGATGCATTTGAAATTTCATAAACACTAAATTGTGCAGATGTAATACTTTGTTCTCCATCTACTAAATTGAAGTTTATATATGCTTTTCCTTCAAATGTCTCTTCTAACTTGTAGCTACTTTCTTCTATAAAAGGTTGTTCTTTTAAAACACTTACAGTAAATGTGTCATTCATTTTCACTTCTGCATCTGTATTTAAAATAACTTTACTTATTTTATACTCTTGTTTTCCTGCTTGCTCTCCTACATTTACTTTTATTTTATAAATTCCATTTTCGTTTTGTACCATATATTCTTGTTCATTTATTATAACTTTTTCTATTCTTACATCTCCATAATTAATAATAGCTCCAAAAGTTATTTCTATTTCTTCACCTTTTTTTGGATAATAATTTGGTGTATCTAAGTCTATTAGTTCTACTGTATATTCTCTTTCATTTTCTATTTTTTTAATTAATAGTGATAAATCAGTTACCATGATTTCTCCATCACTATCCATATCTGCATTGAAAATTTTATCTTCTGGCAAATCTTGTATATGTATTAAATGGCTTTCTAATAAGCTAGCATCATTATAATCTATTATGCCATCATCATTTAATTCACCTTTAGAAGAAATTATATTAGTAGCATAAATAACTCCTAAAGATAACATTAAGAACAATGTAGAAAAAATACTAATTGTTATTATTTTCTTTGCTTTTTCTTTCATTGTATATATCCTCCATTTTTAATCCAGTTCATTTATTCTTTCCTATCATTTTAATTCCAATAAATCGATTAAAATTAGTTTCATTTGTGCTAAGTCATTAATAGTAACTTTTCCATCATTATCAACATCAGCTGACTTTAATTTTGCTCCTTCCAATTTTTCTTTGTCAATCAGATGTAATTGCAATTTTGCTAAATCATTAATTGTAATTTTTCCATTACTATCAATATCTCCAATTACACTGAGTGTATATTGTAGTGTTTTACCTACTCTTATAATTGTGCCTGTTGTAACTATTTCATTTTCTGCTAATGTTTTTCCTTCTTGATTGATAAATACAATTTGTGGGTCTGTTGTTACATTTTCCAAAGTTACATTTGCTTTAAATTGTTCTACTGAAGTATTAGGTATAATTCTTTCAATGTAACTTTCTGTAATAGTATATTTCTTTGAAGTAATCTTTTCTTGTTTTGGCTCTTCTGGTTTTTCTGTTTGATCTTCTACAATATTAATAGTTGTCTTTGTTTGTTCAATATTAATATCTTTTTCTCCTTCTGAAGTTACAATATCTGTAAACACAATATCTGTTGATGTTGCTTTTACTCCTTGTTTCGTTTTTAATGCAATACTTACAAGATCTTCTGGTGCTTTACTTCCAGCTCTTTTGATTGCAATAAACTCTCCTGTTTCCTGATTATATTGTAGTTTTTCCCAATCATTTAAGCATTGAAAATCACTTTGTTTAACTTCTTCAAATATCTCTTTATTATATTCTAACTTTGCTTTAAAAGCATTTACCCCTTTTTTAATTTGTTGATATCTATCAAAACTAAAAGTAATTGTTACTTCTTGTTCTCCTTTTAATTCATCCGTTGATGGCCTAGCTTGTGCTACTAATTCTGATGTTGCTAATATGTTATTTGCAAGTAGCATTAAAGCAATTACTATTAATATGGCTATTACTTTCTTTTTCATTTTCATAATATCACATTCCTTTTCTTTATATATACTATTATTTCTATTATAGCATTTTCTTGTTTAATACTTCAAGAAGTCTAAATTTCTTGTTTTTTACATTTCCTATTATTGCTTACGCATGCTTGGTCTTTGCCTTTTTTACTGTTTATTTACAAATCTATTAACTTTTGTTTACAAATGTTAATACTATTTTACAAACTAACTATCAAAATCTCAGAAAACCTAAGCTTCCCTATATTATCATAAAATAGTCAAGTTTCTATTTTATACCAAAAGAGCTGACAAGCTTTCACATTCTATGACACTATAGCATATGATGTAATAGATAGGAGGCAAGTGTATGTTTTTTTACGATGCTAAAGCACATATCAAAGGTGGAAAAAATTACCCTAATATAGATGGAACAGTTACTTTTAAAGAAACAAAAAAGGGAGTTTTAGTAACTGCCAAAATAAATGGATTGCCACAATCTAAGACTAATTGCACTGGTCGTTTTTTTGGTCTTCATATTCATGATGGAACTTCTTGTACAGGAAATGCAACTGATGAATTTGCAAATGCAAAGTCTCATTTAAATCCTACTAAATGTCCACATCCTTTTCATATGGGAGACTTACCACCTTTAATTGAAAATAATGGTCAAGCTTACATGAGTGTTCTAATTAATAGGTTTAAAATAAAAGATATTATGGGAAAAGTAGTGATTATACATGATATGCCTGATGACTTCACTACTCAGCCAAGCCGGTAATTCGAGAACCAAAATTGCTTGTGGTAAGATTAAAGCTTAGGCACAAAAGAAAAGTCTTCACTTTAAAGGTTGAAGACTTTTTCTGATATTTATTGAATGGAATCTTGCCTTTGCTCCATTCCTTTTTTATCTGTTTCTACTATAGAGATTAACTCTGCATTTTGAAAAATAGATTTTATGTTTTCTTCCACTGTCCCTACTTTATATTGGAAAGTAAATTCATAGCTTTTATCACTTTTTACATCTTTGGCTAATTTTTTCTTTACCTTTACAGTTTCTATTTCTTCAGCTTGATACTTTCTAATCGTTAAATAATGATAATCTTCGTCATTACTTTCAGCAATATTTAATGTTTGATATGTAATAACAGAAGTTACTAGCTGTGTAGTCTTATTATTAACCTCCATGCTACTTTGTTTCTTAACTACAAATGATATACTAATTAGTACTACCAAGGCAATACCTAGCAAAATATATTTCTTCATTTTAACTTTCTACCCCCACATCATCAATTTACAAATTTGAAATGCTAAAAAGCTATTAAATGCTAGAATCGTTATTAGATAAATTATTTTTTCTTTTTTACTTTCTAGATTTTTAGTAAAGAATGCTCCTAATATTACCATGCAAGTAGTAAGAACTGCATAAATAACCACTCTTAAATCATTAGCATTAAAAGCGATGTTGAACATATTTGTCTGTGCTGATGGTACACAACCACACCCAAATATTTTTACAAAAATCGTTCTATCTAGTATGGCATAAATAGGTGTCACAAAAACCATGAGCAAATAGGGTAATGCTAATATAAATTTCTTATTTCTCCAATAAATTACCACACTACCTATTGCAAGCACCAATAATAAAACTTCCCAAATCATCCTTCTTCTCCTATTTATAAACTTAAATCATTAATATTTAATTTTGGTCCACCTATATACACATCTCTATTTCCCGCTTCTGTGTGGCATTTTATAATGGTATAATCCTTATAATGATATTCCATACTTCCCCCATCTTTATAGGTAATTGCATTTGGAATATCTTGATTTGCTTTTTGTAAAACTTCGTTCATTGTAATTTTATTTTCTAATAAAGCTTTTCTGAAGGACATTTCTTCTCCATCAATTAGAATATTAACAGTTCCATCATAACTATAAATATTATAATTATATTGCTTGGTTTCTGATTTCTCTAAAATTTTACCAATTTTATTATCTGTTTGAGGATGTTTATCATAAAATTTTATTTCAAAATTTTCAGCAGATTTTAATTCAATATTAGTCGCAACTATTTGGGCTGGATATGTTTCCATGATTTCTCCTGTATAAGTTACCTTTATATTTGTTCCAATTGCATATATTACATCACTATTTTTTCCTAAACTGATAGAAATTTTATCAGCTGATTTTCTAATAGTTTCCCCTTCTCTTGGCTCTACTATAATATAGTCTTGCTTAGACTCTATTACGGTTCCATAAAATGACTGATTTTCAAGCCTTTCACTATCACTTGAATAACTGCAAACTTCAATAGTTTTATATTGTTTTGCCTCTTTTGTTGCATACTCTATTATTGCATATAAATCTAGTTCAACATGGACAGTTTTTCCTTCTTTTCTTTCTCCTATTCCAAAGAACTCCCCTGGTATGTCCTCATCTATTATTACTTTTCTGTCATCTTCTGCTGCTAATTTATCTCTTGTGTTATCTACTTTTAAAACATAAGTAGTTTCATTAACTTGTTTCCCTTTAAACAAATATGTTTCATCTTTTATTTGATAACTTAATTCTGTGATAATAGGATCTCCTTCTTTGGTATATTGCACAATTTTAATCTTGTCTTCTTTTCTATTTTTTGCATTAATATCTGTATTCTTTATAAATCTATCTAGTTTGTCTTTGTTATAAAGTTTATTATCATTTGTTATCACAAAACATCCCTCTTGAATTGCTTGTTCTATAGAATATTCTGTACTATTATCTTCTCCATTTTTGTTTTCCTCTTGTGTTGGCTTATCATATTTCTTTCCCCAAGTGCTAAATAAAACTGCTTTATTTTGTTTCATTCTATTTGTGTCAATAACATATAACATTCCTAACAGAACAACTATCACTATTAGCATTGCAATGATTAATTTCCATACATTTTTCATATTCTCACCATTTTAACCTTTCTACTATTTAGACACTTTTTTTCTTGCATTTTGTTGGTGTTTAATAAAAATAATTGAAAAAATAATAGTGAAAATGAAACTAATCACTGTAACGCCAAGCAAGCCAATTTGCGTTTTGGAATAAGTTACTACATTTTGAGGAATATCAGGCTGTATTGTTTCATTTTTTATCGTATTTTCCTCTATCGGGTCTTTCTCTATTATTTCACTAACATCTGGCATTACATTTGTTAAACTATCCCCTTTTGCACTTTCATTTCCAGTATTTTGTGTTTCTTCCATACTTTCTTCTTTATTCTTTTCTGGTAATATTGAAAAAACTGGTCCACCTTTAGCAGTTCTTCCTATTTGTAAGCTTAAAACAGATACAATCAAAATAGTTAGGTTACCTAGTAATATTCTTAAGGTGTATAATGATTTATAATATTTCCATTGCACTGTACCAATTGGCATATGTAATATCTGTGCTATTTCTTTAAAGGAAAGTTTAGATAGTATCTTAAGAGATACAATTTCTTGCTCTTGTTGGTTTAATTTTGCAATTACTTTATGATAGCTGTCTTTGTCTATTATCTGGTCTAATTCTTGTTTTTCATCAATGATATAATAAACATCATCAATATCTATTTCCTGTTTTTTGCTTCTTAGATAGTTTAAGGCTTCATTTTTTGTTATGGTATATAGCCAACTCGCTTCATTACTTGTTGGCAACTTTTCTTTCTTCATTTTCCATATCTTCAAAAACACTTTTTGTTTGATATCTTCACTATCTTCTTTATTCTTCAAAATGGAAAATGCAATACGATAAACTAGCAAATGATATTTCTCATAAAACTGATTAAATTCCTTTTCACTTTTATTTGCAATTCCTTCAAAAATGCTATGTAATTCTTGTTTATTAATTTCTCTCATACGTTTTCTCGCTTTCTTTTCCTATCATAGCATAAAAGACAATAGTTTCCTAGTCTTTAGTAACTATTGTCTTTTTATTCATTTCATCATAACATGATTTCTTCTTTACTTAATCCTGTTACTTCTATAATTGTATCTATATCCATTATCTTTTAAAATCTAAAATAAATAAATGGGTTATAAGTTGCTACTAATAAAAAGCATATAGATAACATGAAAATTCCAAAACTCCATAGATTAGATACTATCAAATAAGAATTTGTTTGTTTTGTTTTTTCTCCTACTCCTGCCAAAAGTGGCATACTTCCTATGATACCTATTAAAATATATGGCAAAGAAGAAAAAATATCAAAATTCAAAACAATATTATCTATTATTCCTGAGGCTTGCCAAGTAAACATTTTCTGAAGTACTATTCCCATTTGTGAAAAATCCTCTACACGGAAAATTACCCAACCAATGATAATGAAAAATAAAGCATAAATATGTTGCAAAACTTTAGGTAATTTTTCAATTATTCTACCTAAAAATACTTTCTCTATCATAAGAATAATTCCATAATATACTCCCCACAAAATGAAGTTCCAAGAAGCACCATGCCATAATCCTGTTAATAACCATACTACTAAAATATTCCTAAGCCATTTTAATGTACTTACACGATTTCCCCCTAATGGAATATAAACATAGTCTCTAAACCAAGTGGAAAGTGAAATATGCCATCTTCTCCAGAAATCTGTAATACTTTTGGCTATATATGGATAATTAAAATTCTCTAAGAAGTGGAAGCCAAACATTCTGCCTAGACCAATTGCCATATCTGAATAGCCACTAAAGTCAAAGTAGATTTGCAAAGTATAACTAATAGCAGCTAACCATAAACTTACTGTTCCTGTGTTTGCTAAATCTCCACCATAAATCGTATCTGCAATTAATGCCATTTGGTTGGCAATTAAAACTTTCTTCCCAAGCCCTATAAAAAATCTTTTCAGTCCCTCAACTACTTCTGTAAAATTTTCTTTCCTATTTTCTATTTCTTCTGCAACAGTTTCATATCTTACAATTGGTCCTGCTATCAATTGAGGAAATAGCGTAACATACATTCCTAAATTAACTATGCTTTTTTGTGCTGGTACAGTTTTGCGGTAGACATCGATTACATAAGATAATACTTGGAAAGTATAAAAACTAATACCAATTGGCAAAGCTAAATTCATTTCTCCTATATTACTATGAAAAATACTATTAATATTCTGTATGACAAAGTTTCCATATTTAAAAAAGCCAATAATACCTAAATTAAAAATGACATCTATTATCATCCACTTATTTTTGTCTCTTTTTCTTCTTTCTATTTTTAGTGCTATCAAGTAATTGACAATAATGGATAACAACATTAAAAGCACATAAACTGGCTCTCCCCACGCATAAAAGATAAGTGAAAAAACAAGTAATACAATATTACGCAATTGCCTTTTCTTTGCTAAGAAATAGGTTAAAAGTACTAATGGTAAGAAAATAAATAAAAATGTGAAACTACTAAATACCATATTTGTTCCCCTTTATTTTCGTTAATTTGCTAATTCAAAATTTCCATTTGTTAAGTGGTCAATACTAATTAAGAATAAGAATTTATCAATTTTGTTTTTCTTACAAAATTCTTCTGGATTAAACGCTTTTCCATAAGTATTTTGATAATGTCTTAAATCTATATAATAAGTTTTATTAAAGTGACTTGCTAGTAATTTGTTAATTGCATTTGAATAAGATGGTGCGATCACTAATAAATTCTCTTTTTCAGGTTGTTTAAAATCAAAAGATACTTCTGCAAAATCCCCACCATAAAAAGCACCATAATGGTTATAACCTTTTTCTATAGAATATCCATTATTAAAGTACATATCTCTATTTCCATAGCCTGACAATACTCCATTCACATAAGTTGTATGTTTTGGGAATTTAAAATCATATACTGTAAATTTTTCTTTGTTCGTATATACTGCAGTAGTTCTTGCATTTGAGCCATAATAGTAAGTATCAAAGGTTTTGGTTTCAGTTGGTTCTAATACATTTTCCTCTGGCAGCATTAAGTTAATAATATCTTTATATCCTTGATAAGATCCTTTGTAATTCCAATGATGGTCCGTTTCATAAAAATAGTCCATATATTGCTCATAACTGTCTATTTTTAATCCATCACATTGAAACTCTGAAAAGGCTTGTTTGATATAAGTCAAAAACTCATTTTCTGTTTCATCTACTTTGTTAAAGTCTATGGATTTACTAATATTAACAAAATAAAAATAGGAGTCAACTTCTTTAAAATGTCTTTGGTAAGTCTCTGCCATTTCATCAATTTTACCTTTTGCATTTTCTAAACTTCTACATTTGAACACCATATAAGGAGAATTTCCATAATGATAGACATTTCCACCTGAAATAGGCATATATTTTATCTTTCTTGCCTCTTTTGGCTTTCCTTCTGTTTTGTTATCTGCACTTTGATTTTCTGGCTGCTTATGGGTCGTTGGTTCTTCTGTTTCCATATTGGCTACTAACTTTTTTTGCCACTCCCCTATCAGCTCTGATTTTCCACTTGTCATAGCTGTTTTGATGCTTTGCCCCCAAAGCATTTGGTCAGATAAACTCTTTTCTAAATCCTCTTGATATTTTCCTTGAAAAAAATCGTTGAAACTAAATTTTGGAAATTTTGCTAATGGTCTATTCTCTATAATAGATTCCTCTTGTTGTCCTCTTATCCCAATACAAATTGTAAAACCAAATATAACAATAAAACTAGTTAATAAGAAAACAAGATTAATCAAAATACTTCTTTTCTTTTTAGCTCTTATCTGCCATTTTCTTTCCATTATTTCCCCTCTTTTTTCTCTCATTTCCACTTGATTTTATTACAATTTTATATGCAAGTCAATTGATTTTCATGCATAGCAAAAAAATCTAAAACGATTGACTTTCTTACCAAATTGTAGTAATATATATATAACAGCTGTGAAGTCGTGTTCACAGTAATAAGCTAAAGGTTGTTAATAGCAACACCAATAAAAAAACCAGAGTTCTCTCAAAACTCTGGTTTTACTATGTACTTTCGTACTAGTCTTTGCCGTGCTTTCCTTTGCATAATACTATTACTAGCATTATTAAAAGGGTAATAAGCTGGTTGTTATCCATTAGCAACACCTCCTTCCATTATGGAATTGTAACAAGTATACTATACTTTACTAATAAGTACAATACTCCATCAACTCTTTTGACTAATACATTATCCCAAAATAAAACTACTGCCTATTTCTTTATTAGCAGTAGTTTTACTTAAATAAACTTGTAACTCCTTCTATCATCTTTTGAAGCCATCCTTTTTCTTCTGTCACTATAATTTGCTCACTTGCTGGTTCTACATAATCTTTTTTAGGAAGATTAACATATATTTTTTGTGAATCATCTAGTTTTTTCATTCCTAGCATTGCAGTTGCTGATTTTTCTACATTAGCTAGATTCAAGCTATTTTGAATGCTGATTTTTAATTGTGCATTTTCTTTTTGCAAAACATTTAGCTCTTTTTTCATATCTTCCTTTTTGTTGAAACTTGCTGTGATAAGAGAGTTTCGATAACTTATGGTAAACAAGATTCCAAAACCAATCAATACATATAGTACTACCTTTACTTTTGGTTTTAACTGTCTTTTTTCTTTTGGTTTTTGTTCTTGCTCTTTTTGTTTCAATGTAGAACTTTTCTTTTTGCTATATGGATTTTTTTGTGGTTCATACTCAGGTCTTAATTTTCTTGGACTGGTCTCATATTGATAACCTGTTCTTCTTGCTGTATATGCCATAAGTTCTCACCTCCTTCATTAGTTGGATTTAAGAAAATGTAACAAATAAATTTGAATATTTTCTAAATCCTCTTTTCCTTTGCTTCCTTTTTATCTATTTTCTTTCGAATATTCTTACTTTTGCACTTTTGGATCTTGAATTTCTTTCAAGTTCTTCCTCTGTTGCTACTATTGGTTTTTTGTTGATAATCTTGCCGAAACTTTGACAACCACAAATGCAGTATGGTAAATCTTTTGGGCAAGTACATTTTCCTTGTAACTCTATCATGGCTTCTTTTACTGCTCTATCTTCTAGCGAATGGAATGTAATAACTACTAACCTTCCATTTTCTTTCAAACAATGTGCACTTTGTATAATGGTCTGATATAGTGGTTCAATCTCGTTATTCACTTCAATTCGAATAGCCTGAAAAGTTCTTTTCGCTGGATGTCCATCTTTTTGGCTAGATTTTGGAATAGTATTCTCTATAATCTCTACTAATTCCTTAGTAGTTTGTATCTCTTTTCTTTCACGTATTTGGCAAATATTTTTGGCTATTTGCCTACTAAATCTTTCTTCTCCATATTCCCAAAGAATTTTAGTTAATCTTTCTTCTGAATATTGATTTACTATCTCTTTCGCTGTTATACCAGTAGAAGTATCCATTCTCATATCTAATGGATTATCTCCCATGTAGCTAAATCCTCTATTTCTTTCATCTAATTGGTAAGAAGAAACTCCTAAATCCAGTAAAACTCCATCCACTTTTTCTATTTTCAAATCTTCTAATATACTTTGAATTTCGTCATGATTTCCATGAATATAAGTAACATTTTGGAACTCTGATAGTCTTTTTTTTGCTGCATTTAATGCTTCTTCATCTCTGTCAATTCCAATTAATCTTCCCTTTGGTGATAACCTTTTTACAATCTCTCGGCTGTGCCCTGCACCACCTAAAGTACCATCTACATAAATTCCATCTGGATGAATATTTAATCCTTCTATACATTCTTGTAACATTACTGGCTCATGTTTAAATTCCATTTATTTGTTCCCTCTTTTTTGTAATATAGGAATGTTTCTTGATAGCACAAGCAGTTGGTATGATAATACCAACTGTTATGCCTACTTTTTAGTTTTCATCCTTAGTAATTTTTATGTTCTTTTGTTTCATTATTTTTTCTTTCTTTTGTAAATAAATTATTTTTCTTTAGAAAGTTCTATCTTTCGTAAAGCTTATTTACTTTATCTTTTGTATATTTTGTCTTTTGTAAAACTTAAATTTCTTATCTTTTGTATCTTAAAATCTTTTGTGCATTTATATAAACTTTTGCAAGTTATATACCAAGCATTGTCATATTTTCAGCAATTTCATCTGCTGAAATATTTTCATCACTATTGTAGGCTTTCCATTTTTCTTTATCCCAAATTTCAATTCTAGTACCTACACCAATAATGACAGTATCCTTTTCTAATTTTGCATATTCACGTAAATTTCCTGCTATCAAAAATCTTCCTTGTTTATCAATTTCACATTCTGTAGCACCTGATAAAAAGAATCTTACGAAATCTCTTGCATTTTTGTTAGTAAGTGGAAGTGTTTTTAATTTTTCTTCGAAGTTAGCCCATTCTGTTTGTGAAAAGCCGAATAAACATCCGTCTAAGCCTTTGGTTACGATGAATTTTTCTCCCATATCTTCTCTAATTTTTGCAGGCAAAATAAGTCTGCCTTTTACATCTAGAGAATGTTCATATTCACCTATTAACACTTTTGCTCACCTCGCTAACATTTTGTTCCACTTTCCACCACTTCTCTCCACTTCTTCTAAATTTTAATACAACATATGGAAAATATCAAGTCTTTTTTGAAAAAAGTTACAAATTTTAAAAATAAAATAAAAACATTATAATAACGTTAACATATACCATTTAAGGTTTTATACCGTTATCATAATGTTTTTTACTATATCTTTTTAATTTTTTTCCAAACACTCTTCTATTACTTTTTCTAACTTACTAGTATCTACAATAGATTGAATACTAGCTTCTAAGGTTTCTTTTGGATTTACTCTTTTCAAATTTAAGACATATCCATTTTTTAAAGCTAATTGCCTAATAAACTCTCTATTGGTTCTTCCGATTTCCTTCTCGAAAAGGATGTAGTACATTCATTTCAGATAAGTAATAGGCTAATCTTTTGGCTAACTTTTCTTTATCTAGTCCTTCTAAAAAATTTTCTTGTTTTAGCTGTTCTAATAATCTATCTAATTCCTGTTCTACGTATTCCCATTGTGCAAAGCGAAATTCACCTTTACTAATGTTTTCTTCTCTTAATTTACCTGCAAATGGATAAATATCCTCAAACAAGTATTGGTGTATAGAGAAATAATGTACCTTATCAAAATTTCCTGTAATCCCTTTTTGTCTTAACCCTAAAGATTTTGCTGCTGTAATCTTTGCTTCATAGTAAAGCAAATCCTTAGTATTATGAATATCTAAGTAGTTAATTAATACATCACTATCTTCATAGGAATATTTTGAATTTCTTGGCTCATATAAATCTCTCATCATAAGTCTCCTTTTATACTTTTTTTATATTACAATAAGTACTACCAAGCTTCAAAACACTTGATAGTACTGCATTTTCCTACACTTCCATAATAATTGGGAGGATCATTGGATTTCTCTTTGTTTTCTCAAAAATATAATCTCTTAGATCATCTTTTAATGTTGATTTAATTGTTGACCAATCACTTACATGATTTTCTTCTAACTTACGAACTTCCTCACGAATAACACGCTTTAAATCATCCATTAAATTCTCAGATTCTCTTACATACACAAATCCTCTTGAAACTACATCAGGTCCTGAAACAATTTCGCCTGTATTAGAGTCCATTCCAACAACAATAATAATTAAACCATCTTGTGATAAATGTTGTCTATCGCGCAATACAATGTTTCCTACATCTCCCACTCCTAATCCATCTACTAATACTTTTCCATTTGGAACAGAGGTCGTTAATTTTCCTTCGTTTTCATTTATTTCTAAAGTTCTACCATTACTCATCAAAAAGATGTTTTTACCTTCTACTCCCATTTTCTTAGCAGTTTCACTATGTGCCATTAATTGTCTATATTCTCCATGAACTGGAATAAAGTATTTTGGCTTTGCTAAAGTTAAAATTAATTTTTGTTCTTCTTGACAAGCATGTCCAGATACATGGATATCTTCTAAAGAACTATAAATTACTTCAGCCCCAATTTTCATTAAGTCATCAATTACTTTTGATACTAATTTTTCATTTCCTGGTATTGGAGTGGCAGAGATAATAACCATATCATTAGGAGTAATAGTTACTTTTTTATGTTCTCCATTTGCCATTCTTGTTAAAGCAGACATTGCTTCTCCTTGACTTCCTGTTGTAATAATCACAAGTTGGTCATCACGGTAATTCTTAATATTGTCAATATCAATAAATACACTATCTGCATCTTTAATATATCCAAGTTCTCTTGCTGCTTCTATCATATTTTGCATACTTCTGCCACATACTGCAATCTTTCTACCATATTTAATTGCTGAATTTACAATTTGTTGTACACGGTGTACATTAGAAGCAAAAGTTGCTACTACAATTCTTTTTGAATTATTTAAAAATAACTTATCAAATACTTCTCCCACAGAACTTTCTGACATTGTAAAGCCCTTTCTTTCACTATTGGTACTATCAGAAAGTAATACTAAAATTCCTCTATTTCCTAGTTCTGCAATTCTTCCTAAATCTATTACTTTGTCATCAATTGGAGTATAATCAATTTTGAAATCACCTGTATGCAACACCATTCCTACTGGAGTATTAATAGCAAGCATCACTGTATCTGGAATACTGTGATTGCTTCTAATAAATTCTACTTGCATTTTACCAAAATTAATGGTTTGTCCTTGCTCTACAATATGCATTTTAGTGCTTCTTTGCAAGTGATGTTCCTCTAACTTATTATTAATTAAAGCTACAGTTAATTTTGTTGCATAAATTGGTATATTAATTTGTTTCAAAATATATGGAATCGAACCAATATGATCTTCATGACCATGAGTGATAATTAATCCTTTTATCTTTTCTTGGTTCTTAATTAAGTAAGTAATATCTGGAATAACTAAATCTACTCCTAGCATATCATCCCCTGGGAATTCTAACCCACAATCTACTAAAATAATCTCATCTTCATATTCAAAAACAGTAATATTTTTTCCGATTTCTTCTAATCCACCTAGTGGAATAATCTTCAAGTTTGATTTTTTAAAATTAAATTTCATCCTATCTTGACTAGTACTTCTTGTTCTTCCTTTTTGCTCTCTTGATGTACTACGTGTTTCTCTTGGCATTCTACCTCTACTTTCTTTTCCTGTATTTCTAGTCGTCCTTCTAGTAGTTGTTTTCTTTTCTTGATCTCCTTTTTCTACTTTTGTATTCTCTTCTTTTACTCTTTGTTCTCTTATATTAGATTCTCTTCTTCTAGTTCTATAATTAGAAGTCTTAGCTTCCCTTCTTTCTGAATTTGCTTTAGCAGCTCTTTCACTCGTTTTACGATTTGTATTTCTTGCCAAACCGTTTTCTTGCATCTCATTTGTTTTTACTTCATTTGTCATTTACGTTTTTTCTCTCCTTTTATTTTAAATTCTGTACATTTTAACGTCGAAGAAAAGCGAATAGAATTCGCCTTACCTTAAAATTTAAACATTTTCTTACTCTTCAAACATTTCTTTTCTCTCTTTGAAATTATGGAGTAATTTTCATTTTTTATACATAAAATGAATATGCTTGTTTTAATCTCCGTACTTAAAACATATTCCAATGTTTTTTATTATACTATGTTTTCCTTTTTTTGTCAAATGAAGAAAAATTTATTGAAATTTGTATCATTTCATGTTATCATATTTACATAACATTAATATCAGGAGGAAATAGCAATGCTATTAGAAACAAAACGCTTAGTCATTCTTTCTATTGCTGAGCCAAAGTTTGACGAGCTCATGCGGTCCATTGTATATGTCAATGGTATCTTTTTAAAGCCAAATGGTATAACAGCCAAATGTCTGCAAGAGAATCCGCATTTTGTTTCCCAATTAGACCTCCCCATTGGCTTAATAAGCATTGGGGAAAACGGATGGATTGACTACTTAATTGACCCTAATTATCAAAGAAACGGCTATGCAACAGAAAGTTTAAAAGCAGCAAAGCAATTTATAATTGCCAAAAAAATAAAACCTTTTTTAGTAATCCATAGCGACAACCTTGCTTCTATCACAGTCGCTGAAAGGTGTGGCTTTAAACGTGTTGCTGGAACTTCTATTCAAGGAAGATATTCTGTAGTATAATTCAAAATGCCCAGAGAAAGAAGTTATACTTTTTTCTGGGCGTTTTTAATTAGACAATAAAAAATACCCAATCTTTTTTACATATGTGTTACTAGCTCCATAGTTTTCTCATAAATTTCATATTCTTTATAATTCTTGATTACAAGATACCATAAATATACTAAAATAATCAAAAAGGCAATATTATGAATATATAAAATTAAGATACTAGTTATAACTGTTAAAATAATAACTGTAACAAAAGAAATTAAATTACTTTTTTGACAAGCTATTTTTCTTCCTTTGCAAATATGTACTATTTGTTTTAAAATTCTTCCTCCATCTAGTGGATAAATCGGAAGTAAATTAAAAATCGCTAATAATAAATTACTATAAATAATTGTTTCTTCTTGGATAACTAATTCTATATTCCACAATAGACAAACTAAAATAAGAAATAAGTTTACTATTGGTCCAGCTAAATAAATAACCATTTTCTTAACACATAACTCATTTCCTTGTTTTATCTTTTTTTTGTAATCTTCCATGCAAGTTTTAAAAACAATTCTAAATCCAAAAGGTGTTATTTCCATTGTTTTAGGTCGAAATCCCAATGCTAGTCCAGCGCACAAATGCCCTATTTCATGTAAAAATGCAAAAAGCATAATTGTTGCATATATTTCAATTTGCTTAGTTAAGAAAAAAAGGATTCCAAACAGGAAAATTTTCAAATCTATTTTGATACTCATATTCTTTCCTCTCTGCCTTAAAATTTTAAAACTAGTTCTGGATCAACAGTTCTATTATCTCTACGTATTTCTAAATGTAAATGTGGTCCTGTTGTTCTTCCAGTATTGCCTGAAAGCGCTATCTTTTGCCCTTTTTTTATAGTTGCTCCTTGCTTAACTAAAATCTTACTACAATGTGCATAAATCGTTGTAACATCTTTATTTACAATTTTCACATGAGTTCCATATTCTCCTTCGTTGGAAACTAAACTCACTTTACCATCCATCACAGCCATCACAGTTGTACCTACATTAACACCTAAATCAATACCATAATGATTTTCAGATACAATCTCTGTTGCTTCTCTTTTTCCATAACGCGAAGTAACTGGTCCTTTTAAGGGAAGTCCTAATTTAAAGTTAGCTTTAATATATTCTGCATCTTTTTGCATTTGTGTTTTGCCACTACTTCCACTAGAAGATGTTGTTACAGTTGTTTCATTGTTAGTGGCTCCTCCTATCCCTGTTTGATTAGTTATATTTTCTTTTGCTTCATTTGTTACTTTATTTTCTACTTCATTGTTCTCTATCTTGTTTCCTTTCTCTGCTCCTTCTTCTTGCCTATTTTCTGTTTGTGTATTTTCCTTATTCTCTGTATTTTGATTTTCACTTTGTTCATTTTCTTGTTTTTCATTCTCTTGATTTTCTTCTTGATTATTATCTTCCTTTAACCAACTTCCCAAAAAATCTAGTTTGTCCTGATTATCTTGGAAAAACTTCCCTACCTTTCCTGCTATTACCTCAAAATTAATATCAGTACTCAAAAATTCTCTTGTTTTGTTCATAACATCTGCTGAAAAAATATAGTTTGCTTCTTTAATAAGCGAAAAGACTAAGTAAATTAAAATACAAGTTAAAACTTGTATAATCATTTTTTTGTAAAGAGAAATTTTCCTACCTTCATTTCCTTCTTTTACCTGACTACTAGACATCCTAACAGAATTACTATTCTCTCTTCTTCTATAGTAAATCTCTTCTGCTCGTCTTATTCTTTCTTCTGGAGATATTGTTTTTTCCACAAAAATACACCTCTTCCTTTGTAGTTTCTTGGTTCATGTATATGTAAGGAAGAGATGTATTATTCTTAAATTTAAAGAGTAAATAATAAAATAATATTTACTACAAGTCCTATTGCTAGGACACAGCTTATTTTTTTTAACAAACGATATTTTTTCTTTAATCTTTTATAAGGAAATTCTTCATTTTTATGATTATTTTCTACTTTAGAAATATAGTCTGCAATTAACATTTGCGCTTCATTTACAATATAATCCTTTGGATTCTTTTCTGTTTTAGATGTTGTTTTTCCATTTTGTTTTTTCACTTCTACATCTATAAGCTCTGGTTTCTTTAATTTTTGGTTTTCTTTCAAAAACACAATTGCCTCTTCTACTAAATTAGAAGGTAAGTCCTTTAATATTACAATATTTTTCATTCCACCTGTATTCATTTTCCCTATTTCCTTTCTTACTGTTTCATTAATTACTTCTATTTTTCCATTTTTAGTTAATTTTATACAAGTCAAAATAAAAAAATTAAATTAGTTCGTCCATAATTTCTATAATTTGATTTGCCAATTTCTGTGCCATTTGGTTCATTTGATAAACTGATTTTTCACTTTGCAATTGTTTTATCTTTTTATCTACAATAGTCTTAATATTCCAATGGGCAGGAAAATAAAGGCTTTTTTCAAAAGCTTTTCCTATTTCTATTCCTCCTCTATTCATACAAGTACTTCCTATTTGTTCTTCTTCTCCTAATGCAGAATCTATTACGATTAATTTGCTGTCCTCTGTTTTGAGATAGTCAATAAAAATAGGAGCATTTTGAAAATGAATAGGACATTTCATTGTTCCTAACACTTTTACTTTTGAGCTTGTCTTAAATTTTTTCTCTAAAATTTCTCCTACTCTTGGCCCAAAAGAATCCCCTACTAGCTGATTTGTTCCAATACAAACAAAAATATATTTTTCCATTTTATCTTTCTCCTTGTTTCTATCCTATTAATCTTTGTCCAGAGAAATGACAATTTTAATATCTTTATCCTTTTGATATCTTTTGATAATATCTTCTGAAAAACCAGCTACTTCATTAGAAAGAATAATAGTATCATAATCTTGCTTAATTAAATCTTTAATCGTACTATCAGTCTGCTCCAAATCTTGTAATTTAAAAACATCAAAGCCTAAAGCTTCTGGCAAGCGAAAACTTCTGGCATCTTTTTCATATTTAATCCAAGACATTTTCATTTTTATCACCATTACTTATTCTTTGATGTTCTTGTAAAATTATTCTATTTTTCCAAAAATATTTTGTATAAGTTTCACATTTTCTATTAAATCCTGTTCCATTTCTTCTAGGCTAAATATTTTGAATTCCTTATTTTCTTTTTGTATTCTTTCTGGGACCTCTTTAAAATATTGATTTACTCCCTCTATATCTATCTTTTCAATGTGAATTTCATTTACGCTTTTTGTTTCCTGAACAAAGCTTTCTTCAAAATTTGGAATCTCCACTAAATTATTATGATACAAATGATAAGAAAGACTGTTAAAATCTCCCACTTTCGTTTGACGTAATACTTCACTTTCTCCAAAAACTGTATTATTTGTTCCTTGTAAACCTACCATTTTTCCATTTTCATAAATTCCTTTTTTAATATAAGTCTGATAATTCCAATAAAAATCAGTTACTAGATGTGCTAAGTAACCTCTAACAATTGGATCTTTCATATTTCTGGCATAATTTTTCAAAAAAGTTTTATAATCTGGAAGCTCTCTCGTTTTTCCATCAAAAGTCTCCATTTTTCCATAGTGAGTAATACTATATGGAATTTTTTTTGATATAGGATTAATCAGATACCCTACATTCACATCTGGCAAAATATTTCCTAGTAAAAAACATTGATATTCTTCTTTAGTCATATTTTTCGCCAATTCTTTTGCTACTTTTAAATGAATTGCCCATGATGGCATGTTCTATTTCACCTTCTTTTCATTTCCTTTAATTTTTGTTTTGTTTCTTTATCTATTTGATAAGACTCAATCATCTTTTGTAAAGCTTTGTTATATGTAAAATTATCTAGATGGTTATTTTGTAATAATTTCATTGTCTTTTCTGGAAATTTCACATACGCCATAGACAGCGCCCATGCTATTCCCATTTTAACATAGTATCCTTCATTTTTAACACTATCATATATTTTTAAAACTTGGTCAATGTATTCATCTGTTAAGTAATAATCCATAAGCATAATAATAGCAAAACGTAATTCAAATTCCTGATTAGATGAGAAATATTTTTGAAGATAATTCCACATTTCGTTTGGATATTTATTTGTAAATTTATAAGTTGATGTACAGCAATCACAGACTGCCCAATTATCTATAATTGGTACAAATTTATCTAAATAGACCATCTTTTCTTCTAACTCTGTCTTCATATAACCAATTACTAATCCTTGTAGCATTCTTTCTTCATAGTAATCTTGTGGTGCTTTTTCTAAATATTCCTTTGGATTTTCCTTCGCAATTTGTTTTGCTAATTTTCTTAAATTTGGAATACGAACTCCAATAATATCATCTACATTTGGACATAGCTTGCTATGAAATTCTCGATATTTTTTATCTTGCATTTCAAATAACTTTTCTCTAATATTTTCCATTTCTTACTCCTGTGGTGGATTTAAAATAGCTTGTATATCTTCATCTTGTTTTAATTCTTCTGAATCAATATATTCTTTTGCTCTTTTATCTTGTTTAATTGCTGCTAAAATAATATCTTTGTCATTTCTCAGGCGTCTACTTGCATATTTTAAGATAAGTCCTTTATTGATCACAGCCTGTAAAACAATATCTTTGTCATCTCTTAACTCTTTAGATGAATAATACAAAATTTGCCCCTCTATTTTTACTCCTGCTAACATTAACTCTTTGTCTCCTCTGAGCTTTTCACTAGCGTAGCAAGCCGTCCATCCTATTCTTGATACAGAATTGTATACAATCTCTCTGTCCTCTTTCAGTCTTGGACTTACAAATTCTAATGCAATTGGGTTCTGCTCCACTGCTGCCATTGCAATTTCTCTATCATCTTGTAGTTCTTTAGAAGCAAAATCTAGCAATTTCCCATTCTTTTTTACTATATCTAATACATACTCTCGGTTATTTGCTTGTTCAAAGTCAAACTCTTCCATTTTATCTCCTATGAATGAAATGGTACTTGAAATTTTTCAAGCACCATTTCTCTTTTTATTGATTTGTCATATAATACCAACCTACTAATATTGCAATTAAGGCAACTGTGATGATAATAATAATGGTTACTGCTACGGCTCTTCTATTATCTTTTGGTTTTGTAGAATTTATATTTTGTAGTTGATCATTTATATCATTGACCAAATCAGTTGGTGCGGAATTTACTCCATACCATTCTGTATTATTTTCTGTTCTATTTGTATTAATTATTTCATTTTCTACAACCACATTTTCATTTTCTACATTCTGATTTGTTGCTCCTACATAATTAGTTAGTCCTAACATAAATGCTATAATTATTAACGCAATTGATGATATAACTTGCTTTTTCATAAATTCATCCTTTCTATTTTTGTAATTTCTATATTTATTTTACACAAGAAACGAACAAAAGTAAAGCTTTTTTTCTTGACTTTTATTCGTTCTTATTATCAAAATCTTATTTATTTCTACTATCTCGTTCTTGATTAATATAATCATCTTCTTTATACTCTTCTAATGTATCTACTAAAATCTGATAAGTCTTTTTTTCATCTATTATTTTTATCATTTTTAGTGCTTCTATTAATTTATCTATTCTACTATTGCAATAATATCTTAAATCATTCTTAGTTTGCTCCTTGTTATCCTCAAATTGATTTAATTCTAAAACAATTTCTAAAGCAAATACCATTGCCATTATTCCTGCAATATAAGATTCATCTAAATCTAAAAAGTTATCTTTTTTTTCAAATATTCTCTTTGCAGTTAATGTATCAAGATGAATAAATCCTGATAACTCATCATATAAAGTTTCATATAAAAGAGTATATTTTTCCCCTGCCATTTCGGCAAACTTGTCCATCTTTATTTTACAATAGTATTCTTTCCCTGTTTTTGGATCTTGCATAACAAATTTACTTTTTTTAATATATTTTCCCTCTTGTTCAGCTACTAATGATAAAATCTTTTCATTAAACAGTTTTCTATCTTTTCTAAAAACTTTTACATTTATCAATATTTCAAATAACATTCTTACTACTGCCAAAGAATTTTCATAATAGCCTTCTTCTACTAATTCTTGTAATGTTTCTAAATGAGTATTTGTTCTATAGGCAGAATATACCATCAAATCTTCCATTGTCTTTATATAAAATTCCTCTGGAATGCCTATTTTCTGAGTTAAATCTTTAATATATTTGTTTAATACATATTGCATTGAATTTATATTCTTTTCAAATAATTCTTTTAAGTATAAATTTGTCATTTCTACTACTTGCAATAAATTTCCTCTATTATCTTTTATATCTTCCGTTATTAAATCTCTGTATTCTTGTCTTGCTTCATTAAATTCCTGAATATCCTTATCAGAAAATTGCGTATAATTATATTGTGATAACATAATTCCAGTTCTATCATAAGCATATAAATAATCACTTGGTATTTTTCCTTCTAATTTTAATTTGCGAACCTCTCTATCTAACTGATTATTTAATATACCTGAAACTACAAAATCTTTCTTGCCTGGAGCTCTACCAAATAACTCTTTAAATTGAATACTTGTCATAAATAATATATCCTTAACTTCATCTCCCATTTTCATAGATTTTGTATATGTATTTTCATCTTTATAATAGTACTTTAAGTCTTTCTTTTTGCAGCAGTCTTTATATTTTTTCCCACTTCTACAAGGACATAATTCATTATCATGCCATTCTTGTTCTTGTTTTGATTGCTCATATAATTCTTCTAATTTCCTATCAAAATATTCCAATAAAATATTGGCATCTTCAGATTCATTTGTTTCGATATTCTTCCTGATATTTCTCTTTCTAAAAAAGATAGCAGCAAATGCCTCTGCAAATATCTGTGTATTCTTATTTGATTCATATTGCTCTTCTAAAATTTTATGTTTCATTTGATTTGTGCATTCTCTAAAGTCATCTGGAATAGTTTTTGCTTCACCATCTAATATGTAGCAAAGAAATAAACCTATCTGTTTCATAATCATAAATATATTAGCAAATACGTCTGTAGATTTCATTGGATATTTATGGATTGCACAATTTCTTTCTTCTAAAATATTGTATTTTATAAAGTTACAATCTCCTTGGTGTGGAATATCAAATATCATAAAGCTAAGATTTATCTCTTCATTTTTTATTATCGTAATAAATTTAAATTCCTCCTCTAGTTCTTGAAGAAGTTGTTCAATTGTTTTCTTTGATACTATTTGTTTCTTTTCCTCATCCTTATTAAATCTTTTTAATTCATTGCAAATTGTTTGTAAAACATCTTCTATTGGATATCTTTCTGTCCCATTTACAATTTCTTCTGCTAAAAAAGCTTTGATAGCATTTTCCTTTTCATAGATTTGGACATTATTAATTATTGCTTTATTTTTAGACCTCAAACTCTTTAAATCTGATTTTGCTTTTTTTACGATATCTTCTTGTTTTACTTTTCCTGTACTTAATTCTCCCAAAAGACGTTCTATATTGCTTATTATTTCTTCTATATTTGTATTGTTTAATATCTTTTTTATTGTATCCATCATGTTTTGCCTTTCTATTTATTGATATAATTTTAAGAGGTTTTTGCAAGCCTCAAAACAATTAAAGTTTATCATTTTCAAGTTGCAGATGTCTCTGTTTTTTTCGTTATTCAGATAAGCATTCTATCATAATATTTTTATTACCTATGTTCTTAGTATAGTATATCTTTACCCCCTCTGTCTAGCCACTGTAAACATTTTTTCATATTTTCCCATTTACATTTGTTTTAAGTATGTGTAACCGTAAACAATATGTTGTTCCTTTAAATGTTGGTTTCATCCCTTCTACTTCATTTGCTAACAAATTCAATATTTCTCTTTTCTCCAATGTAATAAAATAAATATTGCATTATGTTTACAAAAAATACCCAAAATTAAACTTCCAATTTTTACTGATTAACATCTTAAAACATTAACCAATAAATCTTGGAAGTTTATTGTCTTATATAATTTTCATTTACTGCCCTAGACACTGATTTTTCACTTTATGTATGACTATTTTTATATCGTTGCCTCTAGCTATTATCTAGTTATTCTCTATGCACTTTTTAATTCTAGTCTTAATTTATCAGCAATCATTGCTATAAACTCACTGTTAGTAGGCTTTCCTCGATTTGCAGAAACTGTATATCCAAAGATATTTTCTACTGTTCCTTGTTCACCTCTTCCCCATGCAACTTCTATTGCATGGCGAATTGCCCTCTCCACTCTACTTGGAGTAGTATGATATTTTCCTGCTATTTCAGGATACAGTTGTTTTGTAATTTGATTAATTACTTCAGTATCTCGTATTACCATCATAATAGCTTCTCTTAAATATTGATATCCTTTTATATGTGCTGGTACTCCAACTTCATGAATGATATTCGTTACTAGTGCTTCTAAGTTTTCTTGATCTTTCTTTCTCTCTGGCGCTATATCAATATATTGATTTTTAATTTCACGAGTAATAAAATTTTTGAATTGTGCTGGTTGATAATTTTTAAGTTCTTTCATTCTCTTTACTAGTACATTAATATCAAATGGCTTTACAATATAGTATTGTGCTCCTAATGTAATTGCTTTTTGTGTAATTTTGTCTTGTCCTACTGCTGATAAAATGATAGATAATGGCCTTCTTTCCATATCTGTATCTGCTAATTTCTCTAAAACACCTAATCCATCTAAATGTGGCATAATGATATCTAATAAAAGGATATCTGGTTGTAATTCAACTGCCATATCATATGCCTCATTTCCATCTCTAGCAACTCCTATAATCTCCATTTGATCTTCTTGCTCTAGATATTTTGATAATGTCGCAGTAAAATCATTATTATCATCTGCCACTAATATTGTAATCTTTTCATTCACAGTTTTTTCCCCCTATTTTTTCAAAATTTGTAAGAAAGGTTTTTAAAAATGTAATTTTCTGGAAATTCGAAACCTCACTTTTACTTTTGAAATTATATTATGCTTTATTACAAATTGCAAGTCTTTTTGGAAATATTTTCCATTTTATTGTAAAAGTGTCAATTTTTATGCATTTTATTGTACTTTCTTTTGAATATACTTTCCTTGTAAAATTTCCATTTTTTGTATAGAAAACTGTTTTTCTTCCATTTCATGTAAGAATTTGCCTTTTTCATTGATTGTAACTTCTAAAATTACATAAGGCTCTTCATCAAAATTTGTTTCTAAAATAGATATCTCATTTTTTTTACAGTAATATTGTAGATACGCCAAATTCTGATAAGATACTGGAAATTTTATGATTTCTCCTTTTTCTAACCCTATCCATTTAGCTTTTTGAATTCCTTCCATTGTTGATTGAGAATAAGCTCTTACTAATCCACCTGTTCCCAATAAAATTCCTCCAAAATATCTTGTAACAATAGCAATTACATTAACTAATTCATTTTTAGAAAGCAATTGTAACATAGGTGCTCCTGCTGTTCCACTTGGCTCTCCATCGTCACTTGCTCTTTCTATTATCTTATCATTTTCTATAATTCGATAAGCAAAGCAATGATGCCTCGCATCATAATACTTTTTTCTGATTTCTTCAATCTTCTGCTCAGCGTTTTGCATATTATCTACATAGAAAAGATTGCTAATAAATTTGGACTTTTTTTCCACTATCGTAGCTGATACCGCTTCATTAATTGTTTTCATCTCGATAACCTCCTGCTACAAATCCAGTAGAATAAGCAATTTGTAAATTGAATCCTCCTGTATAGGCATCTACATCAATAACTTCTCCTGCAAAATATAGTCCTTTTATAAGTTTAGATTCCATTGTTTTTGGATTAATTTCTTTAGTATTAATTCCTCCTGAAGTAATAATTGCCTCTTCAATTGGCCTAAAACCTTTTAATGTAATAGTAAAACTTTTTAAAAGCTTTATCAATTCTTTTCTTTCTTCTTTTATAATAGAATTTACCTGCTTATTTCTATCAATACCTGATAAACTAATTATTGGTTCTATCATTTTATTTGGTAATAAAGCATTTAAACTGTTTTTAAACTCTTTATTTTTTTTCTGCTTAAAATCTCTTAAAATACGTTCTTCTAATTTTTCTTCTGACAAAGCTGGCTTTAAATCAATAAAAAGCTTAACCTTATCTTTTTCTAATAATTCTTGTACTTTTGGATATCGAAGTAAGTGTGCTGAACCACTTAAAATAATAGGTCCTGAAACACCCCAATGGGTGAATAACATCTCTCCAAAATCTTCATAAATTATTTTGTTTTTTTCCATATCTTTAATTTGAATTCCAACATTTCTTAAGCTAAGTCCTTGTAATTGTTTACACAACTCTAAAGAAGAATTCTTAGCTGTTAAAGGAATTAAGGATGGTTGTAATTTTGTAATGGTATGTCCTAATCTCTTTACTAATTCATATCCATCTCCTGTTGAACCTGTTACAGGATAGCTTTTACCTCCTGTTGCCAAAATAACCTTATCTGCTAAGTAGTTTTCTTCTTTCTCTTGAAAAAGACATCTCACACCTATTACTTTGCCATCTTCTACTATAATTCCTTCTACTCTTCTATTTACTTGTATTTTTACTTTGTACCTTTTTAAAATTCTCATAAAAGCTTCTAAAACATCTTTAGCTTGATCAGTTATAGGAAAAATACGATGCCCTCTCTCTTCTTTTACCTCTAGTCCTTCCTGCTTTAAAAGTTTAATAATATCTTGGTTTGTAAACTGATAAAAGCAGCTATGTAAAAACATACCATTCCCTGGGACGTTAGAAATAAACTCTTCCATTGGAAAAGAACTGGTAATGTTGCATCTGCCCTTACCAGTAATTAATAACTTTTTCCCTAACGAATTCATTTTTTCTAAAATAGTGACCTCGTCTCCATTTTTACTAGCACTATATGCTGCTAGCATTCCAGCAGGTCCTCCACCAATTATTATCGTTTTCATTTTTCTTTTTTCCTATTTCAATATATTTTGAACTGCGCTTAATACTCCCAGTTTTCCATAAGAATACGTTAACCCACCCTGCATAAAAGCAACATATGGTTCACGAATTGGTGCATCACAAGAAAGTTCAATAGAAGAACCTTGTGTAAAAGCTCCTGCTGCCATAATTACTTTATCCATATATCCTGGCATATCCCAAGGTTCTGGTATCGCATTACTATCAATAGGAGATCCCATTTGAATTCCTTGACAATATGCAATTAATTTTTCTGGATTTCCAAACTCAATCGTTTGTACAATATCAGACCTTTTCTCATTGTATCTTGGGCGTGGCCTATACCCTAAATTTTCTAATAATTTACTTGCAAATACTGCTGTTTTTAAGCTACTTGCTACTACACTTGGTGCAAAAAAGATTCCTTGTAAAATTTGTTTATTAATTCCTAAAGTAGGTCCTACTTCCTTTCCAAGTCCAGGCGCTGTTAATCTTTCTGCTGCTAGTTTTACTAACTCCTCTTTACCAGCAATATAGGCTCCATTTGGTGCAATTCCTCCACCTAAATTTTTGATTAAAGATCCTACTATAACATCTGCTCCTATTTGAGTTGGCTCTATTTTATCTACGAATTCTCCATAACAGTTATCTACCATGATAATAACTTCATGATTCACTTCTCGAATTGTTTGAATAACCTTTTCCATTTTATCTAGTGGAATACTATCTCTTAAACTATATCCTCTTGAACGTTGAATTTCAATCAGTTTTACATCTTTTTTTCCCATTCGGTTTCGAATAGATTCATAATCAAAGTCATTATTAATTAAATCAATTTGTTCATATTTTACACCATAAGCCTTAAGTGAACTTGGATTTGGAACAATTCCAATTACTTCATCTAATGTATCATATGGTTTCCCACAAATACTAACCATAGTATCATTAGGACGTAAAAATGCAAATAAAGCAACTGTTAATGCATGTGTTCCAGAAATAAATTGACTTCTTACTAGACTATCCTCTGTATGTAACACTTCAGCAAAAACTTTTTCAATTGTATCTCTACCTATATCAGAATAGCCATATCCTGTAGTACTATTAAAATGCATATCCGAAATTTCATATTTTTGAAATGCATTTAATACTCTAAGGCTATGAAACTCACATAACTCATCTATTTCTTTAAATTCTTTTTGTACCTCTGCTTCTGCTTTTCTTCCTAGCTCAATTACTTCTTTACTTAGTTTCATCTTTCTCTCCTTATTAAATAACTAATACTACTCTTGTTTAGAAGTAATATCATTACTATATCTCGCATCTCCATGCCAATTGCGTACACGATAATACTTTCCTATAAAGCTTGGTTGGGTCCATTCTAATTCATATATTGGTTCTTGAATAATTTTGTGTTCAGATTGCTCCATAACTCCCCACTTACCATCTTTTTTTATACCAGCAAATCCATATTCGTTAAATTCTGTTACCATTTCATATTCATTTTGAACTACAATATTTCCACTTTTGTCAACAAATCCCCACTTATCATTTATCTTCTTTGCAAATAACTGATTATTTGGAAAAATATCTTTTGCTTCTAATTTATTTCCTGAGAAATCGTAATAAGCAAAGTCTTTGTCTGAAGCTAATAAAATATAGTTCTTTCCTGTTGTAATAGTTGCATTTTCTTGACTAGCAATTTTATGCATATTACTACCGTATAAATCTATTGTTTTGGTTTCTATTTTCTCTGCTTGTAGAATTTGTGTGTCATTTAATCTAAAAATACTCGTATATGCTAAATCTACTACTGATTTTCCTGAAATATCTACTATCCCATTTTTTCCATCTTTCGCTACAATGAAATAGTCTTCTGATACATACTCAATATAACTATAATTATTGTCAATAATTACATTGCCTTGGCTATCCACAACACTATAAATATCATTCTGATCAACAATAATAAAATAGTTACCATTTTCAGTTGCTGTTTTACTAATAATTTCTTTATCTTCAATAGAAGCTCCCTTTAAATCAAAAAGATAAATATTATTTCCTTTTTTTGCATCTATGTACATTCCGCCAAAGGTAATAGTATCATACTCTGTATTAACAATTGTTTCACCTTTTTTTGAAACAACTCCTTGTTTGGAATTTCTTTGAACCACAAAAACATCATTTAAAGAACTATATTGAACATCTTCATATTCATAGTTTAAAATAAGTTTTTTGCCTTTTAATAATCCTGCTTGTCCGTCTTTAAAAGCAATAAAATATAGTTCCTTTTCATTCGCAATTCCAGTTACTCTTTCTAGTTCTGTATACTCTGGTTTTAAAATCATTTTGCCACGATAATTAATATATCCATAACGATATCCATTTTCTGTTTTTTGACTAATAATAAATCCTGTTGTTTTATTTTGCGTTTTTTCGTTATAATAATTATCAGAAGTAATAGTTTCATATTGTGGCTTGATAATCTCTTTTCCCTTTAAATTAATAACACCAAGTTTTTCATTTAGTTTCACTACAAAACTTCCCTCTTTATAATGCATGCTTGTAATTTCTTCATAAATAGGGTTTGTAATTTGCTTACCTTCTAGATCAAGTAAACCATACTTTCCATCTTTGCGATAAATCAAAGTACTTTTTTCATAAGGTGTAGTTTCAATATTAGTCTCTACTGTAATTGTTTCAATCCTATCATATTCTGTAAATAATTGCTCACCCTTATCATTAAAGACTTTTGTCTCATATTCTTTGCTCTCTTTATCATATTCTCCAATACAAATAAAAACTGGTTTAGATGGATTTGGAATTTGAATCTTATTGTAAATAGCCTCTATCACAATTTTTCCTGTTTTATCTATAACTCCATATTTTCCTTTTTGCTCTAACGTCATATAATTGATTTCTTTAATTTCTTCTATCTCATATGCTAATTGCATTTCTTTTATAACACAAATGGCTACTATTGCAACAATTACAATGATACCAATACCTATGATCCATTTCAATTTTCCCTTCACTTAAACTCCACCTAAACCTTTCTTTTACTCTTTCTCTTCTTCCTTTTGTGGTACTTCTGGCTGATTTTTACATACTTTTACCCATTTAATACGTTTATCTTCTACATATTCTATTCTATAAGTTAGCTTTTCATCTTCAATAACAGGGTGTTCTTGTTCTTCTGGTAACTTTCCTAATTGTTCTACTAAATAACCAGATAGTGTTTCATAATCGCCCTCTGGTAATTCAATATCTAGTATTTTCTTTATTTCATAAAGCGAAAGACTTCCTTCCATAAGATACGTATTTTCATCCAATTGTTTATATTCAAATTCTTCTTCATCATATTCATCCAAGATATTACCTACTAGTTCTTCTAAAATATCTTCCATTGTAAGCAAACCTGCTGTTCCGCCATACTCATCTACCACAATTGCCATCTGCATTTTATTCCCTTGTAGTTCTTTAAATATTTCGTCAATTGGCTTTGATTCTGGAACGAAATAAGCCTCTCTTAAAATATCAGCTATTTTAAACTCTTTCCTTGTACTTACTAACTTTAAGATATCTTTTAGATATAGAATTCCTCTAATATTATCAATTGTTTCCTCATATACTGGAATCCTACTATATTTATAATCATCAATTTTATCTAACAATTCATATACATTTTCATTAATCTCAATAGCAAATATATCTGTTCTATGCATCATAATTTCAGAGGCTATAATATCATTTAATGCAAAAACATTATTAATAATTTCTTTTTCTGTTTCTTCAATAACCCCTTTCTCTTCTCCTTGGTCAACCATCATCTTAATTTCTTCTTCTGTAACTGTCTCTTCCTCCTGCTCTCCTACTCCAAATAACTTAGAAATGAGATTAGTAGACCAGGTTAAAAGTTTAACAAAAGGTGCTGTTACAATGGAAATTAATTTAATAACTCCAATGGTTGCATACGAAATTCTTTCATAATATTTCATTGCCAAGCGCTTTGGAACCAGTTCTCCAAACACGAGTGTAAAGAAAGATAAAATCATTGTAATAATGATAATAGAAATATTTCTCCATACTCCAATGCTTAAAAATGGCATTGCATTATTTAAAACTGGTGCTAATTTATCTGCAAAGGCATCTGAAGCGAAAGCACTTGACAAAAATCCTGCTAGGGTAATTCCTATTTGGATAGTCGCTAAAAACTTACTTGGATTTCTAAGCATCTTTTGAATTTGTTTTGCCTTTTTGTTCCCCTCTTTTGCTTGTTTTTCAATTTTAGCATCATTTAAAGAAATAAAAGCAATTTCAGTTGCCGCAAAATAGGCATTTAATAAGATCAAAATGACTAAAAATACAATTTGTGAAAACATAAATTTTCCTTTCCTATCCTAAGTTTTTCTTGTTTTACTATCGTTATTATTATATTCTACAAATCATCTTAAAGTCAATACTTCCAAGTAATTCTACTATTTTTAAAATCCTGTTTTGGGTAACTTTTTTGGTGGAGTTATTAATTCTTTTTTTGGAATTGTTGGCTTCTTCTGATTTTCAACTGTTATTTGTGTAGTTTTGCCCCATTGAATAGAAATATTCACATTTTCTCCAATTTTATAACCTTCTTTTGTTATAATTTCCCTTAATTCATATTCTCCAATAGGTAAATTATCTACAAAAATTTCACCATTTTTGTCAGTTGTATAAGTGCCAACTAATTTTTCTAGTTCCTTATCATATAACTCAAATGTAACATTACTTAATACCATCTTATGATTATCTTTATCTACTTTATATAACTGCAGACTTCCCTTTTTCTTCTCATTCTTTATTTCTTGTATTTTAGTTTGGTTATACTCAATTTCTACTTCTGTTGTTTCTGTTTTTAGTACATACTTCTGATTGGTTTCGGTTTCTTTTAATTGATATTTTCCTATCATTAAATTTTCAAATAAAATTTCGCCATTTTTATCAGTCGTTCCCTCTTGCACTACATTACCATCTGTATCAATTAATTTAAAAGTGACACCTTCTACTGGTTCTTCTGTTTCTATATCTTCTTTTATAATTTTTAAATTTCCTCTTTTATAACTATTTGTAATTGTTTTTATAGTTGTTTTATTCCATTCAACTGTAATATCAAATTTTTCTGAATTTAAGATAAAATCTTCTCCTGTTGAAACCTCTCTAATTTGATATTTTCCTGTATATAATCCTTCAAAATTAGCAATACCTTCTTTATTTGTAATTGCTGTTGTTAATAAATTTCCATCTACGTCTAATAATTCAAACGTTACATTCTCAATTGGTATATTGGTTTCTTCACTTACCTTTTTTATTTGTATTTTACCTGTGTTAAAATCTGCATTTAGTTTTATATTTTTAGAAAACTCTCCATAAGCACTATAGGTAACAGCATAATCCTGAGTTCCTTTAATAGTTGTTACACCATAAAAAATAGGATATGTTTTGCATTTTGCATTAATCACAATATCTATTTCTATTGCTTTGTTTGCTTGTTCTTTTGGAATCATCACTTTAAAGTTTTCTCCTGTTTTAAAAGAAGACTGTATTTGACCAATTTGGTTGGCAACAAAAAATCCACTCTTACCATCATTTAAAATCCTTACATCATATTGACCGATTTCTACATTAGCTACTACCTCATAAGTTTGAGAATAATACTCTTTTTCATCTACTAATTCTCCTTTTTTTACCACTTGCAATCCAGCCTCTTGCGGAACTTGCGTACCATATAATCCTATGTTTTTCAACCTTTCTATTGCTTTTACTAGCTTATTTCCTTGTTCTGTAACACCTCGATATAAATCCATACTTCGGTTTAACATAACACAATAAATAGCTTGTTTAGTAACAAAATATGCTTCACCTTCTGAGTCAACACCCATTTCTTTAGGAGTTTTATATGGATATCCATTTACAATGGTTCTCCATATCTGTGTGTAATTAATATTACTATTTTTGACATCTTGTAATAATTCATCAATATCTACTCGATAATTTCCAGCTTCTTCTACTCCATCTTTTCCGATGACTAATACAATAAGCAGGATACGCTTTTTCATCTCCTTGATAATAAATATAATTTGCCTCTATGGTAAACCAAACTCCATTTTCATAAAATTGTACACCTGTCTCTATTGAACTACCCTTTTTTAAATTAGCATACTCTAACTTTGTAACTCCTAATACAACATTTTTGAATACAGATAGTAATATTATCATTAGTATCAATATACTGATTATTTTTTTCATTGTTTTCTTCTCCTTACTTTTAATTTTAAAATATATCTTTGGTTTCTGATACTTGTACTGCTTGTATACATCTTCTGTATTCTTTTCGATTTTCTTCACAGGTAATTAAAGTTATTCTATTATCTTTTGTACTTTCTATGTAACTCCAGTCTGTTTCTAAAATAACTTGATTGGTTTGTACTTGATAAATTCTTTTTCCTTGTTTTGTGCAATAAATAATTTCGTCACCCAATTTTAGTACTTTAATCTTTTGAAAAAAGTTGCATTGATATCCTCTATTGTGACTTGCTAAACACACATTTCCATCCCAGTAATTAGACTCTTCAAAATGCCCTACTGCTTCTAATAAAACATTAGGATTAGTTCCTTCTTTAATGTGAACATCTAAATTTAATTTTGGAATTTGAATTCTCCATTGATTTGATAAATTAGCCTGTATAATTTGTCTTTGTGTTTGATTTTCAATTGGAATTTTTTTAGAATAAATAACTTTAGAATTTAAGTTATTACTTGAAAAAATTGTAAAATAAATTAAATAAAAAATAGTGAAAACGAAAATAGTAAGCACGAAACTCAAAAAATCTAAGTTTCTTTTTGTATAACTCATTTCATATTTTATGCCTTCCTCTCTTTACATTTTTTAAAACTGCAATCTTAAATTGTTCCTATTCTACTATGTACATTCAAATTTGTAAAGAAAAATCGGTCGACATTATTCGACCAATTTTTTCTCGACTAGATTTGCATCAAAGTAAAATTCTACCCCATTTGGCTTATTTTTAACTCCATATGCATTTTTATAATTGTTTTGAATTGCTTTTACTAAAGATAATCCTATTCCACTTCCTCCATCTCCTCTATTTCTAGAACTATCTACCTTATAGAATCTTCCCCAAATTCTATCTAACTCTTCTTCTGCAATTTGTTTTCCTGTGTTGAAAACATAAACTCTTACTTTTCCTTCTTGTAATTCAACGTTAATTTCTATTTGCTTTTCGCCATCTCTTTCTTCACTATGCTTTACTGCATTAGTAAAATAATTAGTAACTATTTGATCAATATAGAAATCATCTGCCATTATATAAATCGGTTCTTTACGTTCAAATATAACCTCTATTCCTTTTTCTTCTATCATTACATGGCAATTTTGAATAACTCCCTGAATTAATTCTACTAAGTCAAATTCTTTATCATGAAATTCCCTTTTTCCATACTCTAGTTTCATAAGTTCTAATAATTGTTTTACTAAATTATCCATTTTGTTTGATTCATCTAAAATTACTTCTGCATAAAACTTTCTAGATTCCTCATCAGTGTTAACATTCTCCACTAGTCCTTCTGCATATCCTTGAATTAAAGCAATTGGTGTTTTTAATTCATGAGATACATCTGAAATAAATTGCTTACGCATTTCATCTATTTTAGACTTTTCCTCAATGTCTTTTTCAAGCTCCTTATTATTATCTCGTAATTGCTTAATGGTCCCTTCTAGCTTATCAGACATTGTATTAATATTTTTACCTAGTTCATTTATTTCATCTCTAGAATCCTTTATACGATATTTCTTTGTAAAATCTAGTTTTGCCATTTTAGTAGTAATATCATTTAATTCTAAAATTGGCTCTGTAAATTTACGCGATATGATAGATACAGCTAATGCAGCTATAATAATAGTCAGTAGACCTATAAGCATTAATACATTATTGGAAATCTTAACACTTTCTTCTATTGGTGCAACTGGAATTCTAATAAACAAACTATAACCATTCACTAAATTTCCAGTTAGCAAAATATAAGTTAAATTAGAGGTTTTATCATCCACTCTAGAAATTTGCATTTTTTCATCTTTATAAAGAACAGAACTGTCTTCTTGTTCTTTTAGCTGATTGCTACTTTGAATGCGATTTAAAGAAGACAAAAAATCTCTATCTGTTGTAAACAATATCAAATCTGTATCTGTTTTGATTAGAATATCAAAATTATTAATAAAAGCACTTCTACGCAATTCATTTTCTAGATTGGTATTTAAGCTAGGTGATGCATAATAATTATTAATTTTATGATATAACTTCTTAACAGTATTTGTTTTAGAATACACATAAAAATTTTCTAATACAATACTATTAATGAGGATTAAACAAAGCACTAAAAAGATAATCACAGCACATAGTACTGCGAATAATCGAAATCGAACTGATTTAAATTTAGTCTTTAATTTTTCCATTTTTATTTTACCTCAAACTTATATCCTACTCCACGCATTGTTTCAATATATTTTCCTTTTTTCCCTAATTTATGACGAATTTTCTTAATATGGCTATCTATGGTTCTAGAATCTCCATAATAATCATAGTTCCATACATTATTTAAAATCTTGTCCCTTGATAATGCAATTCCTTGATTATCAATTAAATATTTTAACAATTCATACTCTCTTAAACTCATTTCAACTTGTTTATTATCTACTTTTACTGTTCTTCCTTCAGGGTCAATTGTAATCCCTCCATAATCTTTTACTTCTGTTTTATCGCCCATAGTTCTTTTTAAAATTGCTTCCACTCTTGCCACCAAAATTTTAGGACTAAATGGCTTAGAAATATATTCATCTACTCCTAGCTCAAAACCAAATAATTCGTCCTGTTCTTCTCCTCTTGCAGTCAACATCATAATAGGAACTTTAGAAGTTTGCCTAATTTGACGAAGCACAGACCATCCATCTAACTTTGGCATCATGACATCTAATAATATTAAATTAATTTGATTTTGATTTTCTTCAAATACATTAAGTGCCTCTTCTCCGTCCCCTGCCTCTAAAACAGTATAACCTTTTTGTGTCAAAAAATCTTTAATCAATTTCCTCATTCTAGATTCATCATCTACTACTAAAACAGTAATATTGTTCATCTCTTTTACCCTTTCGTCATTATTTTACTACTATTTTACAATTTTTTTATGTCCTAAGTGTGAACAGTTTCTAACTATTTCGAGCAATAAGTGCCTTTATTTTTATGTCCTGCTCAGAAAACATTTTCTCATGTTCTGTTTCAATGTTTTCCCAAAACTCCAACTCTTGATGTAAATCTCTAGTGGCTTTCTCTATTTTAAATCCTGTTTGTTCAAAATATCCAACACTTTCTTCAAATAAATTATCATCATCTGTTTTGAAATAAATATATCCATCTTTCTTCAAAATCTGCTTATATTTTTCTAACTGCCTTGTATGAGTTAATCTCTTTTTATGATGTTTTCCTCTAGGCCAGGGATTACAAAAATTGATATAAATTCTATCTACTTCATCTTTTTCACTTAATATCATTAAAATACGTTCAATATCAAATCTAGTAAGAATTACATTGTCAATTTCCCTATTTTGTTCTTGATAAACCTCTTCAACTTTTCTTTTTGCTAAGCCTAACATAGGATCTACTAAATCAATTCCTATATAATTATTTTCAGGATGCTTGCAAGCTATTTGTGAAATAAATCCACCTTTTCCACAGCCTAATTCTACATATAAAGGTTGGTTTGGATTTGCAAATTCTTTTCTCCATTTACCAATTAATACTTCAGCATTTTCTCTATAGAACTTACTTTCTTCTAATTCTTTTCTTGCCCAAGGTTTATACCTAATTCTCATTTTATTTCTCCTACTTTTCTGCTTTGATTAATAATTTTCTTACTTCATCTTCTAAAAATTGGTTTGCTTGTTTTACTTCCATACTTACTACATCAATTGGATCTCCAAATTCAATTCGTAATCCATGGAATGGTATATATCTTCCATAAATAGCAAAAGGAATTATTTTGCTATTGGTTTCTTTCGCCAATGTTACAGCTCCTCTTTTAAAAGGAAGCAACTGCTTTTCCGTATAATTTCTCGTTCCTTCTGGGAAAATTCCTACTACTTTATCTTGATCTAATATATCAATAGCTACTTTAAAAGAATCCTTATGTATTTTTCCACTATGAACTGGAAGTGTACCTGCATGTTTCATGAAAAATCCTCTAATTCCAGTAAAGAACACATCTTTAGCTAAAAAATGAACTATTCTTCTTGTCCCACAACTTACTAAAACAGGGTCAAATAGCATTTTATGATTTCCTGCTAATATTATTCTTCCCTCTTTTGGAATTACTTTTTTATTGATAATTTTAGGCTGATAAACTATCTTTAACAAAAAAGAGGCTATTGGTTGTACTAACGTATACATCCAAGTAGATACCTTCTTCATATTTCATCTCCTCACTTGCTTCTTAAGCATTGTGTAAAGCCATTTTAGCATATTTTATAGTAATTGACAAGCTTCCTATCTAACAAAAAAAATGCACCCCTTTCACTTTCGCTACTAGTGATACATTTTCTTTTTTTATTTTACCAAACTGGAAGGAATTATGTTTCTTTAATAATACAGCTATTCTTGAAAAATTCCTTAAAATTTTCCCCTCTGATACTATATTAACTTGGTCTATTCAAAGAAGTATTACTTATTCACATAAACTATCTTATAGTTCATTCTCCACTTATAGCTACCTTAAAGTCCGGTGCCCACCACTGCTACTCCACGACCGTAGAAGTAGAAGCCAGCCCAAGCGCCGCCACCGAGAAAGGAGAAAACTCCACGGCCACCACATAAGAAGCCGCACCCAGCACTCTCAAGCCAGTAAGAGTCGCCAGTACCATGCCAGTCTGCGCAGCTGGGACATCATAACATAATCCCTAAATTTCTTAAGCTTCTACTTTTTGGAATTGATCTTTACCTGCTCCACATAATGGACATGTCCAATCTTCTGGTAATTCTTCCCATTTCACGCCTTGTTCTTCCTCATCATATACATATCCACATAATAAACAAACATACTTATTCATTATTTCTACCTCCTATCTAAACATTTCTTTCATTATATACTTTCTTTCATATTTTATTCTTTAATTTCCGAAATATCTTTTTAATAAACCATCAAATCCTCTTCCATGACGTGCTTCATCCTTACACATTTCATGTACTGTATCATGGATGGCATCATATCCAAGCTCTTTTGCTCTTGTAGCAAGCATTTTTTTACCATCACAAGCACCATGTTCCGCCATTGCTCTTAAACTAACATTCTTTTTTGTATCTGGATAAACAACTTCTCCTAATAGTTCAGCAAATTTAGCTGCATGCTCTGCTTCTTCCCAAGCATATCTTTTGAAAGCTTCTGCTATCTCTGGATAACCATCTCTATCAGCTTGACGGCTCATAGCAATGTACATACCTACTTCTGTACATTCTCCCATAAAATTATCTTCTAACCCTTTTACTACTTCTTCATCTAATCCTTGAGCAACACCAATTCTGTGTTCATCTGTATAACTTTTCTCTTCTGTTTCTTGTTTTAATTCAAATTTATCTTGACTTGCTCCACATTGTGGACATTTTTCTGGAGCCTCTTCTCCAAAGTGAACATAACCACATATTTTACATACATATGCTTTCATATTTTTTCCTCCTTAATTATTCTATAATTTAAAATCGTTTTTTATTGTAATTGATTTAAAATAAAATTGCAATATTTTTATAAAATTTTACTTTTATTAATAGTTATTTTATTTTAAATTTTTTTCATTTTTTATACAAATTTGTCAAAATTTGTGATATACTGTTTTCACAAATGATAATAAATTCGGAGGTAATATTATGAATTTTAACAAATGTAGTCGTTGTGGCTGTTTCTTTATGTCTGATACTAGTGTATGTCCTAATTGTCAGCCTAAAGATCAACATGAAATGGGTCAATTAAAAAATTTTTTAGAGGAAAACACATCTCAAATTAATATAGATAACTTATCTGCCTCTACTGGAATTACAGTAAAAAATTTAAATCGTTTCCTTTCTCAAGAACAATTTGCAAATTTTTCTGGGCAAGTTCAAGGAAATTCTGAAAATATAGGAATTCAATTATAAAAAAAATATAATTTGTTATAGAGAATACTTTTACTCTAAATAACAAATTATATTTTTTATATAACCTTTAAAATGCCACTCTTTTTTTCTATTCTTTCTTCTATAATTTCATAACAATTTAGCAATTGATTTATAGCTTCTTTTCCCTTTTCTTCACTATTGGCATGAATATATGCTAGTACTTCCCCTTCTCTTACATAATCTCCTATTTTCTTTTTCAAAATAATGCCTACTGCTGGATCAATGCAATCTTCTTTTTTCATCCTTCCGGCTCCTAAATACATAGATACTTCTCCTACGCTTTTTGCATCTAGTGTTTTTACATATCCTTTTTCTGTTGCAAGTACTGGCATTACATATTTTGCTTTTGGTAATAATTCTAAATTTTCAATACAAGAAATATCTCCACCTTGTATTTGTATTAATTCTTTTAACTTTTGAAACGCTTCTCCTTTTTGGATTTGTGTTAACATTTTTTGCTTATTTTCTTCTATGTTATCTCCCTTACCTGCTAGTTTTATCATATATGCACCTAAAGTTAACACTACTTCTTGTACATCTGCTGCCATTTTCCCTCTTAACGCTTGAACAGCTTCAATCACTTCTAAAGAATTTCCTACCGATTCTCCTAAAGGCTCTTCCATAGAAGTAATTATACATACAGTTTCCTTTTTGGCTAATTCTCCAATTTTTTTCATGGTTTCAGCCAATTGTATAGCTTGACTTAAACTCTTCATAAAAGCTCCACTTCCACAAGTTACATCAAGCACAATCTTATTTGCCCCTGCTGCTATTTTTTTACTCATAATGCTAGAACTGATTAGTGGTATGCTTTCTGTTGCTGCAATTGTATCACGTAAAGCATATAGTTTTTTATCAGCTGGTGCTAAATTCAAGGTTTGCCCCATTAAACTAATCCCTATGTTGCCTACATTTTTTCTAAATTCTTCTATTGTAATATTGGTCTGATATCCCGATATCGACTCTAACTTATCAATTGTTCCTCCTGTATAGCCTAACCCCCTTCCAGACATTTTAGCAACTGGAATTCCTAAAGAGGCTATAATTGGAGCCAAGATCAGTGTAGCCTTATCTCCTATACCACCAGTACTATGTTTATCCACTACAGTTCCAAATCCTGATAAATCTAAAATATCTCCAGAATGAGCCATTGCCAATGTTAAATTTGTTGTTTCTTCCTCATTCATTCCATTGATGTAAATTGCCATTGTTAATGCTGCTGCTTGATAATCTGGAATAATTCCATTTGTATAATTAGTTACAAAATATACGATTTCTTCTTTGGTTAGTTCTTTTTTATCTCTTTTTTTTGCAATAATCTCTTGTATATTCACACGTTTTTCCTCCTGTTTTTTCTTTTATTGTATATAGATAACATTTGAAATTGTAACTACTTTTCGTCTATAGCACAAAAATTCTTGGTAAAACTACAACGATGCAATGGACAGAGTCCATATTCCTTAATAGCTTGAATATGTGCTGCAGTTCCATAACCTTTGTGTTTTATAAAGCCATACTGTGGATATACTTCATCCCATTGCCTCATAATTCTATCTCTTGTTACTTTTGCTATAATGGAAGCACATGAAATAGAATAACTAATTGCATCTCCATGAATAATTGACTTGTATGGTATACCATCTGTATCAATTTTTGTTAAAGCATCTACTAAAATGGCATCTGGTTTTACTATTCCTAATTCTGATTTCTCTTTTAATTTTTCCTCCATGTCCTTGATTGCTGTTGTTAATCCTTTTTTGGTTGCTTGCAAAATATTAATTTCATCAATTTCCTTTTGTCCAATAATTCCAATACCGTAGCTAATAGCCTCTTCTGTAATTAATTCATAAAGTTTTTCTCTCTTTTTCTCTGCTATTTTTTTAGAGTCATTAACACCTTCTATCATAGATTCTCTTGGCATAATACAACAAGCTACAACAACTGGCCCTGCAAGAGGGCCTCTTCCTGCCTCATCAATCCCTGCAATTGCTTTTAAATTCTCTTTGGTATACAACTCTTCTTCTACCTTTTTTAGTTCTGTTAATCTTACTAATTCTTTTTCTTTCATGATTACTTATCCTTTTTATACTTCATTTTCTACATTTTGAACCATATTTTTCTGAGTAATTCCAATTCCTATGATAAACCCCTGCTCATCATAACTCGCGCTTACATCATATCTAAGACTATTATAAATGCTATTTCTCAATTTCTCAATTTCTTCTATTTTATAAACAGCATTACTATTTTCCCAGTCTTCCTTTGTTTTTAGCTGACTAATATCTCCTTCTTTTACAAACACTCTTTTATCTTCATTCACCGAATTAATAGTTATCACTACACCACACAATGCTTTAACACTACTTCCAATTTTGTTGTTTCCAATATAACAACTCATTTTATTATTGAATGGTTCCACTATTTTCCTTATATTCCATTCCCTTTCACTTTTTCTTACCTCTCCTAAAGCATTATCATACCAATTTACCGTTATTATAAAATAGATAATTACTAGCAAAATACCAATAATAACTCTTATATTACTTCTTCTAATTTTCTTTAGTTCATCCATATTTTCTCTCACTTTACTTTTATGATTCTTTGTCTGTTACATCATTTCTACCCAAGGTCCCTCTTGTATTTCTATTATCATTGGAATTGTAATTCCTAGTGCTACTACAAAAACTAATAAAAGTATCACTTTTAAAAACAAATTGATTTTCTTTTGTTTTTTTATTTTCTCTTGAGTTTCATCTATTTTCTGACTTTCTATTTCTTTTTCATTTGCTATTTGTCTTAAAACCTCCTGTACTTCATCTTTGTCTTTTTTCACTTTTCTCACCCTTATTTCTTTTTTTCTTCCTTCTTCTCTTCTTGTTTATTTTCTTCCTTCTTTTGTGTACTTTCTACTTTTTCTTTGCTTGTCTTCTCTTGCGTATCTTTCTCTACTGTATAGTATACTTCTCCTTCGTCATCACTATATCCTTTGGTATAGTATACTTTACTAGAAGTATAATCTACAATATAGTAACTATCCTTTTCTAATTCTACATTTTCTAGTTTCATTTCATTAATATTCTCTTGATTTAATACATAATATTTAGCCCCTTTTTCCTTTGGGTCAAATAATTCCTTTTCTAAAAATTCTTTCACGAGCAGCTCATCTTCCATCTCTGTTAGCTTTGTTCCTACTAAAATATCCTCTTTTTTTTCTAAAATATATTCACTAGAAAGTTTCTGTACTCTTGCTTCTACCAATAGCATATCAGTTTTAATATCTTCATTTTTTCCTTTATTCAATTGAAGTCTTACAAAATAGACTACACCAAATGTTAGTGCTGCAATAACTACTACTAAAATTGCTGTACTAATGAAGGTCAGCCCTTTCTCACTTTTCATTTTTCTTACTCCTTTTTATTTTCCTTTTCTAAATATATTCTTTGCTTTATTTTTTATTATTCTCTTTTGTGCTGATATTTGCTATCTATTATATTAAATTCTGTAATCCCTGTCAAGTTTAGCTTTTGCTTAGTTTATAAAAATATAAAAAATAGAAAAAAGCTACAAAAGGTTCACATTTTTTTCACAAAAGTCTTGTATGATATATTTGTTTTAGGATATTATATAAATAGAAAATTTTCGGAGGTAAAATCAATGGAAGAAAATCAATCAAATCAAAACAATAATGTAACTGAAAACAGTCAAACTTTTAAAAATGCCAACCCAACTGTTACTGAAACTAGCTACAAAGAGTTCCGCAATAGTGAAAAAAGGTCTAAATCAAGTGGAAGTGGTTTTGGAAAAACAGTTATCCTACCCTTCTTTTGCGGAATTCTTGGAACTGCACTAGTGATTGGTACCTGTATTAGTGTTCCTAGCATCAAAGAACAAATTATTAGACAACTTGTTACTACCAATAATACTTCTACTAATGATGAAAATAATTCAAGTTCAACTAATATAAATACACAATTAATCTCTTTACAGGGTTATTCTGATACAGGTGTCGGAGTTGCCAAAAAAGTGCAACCATCTATTGTCGCTATTACAGTAGAATATTCTGTTAATTCTATTTTTAATAGAACACCTAGTAAAGCAACCGCTAGAGGTTCTGGAATTATTATTAGTGAAGATGGATATATTTTAACTAATAATCATGTTATTAATTCATCTAACTCTAGTAACAATTCATTTTATGAGATTGGAAAAGCAAATAAGGTAACTGTTAAATTATATAATGATGATACAGAATACCAAGGAGAAATTATTGGTACTGACTCTCAAACTGATTTAGCTGTTATCAAAATTGATAAAACAGGGTTAACAGCTGCAGAACTTGGAGATTCTGATAGTGTTCAAGTAGGAGAATTCTCTATGGCTATGGGTAGTCCTTTGGGACTAGATAATAGTGTTACTGCTGGTATTATTAGTGCGGTAAACCGTGAAGTATCTGATGAAGATGGCAACAAATATGTTGCTATTCAAACAGATGCAGCCATCAATTCAGGAAATAGTGGTGGCGCTTTAGTTAATAGCAAAGGTCAAGTTATTGGTGTTAATACATTAAAACTATCAGGAACTTCTGTAGAAGGTATTGGATTTGCTATTCCTATTAATGCTACTAAAGATATTTACAACCAATTAATTCAATATAGCAAAGTAAAACGTCCTTATGTTGGAATTGGCGGTATTGATTTAGACAAGGAAACTGCCGAAAGAAATAACTTAGCTGTCGGAGTTTATGTTAAAACGGTAGACGATTTCTCTGCTGCTGAAAAAGCAGGAATTAAACCTGGTGATGTAATTATTGAAGCAGAAGGAAAGAAAATTACAACAATGGATGAATTAAATGAAATTAAGAATAAGAAACAAATTGGTGATACTTTAAAATTAAAAATACATCGAGATGGTAAAGAAAAAGAAGTTACTGTAACATTACAGGAGCAACCATAGAGTATTATAAAAAAAATATAATAAAGTGAAGGTGTCCTATAATAGGAACCTAAAAACAAAGATTCCAGTGAAAAATCACTGGAATTTTCGCTTTCGAGCTTGAAATATTATGTAAAGTGTGCTATAATAATAGAATTTGTCGTAAGACAAGAATAGAAGGGAGCTAATTACATGATTCGCACATTATCTCGTGAAAGAACCATTTTCGTAGATGAGGACTTGCTGGAACTGTTAGGCAATTTTTCGCGGTTCTATATCTATGAAGAAAACGGAGCAATCTATATCAGCGGCAAGAGCAATCTAGCTTGCGATTTGTACTGTGTACAGACCCCAAAACGCAACCGGTTTACATTGCCAGAAGATCTTTGCGCGAAGGTTGGTATTGTATCTGGGCAATGTCTGTCCATTGTTTACAATTCATTTCTCCGTCCAAAAATCATTGTGAGGAAAATATAAAATCCCAGCGGGTGTCCTATAATAGGAACCTAAAAACAAAAATTCCAGTGAAAAATCACTGGAATTTTTGTATGTAAAAATCTCTAAAATACTGACAAGACAATACTTTAGTGATATAATTTAGGAGTAAAAAACGTTGATTTCGGAGATATGAAATGGGATTAAAATATAAGGAGCAATGTCAAAAGCCATTTCGTTATCAAAAAATCTAATCAAATTTCTAACCAAAAAATCCACCCCTTATTGAGCTGGATCTTTTGGTTCTCGGGTTACTATTCTAGGACTCCCTCATCTTTTCGTTAAATACTTAAATATGGACGATATGTTCTATATTGATTTCCACTATCATCAAATGATCTACGTGTTATGGCTCCCTTACATCCACTTCCATAGTCTCCTCCTCTTACTGTATGAAAAGAAGATTTCATATCTCTTTCAGTAGTCCATTCAGAACAATTTGTACTCATATCAAAAATGTTGCAATTGACATCTCCCCACCCCTTCTATGATAATTGGATTTTTGCTCAGTTCTAGTTTTTCTTTCCAAGTTGTTATATCCGTTTTTAACTTTGCCCCTGATGCTTTTTTAAAAACACTATTGTCTCCCACCACATAAGTAATGGTAATTCGAGAATGTAAATAATTTTGTGTAATTTGAAAAAATATTGAAAAAGAACTTCCT
>CAQZSK010000011.1 GCA_948934525.1 uncultured Clostridia bacterium
TAATTCTAGTTTATCCTTCCACATTGCTATATCTGTTTTTAATTTTGCTTCTGATACTTTTTTAAAAACACTGTTATCTCCTATTACATACGTAATTGTGATTCCCGCTAAAATAAAAAGTACTACAATGATTACTAATAGATCCTTATCTTAAATTAAAAAAGAAGAAACTTTATTTCTAAAATCTCTTCTCTTTCTATATTTTTATTTCTGACTAATTTGCGCATATTTTTTTAGTCTTTCATAAGCTAAGTAATTTATACTACCCGCTGGAAAATGCCCCGCATTATCTCTCTTTCCGGCTGGAACTCCAGTTAATATTTCAATTCCTTCTTCAATAGTTGTAATTGCATAAATATGAAATTTTCCCTCTTTTACAGATTGTACAATTTCATCTGATAAATTCAAGTTTTGTATATTTTGTTTTGGTATCATAACACCATGTGTTCCATCCAACCCACGCATTTTACATATTTGGAAAAATCCCTCTATCTTATCATTTACTCCACCAATTGGTTGAATTTCTCCTTTTTGATTAACTGAACCTGTTACAGCAATTGCCTGATTAATTGGTATACCTGCTAAACTTGATAAAATTGCATATAATTCTGTGCTAGAAGCGCTATCCCCATCGACTCCACTATATAACTGTTCAAAACAGATACTTGCAGTAAGTGAAAGTGGAATATCTTGTGCAAACATTTCTCCTAAATAACCACTTAAAATTAATATACCTTTTGAATGTGAAGAACCTGAAAGTTCAACTTCTCTTTCTACATTAATAATGCCACTTTTGCCTGTATAAGTATTAGCTGTAATTTTTACTGGCTTTCCAAAACTATAATTTCCAATGTTCATAACTGTAAGTCCATTAATTTGTCCTGTCATAAATCCTGTAGTCTCAATTAAAAGAGTATTTTCTTCTATCATTTCCATATAACGACTATCATACTTTTTAACTCTTTCTATACTTTCTCTTAATGCTTTTTCTACATACTCTTCAGTTACTTTTTTTGAACGTGACATTCTTGCCCAAGTTGCCGCTTCTCCAATAATTTGTGCTAGTTCGCTAAATCGAGTAGAAAGTTTTTCTTGATTATCTGCAATTTTAGAAGCATACTCTATCATTTTAGCTACAGCCTCTTTTGTAAGTGGTGGTAATTCTTCTTGCTTGCAATATCCTGCAATAAATCTTGCTAGTTTATTTATATTTTCCATATTAAGAGGTGCATCATCTTCAAATTCTACCTTGATTTTAAATAACTTTCTAAAATCATTATCCATTGCAAGTAGTGTTTGATAAATATTTTCTTCCCCTATAATAATAACTTTTAAGTTTAGAGGAATTGGCTCTGGCTTTAGTGAAATCATTACCATAGAAGAACGGGGATCTGCTGCATTTTCAATTCCTAATTCTTTTGTTCTTAGCGCTTTTTTTAACGCTTCATAGCATAAACTATTACTCAATAAATCAGTTGCTTGAAAAATAATATAACCACCATTTGCTTGATGTAAAAGTCCTGGCTTTAGCATTGTGTAATCTGTTTTTAATGCTCCATAATAATTTTCATATTCTAATTTTCCAAAAATATTATGATAAGAATAGTTAGAATCCATAATTACTGGCGCACCTTCTAACTTACTATTATCTACAAAAAGGTTTACACGATAATTAAGCCAAGGTTTTACTAACTCTGGTTTTATATTTTGTGCTGGCTGAGCTTGTTGTTTATCATTTTTATCATCAGCTATAAAATGTGAAATATTTTTTAGAATATCTTTCTTAATGCTATCTAAGAAATGATTAATCTTTTTATTCCTTTTATATCTTGATTTAATATAATTTATATGTGTGTTTACTGTTAAAAGGGCTACATTAGATTGCCATTCTTCAATTTTTTGTGCAGATGCTCTTTCAATAGACTTTATTTCTCCAATTGCCTCCATAATATGTTGTTGCACAATACCTGATTTATCTTCATACTCTTTTCTAATATTCTCATCTAGTTTGTTAAATTCTTCTTCTGCAATTGCCTTTCCATTCATAACTGGCATCATATAAATTCCTGTCTGTGATGCTTTTACTTGAAAGCCATATTGAGAAGACTTTTGATTCAACTTTTCCATTAAGACATTTCTTTTTTCTTCAAATTCTTGTTTAATAAGAGCTCTTTCTTTTTCAAATTCTTCATTATTAAATGTAGATTTAATATCGATTTTAACATCATCAATAAAATGATCCATCAAATCGCAAAATTCTTTTCCTCCTCCAGCAGGAAGAGATACTGCTATTGGCTCATTTGGATTTTCGAAATTGTAGATATAGCACCAATCTTGTGGCGCTTTTTTCTTCTTAGAAATTACATCTAAATAATTTCTAGTATACATCGTTTTTCCTACACCACTTGGACCTTCTACATATAAGTTGTATCCTCTTACATCTACATTAAGTCCAAATTCTAGTGCTTTAATCCCTCTATCCTGTCCAATTCCTGTATCAATAGGGTCTAAATCTTCTGTAGACGTAAACTCAAATGTTTCTGGATTACATACCATCTTTAATTGTTTATAACTTAATTCATTTGTTTTTTTCATTGTTTTCCTCCTTGGTATGTCAGTTTGGGGACGTTAGTTTAACTGACATCTGTCCCTTGACTGACATTCTGGTTTCTATTCTTTCAAAATGTCAGTTAAACTAACGTCCCCAAACTGACATAATAATTGCATTATCCATATTATGATAATATTTTTTACGAAGCCCTGTTTTCTCAAATCCAAACTTTTGATATAACCTAATAGCTGGTAAATTCTTTTCATTTACTTCTAATGTAATCGTCTGAGCATTTTTATCTTTGGCTATTTCAAAAATTTTATTTAACAGCTTTGAGCCAATTCCTTCTTTTCTTTTATCTTTTCTTACCACAATATTCATAATATTAACTTCATCTATAATTTTTATTATTCCTGCAAATCCAATAATCTCTTGATTTTGTTTTGCTACTATGTAATAAGAATCTAATCCGATTTTTGTTTTCCAATTCTTCTTGTAGAGTTCTTGTTGTCCAAAAATTATCAAAATCTTTTTCTAAATTTTCTTTTATTTTTTCCAAATCAGATAACTGCATTTTAATAATTTCTATTTCCATTTTACTTTTCCTTTACTTTTTCTTCTAATGCAAGTTCTGCTTGAGATTTTCTTAAATATACTGGTTTTAAAATAGCTGAATTACCTGATTCACCATTTTTATATTTATTGTAACCAATTTTAGCAATCGTTATTCCTGAAGAAAGACTTTGATTTGAATTTGCAATTTTTATCTCATATTGGCTTTCCTTTTTTAATTTTTCAAATATTTCAACATAATTTATAACACCATCTCCAACAAAATAGACAGTTTGCTTTTCCTTTTTTATATTTTTTTCTATAAATGTTACCAATTGTTTTATTGTCAATTTACCATTTCCATCTATTAAGTTTAAAAACGCTAAATCCTCTTGTATCGTTTCTTGTTTTTCAATTTTAAAAAAGCCTGCATATGTATTTCCATGTCCTGCATCTATCAAAGAACAAATATAGCCATCTGTTTGTATGTTATATGCTAATCCCTCTAATGAATTTACTCCAACAACTGGGATATTTTTACTATCAGCAAAAGCTTTTGCAGTTGCTATCCCTATTCTAACTCCTGTAAAAGAGCCTGGTCCTAAACAACATACTATCAAATTAATATTTTCCAAAGCTAAGTTACTTTTTTGGAAGGCTTCATCTATCATTGGCATTAGTTTTTGTGAATGTGTTTTTTCTTCTGTATTATTTAATTCAATTACTTTTTCTTCATTTTCTGTTATAGCTACAATTGCATTTTTAGATGAAGTATCTATTGTTAAAACTTTCATTTTCTAATATGTTAGCCTTATAAGCTAACCTTCCTCCTTTTATTTATTCCCTTTTTTAAAAGAGATTAATATATTTCTCTCCAAAAGGTTCTATTTGAAGTTCTCTGTATTCATCATTTTCTTCATCCTTTTTGAAAGTAATTTTAATATAGTCAGCTGGCAAAATCTTCTCTATCATTTCTCCCCATTCTATTAAACAAATTCCATTTTCAAAATATTCTTCTCCCCCCATGGCATAAAATTCATCTATGTCTTCTAATCGATAAACGTCAAAATGATATACATTAGCTTTTTTTGCATTATATTCATTTACAATCGTAAAAGTAGGACTAGAAATTTCACTTTCTAATCCAAAATATTTTAATATACCTTGAACAAACTTCGTCTTACCAGAACCAAGCTCTCCTGATAGTATAACAATATCATTTCTAGCTAGTTTTGAGGCAAACTTCGAAGCAAATTCAATAGTATCTTCTTCACATTTTGAGATAAATCGAATCATCTTTTTTCCCTTCTTTTTCTATAGCATATTTTATCCTAACTTATCTATTTTGTAAAGAAATTTTCATAGAAAAATCGACTAAAAATTTTATTTTTATTTAAAAATCTTCCATTCTTGCATTTTTAAGTAGAAAATGATATAATTCCTCTCACATAGTCAAATGACTATGATACTTTTTAGAAAGGAAGGGCAGCTATGGAACGTGCAGCAAACAACCATCAAAGAGTTGAAGAACAAGCTGATACATTGAAATTCGTGGAATATATGTCTCATCCCATCAGCATTCTTGATCCTACTGGCACACGACATATTCTTCGCATTTTCTCTCTGCTTGGTCATTGGGGCTTTTGCAATGAAGATGCCACTGAAATAATTGTTGAAGCTAAACCAAGTTATGCTTCTGCAAGAATTCTTACTCGCTGTCGGTTACTTATCGCTGGTAGCCTAACTACAGGATGGGATGTATATTCTCCTTCTGGAGAATATCTAGAATCATTGCCTTCGATGGCATTTGAACATGCCATCGTGTTACTACACGAAAAAAAGCACAATCACTAATAGACCTTCTTATCAAAAACAGGAACCCTTTTTTAAGGGTTCCCTCATTTTATTCTTGAGAATATCATAAACTTTTATATATTAAAGTATCAAGATAAACCAACGAGTACCGCACGAAAACCTTCATGAAAATGTGGAGCATTTCCTGAACGATAGAATGTAAAACTACCAGCAGGGCGACCTTCCCAAAAAGGACCACCTCGTACAAAGAATGGAGTGTCTAATGCTGGAAAAAGAGAATAGTCTGAATTCCATGAACTTGTGCTCCATCCACTATTTGATGTACCTGCTGTATTAGCAGTAGTTTCTCTTACTGCATCACCATAAATCTTTGTATTGCTTGCAAAATTCTTTTGGCTTGCTCTATCTACATTCGTCTCTCCTCCTTCATTGCTGGGATACACTGTAGTATATGGTGTACTAGTTGTTTTTAACACATCTCCTTGATAAGTTACACTTGCTCCATATTTCTTTAAGTGTTCATGATTGTTTGCTATATAAGTGCTTGTTTTTTCAAATGTTCCTCCACTTATATCATAAATTCCATATATTGTTCCTGTTGTGGATGCATTTTGTCCATTTTTTTGATTCCATGTATAAATTCCTTGTGCTGTAGCTGTATTTCCACTGGTTCCATTAATTGCTTCTATTGTTGTTTTTATTGAATTAGTACTTGTTGAATTACTGGTACAACCTGTTACTGCATATACACTTGCAACTTTATTTCCCTCTGTTTTTGTCTTATTCGTTCCTCCACTTAGAAGATTTGCATTATTAACTGTTATCTCTGTTCCATTTCGTCCATATTTGCTTTGACTTAAATATGCTACTGCTCCCCATTCGCTATTCTTCATTAAATGGCTATCCGTATCTGAACTACTTAATCCATAAATATTTCCACTATCTGTTAATGCTCTTACTATATTATATGAATCATTGATTGTAATATAATTCATTGCATAAGTTGTTCCTTGAAATACTGGATAACTAATCTTTGTTAGTGTTTCTCCGTAAATTCCATCTAACCAATTTCTCGCACTTACCCATCCATCTCTTCCTGTCGGATTTTCTGTTGATTGTATATATACTTGACCATCTGGTGTTGTGTAACTTACATTACTTGCTTTTTTGGCTACTGTATTATTTCCTGTTGGATATCCTGCTTCAAATTTTGCCACCCATATTCCTGCTAATTCTTTATTCCATCCTCCATTGACATAACCAATGCTAGATTCATTTGTAAATGCTGGATGTACTGTATAATCACTTGTTGTACTTGGTACTATTGTTGTATTTTTCATTCTTTGTGCTGTGGCAGTTGTTCCATCTGCCTTATAATATTCATCTGTATCTCCAATTAAAAATACAACATCTATTGTTTGTCCTGTTATTTTATAAGCAAATCTTGGTATCCACACCCACATACTTCCATCTTGTGTTTTGACATTGGCCCATCTTTTTGTTTCATATGTTTCTCCATATTCATACCAATTATCGTCATCTTTATTTGTAACAACTGCTTCTCCCTTTTGACTATTTGTTGGCATTTCAAATTTAATTGGTGTCATACCTGTTAGTATTTGTGGTACATTTACTTTCTTTTCTTCATTATAAATTGGTGGATTTGTAGAAATCCCTTTAGTATATTCATCAATTTTATTTCCTAAATTACTCAAATATTCTTGTTCATCATTTTTTGCTTGTTCAGTTTTATCTTTTGCTTCTTGTGCCTTCGAAAAAATACCATTGTCACTCATCACATAAGCAATTGTAACTCCTGCCAAAATAAGCAAAACTACGATGGTTACGACTAAAGCTACTAATGTAATACCTTTCCTGTTTTTTATAAATTTTGACACTTCTTTTTTCATTCTGTTGTTCCTCCTATTATTCTATTCTTTTGTTTTTAATATTACCTCTTTGGGCAAAATCTATACTATTAGCATTTAATAACATTTTGTTATATCTTATCATTTCATAATATTTAATGTCAATCTCTTTATCCTTATTTGTATTCAAATATTTTTATTTTAAAGAATATGGTCATAAAAAATAAACCTAAATTATCAAACTTCTAGTTTCATAATTTAAGTTCATTTTTCTTTTAAATCTTTTCTTATTCTTTTACTTCTTCAGTAGTCTCTTCTGTTACAGTATCTACAACTTCTTCTACTACTGGATTTTCTGTTTCAATTGCTGGAGCTTCTTCTGGAGCAGCCTCAACTGGTACTTCAATGTCTTCTGCTTCTTCTTTAACTGGCTCTTCTACCAAATCTTCTTTTACCGTAATTTCCCTGTCTTCAATTCTAGCACCTGTATTTTCTCTAGTCTTAGCAGCTTTACCAATTCTATCTCTTAAATAGTATAGTTTTGCACGTCTAGCTTTACCAACTCTTACTACCTCTACTTTTTCTACTAATGGTGAATGTATTAAAAATGTCTTTTCAACACCTACACCATAAGAAATCTTTCTTACTGTAAAAGTAGCATTTACTCCTCCGTTTTGTTTTTTAATAATAATTCCCTCAAATACTTGAATTCTTTCTCTATTTCCTTCTTTAATTTTTTGATGTACTCTAACAGTATCACCAATTTTTAAATCAGGAATTTTATTTTTTAATTGTTCATGTTCAATTGATTTTATGATATCCATGATTTGAATATCCTCCTTTCTTTACTTTAATAAATCTGGTCTTTTTAATTTCGTTATTTCTAAAGACCTTTCTTGTCTCCATTTTTGTATGTTTTCATGATGTCCAGAAAGTAATACTTCTGGTACCTTTCTTCCTCTAAATACCTCTGGTCTTGTATACTGTGGATATTCTAGAAGTTTATTTGAAAAAGATTCTTCACAAATGGAATCTTCTTTTAATACTCCTTCTACATATCGACTAACGCTATCGATTAGCACCATTGCCGGAAGTTCTCCACCGAGTAAGTACATAATCGCCTATTGATATTTCCTCATCTACAATCTCATCTAGTACCCTTTGGTCAATTCCCTCATAATGTCCACATAATAGAATTAAATGTTGTTCTTTGGAAAGTTCTTGCACTTTTGCTTGATCCAATGTTTGTCCTTGTGGTGATAAATAAATAACTTTTGCTTGTTCTTTATTTTGTATTGAAGAATAAGCATCATATACTACATCTGGTATAATTACCATTCCTGCCCCACCACCATAAGGAGTATCATCTACTTTCAAATGCTTGTTTTTTGAAAAGTCCCTCATATTAATAAAATTAAATTCTAAAATATGATTTTTACTAGCTCTTCCTAAAATGCTTTGCTTAACTGGTTCAAACATTTCTGGAAAAAGAGTTAATACATCAAATCGCATAGTGTTTTCCTCTCTACACCAATCCATTTAATAAATGGACAATTATTTTTTCTTCTTCTAAATCAACTTTTCTAATAACATCTTTAATTGCTGGTAATAGAATTTGTTTGCCTAGTGAATCTTTAACCACATAGATATCACTAGAACCTGTATTATATATATCCTCTACTTTTCCCAATAGATTGCCTTCCTCAGTATATACTTCCAAGCCAATTAAGTCAGCTATAAAATAAGTATTCTTTGGAAGTTTTCTTGCCTTTTCCCTTGGAAGTTTCAAATAACAATTACGATATTTCTCGGCTTCTTCAACAGTTTCAATTCCTTTTAGTTTTAATAATACTTGGTTTTTGCTATATTTTACTTCTTCAATTTGCATTTCTAGAAGACTATCTTTTTTATCTATTAGAATAGTTTTCATATCTTCAAATTGAGAAATATCATCTGTAAAAGGATTTACTTTTACTACACCTTTAATGCCAAAAGTATTGACTATCTGTCCAATTTCAAAATATTGCTGTTTCATCAAAACTCCTTTTAATTTACAAATTCTACTTCTACTCTTTTATGCTCTTTTCCAGCAACTGACTTCATTATCATACGAATTGCTTTAGCTGTTTTTCCTTGTTTACCAATAATTCTTCCCATATCTTCTTCAGCTATTTTTACTATATAGCTAGCTTTTTTTTCTTCTAGTGTTTCTGTAACATTTACAGCTTCTTTATTGTCTACCATGTTAAGAATAATGGTTTCTAAAATTTCTTTCATAGTTTTAGTTCCTCTCTTCGAAGTCCTTTTTCTTATTTAGATGCTCTTTCAACTAAATTCTTAACAGAATCTGTTGGTTTTGCACCATTTTTAATCCATTGTTCAAATTTTTCATTATCAATAACAATTGTAGATGGTTCTGTCATTGGATCATAAGAACCAATTCTTTCAATGATTTTTCCATCTCTTGCTCTTCTAGAATCTGCTACAACAATATGATAGAATGGAGCTTTTTTAGCACCTTGTCTTTGTAATCTGATTTTTACCATTTATTTTCACCTCCTGAATATTTTTTATATATAAAATTTAAAAATTAATATCAAAATTTAAAATTCTTTAGGTCATTGGTATCTAAACTATTCATTAACTTTTTCATGCCACCTTTATTACTCTGCATTTTCTTCATCATTTTTTGTGTCATTTCAAAAGATTTCATAAATTTATTAATGTCCTGAACAGTTGTACCGCTTCCTTTGCTAATTCTTAATCTTCTATTTCCATTTAATAAACGTGGATTTTTTCTCTCTTCTTTTGTCATAGAACAAATCATTGCTTCAATTTTGACAAATTCTTTATCATCCACTTTAACATCTTTTAGTTGGTTCATACCTGGAATCATTTTTAATATTGAGGAAAAAGAACCCATTTTTTTGACCTGTCTTAGCTGCGCTAAGTAATCATCTAAATCTAATTCCTTTTTCTTAAGCTGTTTTTCTAATTTTTCAGCCTCTGCCATATCAAAATTTTCTTCCGCTTTTTCAATAATGGATAAGACATCACCCATCCCCAAAATTCTTTGTGCCATTCTATCTGGATGGAATACTTCAATATCACTTAACTTTTCACCAGTTGCTGCAAATTTGATTGGTCTCCCTGTAATTTTCTTAACAGATAATGCTGCTCCGCCACGAGTATCACCATCTAATTTTGTAAGTACAACTCCATCAATTCCCAAATCTTCATTAAATGACTTAGCAACATTTACTGCATCTTGACCTGTCATACTATCTACAACTAATAAGATTTCATGTGGTTTGACATTTGCTTTGACATTTTTCAATTCTGTCATTAACTCTTCATCAATATGTAAACGACCTGCTGTATCTAAAATCACTACATCATTTAATTTACTCATAGCAACTGACATTGCTTGTTTTGCAATATGAACAACATCTTTGGACTGTTCATTACTAAAAACTGGAATATTAAGTTGCCCACCAACTACTTGTAATTGTTTAATAGCTGCTGGTCTATAAATATCACAAGCAACTAATAATGGCTTTTTCCCCTGTTTACGAAGTAAATTTGCTAACTTTCCTGCTGTTGTAGTTTTACCAGAACCTTGCAGTCCCACTAACATAATGATGGTAGGAGGATTTGGAGTAAAGTTTACCTTGCTTTCAGTTCCACCTAACAATTCTACCATTTCATCTTTTACAATTTTAATAACCTGTTGCCCTGGTGTTAAAGATTTTAATACATCCTGTCCTAAAGCTTTTTCTTGTACCTGACTTACAAATTCTTTTACTATCATATAGTTAACATCAGCTTCAAGCAGTGCAAGTTTTACTTCACGAAGCATTTCTTTTAAGTCTGACTCTGTAATTCTTGCTTTTCCTCTTAATTTTCTTGTAATGTCTTGGAGTTTTGAACTTAGTCCTTCAAAAGCCATCTTTACACCTCTTTCGTTTTCTTTTAAGCATTTTGTTTTGAGAAGTTATGCTAAACAGCTTAACTCTTCTCTAACGTGGTTTAAGATCTTTTCCACTTTTTTATCAGAAGATGTTTCTTCAATTTTGCTTAATTCTTCTAGTATTTGTTGTAATTGTTTTTCTTGTTTCAATGTTTTTTCCATAAATGCTAGCTTTTCTTCTAATTCGAAAAGTTTATTTTCCCCCTTTTTGATAATATCTCTTACTGCCTGTCTTGTAATTTGATAATTCTCGGCAATTTCAGAGAGTGATAAATCATTGTTATAGTAATCATTGATTACTTCATATTGTTTTTCTGTTAGCATTCTTCCATAAATTTGGCATAACATACTAACTTTCACATTTTTTTCCAATGACTTCACCTCTTCTTTTTTCCTAGGTTTTCAAAAATATTTTCAAAAAATAAATTAGCACTACATTTTTTTGTAATGCTAATATACTTTACACTATTTTTTTAGATTTGTCAAGGTTTTTATAGTTTTTTTCTTGAAGTTCATATCTTTGTATATTATGTTAGAATCTATTTTTAGTCGTCATGTTGTTCGGCTTTATTGTGAATACAATGTTTTTTCATAAGTCCATGCTCACACGGAGCGCCTCCTTTGCCCTCACAAATTCCGCAAGAGTGTGGTTTAGCCACCTGCGAACCTGTCATCCAACTCGAATTGTGCGAGCACCCTCCCATTGCCCACCAACCGCATGATGCTCCTCCACAAACTTTACAACGCCCAGAAAAACTTCTATCAGAATGTGTACATCCATAATAACATGAACTAGTTGTTGTTTCTATCAAAACAGAAGTATATTCAAGAGTAGTACATTCACCATTTCCCTTACAATTCTGACAAAGTGTTGGTCCGTAAACAATTTGCACCCAAGCCTGAACAGAATGTCCTCACTTCTTGTACTATACCTTCTGTTGTATCCCATTCATCTGATACATCGATTCTATAATAATACAAAGTATATTCTTTTAGTTCTGCTTTTTCAAAGGTTATTTTTTCTCCTTTATTTTGTTCTTCTATTGTTGTTTGTTTTGCCAACTTATCTGCAATTTCTCCAAAATATATTGTATAGGTTAGCTTATCATCTTCTGTATCAGTAGCACCTGCTTTTATTTTGATACTATTAGTAGTTTTAGATTCAACTTCTGAACTCGCAACCGTTGGTGCTGTATTTGTTCTATTTGTTATTACTTCTTTAATATCTGTAGTTACTATATCAGTTCCATCTGTTACTTCTACTTTATAATAATATTTTGTGTATTCTTCTAAGTTTTCAATATTCCAAGTAACTACTTCATCATTTATTCCTTCCTTTACTAAGCTTTGTAGTACTAAATCTTCTTTTGAAGTTCCCACATATAGTTTATATGTCAACTTTTCTTTATCTTCATCTGTTGCAATAGCTTCAATTATTAATGAGTTAATTGTTTTAGAAACCACCCCTACTCTTTTAATAACTGGTTTCTTATTTGTTTCTTTTTTTATAAATTCATCTACTTTATTTAGTCCTTCTAGTTCATCTTGTGCTGCCTGATTTGTTTTGCTTGCTGCTTCCTGCGCTTTCTTAAAAATACTGTTATCTCCCATTACATAAGTAATTGTAATACCTGCTAAAATTAGTAGTACCACAATGGTTACTGCCCATACCTCTTTAATTTTTTTCTATTTTTTCAAAAAACCTCTTGACAAAGCGAACAATATTTTGTATATTGTATACGAACATTGATTCGCAAAATAATAATTTGTTAGGAGGTATGAATTATGAATATTTTAAACATTTCTATCAATTCTGGAGAAGCTGCTATTATAGCACCTTTGAATTGTTATACTGGTACAATTTCTGTTTTAGGAGCAGTACATGAATTTCGTCTATATTACAAACGTGTAAAAGCTTCTACTATTAATTTCATCAATCATATTATTGAAGTAATACTTCCTAATAAGTTTAGAAAAGCCAAAACCAATGACCTTTTGAAAATTTTAGTTGCAAAGTTGTATGATAAAATTGCTGAACAAGAAATTGAAAGTGTTATGGAAAAAACAAGATTATTGTTAGGCTTTGCTCCAGAGGATTTTACTATTAAAAGATTTAAAAATGGTCAAATATCTAAGTGCTACACAGAAGAAAAGAAAATTGTGATTAGCCCTGATATTGTTAAATATGATAGAAAAGCCATTGAATATATCATTTTACATGAATTTTGCCATTTAAAATATAAAACACATAGTAAGGGCTTTTGGCAAATGATGAAAACTTATATGCCAAATTATGAAAGATATGAAATGAGTATATAACTAAAAAAAGAGCAAATCTCTATTCTTAAGAAATTTGCTCTTTCTTTCAAACTACTTTAATTATTATTGATTCTTTCATAATTAATATATTCATAATCATATGGATTTTTCTCATCCTTGATACCTTTTTCCTTGAAAACTTCTTGCCATTCATCTTTGTTTATTTCAGGAAAGTAAACATCTCCTTCAAATTCCTGATGAATTTTGGTAATATACATTTTGTTTGTATAAGGAATTAATAATTTATATATCGTTGCTCCACCAATAACAAAGTGTTCTTCTTCTGATTGAATATACTTGTCTAGTTCTTTAATATCTGTTATAACCTCTACATTTTCATCTTCTATCTTTAAAATAGTATCATTACATAAAACAATATGTTTTCTATTTGGTAATACCCTTCCTAAAGATTCAAATGTTTTTCTTCCCATAATAATAGTATGACCAGTTGTTAATTGTTTAAATCTTTTTAAATCTTCTGGTAAATGCCAAATTAACTGATTATCTTTTCCAATTACATTATTCTTAGCAATTGCTACAATTATGCTTAACATACTTTTCTCTCCTTTTTAAATTGCTACTGGTATTCTACCCAAATTAATCTCTTTATTATAATCATACCCCTCTATTTCAAAATCTTCTACTTTAAATTCATAAAAATTCTTAGTAGGATTATGAATTTTTAATTTAGGGGATACATCCATAGGCTTTGCTTCTAATAATTGTTTTACTAATGGAATATGTCTATCATAAATATGGCAATCTCCGATATTATGAGTCAATGTTCCTACCTTTAGTCCAGCACATTGTGCAAACATACATTGTAAAGCAGCATATTGCATTGTATTCCATCCATTTGCAGTTAACATATCTTGTGAACGTTGATTTAAAATCAAGTGCAACTTGTCCTCTTTTACCAACCATTGTGTTCCAAATGCACATGGCTCTAAATTCATGTCCTTTAATTCCTCATGGTTAAAAAGATTTGTCATCATCCTTCTACTAGATGGATCATTATTTAGTAAGTATAATAAATAATCTACTTGATCCATTTCTTTTATTCCTTCTTTAGTTTTAAAAGAATATTTTTTACCTAATTGATATCCATATGCTTTTCCTATTGTTCCATTCTCATCTGCCCATTGATCCCAAATATGAGAATTCAACTCATGAACATTATTAGATTTTTTTTGCCAAATCCATAAAATTTCATCTATCGCATTTTTTACTGTTTTAGTATTATTTCTCAAAGTAATCATTGGAAACTCTTTTTCCACATCATATTTATTACTTACACCTACAATAGAAATATAATTCGCTTCTTGTCCATCTTGCCATTTTGTTCTAACATTTGTTCCTTCTGAAGAATAACCATGTTCTAATATTTCTTTACAAGTATTAATAAAATTTTGATCTGCTTGTGTCATATTTATTTCCTCCCATTTTACTTTTTTCTTTGTTAGTTTATCATTCTCTTCTACCTTTTGCAACCCTCTTTTTTAGATATTCTTTCTAATTTTCAATTGACAAATCAAAATTAGGCACATACTCTTCCTCATGCTCTCCTAACTCTTGTATATATCCATTTTGTAAATTCAAAACATATAAATAATTCTCAATTTCTTGATACTCTTTTTTTGTTAACTTTCGGTTAATACTTTCATCCTGTTTTGCCTGATATGTTGGAAAATATTGAGCCATGATACTAACATATGTACCTTCTGGCATATTCTCTTTTATCCACTTTAAAATATGCTTTGTATTTTGTAAATGATTTGGCAAAACTAGATGTCGTATTATCATTCCCTTTTGTATCATTCCTTTTTCATCAAAAATTGGTTGCCCTACCTGTCTATCCATTTCTTGAATTGTTTTTGTTGCTACTTCAAAGTATTTATCAACTCTAGAATATTTTTGACTTAGTTCATTAGAATAATATTTCAAGTCTGGTAAGTAAATATCAATTAACCCTTCTAATTCCTTTAATGTCTCTACATTTTCATACCCATTTGTATTATAGATAACTGGTATACAAAGCCCTTCCTTTTTGGCTATAATTAAAGCTTCTTTTATCTGTTTAGCATACATCGTAGGAGTTACTAAATTAATGTTATGTACTTTCTTTTCTTGTTGTTTTAAGAAGATTTGTGCTAATTGCTCAACTGTAATTTCTTTGCCTTTACCTTGTTGACTAATCTCATAATTTTGACAATAAATGCAGTTCAAATTACAATTACTGAAAAACACTGTTCCAGATCCGTTTTTTCCACTAATACAAGGTTCTTCATAATTGTGAATGGATGCTAATGCTATTTTAATTTTATCATCACATTTGCAATAGCCTATTTTTCCTTCCTCTCTATTAGTTCCACAATTTCTGGGGCATATATTACATTTTTTTAAATTCATTTTTTGTCTCCATTCATTCAACTTCTATTTTTCTTGTAAACTTTTTGGCTTACGTTTGATATTGCTTTATTTTATGTCATTTCAAACACTACGTCAATTACTAATTGACATTTTTGATTTTTTTGATATAATTCCATTTTAAGGAAGTGAAATAAATGATATCAAAAAGCAAAGTAATTGTAAGATATGCTGAAACAGACCAAATGGGAATTGCACATCATAGTGTTTATCCAATTTGGTTTGAACTTGCCAGAACAGATTTGGCTAAACTTGCTGGATTTCCTTATTCTAAAATGGAACAAGCAGGTGTTATGACTCCTTTAGTAGAACTTGAATGTAAGTATAAAAGGCCTGCTCATTATGAGGATGAATTAATTGTAACATCTACTGTTAGTAAATTATCTGGTGTCAAAATAGAATTTTATTATGAAGTATTCTTAGTAAATGAAAATAAACCAATTTGTACTGGAACTACCACTCACGCTTTAGTTAGTAGCAAAGATTTTCATATTATTAATGTCAAAAAAGAATTTCCTGATATTTACGCAGTTATGGAAAAGATGATGGAGGGAGACCAAAATGAGTATATATGAGAAAAAATGTTATGTAGAAGTAAAAGATGTTGCTTCTAGTGGTTTCTTAACCAATGAAGGCTTTCTAAATTTATTAGAAAATGCTGCTTGTAGTCATTCAGAAATAGCAGGTTTTGGTATTAACCAAATGGAACAAACCCATCTTTCTTGGGTTTTATTACAATGGAAAGTTAAAATCTTTAAAAGAGTTCTATATAATACTCCTATTATTATAAAAACTTGGGCTAAAAGTGCTAATAAGTGTTTAACCTATCGTGATTTTGAAATGTATGATGAAAATCATGAATTAATTGGTATCGCTTCTACCAAATGGAGTTTAGTAGATACACAAACAGGAAGGATTACGAAAATTACTCCTGAAATTATTGGTTGTTATTCTCCTGAAGATGCCAAAAATGTTTTTGAAGAAGTAGAAATTCCTAAACTAAGAGAACCTGAAATTGTAGATACTATGGAACCTTGCTATACATTCACAGTCTCAAGAAGAGATATTGATATGAATCAGCATATGCATAATATTTATTATTTAGATTATGCAATAGAAGCTTTACCAGAGGAAATTTACCAAAATGAAAAATTTAATGAATTTCAAATTTTGTATAAAAATGGAGCTAAACTAGGAGAAATGGTAAATTGCTTTTACATAAAAGATGGAACTACTCATATTGTTGTAATGAAAAATACAAAAGATAATAGATTACATGCAATTATTCAATTAGGAAAATAAAAAGCAAACTACATTTCAATTATACTTGAAATGTAGTTTGCTTTTTATTTATGATTAAACTTCCCTTGCTTTAATAATTAATCTTTCATTAGAATAATTACAACAAGTAATTAAAGTTACTTCTCTTTTTCCATTAGTCCTTTGTGATAATCCGATACGTCTGATTTGGCTTTACTTTATATTTATCATAAATCTTATATTTTATAGTTCCATTTTCATTGTCTGTTAAGGTAAAAATATCTCCATTATTCAAAGTATACAAATAGCCAAACATATTCTTTGTAATATAGTTGTGACCTGTAATGCAAAAGTTTCCTATTTCATTTGGATCAGGTCCAAAAAACTTTGTAACACAAATTTCCATTGCATTTTTATTATAATCCTCTAAAACGCAAGTATTAATTTTTAGCTTATCTATTTTCAAATTTGCTGCGACTTTATAGCCTTTATATTGTGTAGCTACTATTTTAGATTTGTCTTTTATCTTTTCATTATTTTGTTGAGTTGTTTTATCTTGTCCTTTATCTTCTTGCAAATTTTTTGGCTCTTCTCCTTGTTTTATTTGATTCTCTCGAATAATTCCTCTTACTGTAAAAAGTACAATGAGCAAAATTAGAGTTAGTATAAGCCATCTTATTACTTTTTTCATTTCTACTTTTTTATCCTAAATTTTATTAGTCTTTATAACGTTTAGCCGCTTTATGATTTGTTAAAACAAAATATGCTACTACTAGTGCAAGTACCGCTAATAAAATATAAATATATTGAGTCATACCTGTTTGTGGATAAGTGGTTGGTAATTTTTCTTCTGTACTAGGCTTTGTTGGAGTTGTTGGTTTTTCTGCTACTTTTTCTCCTACTGTTATATCAAAACTTTTGTCAGCTATAACACTATCTGAATTTTCTCTATTGATTAATTTAATATGAACTGTATATTTTCCGTCAGTATTAAATTCTCCTCTTAATAATAATTCTTGTTTTACATCTTTTCCACCAATAGCATATCCATCAGCTTCTCCCCATCCACTTTGAAGTAAATCAATTTCTGCTCCACTTTTATCAGTTGCAAGTAATTTAGCTGTCGCATCATCCTTTGGTTTTGCAGTTATTTCTGCTATTAATCTAACATGATCATAATTTTTTCCCATGCTAGAGGCTGTAGTTAATTTCATATCTTTTGCTTCATTCTTTTTAATAATTCCTGTATAATCTAAGCTTAAAGTATAATTGACATAGTTTGGTTCTACTAAAACATCTTTAACAATTGGTGTAGTAATATCATCATAATTTTCTGATGCATCACTGTTTGTCATTCCTGTTAATGTAATAGAAAAGTTTGTTGGATTGCTAGTAGTTAATCCTGCTTTTGCTTTAAAAGTAATTACTGCATTTGTTCTTGGATTTGTTCCTCCTGTTGTATCATGATAAGTAAGAATTACTTTATCGCCTGTATCATTAGCTGTTCCGCCTTCACTACGAACATACTCAAAAATAGCATCGTCATAAGCAGCATTAACAGTATATGCGCCTAAATCTTTTCCAAAGCTAACTGTTAGGTTTACTTCTTCTCCTGGAGCTATTTTTGCTTTGCTAGTTTCTGCTTTTACAGTATCAAGAGATGCTGCATTTGTAATAGAAGAAACAGAAATAATAGCAAAAAATAAGACTAAAATTGTGAAAATATAAAATATTTTTTTCATTATTTTAACACCTTTCTCCATTAAATAAATTTTAATTTTTAAAAATAGTTTAATGGCTCTATTTTCACTAATTATTATGTCTTATTTTTCTATTTTTATTTTTCCAATTTTTATATTGAAAAATTTTTTTATTTTAAAATATAATTAATATTTTCCCTATAACACAGCAAAGAGGAAGAAAACAATGTCTTCTTCCTCTCCATCACGTTTAGAATGCACTTACTTCGACAATTTCGTCACCGACTAATGTAGCCCACACTCTGTCCCCATTTCCAAACGTTTCGTATGGATGGTCCAAACCTCCCATAAAGATCTTTATGAATTTCCGCCCAGTGGCGAAAAACATACTGATTTTGGTTGTTATGATTCCATCCTGCTCCCGTTGTGTCTCCACATCGATTTTTTTGATGTACTCCTCGCGATGCGTGTTTGTCATTTCTTTTTTCCTCCAGAAATATTTATTTCTCTTTATAATGTCTTCCCAAAGCTGTCTTGGAGTTAAACAAATAAAGAGCTTCTATTATTATACCATATTTTTCCATATAATGCAACTATAGTGTACAATACTTTCAACAATTTCTAATTAAGAATTTGTAACTTTTGTAATTCCATACTGATTGGTTATTGGATCTCTAAAAATTTCTATCTTAGGAGTAAAGTATGTAAATACTACAAAACCTATTAATATAACTGGCAAAATAATTATGGCTATTATGTTATTACATTCAAAATTGCTAATCATAAGTTTATAAGCTAGATACTCTCCTAATATAACTGCAACAAAAAATGAAGCTATATCAATAAGTAAAATGCTCTTTCCAATGATTCCTGTATAGGTGTAGAAAAATATAATAATAAATAGCATAGCTGTTATTGTCCCTAGAGTTTTTGAACATAAAAAATTAGGTACATTTTTTCCCATATAAAAATAACCAATGATTGTAGTAAGTAACAAAGGAAAAAATAATAATTTTAAATGCTCCCACACACTTTCATTAACTGCTGAAAATGATGCTACAAAGCTGTTTTCTCCAAAAAGCTTATATGTAAAATGTAATAAAGTACCAACTATACATACAAAAATGGCACTTACTATTTGATAACTTCTTATTTTAGTATTATCCATCTAAAATACCTCCACTAATAATTTTATGGAGAATATGTTTTTTTATTACAATAAAAAGAAGAATATCGAAAAAGATTTCTCGACACTCTCCCTTTTTTAGCTATCAATAAAATCCCAGCATTATATCTGAAGGAATAACCCTTCTTCCCTTTATTAACATACTCTTAGATATGGGAGTGCAAATTGCTTACAAAAGAAAAGAATGCTATTTCTAGCATCCTTTCAATTCTATATCTCAGCTTATCTTCCGCAACCACAATCATTGTTTTTCATATTGTTCATGCAATTATTGTCATTCATAAAAAATCTTTTTTCTGCTAATTTATCTTGAACTCCTCTTAATGCTTCTCCAAATCTTTGGAAGTGAACTACTTCTCTTTCTCTTAAGAAACGAAGTGGATCTACAACATCTGGGTCATCTGCACATAAATCGATTAATTTTTCATAAGTTGCTCTTGCTTTTTGTTCAGCAGCTAAATCTTCTTGTAAATCAGCAATTGGATCACCTTTTACTGCTAATACAGATGCACTAAATGGCCAACCAGCTGCTGCTTGTGGATATACTCCTACACCATGGTCTGTATAGTAAGCACCTAATCCTGCTGCTTTCATTTCTTCTGCACTTAGTCCATCAGTTAATTGATGTACAATACTTCCAACAATTTCTAAATGGGCTAATTCTTCTGTACCAATATCATTTAAAATAGCTTTTGATACTTGGTCTGGCATTCCAAATCTTTGACTTAGATAACGAAGGGAAGCTGCTAATTCTCCATCTGGTCCTCCATATTGAGAAATAATAAATTTAGCAAGTTTTGCATTAGGACATTTAATTTTTACAGGGTATTCTAATACTTTATTATAAGTCCACATATTACTTATTTCCTCCTTCCCATGGCCAAGGTTCTTCTAGCCATCTCCATTTTTTACATGGATAATAAATGCTTAAAGGACCATAAACTCTTTGATATTGGTCTTTCAATTCTTTTAATTGCTTTGTATATTCTCTGTGTAAACAAATTGCTTTTTGGTCATCATGATGTGTGTCTAAGTATAGTCCCAATTCAATTACTGCGAAATTTAAGCATTTAATTTGACCTATCATTTCTTCTCTTATTCTATTTCTTTCATCACAGCATTGTTCTGGTGACATTTGACAACCACAGCCTTCGTTTTGAACCATATTTGCTGTATTATAACCAAATGCAGCATTCATTCCTTCTGGCATGTAGTCACAATTGCAATTTTCTAAGTTATTTCCCATACATTCACAATTTGGTTCACTATTTTGCATACAACCACAATTTCTATTTTCTAACAACATTTATTACACCCCTCTCCAATTTTATTTGCACATTTCAAATACTCAATCTCTGCCATACTTTGCCCTGGCATATATGGACTTACTAATTCTGGGAAAATAGTTCCCATTTTTAATCCACAGCAAGGTGTAAAAGTTTTATCCATTTCTTGAATTGGAACATAACTCTGTGCTAACATTGGATTACTTGGAAATGGACTTACCACTTCATCGAATCCACAACCACAGTCATCCATCATGTCATTATGTCCACAATGGCATCCACAATCACAGCCACAACTAACAGCTGCACTTGGCATAAAATTGCTATATTCTGCTGTAGTACCAGCATTATTGCAAATGTTTTCAATTACTTGAGGATCATAATTATTTTGACAACAACATCTTCTATAACGATTCAACATTTTTTCTTTTCCTCCTTATTTTTCGTTTATATTACATTTTATGACAAAAAGAGAAAAAATGTGTCTATTTTAAAAGCTAGCAAAAAGGAACACACCTTAACTAAAGTGTATTCCTTTTTATATTTCTTATCTTACTTAAGTTTATATCTATTTGAAATTGCTCACTCTCATTCTAACAAATAGAATGACAGCTAATACAATAGCCCCTATAATACCTACTACTACAAAAATGTTACTTATTCCTGTTTGAGGTAATCTTCCTGTAGCAGTATTGTCTTCTTGACTTGAATTTCCTGTTCCATTTGTATTTTGATTGTTATTCCCTTCTGGTGCTTCTTCATTATTGTCTGGATTTGGCTTTGGTGTATCTTCTTCTGGATTAGGAATAGGATTCTTGTCTCCTTCTTTTACAGTAAGACGAATATAGCTACTAGGAATTTCAATATCTTCAATTCCTTCTGAAAAAGTCATATCTTTTAAAGTAACTACTAAATTTTGTTTTGCTTTGTCTGTTACAGTGAAAATAATTTTGAAAATTGTTTCAGATTGTGTAACATTGCTTCCTTTATTAATTACTATTTTTCCATTATCTTCATTATACGTAAAAGCTGATGACCAACCATTTTGGCTTTCAATCTTTTCAAATTTCAAGCTTTCTTTATCCTCATATACGATTGTCCCCATAAAAGCTCCTACGCCTTTAGTAGTCTTTACGTTAGATAAATTAACGCTAATTTCCACTTTACTTCCTTTACTAACCTCTTGTTTTTCAGTTTGTAAAGTTACTGTTGCATTTGCTGCACTTACATTTCCCATAAGTCCAATAACCAATAATATAATTAAACTGAATCCTACTATTATTTTTCTCATAGTATCTCCTTTTTATTTATTTTTCCCATTTTACTGGACGACCAACTAAAATTAATTGTAATTGAGCTACATCTGTAATGGTAACTTTTCCATTTCCATTAATATCAGCTGCTTTAAAACGTGCTCCTTCTAATATTTCATTTTCTACTAAGTGTGTCATAATTTGAGCTAAGTCTGTAATACTTACTTTTCCATCTCCATTAACATCTTGAACTACACTAATAGTAAAGTTTAGAGTTGTTCCTACTTGTAAAGTCATTCCCGTTGCAAGAACTGTACTTTCATCATTAATTATATTTCCCTCTTTATCTTTAAATACCAATTCTCCTTGATGTTCTATATTTTCTTTAAAGCTTGCTATTGTTGTTTGTGGCTCTACTCTTGAAATGATTCCATCTGCAATTACATATTTGTTTGATGTAATAGAATCTGCACGAACTACTTCTTTTACAGTTACTTTTAGTTCTGTGTCTCTTGATGCAATATCTTTATCAGCATCACTTGCACACATGTTTATCATTTTGATACTAGCTTCTTTATCTTGATTTAATTCTTTTGCTCTAAATTTAATTTTTCCCATTGTTCCTGGAGTTGTAATATTATTTCCAACTGTTATAAATTTAAGTGTATTGTCATTTTCAGTAGTAGCTTCCCATCCATTTTGTGCTATTACTGCTTTTCCATCTACACGAACTAATTCTAAAGCATCTGTATCATATTGTAATTGTCCTCCAATTGCATATAAACCATTATCTATATTTTTAAAGTTTCCAATATTAATATTTACTTCAAATTCGTCACCACTATTTAACTCATTTACATTTAAGTTTGAATCTGTTGGTGTCAAAGTTGTTTCAAAACTTCTAACTGTTACATCAACTGCATCACTTGTAGTTTCTTCACTTACAGTTTCTACTGATGATGTTACTTTTAAGGTATAACTTCCTGTATCTTCTGCTATAGGCTCTTTAATTTCTAATACTTTGTTTGTTTTTCCTTCTAATTTGCTTCCATCTTTGTACCATTGGTAAGTTTGAGTTCCTGGAGTCTGAGTTACTGTTGGTTCAATTACTAATGCTTCATTAATTGTTGTATCCATAGATGTTTTATTCATTGTGATTTGTGCTGGAGTAGCTTTTGGAGTTACTATAGTTTCTCCTTTTGCTTCTTCTGCTTGTGCTACTGTTTCAGCAACAAAAGTTGCATCAATAATAACATTTCCATCTTTAATTTCATCATAATTTACTGTGATTTCCATTGATTTTTTATTTGTAATTTCCATTACTTTACCACATACAGTAAGTGTTTCGATATCATATCCTTCATCTGGTATCACTCTAAATGTTTTGCTTTCATTTTCTTCAACATCTAAAATATTTCCTGCTGCTTTTAATTCTCTATTATCTTGTTCATCTACTGCTTCCATTTTTCCATTTGCTGCTGTTGAAATAACTAATTGTTTTGTTGTAGTTGTATCGTTTTCAGTTCTATTTACTGCTGCAATTGCAAATGGGCTGAATGAATTACAAGTAATAATTAAACCATATTGTGTTACAATACAAGGAATTTCTTCTACTCCTGTTATATTTCCTTTATTATCTCTCATAAAGTGATATGCTTTAAAAGTAACACCTGCATCTTCTGGTCCATATCCTTCTGGGAAACCTACTGATAATCTTACTCTGTGTCCTGTTGGTATAACATATTTTTTACATGCATTTAGTGAAAGATTATAAGTTGAACTCTTTAAGATTGTTTGGTCTGTTGCTTTTAATTCATCTTCAATCTTGTCTTCCATAACATCTTGGTCATCCTTTGTTGGTTTAGTTGCTACAAGTGCAATTCTATTTTTAAGTCTATCTTCAACTTTTTCTCCATCTGATGTTATCCATTCTTGTTGAGAAAGATCAGCATCTTCCATTAAATTTGGTCTTGCAAATAGTTCCCAATTACGTGCTGCATTCATACGGAAAGAACATAAAATGTCATTGTCTGCTCCATAAGTTATTTCCATTGGTTCTTTACCACTATTCTTTCCAACAATACCTGTTGGGTAAACAGTATAGAATGCTCCATCATCTGCAAACATTTTACTAGGTGTAAATTTAAATGTAATTGTACGTTTTCCATCCCATTTAAAATCTGTTACTGTTCCACTTTGTGCTCCTGTTGGTCCTGAAGATTCAAATTTATATTCTGCTTTTGTAGATCCTTCTTTTAATACTAAATCATCATCATAAAGAACTGTTATAGAATAAGTTCTTCCTACTGAAAGTGAAGCAGTTGCTGCTGGATCTTGTTTTTTAATATATGGTTTTGCTCTATATGTTCCACTTGGGTTATATAGTTTTCCACTTTGTGCAATTAATCCTGATTCATCACCTTGGTAAGTTAAGCTTCCTATTCCAAGTGAAGGATCTGGTGCAACTCTAGTTACTGCAAATTCCATATATTCACCATTTGGTACAGTAAGATATAGATAATCTCCTCTGTCTACAAATCCTCCTGCATAAGCTTCTTCATCAAAATATCCCCATTTACCTTCTCTCCATACTTCATCACCTGGTCTATATTCGTGATATTTTGCTAACAAATAATATCCTTGTTCTCTTGCTTGTTTATTTCCCATTCCTTTATAGCTTATATAGTAGTCTCCTGATTTATATTCTTCTGTTTCATTTCCTTCTTGTTTGTATTTTACTACTAAACCATCTACTTCAGTAACAGTATCAATTCCCAAATCTTCTTCTTTTAATTCTGGATATTTAAATTCGTAATTTCCTGCTGCTTCTACTTTTTCTACTGCCACATGTTCTGCTGCCATTGTTTGAGCACCAACAAATAAATATCTTGTATTTTCAAATCCTTCTACGACATCCCATCCTGGTTCTCTATCACTATAGTCTTCACCTGGTTTTTTTACAGTACGTGTGTATGGGTCATCCATAGTCACATCAACTGCATACCAATTTTTAACAGTACTTCTTGCAACTGTTTCCTCTGTTATTTGAACATAGTTCCACATATGTGCAACTGCACTTCCATCTGTTTGATGAATACCTTGTACTAAAATACAAGTCATACCTAATTTGTCTAAAATTGTTTTAAAAGCTCTTGCATATCCTTCACATACACCTTGACCTTTTACTAAAATACCATAAGGTGTACTTAAAAAGTCTTCGTTTCCTGGTTTGCAATCAGCCTCTAATCTATATCCTGCCATTTTTGTTATTTTATTATGCACATATTTTATTTTTTCTGTTTCAGCATTTTTTCCTTCAGCTATTTCTAATGCATTTACCTCATCTACAATTTCTTGTACTTTACTTTCAAATTCAACAATAGCTGCTTCTACTTCTGCTTGATCTTTAAATCCTTCTGTACGATAATCTTTATTATTTCCGCTACCAATATATGCATGGTAAGTTCCATTTGCATCTTTTGTTGTTCTAATAGCTAATTTGTTAAAACTCACATAAAAAATTTCTGGATAATCTGCATAAAATGCATATCTTGCTGCATAAAATTCCTTCTTTAAATTAACAGTTCCATCTTCATATGATTTTACTTCATCTGATGTAAAATGTCCATTTGCAACTAAATCATAATTTTCTGTTCCTGTTTTAAGTTTGTCCTTCATTGCTACAATTCCATCATAAATCTTTTAGCAGTACCACTTAATTGATCATAATGAAATCTTCCTGTTGTTTCATTTGCAGCAGTTACGACACTACCTAATTGAATAAAACTAAATTGTGCAAGTATCATTACTGCAAGTAATAATATTGCCATAATTTTTTTCAATTTCATAAATTTAAACCTCTCCTTTATTTCTATTTTTTCATTTTTTATGGCATTAATTTTTTCTTTCAATGCCACTGCTATTACATTATGTTACCTATTTATAATCATACTATAAGTTACATAATATGTAAACATTTTCCAGTTTTTTTCTATTTATTTTTCTTTAAAAAAGCTCACTCTCCTTTTATTCGTATTTTTTCTCTTGTAAATTTGTGTCAAACCTATTAATGCCATTAAATATTTTATAAATCTTTTTCATTTTTGTCTAGTATTTTTTACTTTTTTCTACAATTTTTTTATATCAGTTAAGGGACATACGTTTTTCCAACGAAAACTTCGTTTTCGTCAGAAAAACATACGTCCCTTAACCAACATTGCTATCTAGTTATACTTTTAATACTCCACCAATGGTTCTATTTAATTTTGCATGCTTATGCCCTGCTAAAATCGATGCACCACCTGCAATAACTACAATATCTCCAGTTTCAATATATTTTTTCTCTTTTGCAATTCTAATTCCCTCATCTATCATATCATCAATGCTTTCTTTAGCATCTACTAAAATAGCATTGGCATTCCATATCATAGATAATTGCTTACATACTTCTTTATTAGCTGTAATAACATAAATTGGACATTGTGGCATAAATCCTGCAAGCATTTTTGCTGTTCTTCCTGTATCTGTATAAGCAAAGATCGCTTTTGCACATAAATCCATTGCTGTTGAACAAGTAGAATAATTTAAGTTATACTCATAGTCTACATTACCACATTCTCTTTCTTTATTCTTAAATCTCTTCCAATATTTAAGTGAACCTTCTATTGCCTCACAAATTTTTACCATTGTTTGAACACATTCCACAGGATAATCTCCCATTGCAGATTCACCTGATAACATAATACAACTTGTCATGTCATATACAGCATTTGCTACATCACTTACTTCTGCTCTTGTAGGACGTGGGCTATGTATCATAGACTCTAACATTTGTGTCGCAATAATAACTGGTTTTCCTGCTTTATTACATTTGCTAATAAATTCCTTTTGTCTAATAGGTACTTCTTCCATAGGAATTTCTACTCCTAAGTCTCCTCTGGCTACCATAATTCCATCAGATACTTCTAAGATTTCATTAAAATTGTCTATTCCTTGCCTATTTTCTATTTTAGAAATAATTTTGATATGTGCACCATTGTTTTCTTCTAATATTTTTCTAATGTTTAATACATCTTGTGGTGTACGAATAAAAGATGCTGCAATATAGTCAAATCCTGCTGTAATACCAAATTTAATATCTTCAATATCCTTCTCTGTTGGGCTTGGTAAATTAATATACATCCCAGGAATATTAATACTCTTTGTATTTGTTAATGGTCCTCCATCAATTACTTTACATTTAATATTAGTTCCTTGAATTTCTACTACTTCTACTTTAATTAATCCATCATTAATTAAAATCATAGTACCTACATTTACTTCATTACATAAATTTTTATATGTAATAGATACTTTTTCTTTGTCTCCTAAAATTTCATCTGTTACTAGAGTAAAAAACTCTCCTTCTTTTAGTTCAATTCCCCCATCTTGAAATTTTCCAATTCTAATTTCAGGTCCTTTGGTATCTAACATTAAAGCTACTGGCTTTCCTACCTTTTCTCTTACCTGCTTTACTGTTTCAATTCTAGGTGCTTGGTCTTGGTAATTTCCATGTGAAAAATTTATTCTAGCAACATCCATTCCTGCTAACATTAATTTTTCTAAAACTGTTTCTTCATCTACTGCTGGTCCTATTGTACAAATAATCTTTGTTTTTTTCATTTTATATTCCCCCTAAAACTTATTATATCTTATTTTATTTCTACTACAAAATAGTTGTGCTATTTGTTTTAAAAAAATATACGACCATTAGAATACTACTTTTTCTACAAAAAGTCAAGTAATTCCCCATTCTTCTTATCTTTATGACAAATTAGAGGAGTAAAAATTCACTCCTCCTAATTTGCTATTTTGTAATCCATTTAATTAAATTCAAGTTAGCAGAATCTAAAATCATCTCATGCTTTGGCATTACTCTAAAAGTATAACCATAGTTTCCACCATTCACTAAATTTACTTTTCCTTTATAGGTATAGGTCCTATTTTCTTCATCTGCATTTTCTAAAGTTAATGGAATAATACTAATATCATCTACTACACCATTTTCGTCAATTCTTCCATAATATACTTGTGCTTCAATATTTTCTTTATCAATATTAGATAATTTTACTTTACATCTTACCTCAATATTATTTCCTGCATCAATGGTAATATTATCTAAGTTATCCTCTTGTGTAATTTGAATATCTTTCCATGTATTTTGTAAGCTTTCTTTCCATTTATTAAATCCGCCTACCTTTTCTAAGTCTGTATAATAATTATCATACAAATTACATAAAGGAATATATAACTGGTCAACATAGTCAGTTAGCATTCTAGAAGTACTAAATCTGCCACCTGTAGAAATAATAGAATCTTTCATATATTGCATCCATCTATCTGAAATACCTTTTCCATCTTTTTCATAATACATTGGTATTACTTTGTTTTCTAAAGTCTCATAAATACTTTGGCTGTCTGCTCTATCCTGTGTTTCATAATCTGCATATTCTGCATTTGTTCCAATTGTCCATCCATTTCTTGAATTATATCCTTCTGCCCACCAACCATCTAAAACACTAAAGTTAATAACACCATTAACAGATGCTTTTTGTCCACTAGTACCAGATGCTTCCATTGGTCTTCTAGGTGTATTAAGCCATACATCTACACCACTAATTAAATATCTAGACATAGCAATATTATAATTTTCTAATACAAATATCTTTCCTTTGAATTGTGGCTTCATAGAAATTTCATGTATGTACTTAATTAAATCTTGTCCTTCTTTATCAGCTGGATGTGCTTTTCCTGCAAATATAATTTGTACTTTACGATTTTGATTATTCAAAATTTGTGTAATTCTTTCTAAATCTTTGAAAATCAAAGTTGCTCTTTTGTAAGTAGCAAATCTTCTTGCAAATCCAATAGTTAATACATTTGGATCTAAGCTATTTACCATATTCATAATATCATCATAATGGTATCCATATCTTCTTAAACGGCTTACTGTATTTTCTCTAACAAGTGCTAGTAATTTTTCTTTTCTTTCTTGATGCGCTTGCCATAATTTATCATTTGGAATATCTTGTATTTTCTTCCATACTTCATCATCATAAATTTTATCTTGCCAATATGGAATTAAATATTTGTTATATAATTTTTTAAGACCTGGTGCAAGCCATGAGCAAGTATGAATTCCATTTGTTACATAGGTAATTGGAGATTCATTTGCTGCAATCTCTGGCCAAACTTCACCAAATAGTTCTCTTGAAACAGCGCCATGTAATTTACTTACACCATTTTTCTTTCCTGCTACTTTCAATGCTAAAATTCCCATATTAAATCCACTATCAAGTGGTGCATTTGGCTTCATACCCATTTCAAAAAATTCTTGCTTTGTTATTCCTAACTTGTCCCAATATCCTTTGAAATATGCTTCTACTAATTCTAATGGAAAGATATCATTTCCTGCTGGTACTGGTGTATGCGTTGTAAATACTGTTTTAGAAGATACTATATCTCTTGCAATCTGAAAAGATATCTTCTTTTCTTTCATTAATGTATAAATTAATTCTAAAATTAAGAAAGAAGAATGCCCTTCATTCATATGGTAAATAGTTGGATTTAATCCTAATGCTTTTAATAAAGCAACACCACCTTGACCTAATACAATTTCTTGTTGAATTCTCATTTCTTGGTCTCCACCATATAAAGTTCTGGTAATTTCACGATATTCTTTCGTATTTTCTTCGATATCAGAGTCTAATAAATATAAATCTACTCTACCAACTGTAATTTTCCATGCTTTTAAATACAACTTTTTCTTTGGAAGTTGCAAAGCTACTAAGATATCTTTATCATTACAGTCTTTTACCCTTGTTAATGGTAAATTTTCTGCTTCAATATCATAATATTCTGTTTCTTGTTGACCCACACCATTTATTTTTTGATGAAAATATCCATTTTTATATAATAAGCCTACTGCTACTAATGGAATTCCTAAGTCACTCGCTGACTTTAAGTGATCACCTGATAAAATACCAAGTCCTCCAGAATAAATAGGTAAAACTTGGTCCAATCCATATTCTGCCGAAAAATATGCAATTAAATTGTTACGGTTATCTGGATATTTTTTAGAAAACCATGTATTTTTACTCTTTTCGTAATCCTCAAAGTCTTCTACAACTTTGTCATATTCTTTTAAAAAGCTTACACTTTGCGCTGCTTCTTCTAATTTCTCTTGTGATACTGCTTTTAAAAACTTAACAGGATTTTTTTCTGACCTTTCCCATAAATCAATATCAATTTCTTTAAACAACCTTAAAAATTCTGTATTCCAAGACCACCAAAGATTATAGGTAATTTCAGATAGCTTTTCAATTCTTTTTGGTAATTGTGGATTTACTGTAATACGATTAAATACATACATTATTTAATTCCTCCTTAGTACTTTTCCAAATAATTCTTTCGTATTTTTCTCTTATTTTCTTTTTCTATTATCTATTAAGATAGATAATTTGTCAATTCATTTTTGATTAGATTTTTGAAAAATTTATCATTAATACAAAATATGGCTGTAATAATGTTTTCCTTACGCAGGATTTACTTTTATTACAGTCATATTCTAAATTATTTATTCCTTTCATAAATACTAAATGTACCATCATTATAGATATTTTTATAATCGATATTTCTTTGTAAGTATATATTAAAATTTGAGTTTGTTTTAGTAATAATATGTGTAATCTCATATTTTTCAAAAATTTCTTCATACCATACTTGCAATGAATTTACCATCATATAATCTGTGAAGGAATCCTGCTTTCTTCCATTAAACACAGGATCATAAGCATCTGCTCTTCCATCTATAAATACAGGAATATCCTTAAACAACAAATAACTACCATAATTAAAATCATTAAATAATTTCATGTTTTTGACATCTACATTTGCTTTTAGCCAGCTTGCAGCTTGCACGGGATATTCATTAGCATCTACATAACTTTGTGGTGCTATATTTTTATACTGTACTAAAAATATAACTACTAAAATTAATGTAATATAAACCATTCCTTTGATAGATAATAGTTTAGCTAGTATTCTTTGTACTTTTTCTTTAAGATTATCATTTACTACCATACCACTTAGTTTATTGATAATACACATTGTACCAATGAAGAAGATTGGAAATTGTTTATAGGAAATTAAACCTAATATACTCATTCCTAGTAGCATAAAAATATCTTGTAACCTTATTTTAATTTTGTTTGAAAATAATAGCGCTACTATGATAAAGAACATTGCTAAAATGCTAAGCGAATGAATTGGAGCTACTGCTTGATGTTCTGATATAAAATTCATTGTGTTTCCTTGAATAGATTTTATCATATAGGTGTATGGAATATCCTTTAATGGTGTCAATAATCCTGTAAAAATACATAGAACAAATAGAAGAATAATCCATTTCATATTACTATTTCTCTTTATAATAATTTTTCTATTCTTTGTTCTTTCTCCTTGTTTAAATTGATTTGTTTTACCTTTTAATTCTATAATTTTAGTTTGTAATTTCTGTATTCTTTTTTCATATTTAATTTTGTATTTCTCTATATTCTTTCCCTTGTAATGTTGCATTTTATCTTGTAGCTTTATTAACTTTTTATTTTTTCTTTTTAATAATCTTTCTAAAATCTCTTGTTTTGTAGCAAAAGAAATCAAGTATTCTGCAATATATGGTAAGTATATTACAAAGTATATTGGAAATAAGGCAGCATGACAATTTGCTAATAATATAGGAACTAAAACCAAACCTACTAAATACCTCTTTTTACTTGTTTCTAAAAATCTTTCTATAAATAATATTGTTAAAATACAACATATATATGTAATAACTTGTGCCCTTGCTGTTATAAATCCACTTAATAAGTATATACTTGCAATAGTTATAATTGCTGATATCACATTATTTTTTCCTACTTTGCTATTTGTATAATAAATAAGAAGATATATGATAATCCCTGTAATAACTGCAAAAGCATACATTCCAAAGATATCAAATATACTAAATATGAAATAGAAAATGACATCTAGTAGCCAATGCGGATATGTATAAATCATTCCCTCATGCCATGCAAATGGTTCTATTCTTTTTTCAATTACTTCCATTCCATTTTGGCAAATATATTCTCCCGCTTTGATCATATAATAGGTATCTTCTTGTAATGTTTTTGGAATTGTTGCTATAGATAATAAAATAATTGCTAATATAATGATTATATTGAATTTTATCTTGGTTTTCTTCTCCATTTTATGCTCCTTTTTCTTTTACTTTGTTACCTCATCTTTCTGCTTTTCTTGTTCTTCTTCTGGTATAATTTCCTGACTGATTACTAAAAACTCTTGACCATCAATTTTGATATTATATTCTCCTGTTTCTTCATTAATTTTTAGATCTTGTAATCCTTCAATTGCTCTAATTGCCGTTTCTAGTTTCATACCATCTGTTGCTGAAAAAGTTTTAATTGCCACATCTAACTTTTCTCCTGCAGTTCCTTCACTTATTTTTGCTAATACTCCGTCATCTGATTTTACTAAATGGACGATTAATAGAATTAGCAGTATTAATACCGCTAATTCTATAACTATTTTTATTACTGTTATTGCTATTGCTTTTTTGCTCATATATTTTCCTCATTTATTTTTCTATATTTATTTTATTTAATCTTTTTGCTTAGTTTTCCACTTTCATTTTTTACCATTTTGCTATTTTTTATATGTGATACGTTGCTTTCTTTTTCCTTATATTTCTTCTTGTATTCTTTTGTAAATTACAAATGTTCCATCACCATATAATTCGTTGTATCGTATATTTCTTTGTAAAAATATATTAAAGTTTTAGTTTGTTTTTGTTATTAAATTTTAGTTTTGTTTTTTGGCTCATAATTTTCCTCTTTAATTTTTAGTAAATTCCTTTGTAAACATACCAATAGGAGCCTGAATAATTATTATTTGGATATTGAGATTTATTTTTACTCGTTACATCTGAATACTGACTATTACCTTTCTTTCTATCTGTGATTATCTTATATGATGTGTATTTCTGTTTCTTATAATATCCTATATAATATCGATTATTTTTAGTATTCCAAGTGTTTAGTGCGAAGCAATAGAAAGTTTGTCCGCTGAAACATTGATAACCAGTAGGCCATCCCCAATAAGTTTCCTCATTAGTACCGTTAACATTGCCAGACTTATTGTTAATACTATAACTCTTATAGAATGTATATTTAGTATCATAACAATAAGAACCAGCTGAAGTTTCTGAGCCCACTTTCTCTATCCCCCAAGTATAAGTTTCCAAAATGCTCCATTTTTCCCAAGTATATAACTTTGTTGCTCCTAATTCGGTTCTTTCATTACTGTTTTCTTTTGCATCATAAACTATAACTTTACAATTATGATTGCCTGTAGTTAACCCTGTTATTATTGCACTCTTTGTTACACTTGATGTTGTTGCTTCACATATTTGTGTATTTTTTAACTCATTGTCTACATAAAATTCAAATCGTATTGTTCCTAATCCTGTATCTTGTGCTGTTGCACTTAATATTATTCCTGTCTCTGAATATTTTGTTGCTGTAAATGTTGTTATATTTGGACCTTGATTGTCAAAATTAAATCCCTCACTTCTTTCTATATTTTTCTTTCCACTTTCTGTTTCTAATAATGTCCATAAATAATAAGTTCCTGTATAGCCTTTTCCTGTAATTATTTCTCCGTTAGCACATACTGTTGTAAAGCTACTTTCTGTTGGTTCTACTGTTGTTTGCAACCATTGATACTTGATACTTTTTACTTTTTCTATTTCTTCTGATACTGTCACTTTTACTTGATGTTCTTTTTGGTATTCTTCATTCCCATCTGGACTATATTTCACACTTGCTACAAGACCTTCCACTTTTACTTTTTCTGTTGCTGTTAGTCCTGCATATACTTTAATGGTATATGTTCCATTTTGCTTTGCTATATAATCTTTTACTACTTCCTCTTTTGTGTTTCCACATTCATAAGTTTCTAATACATAGCCACCTTGTATTACTTCAATTTTGCTAATTCCATTCGTTGACTCTTTTGCAGTTATATGAATTGTTGCTTTCTTACTGTCAGCTGCCAATGTTACAACGGCCGTTATCTCTGGAAATACTAAGTCTTTTTCTTCTCCTACATATTCCCCTATTTTTGGTTCATTTCTATCTATTTCAAAAGCATAACCATCTACAATAACAATATTATCTGCTATTTTGATATTTGGTATTTCTTTTTTCATTAACTCATCTAAATAATCATCTTGATTATATTTTTTGTCTGTATGTTTGAATATTTTAGCTTGCCCCAAGGTAACTTCTAATTTTTCTCTTGCCTTCGCTATTTGGTATTCCAATTTTGACTGACTTGCTTGTTTAAAAATACTATTGTCTCCCATTATATAGGTAATAGTAATACCTGCTAAAATTAGAAGCACAACTATGGTTACAACTAATGTGATTCTCTCTTCTTTTATTTTATTTTCTTTTCACCATTTTCTCTCCCTATTACTAATTTTACTAGTAATAACTTTTAATATTTCCTCTGATTAACTTTTAGATTTAACAAATGAGAAAATAACCATATCCAAGAATATAAAAAAACTTTAGAATTTATTATTTTCTAAAGTTTTTTATTTTTCTTATTTTATTTCTAAAAATTCAATCTCACTCTTTTTATATTCTTCTGGTTTTAGTCCAACTTTGTGATCCATTTTATCTAGTAAAAGTACTAGTATAATTGTCAAGAAACAACCAATAATGCACATTGTTCCTGCTGCATCAATACTTCTTAACAAAAAAGATGCAAATAAAGAAATTAATGACCTTGCTATGCTTTCTGTTAAATTATAACAAGAGGATATCTTATTTCTTAAAGAAGTAGTTGTAAAATTATTTAAATATCTCTTTATTAAAGTATAGAATGGTCCTTTTACAATAAACTGTATTACATATAATATAATAACTACAGTCAGTGTTAAAATATATGGCAATTTCAGTGCAATTGTTAATCCTACTAGAATACAAGAAACAGCTGTTGGAAAAGACAAAACAGCTAAAGTTCTATTATGGAAACGTTCATGAAGTCTATTTTGATTTTTAGAAGCTATTCCAGATATCAATCCTAAAGCGGCAAAAATAACACCATAATATTGTTCTGGAACATTTAACTGTTGTAATACACCATTTCTTAAAGTCACTAACGTTCCTAATAATCCTGCAAACATAGAGCCAAAAACTAATAGATATTTTAATCTACTAGATTGGAACATATAGCGGAAAGAAGTTTTTAATTCCTTCACATATTCCCTCATCCCCTTTGCTTTCTCTTCCTTTTTAGTTTCTCCAAATTGATAAGATATAAATGCTGATACTAAACAAATAATTAATGATAGAATAAGTGGAATATATGGATTTACAACATATAAAAAACCTGCAATTACTGATGCCATTGCATCTAAATAATAATACCATGAAAAGCCTTTTCCATCAATTTTTGAAAATCTGCTTCCTCTTTTTTCATCTTTTGGTAGAGAGTCATATAATAAGTTAGTTTCAGCAATACCTTTAATGTCAAAAGCAATTGCTGAAAAGAATTGCGCAATAATTAGATACATTAGATTAGAGCTCATCATAAAAAGAATTACTGAAACCCCATTAATTAAATTAGCAAAAATAAGGCTTTTTCTTTTTCCTATTTTTTCAATTAGTATAGTTAGTGGCATTAATAACAAAAATTTAAAAACTGGATACATTGCATCTGCCAATAAAACATCAGCTGCGCTAATGCCTTTCACCTGTGTCAGAAATAAAAATAATATGGTATAAAAAAATAATAAGTCCCATGCTATTGCTTTATACAAGGGAAATAATCTGACATTCTTTTCTTCTTTTGTTTCCTTTCCGATTTCCAAATTTATCACCTTTGGAAATTATACAAATATTTATAGATTTTTGTCAAGCAAATATTACAAAAACCCTCTATGTTTTTTCTAACATTTCGGGTTTTTATCTTTTAATTATTTTTATTAACCTCTAAACTTTTTATCTTCTCCAGTCTCTTTTTCTTACTATTCTTTGTGCATATAATAATGCAATAATTAAGCCTACAATCGCTACTATTAGCCAAATCCATATAAAGTTTCCATCTTCTCCTGCTTGTGGTAAAGTACCTGTTGCTATACTATCATTTTCCATTGTATTATTTTCTGAATTAGTTTCATCAATTGTATTATTTTCAACCTCATTATTTCCTTCTTCATCTTTTTTATTGTCTTCCTCATCTTTATCATCTGAATCAGAATCATTGTCTGGAGAACTATTTCCTTGGTTTCCATTTCCAGAGCTACTTCCACCTTGATTTCCTGAATTGTTGCCTCCTTGGTTACTACTTCCACCATTATTACTTCCTTGGCTTCCTTCTGGTTTATTCGTACTTCCACCTTGGTTATTATCCCCTGTATTTCCACCACTGGTATTTGTTGTATAAGTTACTTTATCTGTAGCTTTTGCTTCTACTTTTGTATCTTTATGTGCAATAGAAGAAGCTGTTATCTTGTCTGCAATTGGTGATACAGTTACTTTTGTGCTTCTATTAGTTTCAACTTTAATAGTCCCCACATCAATCTCTGCTCCTGTATTTTGTTCTGCTTCTGTTACCACATATAGATTTAAAATTCCTTTTTCTTTATCATAGCTTTCCTTTTTTAGCTTTACATTTCCTATATTTGCCCAACTAAAAGTAACATTTTTAATATCTGTTGCCTTACTAGCTTCTATTTTTAATCCTATTTGGAAGGAGGCAATACTTGCCCCTTCCTTTGGATTAATACTTAATTTTACATTTTCACCATCTTTTTTTAATACAACTCTTGTTGTATCTTCTGCTGCTTTTACATTATTATTGCTTAGAAGAAATACTGTAAATGCTATCATGATAAAAGGAATTGCTATGAACTTTAAAATAGTATCTTTTCTTGTTTTCATGATTTTTTCTTTCTCCTTTATATTTTTTGTTAATCACGTTTAATCTCTAAATCTGGTAAACTTGCTGGAACTACTATACGATAAGTATCACTAACAAGTCTTTCCCCTTCATTTGTATGTGCATCATCTACACGATATAGTTCTGCTCTAATAGTCTTTGGAAGTACAGCTGGAATATCTTCTGGTTTAATATAATATACCCAAATACCATCTGCCGTTTCTCCTAATTCTCCTTGTGCTGGTACATCTGCAAAAATAATTTGTACACCTTCTATTAATTTGTTATTTTCATCCCATAATTTAAGCGCATTATAGGCTGGATTTCCTTTATAAGTTCCTGTAAATACTACTGAACCTGCTGGAATAAAGTCTTCTGCTTGATCACCATATTTGTAATCTTCTTTTAACTTTCCAATTCCTTTTTCTATTAATTCAACATTATCACCTGTTTGACCTAACAAATCAATTTCAGCAATAGATACACTAGTTCCACTCTTAATCTTTAATTTAACATAAGCTGCATCATAGGTATATAACCAAGAATCACCTGCTTTATTGAAGTATACTATTTGTGAATTATTACTATCTAACTCAAAGCTTCCTGTTTTTACAGTTTCCCAAGTTACATTGTCTTTACTAATTTGAATTTCATAATTACTAATTGGTGTACCTGTTCCTGCTGTATATTTTAAAGCAACTAAACTAGTAACTTCTCCTAAGCTAATTGTAATTTCACCATTACCCTTTGTTATAGTTCCTGTGTAATTATCACTATAATTGTTGTTGGCAATCTTATCAATTGCTGATTTTTTAATTGTTCCACAAGTAATGTCTTGTTCTTCATCTTCTTCTGTTCTATCTGTATCTTCTGTTGATGTCAAGTTTGTTTGTATTGTCCAGTCTTGTTTTGAAATACTTCCATCATGTGATATCTTAATTGGATCTAATACTACTTGTTCTGTTGCATTTAATAGCTTATCATAAGCAATTACTTTATAAGTGAATACACGGTTATTGATAGTTTCAATCGTATCAATATATTCTGTCTTATCAGCTGTAACAAATGCTACTGCTCTGCTAACTTCTTTGTCGTTTTCCATATAGCTTCTAATAATTTCATATCCAAGCATAGCGTTTGCTGATTGATTTGTATTTCCCAATGTAATTTTTACTTGATTACTATTATTTTCTTTGCTTAGGCTAGCAGTTACTTTTGTACCTGCTGTCATTCCTGTACCACCTGATAATTCATAGCTTCTAGCTTCATCATTTACATAGTAAATTGGTCTAGTTTCTTTACTAAATTGTGCTGCATATGCTCTAGTAGTAGCATCTGGTGTCATTCCCCATCTTTCAAAGAAAGATAAAATATCTTTTTGAGCTGCTGCTACTGCTAATCTCATTAATTTGTTATCAGAATCACCACTTAATGTTAAAGCTACTCCTCCTGGCTTTGGAGCTAGCGCAACATTTCTTGCATAAGTATCCATTCTTGCAAAAATTAAATTATCAAATTGTTCTTGGTAAGTATCAAATGTCTTATAGTTATATCCGCCTTTATCATAAGCTAAATGTAATTGCCAATATAATCCTAATTGTGTAAATACATTAGATGCTCTTCCTTTTGTTCCTGAAGTTACTTTTTTGTACACTTCTGGATATTGTAAACGAACACTATCATTTGTATCTTTTGCTTGTGCTAATACTGCAAAATAGTTGTTAGTAACTTCTGCTACTGCATAAGCACCTTCATTAATGATATGTCCAATTTCATGTGCAATTCCCCATCCAAAGTATCTTCCACTTTCATATTTTCCTTCATCTGTTGCTTGAACAGGAACAGAAGTTGCTAAGCCTCCAACTGAACCCCATTCAATACCAATATGAAGTCCGCCTGCATACATAAATGCTCCTGCAAACATTCTATGATAACGAATATTTAATCTACTTACTGGATATTGATTTTTTGCTCCTGCATCTGGTGATTTGCTTAGACCTTTATGTGAATAGAATAGGTCTACCATATCATTCATTGCTTCTAAAGAGTCATATAACTGATTTGTCTTTTCATCAGTTGTTCCTTTTAGAGCTCCTAAGATTTGTTCTGCTGAAACAGAATACATCATTTGTGGTAGAACAATATCTGTTGCACCTAAAATACAATTTTGTTTTTGATATTCTCTATTTAATGTATCATTTTTTGCTTTATGTTCATTATGTTTTGCTTCTAATGTTGGAACATATGCCTCTAATTCTTCTACATAAGTTTTAATAGCTGCTTTTTTGTCTTGTTCTGTTGTTAATTTTGAAACATCTAGCATTGGAACTTTACTTCCACCACTTACTCTTACACCATAAATATCATTTGCATTATTACCTGTATATTCAATGTATAATGCTCCACCTTGTTCAAAATCAAATGTTGCTATTTTTGGTATGGTAACTTCATTTTTACCTACTTTTAAAGTAGTTACTGCTTGATGCCATTTACCAGATTCTGCATGATATTGTGTAGCAATTAAAACTAGATTTGTATTAGAACCTACTGTTAATTTTGGATTTCCTACATAGATTTCTAGTTGTTCACTTTCATGTGCAACTACACCTAATGGTTGCCATGCATTCAATCCTCCACTAAAGGTAATATGTCCATCTTTCTTCTTTGTAACAGTTGTGTCTATTTGAATTGCTTCATTTAAAGCTTTATTCTTGTAGATTTCTTTTGCTGTATCTAATTCTCTTTGTAACATTTCTCTTTCTGGATGATATTCGTCAGACTCTTTCGTATCTAATCTTGTTTGTAATGCATCTAAAGTATCTTGGTTAACATCATCTCTTAATGTTACATGCATTTGGTCTGCATATAGATTGTTAATGTCATTTTCTAATGTGTCATGATAGTAGAACTTAATTTCTGCTATCGTGATTTCTCTTACATAAGAATTTCCTTCTAAACCAATACCAATTTTATTTGTTTCAATTGGTTCTGGAAGCTTAATCACATAATATTTTCTACCATTTTCACATGTTCTTCCTAATACAGAATAGTTACCAATTTGTTTTTGTTTTCCTTCTCTGTCTGTATAATAAATACGTGCAGCCTTTACTACTCCATTATCTTTTATTGCTGAGAATGCAATATAGCTCATTTGGTAATAGTCATCAAATTCAATAAATGGTACTTTATTTTTGTCTGGATAACTACATCCCATATCCCAGTCTGTTCTCTTGAAATATGAAATATGATTATCATCTACCATTCCCAAACCGCTTCCTGCTTTTCCTTCATCTAAAGGACTATCTACCATACTATTCGTTCCTACACTACCAAAGGTTACATTTTTAATATGATTTGTTACTTTTCCTTCTCCATTTGATGTGTTAATTAATTTGTATTTTGGCATAATTGCTGGCTCTAAGCTAATAGTAGTACCTACTCCTACAATAGATGGGTTACTAGTTCCTATTGCATTTGTCCCTGTTACATATACTTGATATTTTACATTGCTTTCTAAGTTTTCAATTGTATAACTATTATTGGCAAGACCTGTTACAGCTTGAATATAGTTTCCTTTTTCATATTCTCTATAATATACACTATAAGTATCAGTATCTTCCATGTCTTTCCATGTTACATTTAAGCTCTTATAGCCGCCTGTTACTGATACATTGTCTGGTGCGTCTGGTCTTTTATTTGGTTCTGGTGTAACATAGATTACTTTACAGTATCCACTCTTCCATTCACCATTAATAGATTGTACTTTTACTTCAAATTTTGTTCCATTTTTAATTTTATCTTGATTATAGCTACTTACTTTTAGACTATTGGTATCTGTTCTAATAATATCTGTTATAGCATTTGTAATAAATTCTTCTTTACCAAATTTTCTTTCACTAATTGCTTTAATACTTACTTCATATCCTGTTACATTTCTTGCTCTATCCCAAGTAAGTGAGAATTCTTTACTTCCTGCTACTGCTCTTAAATTCTCTGGAATATCCATTTCTGGTGCAGGTATTCTTTCTTCCATATTATTTAGGAACTCTACTTTAGAAATATCTGCTAATTTATTACTTCCTGTTTCTGTTACTTTAATCGTAATTCTTTTAATTGCTACTTGACCTCTTAGATTAATAACCACTGTTCCATCTGGTTCTATTATTGCAATTTCTTGTGTAGCTGCTACTGCCACTCTTGATATTGCTCTTGCCCCACCTACAAAAGCTCTTGCCATACGTTGATTTCTAGTTACTTCTGGTGTTTTGATTGGAATACTGATTTCTTTATCATTTTCATCAACAACAATGACTTCTCCATTTTTAATAAAATTATTTGGGTCTTTAGCTGGTGAAATCACAATTGCTTGAGTTTTATTTTCACTTTGACTTAGGTCAAGTGAAATTGCTACAGGATTTTCCTCTGAAATTTTTTCCTCATTTGCTGGTACTAGGGTAATATATTTTTCATTATTTTTTAGAATATCTTCTACGCTTCCCTCTTGTGTATCAACACTTGTACCTTGTTGTTCATTTACTTCAATTGCTTGTGTATTTAGTAAATGTAATAATGTTCCTACTTTATTTTCATTTTGATTGAAGGTGATATAAGATAAGTCTATAATATTTAATTTTTTGTCACCATTTAAGTCATACTTTTTGTCATATGTACCTGATTCAATTTTTTGAATCATCAATTTTTGGTCTTGTTCATTGATGTTTCCATCTCCATTAACATCCCCTAAACCAATAACCCCTACTTTTTCAGTTGCTTGCCCTACATTCTCTGTGTTATGACCATTGGTTAATTTAAGTTCTGCTAATTCATTTTTTACTTCTACTTGTTGCTTGTAAGTCACATATCCAGTTCCCTGAATTACTAGTTCATAGTTTCCTACTTCTAACTTTTCGAAGTGATAATACAATGCCTCACTATCTCCTGAGACTTCTGCTGCTTCTACTTTTAACTGTGTTCCTATCTTTTGCATTGTAACAATTGGCTTGTTACTTTCCGTTGGAAGTCTTAAGTTGATTTGCACATTGAATTGTCCTGTTGATTTTTCTGTTCCTTCTGCCTTTACTGTAAAACTCATACTAAGTAATATCATAATTAACATAGCTATGATGAGTTTTAATGTTTTTGCCTTCATCTTTAAATTTCCTCCTTTTTATTTTGATCTTTCCATATTAAATCATATTTCCTGTTTCTTGTAAACAGGTCTTTACTATTTATATGCTATAAAATTAATAAAATTTTAATAGCTTTTTTAGCATAAAAACTGTATAATAAATTTATACAAAATAGCAAAATTTATGAAAGGAAAATATTAGTTTTATAAACTGATGGGAAAATAGATAATGAAAAAGTGGATTTTAAGAATTTTATTAGTTATTTTAATCGCTGTTGGTATTGTTGGAGGTATTTTTGTTTACAATGGTCATCAGCTATATAAAGATGCTTTAAATACAATTAGTCTTTCTGATAAAGTGGACAAGATTCAAAAAGATGAAAACTATATTAAATTAGAAGACTTACCTAAAGATTACAAAGATGCCGTTATTTCTGTTGAAGATAGGCGTTATTACAATCATGGGCCTATTGACTTAATTGGTATTTCAAGAGCTGTTTATACCAACCTTAAAAATCAACAATTTCTTGAAGGTGGTAGCACTATTGCACAACAAGTTGCCAAAAATTTATACTTTATCTCTCCTGATGAAAACGCAGCTCATCGTAAAGTTGCTGAAGTTTTTATGGCAAATGATTTAGAAAAAAACTATGGTAAAGATGTCGTTTTAGAATTATATGTAAATACTATTTACTTTGGTGATGGTTATTATGGTATTCAAGAAGCAAGTCAAGGATATTTAAAAAAAGATGCTACAGATTTAAGTCTGTTTGATAGTACTATGATGGCAGGTATTCCAAATGCACCTAGTGCCTATGCTCCTACTATTAGTATGGACTTAGCCTTAAATAGACAAAGAAAGGTTATTTCTACTATGGTAGAAAACAAATATATTTCTCAAGAACAAGCAGATGAATTAATTAAACAGCAAGAAGATTTTAAATTACCTAAAAAATAAAATGTCGCACTTGGGGACGCTAGTTTGTGCGACATCTGTCCCCAAGTGTGACATTTATTGTTCTATCCAATCTAAAATATCATAATATACTTTTTCTTTAATATCTTCATTTAATAATTCATGTCTTTTTCCTTTATATAATTTATGTGACATATTTTTGTATCCAATCTCTTTTTCCAAAAATTCATATGCATTTATCCATTTTTGCAAACTTCCAATGACAGGATCTTCATCCCCTGCAATAAAGAAAATTGGCAAATCCAGATTTTGCTTTCCCCATTCTTTATTAGAATATGTTTTCTGAACTAATTTATATAAATTTTGAAAGCCATTCAACGTAAAAATATAGCCACATTTTTTATCTTTGTTATATTCCTTTTTGTTTCCTTTTTCACTACTAATCCAACAGTTTTCATCTCTCTTTTCTTTTTTAAATTTCTTTGGATAAGAAGAAAAAGTAAGTTTTTGCATTAGTTTACTTCTATATCTATCACCTTTAAACTTTTCTATTATCTTTGCAAGTAAAATTCCAAAACCTGCCCCTATATTCTTACTAGGAGACCCACAAACTATTAATTTATCAATTTCATTATCATATTGTTTTAAATAACATCTTACTACCAAAGATCCCATACTATGTCCAAAAAGATAAATTGGTAAATCTGAATATTCTTTCTTTATTTCTTGTGTTATTTGCTGTAAGTCTTCTACAATATAACTTGCTGTTTTATCATAAAAATATCCTAAATCATCTTCTTTTTTTACACTATCTCCATGTCCTCTATGGTCATGTATAACAGCTATATATCCGTTATTTGTTAAAAACTCCATAAATGGATAGTAACGTTCTTTGTGTTCTGCCATACCATGTGATATTTGTACAATTCCTTTAATTGCTGTATCTTCTGGCAACATAATTGTCACTGTCAAAGGTAATTTATCACATTTTGACTCTATCTTTTTCTCTATTTTTTTCATTTATCCCTCTCCTATATGATTTCCATAGTTTCGACTTTTATGTTTTCTATTGTACCACATCTTTTCTAAAAAGCAATATTTCTCTTTTTACTCTCTCTTCTATTCTATCTTCTTTTATAATTTCTTATACACCAAAAGAGTTTTCTTATATTCTTTATAACGATTTGTTTTGATTTTAGCAATAACATTTTGTTATATACTATAATTTTTTTAATAATATTTTAATGTCATTTTTTCGGGGGAAAAGAAAGGGAAATATCATATGAAAACTCGTATTAAAGATTTAAGGGAAGACCATGACCTTACTCAAAGAGAGCTTAGTAAGTTTTTAAATATTTCACAAGTTGCTTATTCTTATTATGAGCTAAATAAGAGAAATATTCCTTTAGAACTATTAGCAAAATTAGCTGATTTTTATCATACTAGTATTGATTATTTATTATATCGAACTGATGATATGACACCTTATCCAAAAGTTAATAAGCAAATTTGTAAAGAAACTATTGTGGTTTAAATAATTTTTTATCTTAAACAAAACCCAAGTATCAATTTTGTCCTGATACTTGGGTTTGTTTTGTCTATCCATTTTTAACCCGCCCTTTTTATTTTATATTTTTCATAATTACTACATAAATTCAATGTACTTGTATTCTTTATTTCTTCTCTTGGTATAATATATATCGTTAAATCAGTAGCTACAATAAAAAGCAAGTCAATTTTCGTATCTTTAACGGTTTTATAGGTAGTTCCTTTTGTTCCTCCACAGCTTTTTAATGCCACTTGATAATTTCCATATCTTGTTTTACAACCTGTCGTTTTTACCTGTACAGTTTCTAAAATATTATTTTTTTCAATTATTAAATCATAATCTTGTGTATCATTTAATGGAATAGATACTGTGTATCCATTTGTTGTAAAATATGCAATAGCAATTCCTAATCCAAAATTTCCTTGACTTTTGTTATTAATGAATTCCATTTTCCTCTCCTTATAAAACATTTGTTTTTTTGCTGATATTTTAAAAGCAAGTCTTAAAGACTTGCTTTTGGTGCCTTAGCGAAGGACGTATGCGAAAAATACCTTACACAAAAGTACTCTATTATCCGTTTCAAAATTAGTTATAGCAATAGTTTCAAAGATATGTATACCCACATCGGTATTTTTTTGTCTATTACTATGTTTTTAATTTAACATAAATTTTTAAATTTGGCAATACTTTTAGTTTATTTTTTTGCAATAAATACTATATAATTCTTTTTATGTTTGAATCTTATAGTTTCTCTCTCATCTATTTTTATAATATTAAAATCAGCTAAATATTTTTTTATATCATTAATATCAAATAATCTTATTAGTTTATCTTTATACTCATAAAAATGATATTCGATTTCTTTGATTTCGTTTCCTATTACTTTTAATCCTTCAATTCCATTAACACTCCCAATAAATAATCCATCTTCTTTTAAAATTCTTTTTATTTCTAGCATTAACTTTCTAGTATCTTCATCAGAAAAATAATGAATAGATAAATTTGCAAATACTAAGTCAAATTCATTATCTTGAAAAGGCAATTTATCTCTCATATCTAATTTCACTATATTTTCATTAAATCCTTTAACTTTGTTTAAAGCTATATCTGATATATCAGCTGATATTACATCATACCCATACTTAATAAGTTGTTTTGAAAATTGTCCAATTCCACATCCTAAATCTAGACATTTACCTTTTGAATTAAGGTATGTCTTATACTCCTCTATCCATAAATCTTCTTCTAAATCTTTATTTATATGATTAGCCCAATATTCATCATTTTTGAAATAATCATTTGCACTCATCTTACTACCTCTTTTCCTTTATTTATTTTACTTTTTCTTTAAACTCTTCTTATTTTCTTTTTCCAATTGTTTCAAACTCTTTTTAGGGGTAGGCAATTCTTCAGGCATAGTTCCTCCAAGTTCTTTTATTGTTTTTCTTATTTTTGAACCAACTTCATAATGAGCCTTATTAGCTTCTTTTTCACTTTGTATATTATCTCTTTTTAATTTTTGTTCTGTTTGAGATATTCTAAATAAATTTGCTATAAGTTCATCACTTCCCATATTATCTAAAATATCTTCTCTGTATCTCAATCCTTTTCTTTTAGCAATATCATCTGCCGTTTCTCCATTGTATAAACCTTTATACCCAAAATTATGAAACTTATCAAAATTTTTAACTCCTGCATTTTTAGCAGTTTGATTAAGTGAATAATTGCCTTTCTTTGTTAAGTTTCTTTGATAAAATCTCTTTTCATCTTCTGTTAATGAACTATATTCTTTTTCGCTAATCTCTTGTTTTCTAGTTTGAATTGCAAAATATGTTTGTGCAAGAGCTACAATTTTTAATCTTGGATTTGCATTTTGAGCTATAAGATAGCAAGCATATCGTGTTAATTTATAATCCTTTTGTTCTCTTTTCGCACCAGAACCTATTTCAACCATTTTGTTGTCAACAACGAAATGGTCAATGTCAGTTATTTCAGAGTTTTGACAAGCTATCTTTGCTTTTTCAATTACTGCATCAAAATATCTCCAATCTTTATAGCTTAAAACTTTCATTAATTCTCTTGCATACCAATATTCAATTCCATTTTCATCAATATGTTTTATATCTTCAAAACTTTGATTAGTATAGTTTTTGTTTTTATCTAACTCTCGCATTCTTTACATCATCTCCTACCAATCTGATAATTTATATTGTACTTATATCTTACTCCAATTTATCTAGCATATTTGGTATTATCAAAAATTTCTAATGGATATATCTTTTTTTCTTCAAAGTTTTTTATATCTTTAAGAGCTGTATCGTACCCTCTTAGTTCTTGCTCTGTCATATTTTTTACTTTTTCTAAATCTAACCATTGCACATCTAATATTTCTTCTGTATCAAATTTTATATTTTCTTTAATAATATCTGCTGTGAATTTTATAATTATTGCTGTTTCTTTTTCTTTCAAATATACTGTACTTATTGGCAATACTCCTGTTAATTTTACCTTACACCCTGTTTCCTCATAAGCCTCTCTAATTGCTGCATCTGTTATTAATTCATTTTCATCTACATGTCCTGCTGGAAAATTCCATTGTCCATAACATTTCTTTTTTGCTTCTTTTACCATTAATATTTTGCCATCTCTTACTATTAAACAACCTGCTATTACTACCATTGTAATTTCTCCTATAAATCAATTATTTCTAAATCGTCTGGAACATATATATTTCCATTAAAATATTCTCTTGCTTCTTCTGAATATAATCTTTTTCTATTTTTTAAATCATTATCATTTGAATGATATAAAATTAAATTCTTAACATTTAAACTATTTGCAATTTTTGAAGCCGTTTTTACAGTTGAATGCATTTTTTCATAAGGTTTATATTTTTCTGCTTCTGAATCCATACACATAGCTTCATGTAATAGCCAGTCAACATCTTTTACTTCTTCTCTTAATTTTTCGTCAAATGTTTCATCTCCTAAAAATACAATTGTTTTTCCGTTTTCTAAAGTTGTCCTAAATCCAAATTGTTTTTCTTTTTTAGCGTGAACATCTAAAAATTTAATATTATAGTCTAATATTCTTTTTTCTTCCTTATCTTCTACTATATGAAATATAATTCTATTGTCTATTAAATTTGTATATTTTTTAGATAATAATTCAAATATTATTTTTCTTAATGTACTTTCTAATTCTTTATGTACATAAATATTAAGATTTCCATTATAATTGTCGCTATTAAAAAATCTTGCTGAATATCTTATTATCCAAAATAGTCCTAATATATGATCTGTATGTTTATGTGATAAAATAATATTATGTATTTTTCTAAAATCTATATTAGCATCTCTCAATTGCTTTATTATTTGCAATCCTCCACCTGTATCTACTAATATATATTCACCTTTGTTATTTTGTAGTGTAAAACAAGTATTGTAACAATCTAATGTCATTGCATGACCTGTTCCTAACATTGTGATTTTTTCCATTTTAATTCACTCCTCGTTATTTATAAAAGAATTTTTGCTAATTTTTCACCTCTTTCATAACCAATTTTATAAAATTCATCTAATGGAAGATTTAAATAATCATATCTATAACACAATTCCATTGTAATTGTTCCATCATAATTACATTCTTCTAATTTATTCATGACATATTTCCAATCAATAGTCCCATCAAATGGCATTAAATGCAAATCATCTGATTTGTCATTATCATGCAAGTGTATAGCAAATATTCTATCTTTGAAAAATTCAAAATTAAATTCATCATTAAAATGTACATGATAATGTCCTGCATCAAAACATATACCTACATTATCATCTTTTATATTTTCTAATACATATTCTAAGTAACCTTTTATTTTTGTATTTTCAAAAGCAACTTTCATATCTAATTTTTTTGCATATTCTGTTATTTTTCTTATTCTATCTAATCCGACTTCACTATACATAGGTGCTTTTGATTTACTTGTAAGATGCATTACTACCATAGGTATTCCGTTTTCTTTACAATCTTTAATATCTTTCTTATATCTTTCAATAAGATTATCTCCTTCAATTCCTTTTTTCCATATTGCATTAATATTTTGGTATCCCAAATGGGCAAACAGAATATTAAGACCTAATTCTTCGCATTTTTTCACTTGTTCTTCTTGACTATATTTCCAATCTTCATTATACCATTGTACAAATACATTTTTAAATCCTGCATTATTTATAGATTCAATTGTTTCCATTATACTCACATTTTCGTTTTCATTTTGAATTGCAATTGCCAACTCTCTCATAATTTATCACCTCATTATTTATATACTAAATATACTTATATCACAATTTTCAATATTTTCATAGCTTTTTATTGATATTTCCATAATAAACCTTGAATTTAAAACTAAATTCCACCAGTAGTTTGGGCAGATTTTAGTTTTGGAT
>CAQZSK010000012.1 GCA_948934525.1 uncultured Clostridia bacterium
CTCTTCTATCTGTCCTTTAGCTGATGTCTTTTTTCTTACTATGGGATACCTTTTTACTTTTAGCAATAAGCCTAACCGTTCTTTAGGTGGTAAACTTATTGCTTCTTTCGAAAGTAACTGTTGTTCCATTGAAGTTGTTATTATTGTGTTTTCAGTCATTTTCTATTCCTCCTTGATAGTATCTCAGAGGGTAAACCCTCCAAGAATTAAAACAAAAACTTTTTAGGTTTACAACTTTTAACTATCTATATTTTACCAAATTTCTAGTCAAAAGTCAATTTTATGTCAATTGTAAAATTTTTCAATATTTTAATTACAAATATGAAATTATAGGCATATTTTTCGTAAATAACCTCCTAAAACGCTCCAACGACATATCTGTTTGAACTAATGGAATAGGTAGATGGTTAGGACTTATGACAGAGTTATAGTCCTTGAACCATGAAAAGTTTTCAAACAGGTAATTTTATGAAGCAAGAATTAGAATATTACATTTAGTCAGAAATCAAAACGATACAAAATAAAGGTAATTAACTTATATAATAAAAAATTATCAATTTTTTTCACTAATATGATGTTAAAAGACCAGAAAAATCATTCTGGTCTTTTAAGTTTTTTGATGCACACCTTAACTAATTTTCGTAATAACTTCAAAGTGTTATTCCTAGCTGTTGCTGACATAATTTTATAATACTTAAAATTTTTTTACACTGGTTCTCTGAAAGCCTATCCTTATAATCATCGTATGCCCAGATTAATTTATCTACTATATATTCATAGTAAATATCTGATTTATCTTTTTCTTCGGCCAATTCTTCCATTATGATTAAATAACCATCATCGAATTCATAGCTTAATATTACTGGAATATTATAATTTTTTGACAAAAAGAAAATCTCTTCATCAGAATATTTTACATACCCACGTTCTTTAAGAATACTTTGCAATTCTTTTTGCGTCTCTGATTCTGTAAATTTTGTTGTACCATTATCAGCTTTAGAAAGTGTGATGGCACTTGTTTCTAATTGCTTTTCACAAAGCCTGATTAATGACACAATATCTTCACATTGTTGCTCAGTAAGATTTTTGCCATAATTTTTATAGTCCCATACTAGACTTCTTATAAGGCTTTCATATAAAAAATCAACCTCGTTTTCACAAATAGCTCGTTCCCTTACTTGGCGTAAATAGTTATCAAACTGGTTACTAAAATCAGAATCGCTTGATGAAGTAGAAAACAGAGGATAATTATAACTTATTGTTAAATAATAAACTTCCCCATGTGACAAAGGATTTCTACCATTATTACCATATAATGCCAATAATAAATCTAACTCACTTCTTATAGTAGATACTTGTGGCTCTGAAGTTTCTGCATCGTTTTCTAGCGTATTTGTTTTTTCTGTTGGATTTTCTTCATTTTTAGTTGATGAACATCCAACAAGGAGGAATACTCCTATAAAGCAAATAATAAGTGCTATTAAAAGTGTTGTTTTCCGTTTCATGCATTTCATCCTTTCTTTTTTGACTGTGTGCATCTGATCAATTAACTTAATCGTTTCAATGAAAAAATAACGATTAAAATAATTATATAATTTTATATATTTTATGTCAAGTATACATTTCTTTTATTAGTGATACTATCTTATTTTAATCTTTTCATTTTATTATCTCTCTTATATTTTCATCTGCTGTTCCAACTAATCTAACCATGCTAGGTAATTGATAAAAGTTTACTGTATTTTCAATACCAAATTCCTCTTCAGTAGCAGAACATAAAAATATTTTTTTATTTAATGCTAATGCCATCCCTAATTCAATATGAGTTCCTCTTCCTGCTGGTAATAATATAATGATAACGTCAGCTTCCTTAATTCCATCCTGTTCTAATTTAGAATACTCTATCAAATCTTCAATAGTTTCATTGCCTTTGAAATTTTTTGCCCAATTATAAGTATGCTTCCAACCATTCTCTTCTAACATCTTTGAATAGTAATTAACTAATTCGCAATTTTTCAATCCACTTCCAATATAAAACTTCATCATTTCATCTCCTATTTTTAATTGTAAAACTTAGAAAAATTATACAACAAACTATTAAATTTTCCTATACATATATTGCAATTTTCTTTCCCATTTTATATACTTCTCTTATGACAAGTTTTATTTTGAAATTAATTGCAATTACTACTATGTTAATAGACCATTTAGGTGACGCATGGATAAAACATGTAAGTCCAATGAATTTAATCGGAAGAATTGCTTTCCCTATTTTTGCATTTCAAGTTTCGGAAGGATATCTTCATACAAAAAATCTTAAGAAATATTGCTTAAGACTATTTTTGTTTGCATTAATTTCCCAGTTACCATTTATGCAATTTTATTCTCTTTATACAAAAGGTTTTACTTTAAACATATTCTTCACTTTATTAGTTGGATTGTTAGCTATCTTTCTTTACGATAAAGTAACTAGCTTTGAAAAATTTAATATCTATCTCAAACAAGTATTAGGTCTTATTATAGTATTTTTATTAGGAACTTTTTCACAAATCTGTCACTTTGATTATGGCTTTTTTGGAATTGCTGTTATTTTTCTTTTTTACTTATTTAGAAATGATAGATTGGCTATGATTATTTCTTTTATTACAGCTTGCATATTAAAATATGGAATTTCGTGTATTCTATATGGCTTTAATCCTTGGTATATTGGATTAGCAATTTTTACAATATTACCAATTATTTTTATTTGCTTATATAATAAAAAGCAAGGTATAAAAGTAAAACACCTTTTTTACCTTTTCTACCCTGCTCATCTATTTATTTTATACTTTATATTTAGATAGTAGCTGTCTACTATCTATTTTTGTGTAGCAAAGTTAATCCCTCTTGCTACTACACTAGACATATTTTCTATTAAGTCATCAATTTCTTTTGGTGTTACAATGAAGTTATAATCTGCTGGTTGCAATACTTCTTTAATCATTTGATATTTATCCTCTTCTTGTAACTGATTTAGGAATTCATTTGAATGAGCTTCTTCTTGCAATTTTTGAATAAATAGATTTAAGCTATCTGCTGCTATTGTTGCTGCTTCTACAACTGTTGGAACACCTATTGCAATAACAGGTATACCTAATGTCTCTATAGTTAATTCCTTTCTTTGATTCCCTACTCCTGCACCTGGTACAATACCAGTATCTGCAATTTGCACTGTACTACTAATTCTTTCAATACTTCTAGAAGCTAAGGCATCTATTACAATTAATAACTTTGGATGTACATTATCTACAATCCCTTTTAATATTTCTAATGTCTCTATTCCTGTAGTTCCTAAAACACCTGGCGAAACTGCACTCACTGGTCTTGTCCCTTGTTCTAGTACTTCTGGCATATATGTGAGCAAATGTCTTGTAATGTCAATATCCTGTATTACTTTTGGTCCTAAAGCATCTGGTGTAACATATAGGTTTCCAAGTCCTACTACCAAAATATCCTCTTGTGGTTGAATTAAATTTGTAATAAGTGTTTTTAATTCCTGAGTAACTGCTTCTGAAGCTTTTTGTATTTCTTCCTCTCCTGCTATTTTCAAATTCTTAATGTCTATTGTAATATAGTTTCCTTGTTTTTTTCCAATTGCTTGCTCGCCCTCTGCATTTAGTACCTTTACTCTTGTAATTTTAATTGCCTCTTCTATATTTTCTTCTTCTGTTTCTAAACCATTAATTTCATTTGCAACATTATTTGCCTTGCGATATAAATCACGTCTTTCCACGGCTAGATCAGTTCTAAAGTTTATCATAAAATACCACCTTACTCTTCTTTTATACACTGGTTATACAATCTCAAACCATCTTTAAATCCTTGCTTGTAGTTCTTTTCACTATAGTAACTAATTTGTATTTCATAGTTTTCAATTAGTTTTTCTATTTGTTGAATAATTTTCTTTTTATCATTACTTTCTTTCTCAACTAATTTATTTTCTATTTCCTCTTTAATTTCTTCTAGTTGAACTGTATTCAATTTGGTCTTTAATTCATTTCTATGTTTACTGCTTTCTGCTTCTATATCTTCTTGTCTAATGCAATATATCTTGTCTATTATATCCTCTTTTCTCTCTTGTTCCATCTTTTCCCTCCTTTCTTCTTGTGTTTAATGCTTTATTTCTATTATGTCAATAACTTTTTGTTTTATACTGCTTTATTTCCGATATTTTTAAGAAATAATTTAATAGAATTTAAACTATTTTGTGAATTAAATTTTTTGATTATAAATATAACACTTTCATTATAGCCTTCTTTCTCTCCTTTTACAAGAAAAAACGTATGACATTATTCGACATGCCGTTTACTCATAGGTATTGTTTTTATTACCCTTATAGTATATTTCTTGTTTTGATTTAAGTGTATATAATTAAATTGTCGAATTTTATAAATATTTTAAGGAAAGAGAGAGAAGAAATGAAAAATGATTTAGAAGTTGGAAATCGAATTAGAGGAATTCGTGAAGAATTACATATGAGTAGAAATATGTTTTCTGAAAAAGTAAATATCTCTGAATCTTATTTAGCTCAATTAGAATTAGGAAATAAGTCTATTGGAATGAATACATTAATTGCTATTTGCGACTATACTGGTTGTTCTGCTGACTATCTTTTATTTGGCGAACATGGACATAATGATACTAGTAAAAAAATCATTCGTATTGTAAACCATTTACCTGATAGTTCTCTGGACTTATGCTATGAAATTCTTCGTTCTATAAAAGCCCATTCTGACAATTAATATATATAAATAGAGAAATTCAGAAAATATTCATAAATAAATATCTTCTGAATTTCTCTATTATTTTGAACAATATCTACATAGAATTGCTTCTAGACCAAGTTCTAAATCAATTAATCCTATTTTATAATTTGCATCTAAATTAATAATTTCATCTAATAATTTTCGTAAGTCTAGTTCTTCAAAGTATCTTGCTTGTGTTTTATATTTTGTTACTAAAAACATTTGATTAGGTTTTAAGTTCATACTAGTAGCCACATCCTGATGATATCTTTCTGCTATTTTTATAATATATAACTTTTTAAAATGATTATATAATGTTACCAAAATTCTTTGTATTGGTTCTTTGTTAGCAAGCAGCCCTCGATATACTTCTAATGCTTTTCCGTGTTTCCTTTTTACCTAAATTATCTGTCAAGTCAAAAATAACTGCTTGTATTTGTTTAATACAAAGCTTGTCAATATCTTCCTTTGTAATTATTCCACCTGTTCCCTTATATTCAATTAATTTTCTAACTTCATTAATTAGATCTTGCATACTAGTTCCACAAGATTCTACTAAATATTTTGCTGTATTGTCATCTAAAGTTACTTGATAAGCACTTACTAATTTCTTTAAATTGGCTACCAATTCTGGCAATTTTAAAAGTGCAAATTCCTTTACTTCTCCTGTTTGCTCTATCATTTGATATAAAGTATTTTTTTCTGACTCCTCTTCTATAAAAACAAGCTCTATTGTTTCTTTCAGTTCTTGTTCATTATCTTGAATATAGTTTGCTATTTTTTCCGACAAAGGTAATTTTTCCTGTGATACAGCCTTTTTCTTTTTTGTTTCCTTTCCTTCTTTTGAAGTTTTTGATTTACTAGCTGTCTTTTTTTCTTTTTTAAAAAGTCCTGTATTCTTTGCTATAATCAATTTTTTAGGAAAACCAAAAGCTGGAGTCTCTAAGTCAGATATCAACTCTTCTACATTTGTATCATCGATTTGAATGTAGTTAATTCCCTGCACCAATTCTCCAAAATCTTTTTTTATTTTCTTTACCCTTGTTTCTAATAGATATCTCTCTTCACCAAAAAACAAGTATATCATATTCTTTGCTCCTTTTGTCGCAGTTAGGGACAGATGTCGCACAAACTAACGTCCCTAAGTGCGACATTTATAGTTTTGCAGCAAATTTTGCTGAATGTGCATGACAAATTGCTGCTGCCATACTGTCAGTGGTATCATCCAATTTTGGCAAATTATCTACTCCTAAAATTGCTTTTACCATTCTTTGGACTTGTATTTTATCTGCTCTTCCATAACCTACTACTGCTTGTTTAATTTGAAGTGGAGTATATTCATAAGTTGCAATTCCTTTTCTACAGCCTACTACTAAAATTACTCCTCTTGCTTGTGCTACATTAATAGCAGTTTTGGCATTATTATTGAAAAACAATTCTTCAACTGAAATGGCATCTGGCTTATAAGTATCAATAATTTCCTCCAATTCATTATTTAACTTCAATAATCTTTGTGGAAAAGATTCACCAGCTTTGGTAAGTACTGCTCCTGAAGTGATTAACTTGAACTTATTTCCTACATAATCTATAATACTATATCCTGTAATAGCAAATCCTGGGTCAATTCCTAGTATTCTCATTCTACTTTTCCTTCTTTATTTATTATGATAATTAATAATAATTCTAAATATTTCTGCAACAGACCACCCTTGTGCAAAGCATCCTTTTGCTTCATATGGTTTACTAGAGTCATATATTTCACTAATGCTTCCGACAAGTTGACCTTTCATACATTTCTTTTGTAAATGTTTTTTCTATTTGCTGTACTAGTTTTTCATATTGCTCCTGATATTCTTTTTTCTTCGTTTTATTTTTTTCAGCTTTCATTACTGCTATTAAGCTGTCCACATAAATTCCCAATAGCCAAGGCCAAGTAATTCCTTGATGATAAGACATGTCTCTTTTTATAACATCTCCTTCATATATTTCTCGATACCCTGCTTCTCCTTTAGCTAAAGTCTTTAAACCATAAGGTGTTAATAATTTTTTAGTTACTGTATCGACTACTTGTTTTGCTATTTCTGATTGTGGGTCAATAACAGGATAATATAAGCCTACTGCAAATAACTGATTTGGCCTAATCTTATTATCTCCAACTAAATCATCTAAAGATTTCCTTTTTTTATTATAGAATTTCTCTTCAAAACTTTTTTTACATTTCTTTGCTAATTCTGTATACTTTTTTTCTAAGTCCTTCTCTTTATATAGCTTTGCAAAATCAGCCATAATGCGAAGTGCATTATACCATAAGCTATTTATTTCTACTGCCTTTCCATTTCTTGGAGTTACTACTTTTGTTCCAATTTTAGCATCCATCCAAGTATTTTGAATATATGGTGTACCTGAAGACAATAATCCATCCTCATTATCTAAATGAATATTATTTCCATCTAAATCAATTCCTTCGATATAAGCTTCTATTACTTTTTTTAAAGTCTCATATAAATGACTTTTTAATAGTTCATAGTCATGTGTATAATTCAAATATTTTCTAACTTGCTCAAATAATAATAAAGAAGCATCTACACTATTATATAATGGTCTACTATCATATCCTGAATAGCCATTTGGAACCAATCCATATTTGATATCTCTAATACAGGTTAATAATACTTCTTTAGCTACTTTAAATCTTCTTGGAATCAATACTAATCCTTCAAAAGAAATAAGACTATCTCTTCCCCAGTCTAAAAACCAAGGATATCCTGCAATTAATGTATAAAGCGCAAAAGATGGACGATATACTACAAAATTGTCTGATGCAACTATATAATTTTTTATTAAGTCTTTATATTCATCTGTATACTGTCTTTTTGGATCTAACAAATAAGAATCATATAATTCGCTTGTAATACGAATAATCTCCTGATTAACTAAATTTCTTCCATCTAACTCTTCTATATTTTCTTCTAGAGAACAAATAAAAGTAACATATTTTTCTTCATTTGCTCTTATTTTTATTTCATAACTCCCTGAAACCGCTAAATTTTCCTCACAATCTAATCCTCTTTTTTCTTCTTCCACATAATACATGTTATTAAAAGTATCATTTTGGTGTTCTCTATAAATACCATCAGAAGCATAAAAATACACTGGCTTAGAAGATTGTCTATTCACAATTACTTTTACTTTTCTTTCTTTTACTTCTTGTTGTAATGTAAAATTAGTGTTTGGAGTAGTAGCATGAAAATCTCTAAAATGAACAATTGGTGTAACTGTTAGTTTTGTTCTTTTTTCATTATTTTGAATATGATATAAAATACAAACTGTATTTTTTCCATAATCCATACAAACAAATTTTTTAATAGTTGCTCCATCTACTTCATAAGTAAAAATAGGAATATACTCTTTCTCAAATCTAACTAAATTCTTATAGCCTTCTGAAATATAGTTTTTGCAAATATTAGAATAAAGTGGATATTCTATTCCTCCACTTTCAAAGCTTTCATCTACCTTAGAAAGAATTAAATGCCTTCCTCCTGGTGCTTGAAAAGGCGCAACTAGCAGTCCATGATATTTTCGGGTATTAATCCCTAATATCGTTGAACTGCTATAGCCACCTATTCCATTTGTAATAATCCAATCATGCTTTATTCCGTTTTCTAATGCTAATTGCTCTTTTTCATACTTCATTTGTAACTTCCTCCATCATTTTTGATGTTTCTTCCCTTCGTTAATGTTTACTTGTTTTTAATCTTTTACCTTGTTTATGACGATTTTTACTACGTCCTTTTGGGGTTAATAATTTACTTGCTAAATCAATAAAGTCATTGTCATCCTTTTTGCTCTTACTTCTACTCGTAGTTTTTCCATTAGTTGCCTTACTAGTTGTCTTCGTATTTTTACTATTTGTAGTCTTTTTTGCATTTGTTCCATTTTTGCTTCTACTAGAAGAACTACTAGACTTTGATTTACTTCCTTTTTTCTTATTCTCAGCTGTTTTTCTTGCTATTTCTGCCTTTTCATTTTCTTTTTCAATATATTTTTTAATGACTGAATTTTGAGCTTCTTCAAATGACATTCCATTTTTCACTTTCATTCTAATTTCAGCTTCTTGCATTGCTTCTATTCTATCTTTATATTTCTGGAAGTATTTACTTTCTCCTTTTTCTGGCCTTCTCTTTTCTTTTCTAAAGCTTGTGTCAGTCTCTTTTAAAGATTTTTTCGCTGTTTTTAGTCTATCATTTAACAATACATATTTTGTATCATTTTGCATGTCTCTAAATTTCAAATCATCACAAATAAGTTGTATAATAGATGCTGCAATAGCATCTGGATTATGTCTAATATAGGTATCTTGTATGTATGAAATCTCTCTTTGCATTAGATTAACACCTAATGTTTTTGTTTTTGCACTATCAATTTCCACTAAATCTTGTCCTTGCATGTTGTATTTTCTAATATATTCTGGTACTAATTCTCCAGTATCATAAATACAATATTCAATAATATTTTTTCCTGCATGATCAATAATTGCCTTAATATGGTCTGATAATGTATAGGCATCAGTTTGTCCTGGCTCTGTCATTAAATTGCTAACATATACTTTAAAAGCTTTACTTTCTTTAATTGCCTTTGCAACACCCTTTACTAGTAAATTTGGTATTACATTAGTATATAAACTTCCTGGTCCAATAACAATAGCATCAGCTTGTCTTATTGCATCTAATACACCAGATGCTACTTTGCAATTAGTTGGATTAATAAAAATTCTACTAATTTTAGTAGTCTTAGAGCTTACTGCTTCTGGTATCTTATCTCTACTTTCAATAACAGAACCATCTTCTAATTCTGCGCATATTTGAATTGGCTCAAAAGTAACTGGTAATACTTTTCCTGTAATATTAAAAACCTCATTTGTTCTTGCAATTGATTTTGTAAAATCTCCAATATAATTTTTCATTCCTAATAAAGAAATATCTCCTAAAGAAAGGTCTTTTAAACTTCTTTCTTCAAACTGATAGTTCATATATTTTTCTACTTCTTCTTCGTTTTTTGCCAAAGCAACAATACTTTCTTTAATATCATCTAATGGCATAGTTTGCAAAATTCTTCTTGATTCTGGAACAATTTCTCCATAATCTGATACAGTTACAATAGCTGTAATATTATCTGTATAATTTTTTAATCCTCTCAAGACAGAATTTAACCCTGTTCCTCCACCAATTGCTACAATTTTTGGTCCTTGATTATAAATTTTCTTGTTATAAATTAAACTATTTACTTTTGCGTCATCATCTACTCTTTCATCTGTTTCTTGTACAAACATTTCTAATGTTCTTTTTTGCATATGAATCATACCTAAGATAACAAAAATAAAACCTACTACAAAATATATAACATATTGGGCAAGCGGTGCAAAGTCTAATCTCCCATCACCTTCGCCTTCTAGTATCTTAGCTACTCCATAAAATGCAATTAACATTCCTACTAATATTAAAAATATCCAGCGCTTCATTCTGGCACCAGAACGAAACCACCTAAAAAAACCTTTCATTATATAAAACCTTCCTATTCTAAATTAAATTGAATTCTTGCTTCTTTATCTATATGTTTATTTTTTTATTTGTCCTAAATGTAAATTCAATATTTTTAGAATTCTCCTAGTAGTTCTAATTCTAGCTCAATTTGCTTTCCTGTTTTCTCAAATACGGTTTGTTTCACATATTTAATAACAGATATTACATTTTCTGCTGTAGCATTACCTGTATTTACTACAAATCCTGCGTGTAGAGTAGATACTTGAGCGCCTCCTACTTGATATCCTTTTAGTCCACATTCATCAATCAACTTAGCTGTAATAAAATCTGTTCCTCTTTTAAAAGTACTTCCTGCTGATGGGAATTCAAGTGGTTGTTTTTCTTTTCTACTTTGAGCATATTCATTCATTTTACTTTGTATATCTTCTTTTTTTCCATAAGGAAATTTCATTTGTACTTGAATAATAACAAGAGGTTCATCACAAAAAATGCTATGACGATAGGAAAAATTACATTCTGCATTAGATAATTCTTTTATTTCTCCTTCTCGTGTTAAACAAATTACAGTTTGAACACAGTCTTTCATTTCTCCACCATAAGCACCTGCATTCATACGAATAGCTCCACCTATGCTTCCAGGAATTCCTCCTGCAAATTCAAAGCCTGCTATTTCTTCCTTGACTAAAGAATATGCTATCTTACCTAATGGTTCTCCTGCTCCTGCTATTATGATTGCATCATCTTTTTCTTTTTTTATTTCAAAATCTTGTATTGCAATGCCAAGAACAATTCCTCTAATTCCATTATCTCCAACTAATACATTGCTTCCATTTCCTAATATAGTAAGAGGAATTTTATATTCATTTACTAATTTTAAAATTGCTTGAATTTGCTCTACTTTTTTAGCCTTAACATAAATATCTGCATTTCCTCCAATTTTAAAGTTAGTATGTTTTTTCATTGGTTCATCTATTTTAATTTGTTCCTCTGGTAGTTTCTTGATTAAAAATTCATAAATTTCATTTTTTTCCAATAGTCTACCTCCTAAATATTCTATAAGATTTTGAAAATACTTATAAAATTTACTACTAAATTGTACCATTTTTGCATACATTTTACAAGACATATACCAAAGTTTATTAGTAAAACATATGTTAAATTGATTAAAATATGCAAATTTCTATCACATTTTGCAATTATTTGTCGTAAAAGTATTGCAAAAAATGCAAAATGAGGTATAATTAGCATATGATTGTCTTAATTGCTAAAGCAGTCAGAAATCATTATATACTTTAGTATAAATAAGGAGGGAACTATTATGTTCTGTAAACAATGTGGAAAACCAATTGACGATGGTCAAGAACTTTGCGAAGATTGCAAAAATGTAGCTGGTTCAAATAATACTCATCAAGGACCAACTGGACAAACAATTAATGTTAATGTAAATAGTGGAAACACTGGAAATATGAATCCACAAGCTAAGTCAAAAATAGCTGCTGGATTATTAGGTATCTTTCTAGGTGCTTTTGGTGTTCATAACTTCTATTTAGGATATACAGGAAAAGCAGTAGCTCAATTATTAATTTCTATTTTAAGTTGTGGATTTTTAGCATTCGCTTCTAGCATTTGGGGATTAATTGAAGGTATTTTAATCTTAACAGGAAGCATCAGTGTAGATGGTAATGGAGTTCCATTAAGAGATTAATACATTATGAATAGACTAAAAAATGGTTTAATATTATCTATTTTAATTATTTTTTTTAGTTTAGTAATAGTTATGCCAGTAACATGTCTTTTTAAAACAGTTACTGGCATTTCTTGTCCTGCTTGTGGAATGACAAGAGCATTTTTTGCTCTCCTTCACTTTGATCTCTTAACAGCCTGTTATCAAAATTTGCTTAGCATCCCAATTTTTATCTTTTTGGTATTGTCTGTTATTATGTTATTAAAAGATTTTTTTCAAAATCGATTTTCCTATATTCCACACCTTTTATATTTTTTAGAAAATTATTCATTTTTCATCATTCTTCTATTAATTATTAGTTTTATTTTTAACAATATAAAACTAATTTAAAGTAAAATAAAAAGAGTTGTAATGTCTTTAGCATTAAACTCTCTTTTTAGATAAAAGTATATAATCATTATCCAATTTACACAATTAATAAATTAACAAAATAAGTAATGCAAGTAGCACCTGCAAGAATAATCGCTCCTACTTCTAATGCTCTTGAATCTTTCTTTGATGGGTCTTTTAGTTCTTTTCCATCTTTATAATATGTAGAAAGAACTGATACAATAATTCCTACAATGGCAATAATAAATGCTGGTAGTCTTAAATTATCAAAGAAAGACATCATAACACCTATAATGCTTATTCCAAAAGAGATAACGCCTATCATAACTCTTTTCCTCCTTCTTTTGTAAATTAATTCATTTGAATTATATCATTAGTAATTTCTATTTGCAATATTTTTAGACAATATTTTCCATTTCTTTTAAATATACATCTAAATTTTTAATATCTTTGTTTTTATCTTGTTTTTCTTCTTTTAGGTCTTTTAATATGACGACCTACATAAGCTACTATTCCAATACCTATAGCTGCCTCTCCAGTATATCTAGCATAATCTACCCAAGTTTTTTTATTTTCTTTTGATGTTTCTTCCTCTTCTATGCTTTGAGTATTTTCATCATTTTTTAAAATACCTATTATACTATTCTCCTCTTGTTCTACCTCTTCATTACTATTTATATCTTCTTCAATTATATTTGTCTCTTCATTTTTGCTTTCATTATTTTCATTTAAATCTTCTTTATTTGAATTTCCTGCTGGCTTCTTTGTAGTGGTTGTATTTGTTGTAGAATTATTTGTTTCTATATTGTCTCCCTTTATTGGTATTGTTATAGAATTGCCACCTACGTTTTTTTCTTCTTTTCCATCTGAAATTTCAAAATTACCTACTTTAACCCAAGTATTTTTTTTGGCTTTTTCATTTACCTTAAATGTAATTTTAAATACATTCTCATCTTTAGTTGCAAATTGATTTTTAACTGCAATAAGCCTTCCTGTTTCATCATTATACATTGGATCTGACCATTTATTTTCACCCTCTATTTCCTCTAATGTTAAGGAGTTTTTATCATATTCTAGTACAGCACCTATTGCAATAATTCCTTTTGATACTTGCATATTAGTCATTCTAACATATATAGAAAATTTTTCTTCGTTGCTTACTTCTTTCTTAGAAGCACTTAATTTCACATTACAATTAATTGTTGCTTCGGTTTTATTGCCTAATACTCCTATTAATAATATTATTAAAACAAATACTATGTTTATTTTTTTCAATAATTTCATCTTCTTGTATTTCTCCTTTTTCTTCATTTATAATTATTTTATCAAATATTTTTCGTTTTATCATAACAAAATTATTTTGGCAACGTCCTATTCTAAATTAGATTTGAATACAAAAAACAATATTAATATATGTAATAAAAACCAGTTTATCAACTGGTTTTTATTATGGCTCTCTGTGTTGGACTCGAACCAACGACCTATCGGTTAACAGCCGAGCGCTCTACCAACTGAGCTAACAGAGAATATTTAACTTTATTAATTATAGTATATATAATAGACAAGTGCAATAGATTTTATACATTTTTTTAGAAATAATTGACAAAGAAAATATTATCTAATAAGATTATTATATTGAAGGAGTGATAAAAATGAAAATAGGATTTTATTCTGGAAGTTTTGATCCTTTTACAAATGGTCATTTACATATTATAAAAGCTTCTTGTCAAATTTTTGATAAAGTTGTTGTTGGAATTGGAATTAATACTAATAAAACTAGAAATTATGATACAGAGCAAATGAAGCTCGCCATAGAAGAAACTTTAAAAAAAGCAAATATTAAAAATGTTGAGATAATTACCTATCAAGAGCTTACTGTTGAAATTGCTCAAAAATATCAAGCCAATTTTCTCATTCGTGGACTTAGAAATGATACAGATTATGCCTTTGAGGAAAATTTAGCCCAGATTAATGAGGAAATTTCTGGATTGGATACTATCTATTTTCGTTCTGGAGTTCTTGGATTTATTAGCTCTAGTATGGTAATGGAATTAATCCATTATGGTAGGGACGTATCTCGCTATTTACCAGAACCTGTTCTAAACTTAATAAATTCAAAAAAAGTGTAATTTATATTACACTTTTTTGCTTTCCTATTATCTTCTTAAATGCAGTTGGCAAAGCATATTCTTTTTCTAACTGTTCTTTTGATACCCAGATAAATTCTTCATCTTCTTTTTCTATATTTATCTTATATGCCATCATATTCCATGTTATATGTGTAAAAATATGCTGATATTCTCCTATATTTTTTATATTTATCATTTGTAGTTTCCATTGTCTTAGTATTTTTTCTATTTCTAATAATGTATCTATGTTTCCCTTATAATTTGGGAATTCATACATGCCCTGTAATACCCCTTTCTTTTCTCTTTTACGAATTGCTATTTTATGGTTCTTACTTATTAGAAGAAAAATAGTATAGTATTCCTCTTTTCTTTTTATCGCTTTTTCTCTTATAGGAAGTTCTTGAGTTAAATCTTTTTGATAAGCAATACATTGTTTTTGCAAAGGGCATTGTTTACAATTTGGTTCACCATTAGGTAGACATATTAATTCTCCTAGCTCCATTATTCCCTCATTAAAGTCTCCTGCCTGAAAGTCTTCTCCCTGTCTTTTCATAAGTTCTTTCATCATTCTTGTTATTTCTTTTTTTGTCTCTGGTAATAGCACGTCCTTCTCGCTAGCTAAAACTCTTGAAATTACTCTTAAAACATTTCCATCCACCGCTGGAGTTCTTTCATTATATGCAATAGAAGCTATTGCCCCAGCAGTATATTCTCCTATTCCAGCTAATTGGATTAGTTCAGCATAAGTTGTAGGCATCTTTCCTCCATAATTCTCTTCTATCATTTTAGCTGCTTTTTGCAAATTTTTAGCTCTATTATAATATCCTAGTCCTTCCCACAATTTTAGTAATCTTGCTTCTGAAACATTAGCAAGCGCTTTTATTGTAGGTAGTTCTTGCATAAAACGTTCGTAATATCTTTTTACCGCTTCTATTCTTGTTTGCTGCAACATAATCTCAGAAATCCAAATACAATAAGCATCTTTATTTTCTCTCCATGATAGCATTCTTTTGTTCTGCTGATACCAGCTTATTAATGGTTCTACTATTTCATTTAATCTTTCTTGTTTTTCCATATCTATCTTCCTATTTATAAAATAAACCACACAAGCTATTTTTTACCTTGTATGGTTCTCATTCTTTGGCGGAGTGAGTGGGATTCGAACCCACGGCCCCCAAAAAGAAGGTACTGCAGTTCCAGTGCAGCTCGTTATGACCACTTCGATATCACTCCAATTCAACTAACAAACTGGATTATATAATAAAATCCTATAGAAATCAATTCTTTTCTATAGGATTTTTCTCTATTCTATTTCTTTCTTCTTAAAATCCATCCCTGTTCTACTTTCATTGGTAATTTCATTAAAACAGTTTGTCCTGCTTTTCCTGGATTAACAGTTTGTATTCTTTCTCCTGTTTCATTATCCCATAAATCCTGAATAGCAAAAACTATTGGCTCAATTTCTTCTGGAATTAAAATTTCCATTGTATCTCCTACTGTTAATTTATTTCTTATTTCAATTAAATACTTTTCATCTTTTTCTTCTAATATTTTTCCACCAAATTCATAATCTGGATTGTATTGTTTACCTTCATATTCTTGAAAATCTTTATTGTTTCTGTCACTAAAATAGAATGTTGTTAATCCTCTTGTTTTTGTCTTTTCTAACTCTTTTAAGTATTTCCTATAATCATAATATTCTGGATCCTTTAAATAATCATCAATCGCATTACGATAAGCATTTACAACAGAAGCCAAATAATACTCTGTTTTAAGTCTTCCTTCTATTTTCAAGCTATTAACTCCCATATCAATTATTTCTGGTATTTCCTTAATTAAACACATATCTTTTGAAGAAAAAATATAAGTTCCATTTTCATCATGTTCTACTGGCATTAAATTACCAGGATTATTATGTTCTTCTACATATACATTATATGCCCATCTACAGCTTTGTGCGCAATCTCCTAAATTAGCACTTCTACTAGCTAAAAAATCACTTAAAAAGCATCTTCCTGAATATCCAAAGCAAATAGCCCCATGAATAAAAATCTCTACATCCATCTCTGGATTTTTATTTTTAATAATTTCTCTAATTTGCTCTTTATTCAATTCTCTCCCTAAAATAACTCTTTTTGCTCCATTTTTATGCCAAAAGTTAGTAGCGTGATAACTTACTGTATTGGCTTGTGTACTTACATGAATCTCTACATCAGGTGCATATTCCTTTAAGATCTCCATAACTCCACCATCAGAAGCAATAATTCCATCCACTTTTAATTCATTTAACATTTTGGCTTGCTTTTTTATTTCTTCATAATAGGTATCCCATGCATAAATATTAATAGCTGCATATACTTTTTTACCTATTTTATGAGCATATTCAATTGTTTTGGCTAAATCATCATTATCCACTTCTGCTCTACTTCTTAGTGATAACGTCCCTGTTCCGCAATAGACTGCATCTGCTCCATATAAAAAGGCTGTTTTTGCTTTTTCAAATGAGCCTGCTGGTGCTAATAACTCTGGTTTATTTTTTATTTCCATTATTTATCTCCATTTCTTATTTCTTTTATCTCATCTATTATACAATTTTTGTTGTCTTTTGTCGAGGGTTAAAATGGAGATTTCACTGTTCATATTTACTTTTTCTCTAGAATCTGATATTATAGTGCCATATTAAAGGAGAATACTTATGAAACATTCAACTACTAAAAAACTATCTAAATTACAAACCTGCATTTTATATTTCTTTATATTTGCTTTTATCGGATGGCTCATGGAGACTATCTATGCCATATTTACCCTAGGACACTTTGTAAAAAGAGGTTTTTTATATGGTCCTCTTTGTCCTATTTATGGGTATGGTGCTTTAATGCTTATTTTATTTTTAGAAAAATATCAACATAAAGATTTAAAATTATTTTTATATGCAGCCATTATCTTTTCTGCTTTTGAATATATAGTAGGTTTTGGATTAGATGCTTTATTTTCTATGCATTGGTGGGACTATACTGGTGAATTTATGAATTTAAATGGCCGCATTAGTATTTTCTATTCTTTTGCTTGGGGAATTATTGCTATTTTATTTATTAATCATATTTATCCATTTTTAGAAAAAAAGTTAAATTTAGTTTTATCTAAAATTCCTTATCTCTTTCAAACTCTCTTAGTTAAAATATTTTCTGCTATTTTTATTGTAGATACCATTTCTTCTTGCATACGTTATCTATCTTAAAAATAACCAACTACTTCTATAGTAGTTGGTTATTTTTATACAACTTTAGAAATAGCAAGTCCATCTCCTACTTCCAAAACTTGCGTTTCTAGTTTCTCATTATTCATTATTTCTGCAATATATTCTCTTAAATTTCTAACTGCTGTACGTTGTTTATGTTTGTTATAGTCACTCATAACATATCCTTTATATAGCACATTATCTGCTATAATTATGGTCCCTTTGTGGCTCATTCTTATAGCCTGTGCTAAAAAAAATGGATACTTTCCTTTTGCTGCATCAATAAAAATAATATCATAGCTTTCTTGCAAACTTGGTAGAACCTCTACTGCATCTCCTTGATAAATTTGAATTTTTTCTTCTACTTCTACCTTTTTTATATTTTCTTTTGCTTGCTTTACTCTCTCTTCATCACGTTCTATTGTATCAATTCTACCATCTTTTTGTAAATATTCTGAAAAGCAGATGGCTGAATAGCCAACTGCTGTTCCAATTTCTAATATTCTTTTAGGTTGTACTTCTTTTAAGAGACTTGCTACAACTTCTAAAGTGTCATCCATAATAATTGGTATATGATCTTCTAATGCCTTTTGCTTAACTTTTTCTAATTCTTGTTTATTCATTTTCTTTATTCCTTATTCAGCACTACTTCTTCTTGCCATTCTTTCTCTTGTTTTGTTATCTAATATTTTCTTCCTTAAACGAATATTTTTTGGTGTTACTTCTACTAATTCATCTTCTGCTATAAATTCAATTGCTTTTTCTAATGACATTTGTAGTGGTGGTACTAAACGAAGGGCATCATCAGAACCTGAAGCTCTTGTATTTGTTAAATGTTTTTCTTTACATACATTGATAGAAATATCCTCATTTCTAGAGTTAACACCTACTATCATTCCCTCATATACTTCTACACCTGCACCAATTAAAAGTTCTCCTCTTTCTTGTGCATTGTATAAACCATACGTAATAGATGTTCCTGGTTCAAAAGCTACTAATACTCCTCTTGTTCTTGCTTGAATTTCTCCTTTATATGGTTCATAGCTATCAAAGATACTGTTCATAGTTCCTTCACCTTTAGTGTCTGTTAAGAATTCTGTTCTGTATCCAATTAACCCTCTTGCAGGAATTTTGAACTCTACTTTAGTATGTCCTGCCTCTGCTGGTTCCATATTAAGCATTTCTGCTTTTCTTCTTCCTAATTTTTCAATAACATTACCAATACAATCATCTGGTACATTTACTACTAATCTTTCCATTGGTTCAGATTTTACACCATCAATATCTTTAATGATAACTTTTGGACGAGATACTAAAAGTTCAAATCCTTCTCTTCTCATAGTTTCAATTAATACTGATAAGTGTAATTCTCCACGTCCACATACTTCAAAACTATCTGGTGTTTCTGTTTCTTTTACACGTAAACTAACATTTCTTTCTAATTCTTTAAATAATCTATCACGAATATGTCTAGAAGTAATAAATTGTCCTTCTTTACCAGCTAAAGGTCCATTATTAACACTAAATGTCATAGATACAGTTGGTTCATCAATATCTACGAAATCAATCTTTTCTGGATTATTCATATCACATATAGTTTCACCAATATTGATATCGCTAATACCTGAAATACAAACAATATCACCAGCTGTTGCTTCTTCTACTTCTACTCTTTTTAGTCCTTCATAAGTAAATAGTTTAGCAAGTTTTCCTTGTACTACTTTATCATCTTTTTTACATACAGCCACTCCCATACCTGCTTTAATCGTTCCACGTTCAATTCTTCCTACAGCAAGTCTTCCTAAATATTCATCATAATCAATATTAGAAACTAGCATTTGTAATGTTCCTTCTTGTTCACAAGCTGGAGCATTTATATTTTTAATAATGGTATCAAAAATACAAGTAACATTGTCACTTTCTTCTTCTAAACTCATTTTAGCAATTCCATTTTTAGCTGATGCATATACTACTGGGAAGTCTAATTGGTCATCATTCGCATTTAATTCAATAAATAATTCTAGTACTTGGTCTACTACTTTTAATGGATTTGCACCTGGTCTATCAATCTTATTAATAACCACAATTGGTTTTAAGTTTAATCCTAAAGATTTTTTTAGAACTTCTCTTGTTTGTGGCATTGGTCCTTCAAAAGCATCTACTAATAAAAGTACACCATCTACCATTTTAAGCACACGTTCTACTTCTCCACCAAAGTCTGCATGTCCTGGTGTATCTACAATATTAATTTTTACATTGTTATACATAACAGAAGTATTTTTAGAAAGAATTGTAATTCCTCTTTCTTTTTCAATATCTCCTGAATCCATAATTCTTTCTGATACTTGTTCATTTTCTCTAAATACATGGCTTTGTCTTAAAAGCGCATCTACTAATGTTGTTTTTCCGTGATCTACGTGTGCAATAATTGCTATGTTTCTAATATTTTGATTATTCATTTCCTATTACTCCTTATACTTTTTATATTATATATAAGTTAATAGTATATCTTTCTTCTTTTTCATACGCTCATCTCATTGGCGTGTGTTCCTAACAAAAATTTCTTTAAAATATTCTCTTTGCTCTCTAATACTTTGTTAGTAAATGTTCCTCGACTACTCAAAAGTGCGAAAGATATACTATTAACTCATTATTCAATTATTTAATTTAACAAAATTATTATCACGAATATTATAAACTACTTATCTCCATTTGTCAACATAATGATATTATCCATAATCTCTTGACTTACCTTTTCTAAAACCTCTTTTTCTGGCTTGTTAGATTTATATTCACTAAAGTCTAATGGCTTTCCATAATTTAAGGTTACTTTATGAAATGGCTTCATGTCTCCAATAATTCCTACTGGGATAACTGGTACTCCTGTTCTTAACGCCATAAAAGCAGCTCCATTTTGTGCTTTTCCATTTTTGCTCATACCATTTCTAGTTCCTTCAGGAAATAACATTAACATTTCTCCATCTTTTAGTACTTTTAATGAATGTTTCATAGACTCAATATCTTTTCCACCTCTTTTAACTGGAAACACGAGGCATTTTTCAGCAAACCAACAGATGAACTTATTTTTAAATAACTCTGCTTTTGCCATAATATGCATTTTTCTATTGGTACAGGCAACAATAATTGGAGGATCCCAATTAGATGTATGATTAGCACACATAATATATGCTCCTGTTTTTGGTACATTTTCCTTCCCTATTTTTCCTACTCTAAATACTATATAGCAAAACGTGCGTATCAAAAATACAATTACTGTTCTCATTCATTTTCTCCTTTATTCTATTGACTTTGCCTTTTTAAAAATATAATGTTTTATTTTTGTCTTTTCTTCATTGTCCTTTTTCAATGCTATATATATAGACACAATTGCTAAAATAATTAGTATTCCTAAGAATACTCCTGCAGTATCTATTCCAACATCTTTCCAAGAAGGTCCTCTTCCGTGGCACAAAGCTTTGATGAAATTCGTCTGATATTGCATAAGTAAGTCCCACTAACAAGCTTACTCCTAATCTTGTCCTTAATTTAAAAGGAAATGTACAAAGGAATGCCATAATACACATTCCTACTACTGTATAAATTGAAAAATGTGCTAATTTTCTAACAATCGGTTCTCCATGTTCAATTAATTTTGATTGTGTATCTATGCTTAAATTTTTGGTATATGGAAAGTGATTTACAAATACCGTTGTAACCTTGTTACTTAAACTTCCTGATTCTATTCCATCTTGTGCAGAAAAACTAAATATAATGTAAAATGTAGTTAATAGCATAAACATAGAAATAATTCTAATAATTGTCTTTTTCATCTTCTCTCCTTTTTTGCTCACACTATTTTAACACATTTTTTTATTTTGTACAACTTATTACAAAAAGGATGCTATTTTTATTTAGCATCCTCTATTAACATTATTTTTCCATAATATCTTTAATCTTTTGTTTTGCCTCTGCTACAGAAGTAGCATTTGGAACCATCGTGTATAATAACTGACTTCCCATAGAATAGGTTGGATTATTTACACCTGTTCCAGTTAATGAATTATTTTTAATAGTCCAAGATGACATATTATTTAATTGGCCTTTTACTAAAGTACTAATTTCTTCTTGCTTAATGTTTGTTTGAAAACTACCTTCAAGGGAATTTAATATGCTTGTATATTTTGTCAAAATTGTATTACTATTTAATACTTTCTTGATGATTCCCTCAATAACTTTTTGTTGGTTTTTTACCCTTTGGTTATCACCATCTGCAAAAGAATTTCTTTCTCTGCTAAAAGCTAATGCTTCTTCTCCATTAAGATGATTTTTTCCCTTTTGGAATGTATATGTTTTTGTATTTGCATCATTTACTGTACTAAAATTATAATCTGATTCTACTTCAATTCCACCTAATGTATCCACTAACTTAATAACAGTTGTAAAGTTTACTCTTACATAGTAATCAATATCTGTATCTAATAAGTCTTCTATTGTTTTTACAGTTTCATTAACACCATAAATTCCTGTATGTGTTAGTTTATCTTTTGCTCCATAGCTGTGTAATGTTACATAATAGTCTCTTGGTATGGAAGTTAATAATACTTCATGTGTATTTGTATTAATTGTTGCTATAATATTGGCATCACTCCTTGCTACATTAGTAATACTTCCTGATGTATCAATTCCACTTATATATACATTAAATATTCCATTCTTTACACTGTAGCTTGAGCCATCATTCTCTTTTTCAGTCTTTTTTATCTCATGTTGTGCTGTATATAAAATTTTAGTATTGTTTTTAAAATTTTCTATCTCTTCTCCTAAAATATCATATTGTACTGAACTAATAAAAATAACTTCTACTTTATTACCCATTAATTTTTTTCCAAGGTCAGTCAAACTATTCTGTTTCCTTAACTTAATATTCACTTTGTTTTCTACTTCTTGCTTTGCATCATCAGGAGCTTGAAATAAATACACCTCTTTATTTTTTACATCTTCTATCTTTTCATACTGTTTATCTTTTTTTACAACAAGATAATATTCTTCTGTCTGTGCTGTTTCTTGAAATACATTATCTAAAAAATCACCTGTAGCTAATGTATAATTAGTTACAAAAATATAGATGACTGAAAGTAATAGAACAATACCTAAACATATCAAATTTATCCTAGGAGTTTTATGTTCTTTTAATATTCCTATACTCATAGCTAGTGTAAAGAAAATTTCAGCAATGGTAAAAATAGTCACATATATTCCTGGCAATAAATCTAGTTTTATTACTGAAATATAAAATATAAGTGTAATTACAACATAAATAAATGTTACTACTTTTAAAAATATATCTAATTTTCTATTTCTCTTATTTTGTTTCTCCATTTCTTTTTCTTCCTTCCGTTTAATCTTTTGCATTACTTTTACAACTCATTATATAATATTTTCATTTGTTCTTCAATAGAATTATTATCTCTTTCTTCATATAAATTATTAATATATTTTGTTTTTAATTCTATATCATCTATTAACTCTGCTATTTTCATAGCAATATCACTAGGTTCATAACTTGTAATGCTTCCTGTCTTTCCATCTTCAATTTGTTCTTTCATTCCAGGACAATCTGTAATTACTATTGGCTTTTGCAAAATTTTTGCTTCGCGAACAGTCGTGGACAGTCCTTCATATCTTGAAAGTTGTACATAAATATCACTTCTTTTTATATAGGCATATGGATTTTGGATTAATCCTAACAAAATAAACATATCTTCTACATTATTTTGTTTTATTAATCTCTCTAGATTTCCTCTTTCTTTTCCTTCTCCTAATACATACCATTTAAACTTGTATCCTTTATCTTTTAAGATTTTACAACTTTTAATTGCTAAATCATACCCTTTTACATATCTTAAGTTACCTACTGAAATTATTCTAATGCCTTCATATTGATTATCAAATTCTATTTCTTCATTTGCTTTCATTTGTATATTAGATACATTTAAAATATTAGGCATTGCTCTAATCTTTTCGCTTATTTCTGGTATTATTTCTTTCAGTTCATTTGCCATACTTTCTGATACTGCATATAAGCAATTAATTCGTCTAAAATAATCTAGATCAAAAGATTTATTAAATCCTGCTTTTTTATAGTTTGTATGAAAAAATCCTATTTTCTTTTTTGCATTTATTTTATCAGCTACATAATAAATTGCATTTCCTTCTAGATATCCAATTGCCACATCGTATTCATTTTTTAGATTAGGAACATATTTTCTTAGCGTTTTCCAATCATAATAATGTTTATGTATCCTAAATATTTTATATATTTTTGATATACTCGTTTGCCAAATTCTACATAAGACTACATTAATCTTTTTGATAAATAATGGTGATTTTATCAAATGTTTCACATGATCAAAAGCCAATTTAGTAGCATCATCATTTTCTAAAATATTTACTTCTTTTGGTATTTGATTTTGATAATACATATCATCTTTTCGAAAAAGCATTAAATCTACTTTATATGTTGAATAGTCCATATTATTCAACAACTCTATGAGTGCTTTTTCTGCTCCACCACATGAAATTGTTGGCATAACAAATATTACGTTTTTCATTTTATTCCTCTTTTCCGTCTTTTTATTTTGCTCCATAATTTAGTTATAAGGATTTTTGCAAAATTTATTAAATACATTACTTGCTCTCTATATATTATCAAATTAGTAATAATTGCTACAACTGTTACTCCATATTTGATAATATATTGTTCTGCAAAATATAAATTACATAATGCAACAATATATAGTGAAATAATAGAAACAATGATGTGTGTGTAAGAATCTGTAATCTTATAATATTTATTTCCTAAATAGGTCCTTACTATTAACATTACAATAGCTGATGTACCTGCTGCTATTGCCGCTCCATCCACACCTATTATTGGAATTAAACCAAGGCATAACCCAATATTGACTGCAGTATTGCAAATAAATGTAATAATATTCAAATAACTTTTCTTTGAAAGCATTATTCCAATTCCCGTGGTATCTGCTATTGTATTGCATACAGGGGTAAATAATAAAAATGCAAAAAACAATTTACTTGCTCTATATTTTTCTCCTAAAAGTATATAAATAACGTCTTGTCCCAACACTACAAACAGTGCTAATAAAATAATAAGTAATGTAATAATACTGTGAACCTTTTTTAGTCTGTTGGCATTGTCTTTATAATTTTCATAAGCAAATGGACTCCAATAAACAGAAAATCCTGTCTGAAGTATAGTTAAAATATTAGCAATAGTAACTGCATTTGAGTATATGCCAATTGAGGAATAGTCTACAAACTGTTGCAAAAAAAATTGTGGTATTGAATTATTTAACCATGATAACAATAAAACTGGCAAATATGGTATTGCAAATTTTAAAATGATCTTTATTGATTCCTTCGAAACATTTTTCAAAGAACCAAATATATATTTTCTATTAATTATTAGCATAATAATACTAACTACTAAATATCCGAATGCAATAATAGTAATTGCATTCATATGAGTAGGAGCTTTTATTACTGCCAAAATGTAAGATAATTTTTCTATAATTGTTATGGAAATTGACTGAAATAAGTATAAACCAATCTTTTGTTGCATTCTAGAATGTATGCTGTTCATTCTAAGAATTGTGCTCGCAAAAGTCGAAACAATTAAAAATATACTTATTTTTAAGTTTTCTGTCCCAACAATTGTGGAAGATATTACATTTGTAAAAATTAATATCAATATAGATGATACTACTGCCATCCCTAAATTAATTTTTAGGCATAAATTTAACAACTTTTCTTTTTCTAGCCCATCCAACTCTTCATGATAGAAGCGCATATACGCTTGGTCCAAGCCTAAAATGCATACTGTTTGAAAGAACGTTAAAAAGGTAATAAACAAATTTACCTTTCCGATTTCTTCTGGTAAAAATATTCTAGTAACTATTGGTGTAGAGATAAAGCTAATAGCAGCACTAATCCATGCTGCTGATGAAAAACCTACTAGTTTCTTTATAAAGTCGGTAGCTTTATCCTCCATTTTTAATCTCCTTTATAGCTTTGTAATTCTTATATTTTATTTCTAATATGGTAAGGACTGTTATCACTAAAATCGAAGCTATTGCAGTAAAATTTAATACATATGTAATCAAATAATCTACTGGTGCTCTTGGTATAAAAAACATAATACGATAACTTAATAACAGGCAACCTGTCAAAATGCAGTTTTTGTTATATATTTTATAGAATATTGCCATATAAGCCCCTATTAATACATTACCAAGAATCACTCCAATATACCCAAAATCTATATGCAATTCTGCAATATAAGAAGATCCATATCCGTGTCCCTCAATATAATTTGTTGGATCAATTAAATATGAAATTGTATGCATAAATGATTGCCCACTCAAAGCATATTCTTCTGTATGATACGTAATATTTTGTACATGAAATATCTTCTCAGTAATAGGATTATAAATAAGATATTGCTTTAAATCTCCTATTGTATAAAATGTTCCTATTTCATTTAGTTGACCTTCATATGCTTTTTCATGTCCTATAATATTAACGCTATTTCCAATACTTTTGAAAAATCTCAAAATTTGATTAGCTATATTAAATGATCCTATATCAGTACCTTCTCTAAGATAAACAAATCCACTTAAAAAAGCTAACACAAAAGGAATAAGAATCACTATTATAATTACTTGCTTTTTAGTAATCCATTTTTCTTCTTTATTCTTCCATTGTCTAAATACAATATAGGCTATTACAATTAAAATATTAATAATGCAATTTCCTCTATCTCCAAATGCTAAGGATCCAATTGCTTCTATTATATACATAAATATAATTGGTTTTGTTACCCTTTTTTCAGGAATAGTTGCCAAGAATATAAAAAATGCAATCGTCCTAAAATTTGCTATAATTCGAATTATATATGGTATTTGAGATGAAAATGATTTAGCAAATTCTAAATAAGAATGATTTACAACATATAAAGTTTGTTCTATTGCTACAAATATATTAAGAATCCATCCTATACAAAAAATAATTTTTGCATATTTTCTGATAGTTTTTCTTAGTTCTTCTCTGTTTACTTCTAATTTTAATAAATGTTGTGTTTCTTTTGTTTTCTGTTCTTTTAAGTATTTTTCAACTAGTTTAAATCCACAAGCTAAAGATGCAAGTGATAAATACAAACAAATTATAATGTGAAATTGTATATTGAGTTCAAAGTCATATGCCACACTTCCTGTTTGTAATAGATTTACAGTTTCTCTACCCATTAAAAATGCAAAAAAAGCACCATGAAAAAGTAAAAGTAGGATTCTCTCTTTTACTTTTTTTAAGCAAAATATACAATTTGCTAACCATAATAGTAATACTGCCATATAAGATATGGTAATACTTTTTTCTCTGAAGGTAATGATAAGCAATATACTCACACTTGTAAGTAATACTTGCATAATATCCATTACTATTTTCAGTTTATCTTTATTTTCTTCTTTCATTCATTTCCACCATTATTCTAAGTATAAAAATTAGTTTCATACTAGCCAATTTTATAAAAATTTTCTTTAAAAAATTTGTGTTAGTAATATATTTATTTTTCCTCCAATTTGGAAATTTACAGTCAAATTCTTTTAGATGACTTTTTATCTCTTTGTTAGAATACTTATGTTTTATCATTAACATTGTTTTTCCATAAATCATTTCTAATATTCCATGATACTCTATTTCTAACACATACTTATCATTTTTATTTTGTAACATTAAATTAAATGTTTCATCATAAAATTGTAAATCTATTTTCTTTATTTGGTTGTTGGACAGAGAGTTGTTTCTTTGTAAATAGTAATACAATCCTTCATTTAAAATTCCTATTTTATCTGTTCTAGTAAGCAATGGTATCGTAATTGCCATATCTTCCCCACGCTTTATGTTTTCAGGGAACATCAAATTCTCTTTCTTCCAAAAATCCATTTTAAATAGTTTTGTACAAGCATGATTTCTAATATAGGCAATTTTCTCATTAATACTTGAAGCATCATTAAGATGACCTAATGAATTTGCTAATTTCTCATCTTTATCGATTACCATAATATAATCGCATACTACAATATCATAACTGCCTTTTACTGCTAATTCTATCATATGTTTTACATAATCCTCTGAAACCCAATCATCACTATCAACAAATGCCAAATAATCTCCTGTTGCATTTTTTATTCCTGTATTTCTGGCAGCAGAAAGCCCACCATTTTTTTCTCTTTTTATATAATAACATCTAGAGTCATTTTCTGCTATCTTCTTTGCTATTTGACTACTATTATCTGTGCTACAATCATCTACTAATAAAATTTCTATATTTTCGTAAGTTTGATTTACTAAAGATGCTACACACTTTTCTAAATAATGCTCTACATTGTAAATTGGTACAATAATGGATACTTTATTATTCACTCCCTAGTTTCTCTCCTTTCAATATTTCTCTCTTCTCCAAATATTTTACTATAATCATAATTGAGAGCAAGATTGTACATTTCTTCAATTTCCTTCCTATAGTTTTCCTTTGTTATTCTATGTCTTCCTGTTTTGCATATGCTCTCAAAAATATAGTAGTTAATTTCTTCATTATGATGTGTATAGTCTTTATAATTATCAAAATTTGTTACAATCTCTTCTACATTTTGAAAATAATATAATTCTACATTTTCATACTTTAATAAGTCTTCCATCACTCTTTTTGTTACTGCCACTGCTGAATTTAATTCTCCTCTTCGAATTAGCGTATCCCATTCTAAAATACTATATGGTGGAAAAAATATTTTGAATTTCGTATTTGGATATTGCTCTATATATTTTGTTATGTTCCTGATATTTTCCTCATATCTTATCATAAGATAGTTTTCTGCTTGCTGTTCATCACTTTTCTTTGGTCTTATATAAGTTTGTAGTACTTGATCTAACCCATACTTATGATTGCTACTCCAATTATAGGCTAAATCATTGTTATACTGTTTTCCTAAAATAATGTTATATAAAGTATATTTATATAATACATCTTTATTAAATATATACTCTACATCATTCAATAAAATATCATCATACAAATACTCTGGCAATGGATTTATTGTTTCATCACTACTTTTTATGAATATATGAAATGGATCCATTCCATAATATACCGTTTTTATTTCATGAGTATCAAATGCTAAGTCAAATACAATATCATAATTCTTAGAATATCCTGCAGGATAGGGTACCTTTACTACTTTTGTTTCTGGATTTTCATCTTCAAACCAAGACACTCTAAAATTTTCTGTCATTGAAGAACCTGTAATAATAGTATTATAGTCAAAATTTTTTAATATTCCTGGATTTTGATACATTTCATCTACGATATATATATTCATAAAGGGCTTATGATATTGAAAAAACGGATCTACTACCCAAGTTACTATGCCGAATAGACATTAAAATTACAATAATTAAGCTTATTGTTTGTATGCAAAATCTTTTATACATTTTTTCTCCTCATATTATAAAAATCTAAAAATTGAAATATAAAAATGTTGAAACTTGAGATAGCGACATAATTGAAGCAACAATTAAAATTGCAACTACTGCTACAGTTCTTTTATTTGGTTTAAAACTTTCTATCCTTTCATTAGTATTCTTCATCCCTAATATCGCAATGAAAACAAATATGATAAACATTTGAACTAAAATATGATAATTCGTAAATAGTGCTTTAACATTTGGTAAAATTTCATATATCCATGTTATCTCCACAATATTAAATGTATCAATTATATTAGTTAATAAAGTCATATCATTAAAGTTAAAACATATCAATTTTTTGTAAAATAATATCGCTTCTGATACTGAATTAGCCCTAAACATTACCCAAGTTAGGTTAATAAAAACAAAAGTAATCACCCACATTAAAACTATATTTTGCTTCTCTATTTTTTCTTTAAATATTCTAGTAATAATGTTACCTATTCCATGCATTATTCCCCACACTATAAAAGTATAATTAGCTCCATGCCAAATACCAGATAATAAGAAGATAATAAATACATTGATATAAGTCCTTATTTTTCCCTTTCTATTGCCTCCAAGTGGAATATATACATACTCTGTAAAAAATCTAGTTAAAGTTATATGCCATCTCTTCCAAAAATCCACGATCGTTATGGCTTTATATGGCGAGTTAAAATTCATTGGTAATTTTACATTAAACATCAAAGCAATTCCTGTTGCCATGTCGCAATATCCACTAAAGTCAAAATAAATTTGTATTGTATAAGAAAACATAGTTAAAAGTGCCGTTAATGTATTTAATGAATTTATATCTTGAAAACCTAAACTCACTACATTGCCAAATAAATCTGCTATTAAAACCTTCTTAGCCAAACCAAATGCAAACGCCATAAGACCTTTTGCCATATTTTCTGTTTTGATTTTATGATTTTCTTCATCTTCAAATTGAGGCACAATTTCATCGTGTAATACAATTGGTCCTGCAATTAATTGTGGAAAAAATGTAACAAAAAGTGCATAATCTATAAATTTATATTCTACTACTTTTTTTCCTTTATAACTATCTATTACAAAGGATAATTGTTGAAATGTAAAAAAGCTAATTCCTAATGGTAGTAATATATTCATTGCATCAAATGAGCTTTTAAATACAGTATTGATATTTAATAAAATAAAATCAAAATATTTGTAATAAACTAATATTCCTATATTTAGTAATAATAATATAATAAATAGTAACTTCTTAACTCTTCCTTGCTTAAATTTATTTAAAATATATTTGCTCCCTAAAAAGTTAATTATGATACTACTTACAATAATAGCTAAATATGAAAGATTAAAATACGCATAAAACACCAAGGACATGATACATAAAAACACTTTTGCAAGAGTATGTTTCTTTAATTTATGTAATCCAAAATATCCTAATAATGATATGGGCAAAAAAGCAAATATAAATATATATGAGTTAAATAACATTTCTTCCTCCAGTTACAATGTCTTTTCGAGATTATATATTAATATATATTTTTCTTCTGTCTTATTTCAAATTCTCTATATACCAATCAATAGCAAGTTTTATGCCATTTTCAAAGCTGTAATCTGGATTATATCCTAAATTTCTTTTTGCTTTTTCTATACTTGCATTAGAATGTTTAATATCTCCTGCTCTGTCTGGTCCATAAATTGGTTCTATATCTTTTCCTAAAGCTTTGCATAACTCATTATAGATATCTATTAAATATTCTCTGCCACCATAAGCAACATTATATGCTTCTCCTGCAACTTCACTACTTGCTAGGCAAGCCTTCAAATTTGCTTCTATTACATTGTCAATATAAGTAAAATCTCTAGATTGTTTGCCATCTCCATTAATTGTTGGTCTTTCATTATTCAATAATTGTTTTATGAATTTTGGAATGACTGCTGCATAGGCACCATCTGGATCTTGCCTTCTTCCAAACACATTAAAATATCTTAGCCCATAAGTATCTAAATGGTACAATTTTTTATACAACTTAGCATATTCTTCATCTACCCTCTTGGTTAGTGCATAAGGTGATAGTAAATTGCCTTCGTCTCCTTCTACCTTTGGCAGAGTAGCACTATCCCCATATACAGAAGAACTAGAAGCATATACAAATTTTTTTACATTGTTTTGTCTTGCTGCTTCCATCATATTTAAAGTTCCACCAATATTTACTTTTTCATAATATAATGGCATTTCAATACTTCTTGGAACAGAGCCCCATGCTGCTTGATTTAGTACATATGTTACGCCTTTGCAAGCATTCATGCATGTTTCCAGATCTGTAATATCTCCTTTTATAAATTCATAATTAGGATTATTCATAAACATATCAATATTCGCTTGTTTTCCTGTTGATAGGTTATCTAAGCATCTTACTTTATATCCTAAGTTTAAGATTGCTTCACATAGGTTTGAACCTATAAAACCAGCTCCACCAGTTACTAGAAAAACACTGCTTTTTTCAAATATTAACTCTTTATATCCCATTACTATCCCTTCATTTCTTTTCTAATTTTATAATCTCCAATAATTGTATCCAGAATTTGTGTATTGCTTCTTATCTAAAATTCCTTTTACATCAACAATAACTTTCTTATCTTTGAACATTTTATTATAATCTTCCATTGGAATTATTTTAAATTCTTCATGGCTAGTCGCTATAACAAGAGCATCTAACCCTTTTAATGCATTCATATTTTGTACTTCAATATCATATAAATGTTTTGCTTCTTCTTTATCTGCTATCGGATCAACTACTATTGGATCTATTTCATATTCTTTTAGTTCATTGATAATATCTACTACTTTTGAGTTTCTAGTATCTGGGCAATTTTCTTTAAATGTAATTCCTAAAATTGCAACTTTTGCTCCTCTAATACTTTTATCTGCTTTAATTAATTTTTTAACTACATTTTCTGCAACATATTTTCCCATATCATCATTAATACGTCTACCAGATAAAATAACTTGTGAATGATATCCTAATTGTTCTGCTTTGTAAGTTAAATAATAAGGATCTACCCCTATGCAGTGTCCTCCTACTAATCCTGGGAAAAACTTCAAAAAATTCCATTTTGTTCCTGCTGCTTTTAATACAGCCTGTGTATCTATTCCCATTTTATTAAAAATAATAGATAATTCATTCATAAAAGCAATATTAATATCTCTTTGGCTATTTTCAATTACTTTAGCAGCTTCTGCTACTTTAATACTTTCTGCTCTATAAACTCCTGCTTCAACTACTAATTCATAGGTTTTTGCAATCATTTCTAATGATTCTTCATCCATTCCAGACACAATTTTTGTAATCGTTTCTAATCTATGTATTTTATCACCTGGATTAATTCTTTCTGGTGAATAACCAATTTTAAAATCCACTCCACACTTTAATCCTGATTCTTTCTCTAAAATTGGAATACATATATCTTCTGTTACTCCTGGATATACAGTTGATTCATAAACAACTATTGAACCTTTTTTTAAGTTTTTTCCTAAAACTCTACTTGCTGATTCTACGGGGGTTAAATCTGGCGTATGATCACTATTTACTGGAGTTGGCACAGCAACAATATGAAATCTAGCTTCTTGTAACTTTTTTTCATCTGAGGTAAATTCTACTGTTGTATTTTTTAGTGCCTCATCCCCCACTTCTTTTGTTATGTCTACGCCTTTTTTATACATTTCTATTTTTTTCTGATTAATATCAAATCCTACTACTGATATTTTCTTAGCAAAAGCAACTGCTATAGGCATACCCACATATCCTAATCCTACTAGAGACAATTTAGTCCCTCTATTTAATAACTCTTCATAAATATTCATTTTCTATTTCCTTTCTTTCTTAAAAATATAGATATTAATGAACCTATTCCATACGAAATATGCAATAAAAAGAAATATAATAGCATTTTAAACATTTCTATTATATTTTTTGTTTTCTTTACTGCAAAAACTAAGCCTAAAACGACATAAAGCAACATTTCAATAGCAAATAAATATAAAAACACTTTATGAATAAATGACAAAATAGTCATCATTATAATACTTAATACAAATAGTAAAGGAATTAAGTGTCTAATAGACAAAGATTTTCTATCTTGCTTAAATACAATAATATTCCACTTACCATTTAAAAAACCTTGTCTTAACATTTTTTTCAAATTGTTTCTAACATAATATTCTGATTCTATTTCTGGGTTAAAATAGAATTTGTATCCTGCTTTTCTAATTCTATTATGCATATTGTTATCTTGATTACGTTCTAATGTTTCATCAAAATATCCAACTTTCTCAAAAATTTCCTTTTTATACAATCCAAATGCAACAGTATCAGTATATTGTGGTTTATCTGAATATCTAAATTTAGAATTTCCTATTCCAAATGGAGAAGAAAGCACCTTGCTAACTGTTTCATCATCTTTTTCTAGCGATTTAGAAATTAATCTTCCTCCCACACACACAACATCATCTGGTAATTGTTCCATTGTTTCAATACTTTTGCTAATAAAATCTTTACTTGCCTTTGCATGTGCATCGATTCTTATTACATATTTTCCTTTGGCATTTTGAATTCCTATATTCCAACCGAGGCGCTAAAAGTTTCTTCTCATTTTTAAGAATAGTTACCTTTACACTTTCTTTATAACTTTCCAAAATTTTATGAATATTTTCCATTGTATTGTCATCAGACATTCCATCTATAACAAGTATTTCATATTTATTCTTAGGAAAATCTTGCTCTAACAATGATGGTAAACTTATGTTAATATATTTTTCTTCATTTCTTACCACAATCATAGCCGTTACTAATATTTCACTCATAACTTATCTCCTACATCTATCACATACACCTGTCTCTTATTCTTTTGCGCTCCATCAAAACATATTTTATTTCCTGAATAACTCCATCTTGGATGCAGATCACATCTACAATCATCTCTATATTTTATATGAGAATAAACACTTGCAATTTCTATCAACTTTTCCTCTTTTTCATTATAAATATATAGATGTTGTTTTCTTTTAAAGTCTGGATAAGTATCAGTTACAAAATATTCTCCATTTGGACTATAAGTTGGATGTCCATCTGTAAGCAATTTTTCTTCTGCTACTTTCTGACATTCTCCTGTTTTATCTTGAATCAAAAAATAGTGCGTTCCTAATTCATTACTTCTTGCCCATCCTAATATTGCTTCGTCATTTTTCCATGTACAATGTGAAGTCATTCCATCATCTAATAAATTGCAAAGATTTTTTCCATCTATATCAGCGGTTATCAATCTAGTGTTTTTCACTCCATTTTTTATCCATCTATGCAAAAACATAAAACGGCTACCTGCTGGATTAATCATAATATGGTTTACTTTATGTTCTGCACCTTGCATACTCTCTTTCATATCTAAATCATATAATTGTCGATAAGTAATAATTCCTTCTGCTACATTTTTTTCTAGATCAACCTTCCATATACAATAGTCGTTTGGTAAAAAATCTCTCTCTGTTTCATCCAGTCTATTACTATATCCATACCCTGGGCGCATCCTATGCAATCTATAAAAATCTAAAGTTAATCCCCATTTTCCTGTTTTATCAATTGTATAAATAGGATAATTGATTATTTGTTTTTCATTCTTCTCTATATTCAAGATGACAGATTTTAGTTTATCATCAATAAAATCATTATAGAAAATTCTCGAATTATAATCTGGCCCCATCCATTGTAACATACATCCCTGTTGTACATTCCATGCTTTTGTCGTCGCTATCACTCTTTCTTCATTTGTTATTAAATCCTTTAAAATAATATTTGCCGTTTTTCTTGGGGCTACGTCTTCTGAAGCATCTGAAACTTGTAAATAAATCATTCTATTTTCATCTTTGTTCCATGGGCATTTGTCATAATATCCAAATAAATGCTCTTCTTGGTCATTAGAAATCTGAATAATATCCATTGGCATTGTCTTTTTATCGCTTAATAAATTTCCAACATATTGATATATTGTTTTTAAGTTCCTTTTTAAAATTGGAAATCTTCTCATTTTATATGCAATATCATTTAATAATCGCATTTGTTCTCCTTTTTTATACAATTGTTTTAACACAAATTTTAATATCTTCTAATAAACTAAACTTCTCTATATATTCCAAATTATACTTCATCTTTTCTGGTAATACACGTTCTAAATAAATCTCATCCACTTTTTCACCTTTATTTAAAAAAGTATCCATTATTTCATCTTCGTTTTTGTACTCGATACTTGCTTTCGAAGTAACACCTGCTGGCATTAGTAAAGTAACTTTCATTTCATCTGTATACTTGTCCACATATTTAGCCACTTCTGGTCTTGTTCCAACAAAAGACATATCACCTTTTAGAATATTAAGTAATTGTGGTATTTCATCTAATCTACATTTTCGTATCTTGCTACCTATTTTGGTAATTCTACTATCTTGTCCTAATGTAATTAGACTACCCTTTTTATCAGCATCTTGTATCATTGTCCTAAATTTAAAAATTCTAAACTTTTTTCCATATGTTGTAATTCTCTCTTGCCTGTAAAACACTGGTCCTTTAGAATCTAATTTAATCCATATCGCTAAAATGAGAAAAGCTGGTGATAATAGTATCAATAATATCAATGACATTATGATATCAAATATTCTTTTTAAGAATAAGCTTACTTTCTTTTTAGATAAAATATCATAATATCTTTTTACTTCATCGTTTTGTAAATCTTCTGGTAGATTTTCATACCTTCTTAATATCATTTTGTATACTCTCCCACAATTTTCACGAACTTTTCAATAATATAATTCAATTGTTCATCTGTCAATTTTGTATATAATGGTAATGTAATTTCATTTTGATAAAATTCATAAGCATTTGGATAATCCTTGATATCAAATCCTAAATTCTTATAAGCTGTTAACATAGGAAGTGGTTTATAGTGTACATTACAAGCAACTCCTTCTTCTGCCATTTTACTAATTATTTCATTTCTTTCTTCTTCTGTAATGCCTTTTATTCTTAAAATATATAAATGCCCTGAAGAAGTATGAGTTTGGTCTTTGTGATTTAATGACATAATTGGTAAATTCTTAAAGGCTTGATTGTATTTTTTAATCATTTCTTGTCTTCTTTTTAAAAGTTCTGGATACCTTTTTATTTGGGCTAGTCCAATAGCTGCTATAATATCTGTCATATTGCATTTGTAATATGGTGCAACAATATCATATTCCCAACTTCCTAATTTATTTTTATGCAAAGCATCTTTGGTCTGACCATGTAATGACAATAATTGATATTGTTTGTAAATAGACTCATTGTCTAATCCTTCTTTGTTTTTCCAAACTACTGCACCTCCTTCTGCTGTTGTTAAATTTTTAACTGCGTGGAAAGAGAATGTTGTAAAGTCTGCTAACTCTCCTGACATCTTTCCATCTCTCTGTGCTCCTATTCCATGTGCACTATCTGAAACTACTATAATCTTATTATACAATCTTTGAATATCATTTTTTGCATGAAATAAGCTTTTTTTCTTTTCTACTATTTCAAATATTTTTTCATAGTTGCATACTATTCCTGCTATATCAACAGGTATAATTACTTTTGTTCTTTCTGTAATTGCTTGTTCTAATTTTTGATAGTCCATTTCAAAACTATCTTTTTGTATCTCTACTAATACTATTTTTGCACCCACATGAGCAACAGGACTTGCAGATGCTGTATAAGTATAACTAGGAATAATAACTTCATCACCTTCTCCTACTCCTAATACTCTTAAAGTCATCTCTAACGCTGCTGTTGCTGAGTTTAAGCAAACTGCTTTATCTGTATGACTTAATTGGGCTATTTCTTTTTCAAATTGTTTTGTTTTTGGCCCTGTTGTAATCCATCCTGATTGTAAAGCATCCACTACCTCTTTAATTTCTTCTTCACCAACATCTGGTGGTGAAAAAGGAATGTTCATTTTAGTACTCATACTTTTTTTCCCTTCTTTCTTTTTAAGCTTTCTCATTCACCTCTTTAGGATCTTTATAAGTTGGAACCACTTCTTTCATTACTTCTCTTATATATTTTTTTGAATAGTTTTCATCATATTTTAGTTTATCTAATCTATCTAGTTTTTCTTCTAACTTTACCATTTCTAAATGCATTGGTTGACTGACAAATATTTTATCATGTTTTGTTGCCTGAAGTCCTTCTTCCTCCATTAAGATTTCTTCATACAGCTTTTCTCCTGGTCTTAAACCTGTAATTTGTATTGGGATATCTACATTTGGCTCATAACCTAATAACTTAATTAAGCTAACTGCTAAATCATAAATCTTTACTGGTTCTCCCATGTCTAATACAAAAATTTCTCCTCCTTCAGCATAAGTAACTGCTTGTAAAATAAGTTGTACTGCTTCTGGTATGGTCATAAAGAATCTTGTAATATCTTTATGGGTAACTGTAACTGGTCCACCTTTTTCTATTTGTTTTTTGAATAATGGAATAACAGAACCATTACTTCCTAGAACATTTCCAAATCTTACTGCTACATATTCTGTTTTACTCACTTTATTCTTAGCTTGTACTATCATCTCACAAACTCTTTTAGATGCTCCCATAATATTGGTTGGATTAACTGCTTTATCTGTTGAAATCAGTACAAATTTTTCCACTTGGTATTTATCTGCACAATTTACTACATTATATGTCCCAAATACATTATTTTTAATCGCTTCTAGTGGATTATTTTCCATTAATGGTACATGTTTATGAGCTGCTGCATGAAATACTAATGTTGGTTTAAACTCTTCAAATACTTCTTCTAATCTTGCCTTATCACGTACACTTGCAATAACTGCTTCAATATGTGCTTTAGGGTAATCTGCTTTTAATTCTAATTCAATATCATATAAGTTATTTTCATAAATGTCTAAAATGACTAATTTTTCTGGGCTATACTTCATAATTTGTCTGCAAAGTTCTGAACCTATAGAGCCTCCTCCACCAGTCACTAACACTGTTTTTCCTTTAATTAAAGATTGAATATTTTTATTGTCTAAATGAATGGCATCTCTTCCTAGCAGATCTTCGATCTCTACATCTCTCAAACTATTCATTGCGCCTTGCTTATTAATCACTTCTTCAGTTGTTGGAAGTACTCTAGTCTTTACTCCAGTTTCTTGACATAGTTCTAATATTTTTCTTCTAGAAACCGCATCAATTTTATTAATTGCAAAAAAGATAATATCAACTTCATTTTCTTTTACTATCTTAGGAATATCATATCTTTTTCCTAGAACTTTCACTCCCATAATATATCGATTTAATTTACTAATATCATCATCAATAATTCCCACAATATTATACTTGTCCATCATAGAATTCTGAATAGCAATAATGATTTCTCTTGCTCCCATTCCTGCACCAATAATTAATAAATTATTTATCTTTTTAGTTTGTTCTTTCTGGTTTTTCTTTGCAAAAAATCCCATTTTTCTGATTAAAATAGAACGACCTGCTAGCCTATACATAACAAATACTCCAGCAGTTAATACTCCTGATAATACATTTAGCCTTAAAATCAAATATTGAAAATGAAAAATCAAATCACAGACAGAAATAATAATAATGGTAAAAAAAGCACTTAGAATATACTTTATATAATCTTTTCCTACTTCATATTGTGTCATATTTCGATACATTTGAAAAGCATTCAAAAATATTTCATAAACTAAAATTGCTATTGCAATTTCTCTTATTAAAACACTTACATCTGTTACTTCTACATTTAAGAAAAAAATGGACGTTAAATAGCATGTAATAATGACTACTATGTCCACTAATACAAGTAACAAATTTCTATTTTTCTTTATCATTTCTTTCATTTTGATTGACCCCTTAATTTTCGAACTTTTTATTACATAATACGAGTAAATTTTACACCATATTGCGCTAAAAATCAACCTTTTTAATCTGTTTCAGGGTATGTCGTTCCTTTTTAAATGGAGATGTTCTTTTGCTTCATTCATCTCCATCTTTCTACTACTTTTATTACTATTATTTTGTGATATAATTCCAAGAATCTCGACACATATCTTCTAATGTTTTCTCTGCTGTCCACCCTAATTCTTCTTTTGCTTTTTTGGTTTCTGCATAGCAAGTTGCAATATCTCCTGCTCTTCTCTCTACAATTTTGTATGGTACATTCTTTCCAGTTGCCTTCTCAAATGCCTTTACCATATCTAAAACACTATATCCTGTTCCTGTTCCTAAATTATAGATATACAATCCTGTTCCTTCTTTATCTATTTTTTCTAATGCTTTTAAATGTCCTTTTGCCAAATCTACTACATGAATATAGTCTCTAACTCCTGTCCCATCTGGTGTATCATAATCATTTCCAAATACAGATAATTCTTTTAATTGTCCATTTGCAACTCTTACGATATATGGCATTAAGTTATTTGGTATTCCTTGTGGTTCTTCTCCAATTAATCCACTTTCATGTGAACCTACTGGATTGAAATATCTTAAAATACAAATATCCCATTCATTATCAGATTGATAAATATCTTTTAAAATTTGTTCAATAAATAGTTTTGTAGTTCCATAAGGATTGGTCGTACCTCCTGTTTTGCATTCTTCTGTCAAAGGAATTCTTTCAGGCTCACCGTAAACAGTTGCTGATGAACTAAAAATAAACTTTTTGCAGTTATATCTTCTCATAATATCCAATACAGTTAATGCACCTGCTATATTATTTGTGTAATACTCTATTGGTTTTTTTACAGATTCTCCTACTGCTTTAAAACCTGCAAAATTGATAACAGCCTCAATTTGATTTTCCTCAAATACTTTTTCTAAAGCTTGTCCATTTAAATAGTCCAATTCATAAAATTTGAAATCTTTTCCTGTAATTTGTTTAATTTTATCTAATACCTCTGGTTTACTATTAGAAAAATTATCTACAATTACAATTTCTTTTCCTGCATTTAAAAGTTCAACAGCAGTATGACTGCCTATGTATCCTGCTCCTCCTGGTAATAAAATAGCCATATTTATTTTCTCCTTTCTAAAATAATTTCTTTTACCTTTTCTTTTACTTCTTCTATTGTCATCTTAGTGGTATCTACTACAACAGCATTTTCTGCAATTTTTAATGCACCTACTTTTTTATGCATATCATTGTAATCTCTCTTTTTTACTGCCTCTAATGTTTCCTCATAGGTCATTGCCATTCCTTTTTCTTGATTTTCTTTAAACCTACGTTTTGCTCTTTCTTCTACATCAGCATCTAAATAAATTTTTACTTGTGCTTCTGGAAACACAACAGTTGTAATGTCTCTTCCCTCCATAATAACGTCCTTTCCTTGTGCTGACCTTCTTTGTAAATCTACCATAATCTCACGCACTTTTGGAATAGAAGAAACTGGTGATACAAATCCGCTTACTTCTTTGCTTCTAATTTCCTGTGTAACATCTTCTCCATTTAATAAAATTTGCTGATTACCATTTTCATTATTAATTTGAATTTTTGCTTCTCGTGCAATTTGAATAATTTCTTGCTCTTGTTCTATGGAAGTAATTCCTTTTCTTATTGCTTCTAATGCAATGCAACGATACATTGCACCAGTATCGATATTCACTAATCCTAATTCTTGCGATATTAATTTTGTAATCGTTCCTTTTCCTGTTCCTGCTGGTCCATCAATTGCTACAACAAATGCCATTTTTGTTCCTCCCCTAGATTTATTAAATTTATTTAGTTTTTCAAATCTTACTCTTCTTCAAAATCTATTTTTTTCATTTCTTCTGGTTCTGGCATATGAATCCCTTTTGCTACAATCGTAACTTGCTGTACATTCATAGTAGTTAACTTTTCAATTTCTTTTTTTATTTTTTCTTTATACTCTCGCAAAGTTCCTAGAATATTATACCCATAATTAATAGAAACTTCCATATAGATATTTGGACCTTCTGGTGTACTTTCTACCCTTGTTCTCATTACTTTGTAAATTGCTTCTGAACGTTTGGCCAAGTATTCTGCAATTTGACGAAATACCACATCTGAAATCGTAAAGTTTCCTAAATAACTAAAAGTTGGTCTAATAATAGACTTTTCTGTAATATATGGATCTGTTCCTTTACCTTTAAATTTGAATATTTGCAAAGGATCTAAAATATATCCCGAAAAATCTTTCTTTATTTCGAAAGTTGGAACTGGAATTACATGTTTCCCTTGTGTTGTGCGAATTCTTTTTGCAGTTTCCATCTCTGCTTCTGTTGCCACATCTTGAATATATATCCTTTTACAAGGTTTTGGAAGTCCTAGATTTTCTGTAATTTTATCTATCATTCCATCAGATGTTCCTAAAATCAAAATAGATTCAGGCTTGTTCTTTCTAATAGCCTTTCTCATTTCATTTCTATCACTGTCATTCACAAATATTGCTTTTTTAACAGTTTCTATTTTAGTAGGTGCTTTTTTGGCTGATGTCCCTGCAATAACATCATTTTCATTAATTAACAATCCATCATCTATAATATAATTAATATTATTTTCGCTCGCTACCATTTGAGCACGATAACTTTTTCCTGTTCCTGATGGGCCAATAAAAGCATATACTTTTATATCCTCATTATTATACACTAAATTATTCGCTATATTATTTGCTATATTATCAAGAAGCATACTCTTTCTCTCCTTATTATAACCATTTTTTACTATTGTATGCCAAATCTATCAAGCTTATCCTTGCTTTTCTATTAATGCAATAGTATATCTGTAATTATGATACTTAATAGAAAAGCTTTCTCTTTTTACTTCCTTTACCTTTTCTCCATATAAACTCTCTAATTCATCACATATGCTAAAATCGTCTGAACTAATTACCCAAATTCTGCCTTTATAGTCCTTCAAAGGATCTAATGTTTTAATTGTCAACATCTCTTTTCCAAAAGCTGCATAGGCAGCTTCTACATTCCAATTTTCCTTATCATAGAAACAGTTTGGAGTATCTATTAATTGCATACTAATTACAAATCCACTCCCCCTATTATCAAATAAAATCATATCGCTTTCTTGCAAATCTTGTTTTACATAAGCAAGAGGCTTTCCATTTGAAGCATCATAATTCATTTGGATTAATTGAGAATTAATCATCATTGATACAATGATGATTATGATACTAAGTATCATAGTCAAAAGCTTTCTGCCTCCTCGTGCTATGAAAAAGGCTAAAAAGAAGATGAATAATCCAGTTAAATTCAAGAAGTATCTTGCATATAATAGTGGCTTTTTTAGTGAAATAATATAAATACATAATAGTACTAAAAAATAAATAGCAATTGCCCAAAAACCAGCTACATTTCTGTCCTTTATTTCTTGCTTTTTATTCTTTTTAATTGTTCTTATTATACAATATAAAGCATACAAAGAAATTGCTCCTGCAAAAATCATAGCCACTGTTTCACTAATATATAACTTATCTAAGTCTCCTGTAAATTGAAAGATAAATAATTGCTTAAAAATTTCCATGGTTGGCTTTGGAATCCAAAATCCATTAGACATTCCTTTTAATTGTAAGATAACAGCAGCTATAAACCATGGTAAATATAATAAAATTTGTACAATAGCTGATAATGTGAAACATTTTAGATCTACTGTATACACCTTATTTTCTTTATTGACTTTGTGGTCTTTTACTGCTTTTATAATTAAATAAACAAATAAAATAACATTCATTACACCTGCTGTTGCTAATCCATAATAATGAATATAACAAGAAGCTAAACTAAATAAAGCAAATAAAATCCAATTTTTTATCCTAATTTTTCTTGTTGTCTGTACTCCTGCTTGCCTATAAATTCTATAAGCATAAATACACATAATGCTGACTACTAGCATAGCCCAAGTGTACATTCTAATTTCACCAGAATACACACAGCTAATTGGTAAAAAAAGTGTTAGAAAGGAAAATATAAATCCTACTTTTTCTCCAAAATCTTTTTTAATATGGGTATATCCTAAAATACTTAAAATAGCAATTGGTATCATAGAGAAAAAACGATAGATATAAATATTAGAGCCAAAAATCAAATAAAAGATATGTAAAATCCAATAATATAATATTGGATGTACGTCATTGCTTCCAATTGTCCAAATATCATCAAAACTTTTGCTAACAATTCCTACTGTATAACTTTCGTCAAACCATAAATTTTCATGAAAAATAGGAAGACTAATAAATACAATACCTAATACAATAATTGCTATGTGTAAATATTGGGATTTTATCTTTTTCAATAAGTTTTTCATTTTGTTCCTCCTACATGTCTATGTTTATATCATTTTTTGCTTTTTTTGTAAATGGGTTTTAGGTATTTTTAAATTCCTCCTTGAATTTAAAACTAAATTCCACCAGTAGTTTGGGCAGATTTTAGTTTTGG
>CAQZSK010000013.1 GCA_948934525.1 uncultured Clostridia bacterium
GAACAGCAGGAGGAACAGGAGAAAATAGAGCAGGAGTGGCAGAGGGCTATCAAGTGCCAGAAGCATTTAAATTCAATGGACAAGAAATATCAGGATACTGGGCTATGAAATATAACTTAGGTGAATAATAAAAAATAATGGTACATTACAAGTAACAAAAAGTGAAAGTAATGTGCTATTTTTTTGTGTTAAAATATTTAAAAAACTTTGTAAAAAACTGTTTACTTTTGTCAAAAAAATGTATACAATACAATTAAATAGAAAAGCGAAAATCAAAAGAAAAGAAAGGGGACTACCTGATGAAAATATTAATGTTGACCTGGGAATATCCACCAAGAATAGTAGGAGGAATAGCTAGAGTTGTACACGATTTATCACACAGACTTATCAAAGATGGGCATGAAGTAACCGTAGTAACTTATAAAGAAGGGGACTTACCAGAATATGAAAATGATAAAGGCGTAGAAGTATATCGTGTAGAAAACTTTATGATTCATCCTACTAATTTTATTGAATGGGTTTTACAATTAAACTTTAATATGGCAGCAAAGGCAACTCAATTAATCAATCAAAATGGAAAATTTGATGTTATTCATGCACATGACTGGCTAGCAGCAACTTCAGCAAAAATGTTGAAGCAAGCTTTTAATATTCCTTTAGTAGCAACAATTCATGCTACTGAAGCAGGAAGAAATTCAGGAGTTCATGATGAAACACAAAGATATATTAATGATACTGAGTGGATGTTAACCTATGAAGCAACAGAAGTGATTGTAAATAGTAATTTTATGAAAGGACACGTTCAGGGACTATTTGGACTACCTTTTGATAAAATTAATGTAGTTTCTAATGGTATTAATTTAACCAATTTTAGTGGTATTGAAAGAGATTATGAATTCAGAAGACAATATGCTATGGATAACGAAAAGATTATTTTATATGTAGGTAGATTAGTATATGAAAAAGGAATTCAACATTTAATTTCTGCTATGCCTAAGATTTTAGCTGGATATAATGACACAAAATTGATTATTGCAGGTAAGGGTGGAATGTTAGATGAATTAAGAGCTCAAGCAGACCGTATGGGACTTTCTAATAAAGTATATTTTACAGGATACTTGAATGCAAAGCAAGTACAAAAGATATATAAATGTGCAGATGTAGCAGTATTTCCAAGTACTTATGAGCCATTTGGTATTGTGGCTTTAGAGGGAATGCTTGCAGGAGTTCCAACTGTTGTGTCAGATGTTGGAGGACTAAATGAAATTGTAGACCATGGAATTAATGGAATGAAAAGTTATGCAGGAAATCCAAATTCAATAGCAGATTCTGTATTAACTTTACTTTATGACCAACAGCTAGCAAGTAATGTTGCTAAAAAAGCAAAACAAAAAGTAAAAGAAGAATTTAACTGGACCAAAATTGCACAAGATACACATTATATTTATGAAAAGGCAATTTGTAAAACTGTTGCAGAAAAACAAAAACAAGAAATTGAACAAGAAAATGCTAAAAAAGCAAGCAAAGCTAAAAACAATGAAACTGAGATTACAAACTTACTTAGCTTTAAGAAGAAACATGCTTATGCATAATGTCAGGTTGGGGATGTTCCTTTTTCTGACAAAGTTGTCAGGTTAGGGATACACCTTAAGAAAAGAAAGAAGGGAAAACAATGCAAGTATATGATACAGCAAATCGTTTAGCACAAGAGATAAGAGAATCAGAAGAATATAAAGCATATAAAGGGCTAAAAGATGAGATACACAGTAATCTTGAGAAAAAGCAAAAGATAGAAGAGTTTGAAAAGCTAAGATATGAAATACAATTGATGGCATATACAGGTGAGGAAAAGAATGAAGAAAAGGCAAAGAAATTAGAAGAAATGTATAGAGCTTTAATTGAAAATAAGGATATTAAAGAATACTTTGATTTAGAAGTGAAGTTTAATGTAATGATAGCCGATATCAATAAAATTATTGCAGAAGCAATTAAAGATGTACTTTAAAGAAATAGAATTTTACAATATTTTTTATATATGCTATAATAGAAGTTAAGGTAGCAATTTTGCTACCAAAAAATTCTAGGAGGAATCCATATGTCGAGAGGTAAACGGAATCGTGCAAGGGCTTTATTCAAAGTTGGACTGTGTGTCCATATAAGAGATGGCAAGTGCAAATATCCAGATAAACGAGGTTCTGTACAATGCGCCAAAAACAGGTGCAGGGCTTTTGAAGACCCAAAGCAACCTAAGCGCGGAAGAAAATAATACAGCAACTATATGGATACCAATGCTGGCGAGCAAAATAGCTCGCCAGTTTTTTGTATTATTCATATAAGTCAGAAATAAAGACATCTTTTTCTTCAAAATTGTCTACAAATCCTACTGTAGCAACATCATGATTTAATTCTTGTATCCATACAGGGCGATCATCATAAAATATATCTACCTTTTCTTTATTTTTTAATATTTCTATAGCTCTTTTTTGTTTCATTTTCCCATAACCTCCAATAATATTAATATATCCAAATTTTAGCAATTTATGCGAGATGTGTAACTTTTTTAAAAAATATGTTACTATGAATATGAAAGATATCTTGAAAAGGAGATTTAAATCTAAAGTGAAAGAAGAAGCTACTTTAAAGGAGTATATAAAAGGAACTAAACTAGATATAGAAGAAATGCTTGATGAGTATTATGGTTATGTTTATATGGTTGTTAAAAATATAAAATCTATTGCAATAACAGAAGAAGATGTAGAGGAAATTGTTTCTGATGTATTTTTAGCAATGTGGAAAAATTATCAAAATTTAAAAGACAACACACGAGTAAAGCCATATTTAGTAGGAATTACTAGAAATATGATAAAAAACAAATATAGGATGACAAAGCTAGAATCTTCTATAACTGATTATGAAGAACAATTAATGATTTCTCATACAATAGAAACAATAGCAGAGGAAAATGAGCAAAACGAAATGATAAAAAATGCATTAAAGTTACTAAAAATAGACGAGTATCAAATTTTTATAGCATTTTATTATGAAAATAAAAAGATAAAAGAAATTGCTAAAGATTTGAACTTTTCAGAGAGTAAAGTAAAAGTTGTTCTTCATAGAATTAGGAAAGAATTAAAAAAGAAGTTAAAGAATGGAGGGTATAGTTATGAAAGAGAATAAGTTAAAAGAAAATATACAAAAGAATATAAAAGAGAAGATAGCTATATCAAATCTAAGAAAGGATATATATATGCAGAAAAGAAAAAATAGAAAAATAATATATGGTGTTTTAGCAAGTTGTGCAGTGTTTACACTGTGTTTAGGAATTCTTATTAGTAAAGTGCCACTAAAATTAGAGAATGATGTAATGCGTCAAGCTAAACTAGAAGAGCTGAAGAAAGAAAAGGATACACTGAAAGCAGAGATTTACATTAATAAAGCAGATGATTTAAAAGGAGATTATTTTATAGATGCAGAAGCTAGAAAGATGGATGCCAAAGTGGTACCAGAGAATTTACAATTTACAATAGAAGCCGTAACGCCAAGTGATTTTGAAGAAAACTTTGAAGCTAATGGAATATATGTAAAAGGAAATAATGCTAAAAAATATGATGTATTACAACATTATGAGCTCTATTATGGTAACAAAGAAAAAACAAGGACAATTACTCTTTCTTTAGGATTTGGAGAAAATAAACCAGCAAGAGATTATTATTTTTTAAATGTAGAGAAGATATCAAAAATAGGAGATGTAGAACTTAAAATAACGCAATATGAAAGTAGTTATTTAGTTATTTTTAGCTATAAAAATGTGAATTATGATATTGAAACAAATGGAATTACACAAGAAGAACTAGTTGAATTTTTAACTTCTTTGATTAGCAATAGTAAGAGTTATGAACGAATAACAGTAAAAGATGAAGATATTAATGTAAAAGAACCAGTAGAAAATTCTAGTACAAATTATCCTGATTATTATGCAGGAAGATATGTAGATAATCAAGGAAATAATGTGATACTGTTAAAAGCAGATACAAAGGAAAACAGACAAAAAATATGCACTTTATTTGGTATTGCAGAAAGCAAAACAAAATTTGAAACAGCTAAATATTCTTATGAATATTTAACAGAATTACAAGATAAAATTGGTACCAAAATGGTGAACAAAGAATGGACTTTTGTCACATCTTCTTCTATTATGGAAAATAAAAATTGGATAGAAGTACAAGTAACCACTAATAAGGAGAGTGAATTGAAAAAGATAAGAGAATTAGATACAATAGGTGGGGCAATTAGTATTCGTTATAGCAAAGATGGAATTGCTAAGAAAGATATGTTAAGAGAAAAAGACTAAACAAAATAGTAATGTACAATTGAGAAGATAATTGGTTGAAAATTATCTTCTCTTTATGTTATACTAAATATAGAATGATTTAAAGTGGTAAGACAGCTACGCATAATCATAATACATACCTAAAACGAATAAGAATAAAAGACGAAAGAAAGGATGAAACAAATATGAATAACAAAACAGTTGCAGAATTATATGAAAAGGAAATAAAACAGAATGGTACAATTATTGCATGCAATAGTAATAATGAAATAAAAAGTTTAAATTATATTCCAAAAGAAAATGACAAGATTGAATTAGTAAATACACAGGTAAGAGATGGAAGAAGAATTTATATAAGAGGTATTTTATATGTAATGAGCAAAGCTTTTAGTGAATGTTATCCAGAGGCTCTGCTTACAGTGAATTATCAATTAACAAATGCCATGTATTGTGAAGTAGATAATATGCAGATAACAGAAGAAATGCTTAAAAACATTAATTGTAAAATGCAAGAAATTATTGAAAAGGATATTCCTATTCGTAAAATAGAAATGACAAAAGAAGAAGCAGAAGAATTTTATAATAAAGAAAAAACAATTAGAGGAAAGTTACAATTAGACAATAAATTAAAAGAAGAAGTTTCTTTATACTTTTGTGAGGAATATTATAATTATTTTTATGGTGTTATGCCAATCAGTACAGGCTATGTAAAATATTTTGAAATAGTGCCATATCACGAGGGGTTTTTACTACGTTATCCAAGCAAAACAAATCCATATGCTTTAGAACCAAGTACCACTAGCAAAAAGTTATTTTCTACTTTAGAGGAATATAAAGACATTCACAAAGTATTAGATATTAATACAGTATATAAATTAAATAAACAAATTACACAAGGAAATTCAGCAGAATTGGTACTTCTAGCAGAAGCTTTACATGAAAAGAAAATATCAGATATTGCAGATAATATTGTTAATAGAAAGGGAGTGAAAGTAGTATTAATTGCAGGTCCGTCTTCTTCAGGAAAAACTACTTTTGCCAAAAGGTTAGGAATACAATTAAGATTAAATGGATTAAAACCAGTAACGATTTCAGTAGATAACTATTTTGTAGAAAGAAAAGACACGCCACTAGATGATGAAGGAAAATATGATTTTGAATGTCTAGAGGCAATTGATTTAAAGTTATTTAATGAACATTTAAATACATTGTTAAATGGTGGAGAAATTTTATGTCCAACTTTTGATTTTAAAGAAGGAACCAAAAAATATAATGGGGAAACTATGAAATTAGCAGATGATGAAATTCTTGTAATTGAAGGTATTCATTGCTTAAATGACAAATTAACAGTTTCTATTCCAAAGGAAAAAAAATACAAGGTATATATTAGTGCATTAACTGTATTAAATATTGACTATTATAATAGAATATCTACAACAGATAGTAGATTAATTAGAAGGATGGTAAGGGACAATAATTTTAGAGGCTATAGTGCACTACATACTTTACAAATTTGGGACTCAGTAAATCGAGGAGAAACTAAGCACATTTTTCCATTTCAAGAAGAAGCAGATAGTATGTTTAATACTTCATTAATCTATGAAATTTGTGTATTGAAGAAATATTTAATGCCATTGCTAGAAGAAATAGATAATACAAATCCAGAATTTGCAGAGGCAAAACGTTTATATGAGTTTTTAAAATATTTTGAAGATATTGAAGATAAATATGTGCCAGAAAATTCTTTACTAAGAGAATTTATTGGTGGCAGTGTTTTTGAATATTAGTGTCAGGTTGGGGACGTTCCTTTTTCTGACAAGAGTGTCATATAGGGGACACACCTTGTTAGAATATAATAGGAAGGTATGTCCCTAACCTGACAAAGATGTCAGAAAAAGGAACGTCTCCAACCTGACAGATAGGAGAAAAAATGGGAAGAAGATTTACAGAAATAGATGAAGCATTTATTTGTGAAAACTGTGGAGAGCCAATAGAACCATTAGGATATACTTGTCGTGATCATTGTAGATATTGTTTACACTCAAAACATGTAGATATAAATCCAGGGGATAGAGAAGAAGAATGCCATGGATTGCTAGAGCCGATTAGAGTAGAACTAGATAGCAAGAAAGGATATGTAATTATTTACCGTTGTAAAAAGTGTGGAGCTATTCGCAAAAACAAGGCGGCTAATGATGATAATATGGAATTAATCATTGAATTAACTACAAGACAATAGTAAAGGATAGAAAGTAGGACAGTTTGGACTATAGAAAAATATTATAGCCTAAACTGTCCTATTTTTTATTTAAACATCTCTATATAAGTTACCATTTGTATATTGCATACCTTCTAGTTTTTCACGAAGATAAGAAGTATGAATAGCTTCATTTATTTGTTCAATAGTTTCATCAAGCATATCTAATCGAATAGATGGGACTGACAAATTTTTAGTACTGATAGAAAGAGTTTTACTATTGCAAATTAAAGTAACTGTTTGAAGGTTATCAGGTATTACTCTAAATTGAAAACCAAGTCGATCTTTCAAATAATAGTTAGAAGTTTTAGTACAATTTTGACCACAATCTGGATAGCAATTATTGGTTTTTCCTAGAAAACAATAATTGGCTACCATGATAGGTAAATTTCCATAAACAATTAATTCAGTATCCATGTCAGCAGTTTGTAATATTTCTTGCAAACTTTCTTGATTTAATTCTCTTGATAAAGTAATACGATTGAGTCCTAATTTTTTATATTCATTCATGGTGTAATGATTAAATACATTTAAAGAGTAGTTACCTACAAAATCATATTTTCCTTGATATTTTTTTAAAAATTCAAAATCAGCAACATTGGAAAGAACAAAGCCTTTTATAGCAAATCTCGCTGTAATATCATCAAAAGAATTTAAAATAATATTTTTGTAATTTCCTTTAATAATGGTTGGAAGATAAATATATAAGTTATAATGTTCAGAAAGGTATTCTATAATGCTTGTATATTGCTTGTTAACAAATAATTTTAAAGATAAATAAATTTTATCTATTTTATCCTTTTCTAATTTTGTATAGTCATAATTTGTATGTAGATCTCTTAAAAATAAAGAAATTTTAGGATGTTCTAAACTAGGAATATAAGTAATTGCTTCTTCATTTTTGAAATTTAATTCAGGAGATTTACGCAAGATTCTTGATTTTACTTCTTTTTCTAAAGCTTCAATTGCATTTCTTCTAAGTTCATTTAAACTACTAATACTAGGAACATAAAGTCCATCATCTAAAAAAACAGTAATATTTTCAAAAGTATAAGGCGTGTTATTAGTTTTTGATATTTGTTTTATAATTCTTTCCATATTAATGGGAGTTTTTAAGGCTTCAATAGGAACAATATCAGAAGTTACACTTATTTTAACTTGATGATAAATACCAGAAGGATGAATTTCATTGGTAGTAAATAGCTCCATTTGAATAGGCGTATCCTTTTTTATAGTCACATTACAACTAAGAGGAATTTTAATGTTTTCACAATTTTCATAAGAAAGACGAGCTTCTTCCATTAGCTTTTTACTAGCCACTTTATATACTTTATCACCAGTTGAAATTTTTCCTTTCATTCTACCAATAGTGACATGATTTCCTATTTCAGCAACTTTTAGGTTTTGATTTTGTATCATTAATTCAGAAACTAAATAACTACCAGTTTCTTTTTCTAAACTAACAGAATCACCAACTGCTAGAGGTGTTTCTAAAGAAAGGGTGATGTGTCCTTTTGAACTATTATATTTTTCAACTGTTCCTAAGTAAATTCCCATATGATTTGGCTTTTCCGAAAAAATAAATTCTCGATTTGGTTTACCATCTAAATGCCCACTCGAAAAGCCTCCACGGTTAAATACTTGCATTAAATTTGTAATATCTTGTTCATCAATAATATATTCTTTACCACTTAAGGCTAAATCAATATATTTACGATAAATGCGAGTAACAGTTGCAACGTATTCTGGATTTTTCATACGACCTTCAATTTTAAAACATTTTACACCAGCTTTAATAAGACGAGGAATATGAGCAAGACCACATAAGTCTTTTGGACTGAGTAAATATCCTTTGTCTAAAGTGGAAGTATTTTTAGTATCTGAAGAATTATCTTGTGTTTCTGCTAATAGTTCGTAGGGAAGTCTGCAAGGCCCTGCGCATTTACCTCGATTACCGAGAACGACCACCTACAACACTAGAAAATAGGCATTGGCCAGAATAACAAATACATAAAGCACCATGAATAAAAGTTTCAATTTCTACATTGCTATTATTACAAATATATTCAATTTCATTAATTGGTAATTCACGAGCAAGAACAATTCTTTTAAAACCTAGTTTTTCTAATTCTAAAACACCCTGTAAATTATGGGCAGTCATCTGAGTGCTTGCATGTACTGCTAAGTCAGGAAAGTGATCAATTAGATATTTAGCTAATCCTAAGTCCTGAATAATAATTGCATCAATTCCTGCTTCATAAGCTTCTTTTGCTAAAAGAACGGCATCTTCAAATTCAGAATCTTTTACCAAAGTATTTAAAGTTAAATGTGTTTTTACATTACGAAGTTTACAATAACTAATTGCATCAGATAAGGTATCTAAATTTAAGTTTGTAGCATAGAATCTAGCATTAAACTTATCTACACCAAAATAAATACTGTTGGCACCATTTTGCACAGCAGCTTTTAGGCATTCAAAATCTCCTGCAGGAGATAAAAGTTCTATTTCAGGCATAAAAAACCTCCAAAATTTAATTCGTTTCAATTGTAACACAAAATTTATTTTTTGCATACTATATTGTATAAGAATTTTAAGAGGAGGGAAAAAGAAATGCAAGACGAAAGAGATTGTGGCTGTGGATGCAGCTGTGGATGTAATAATAATTGTGGATGTAATAATGGTGGATTTTTAAGCAACTTATTTGGTGGTTGTGGATGTGGTGACAGTACTATTTTATTCTTTATTATTATTTTCTTATTACTATTTACAAATTGTGGTTGCTGCAACAGATAATTTAAAACTATACATTAAACTAAAGTGAATTTTGTGTGAACTTTCAAACAAAGTTCACATTTTTTTCGATTTTAATTGACGGAAAATTTGAAGAGTGCTATACTAAATTTGTAAAAAATTGTCACAAACGAGGAGGAAATAATATACTTAATATGAAAAAGGTAATTTGGTTATGTTCAATAATAATGTTATTATCTACATTATTTCTTATTTACTTTGAAAAGGAGGCTGATGCGTCTTATAACAGTAAATTTGCTAATTATCCAGAGTATAAAGAATTAATAGAGGCTCTTCAAAAAGAGCATCCTAATTGGGAATTTGAAATTTTAGAAACAGGTTTAAATTGGGCTGATGCAGTAAAAGAAGAATCAAAACATGGAAGAAATGTTACACATAGATATGGTGGAGGATGGAATTGTTCAACATGTGGAAGTAAGAATTATGAGACAGGATGGTATTGTGCTTCAACAACAACAGTTGCATATTATTTGGATCCGAGAAATTCTTTAAATGAAGATTATATATTCCAATTTGAAAAATTAACTTATAATAGTGAACTTCAAACTAAAGAAGGAGTAGAAAAGATTTTTAATGATTGCAATTATATGCAAGGAAAAATTACTTATTATGATACAAATGGAAAAAAACAGACAATTAATAAAACATATATAGATGTTGTATTAGAAGCAGCAAAAACATATAATATTAGTGCTTATCATTTAGCTTCTAGAATTCGCCAAGAAATGGGAACTGGAAAGGGAAGCACAATGATTTCAGGAACAGTTAGTGGGTATAAGGGATATTATAACTACTTTAACTGGGGAGCTTATGGTAGCAATATTATAGGAAGTGGACTTGAAACTGCCAAAGAAAAGGGATGGACAAATCCTGAAAAAGCCATAAAAGGTGGAGCTCAATTAGTTGCTAAAGACTATATTGGAGTGGGACAAAACACTCTATATTTCCAAAAATTTAATGTATCTAATAAAGGAGCAGGCTACTATGTACACCAATATATGACAAATGTGTCTGCTAGTAAATCAGAAGGATTAACGATTAAAAATGCTTATCAATCTATGGGATTAATTAATAAGAATTCTAAAGTTGTTTTTAGAATTCCTGTATATAAAAATATGCCAACTTTTAGATGTCCTGAACCAGGAAAAGAAAATATTGTAACACAAGATGTGCAAACTAATGGAGAAGTAAACATTAGAAAAGGTAAAGGAACGAATACAGATACAATAACTACTCTTAAAAAGGGAGTAAAACTACTTAGAATTGAATATGCTCAGAAAAAAGAAAATGGGTATTATTGGGATAAAGTAGTTCTATCTAATGGAACAAAAGGATATGCTATAAGAGATCGTTTAACAGGTATATCATTACAAAGTAATTGTAATGAAAAAGATATTGTTTTAAATAGTACAGAAGTAAGAAATGGACCAGGCAAGACAGGAACAGCAGTTATATCTTATGTGGCACCAGGTAATCTTGTGACTGTGGTAGAAAAAGGAAAATATCCTAATTTAGAAAATGAAAATTGGTATCGCGTTAGATTAAGTGATAATACTTATGGTTATATTGCTTTAGGAAGTTCCGAAAATCCAAATCTTGTAAAGTATGATGAAAATAGTAGTGATTATGATTATGTTAAAGTAGTTTGTACAGATGGACTTAGAATTAGAAGAGCTCCAAATACAAAAGAAAATAATATTATCACAACAGTAACACAAGGAACACAGCTATTTAGAGCACAAAAAAGTGCATCTGATAATGAAGGATATATTTGGGACAAAGTGGTAACTTCTAATGGCTTAGTAGGATATTGTGTTAGACAAGATAAAAGTAATGGAGAACCTTGGATAAAACCACTAAATCAAAAGTATGAGCTTGATGAGAAGAACGCAAATATTGTATGTATACCAAATACTACAGTAGAGGATCTAAAAACGTTATTTACTAATGTAGTTGTTGAAAAGGAAAATACGGTTATAGCTAATAATGCAAAAATAGGAACAGGATATACAGTTACAGTAAAAGGAAAGACGTATATTGCCATTGTAAAAGGAGACGTTACAGGAACAGGAACTGTTACAACAGTAGATGCTGCAAGAGTATTAAAGGTAGCAGCTGGAAAATATACTTTGGAAGGTGTTTTTTTGAAAGCGGCAGATGTATCAGGTGATGAAAAAGTTACAACAGTAGATGCTGCAAGAATATTGAAAGCTGCTGCTGGAAAATATAACTTTACAATAGAATAAATTTTGATAAAAGAAAAAGAGGAGACAGTGATGAAAAATAATATGAAAAGAATATCAATATTACTAATCGTTTTAAGTTTAACTTTAACTTTCTTGATGATTGGTATAAAAGCAACTAAAGCAGCTACTACTACTCTAAGTGCAAGTAGTGCTAGTGTTACTTCTGGTGAAAGTTTCTCGATTAACATAACATCTTCTACAAAATTATCTGGCTGGACGATTACATTGACAGATAGTGATAAATGTACTTTTTCAAGTGCAACTGGTGGAGAAGTATCAGGAAAAAGTGTATATGGAACTAGTCAAACTGGCGCTAATACACTTGCAAAATATACCTTTAAAGCTCCAATAGTTGATAAAGATACTACTTATACTATTAAATTTTCAGGAAGTGATATGGCTGATGCTACAAATGATGTAAATATAGTAAATAATGCAAGTTGTAGCACAAAAATTACTGTTAAAGCAAAAACAACAGGTGGTTCGAGCTCTGGAGGAAGTTCTTCTGGCAGCTCAGGTTCATCAGGAAATACTGCAAAGCCAAAAACTCCAAGTTTTACAACTAAAAATCAAAAGATTTATACCAAAAGTGATTGTAATTTACGTGCTAGCTGGACAACATCAAGTGCTGCTACTTCAGTAAAAAAAGGGACAGAATTAACCTTAACAGGAACATCAACTGAAACGATTGATGGGTATACATGGTATCGTGTTACTTATCAAGGAAGTACAAAATATATTGCAAGTAGTTTAATTACTTATACAAAGCCAGATAATGATAAAGAAGATGATGAAAATAAGGATGATGACAAAAATGAAAAGTCAAGTAATAAAAATCTTTCTTCTTTAAAAATAGAAGGAATTGAAATAACACCTGCTTTTGATAAAGATACAACACAATATACAGCACAAGTAGAAGGGGATGTAACAGAATTAAAAATTGATGCTAAAGCAGAACATAGCAAAGCAAAAGTAACAGTAGAAGGAAATAAAAATTTAAAAGAAGGCGATAATGTCATTAAAGTAAAAGTAACTGCAGAAGATGAGACAACAAGAACATATTTTATTACTGTTACACAAGGAGAAGGTACTGATGTTGACACAGGGTTAAAATTAGCAGAATTGAAAATAGAAAGAGTCGATTTTGAAGGTATTTTTAAACCAGATGTACATTCTTATGATTTAGATTTAACTAGTTATGTAAAAAAATTAGATATTACAGCTACTCCAAATCAACCTGATGCTACTGTAGAGATTTCAGGAAATGAAGAGTTTAAAGAAGGTCAAAATGTTATTGTCATTCTTTTAACTTCAGCAGATGGAAGCGAGACAGCTAACTATCAAATCAAAGTAAATGTACCAGCAGAAGTAATAGAAAAAGCTGAAGAGCCAGATACTACATTTTATATTTTAATAGGAATTGCTGTAGCTGTTGTCTTGATTGCAATTATACTTATTATTAAACGACATAGATCAACTAGAGATGAGTATGCTGATGATGAATTTGAAGAAGAAACTGAAATAAGAGCAGAAAGAGGTAGAAGATTTTCAGATTACGAAGATAGAGATGAGCCTGAAGAAGAGAATAGTTACCAAGAAAGAGAAACAAGAAGAGCTAAAAAATCAGATGTTACATTAGATGATTTTCTAAATGCTCCTGATGATGACGATGATACTCCAAGAGGAGCTAGAGGTAGACATTCTAGATAAAGAAATATAAAAAATCCGCCAGTGAGGTGGATTTTTTATTTTACTTATAGCATACAATATAGCAAAAAGAAAAGGAGATAAAGCAATGTTAAAATTTACAAAAATGCAAGGTTTAGGGAATGACTATGTTTATATGGATATGATACATCAAGAAATAGAAAATATTCCCAAGTTAGCAAAATTTGTTAGCAATAGGAATTGGGGAATAGGTTCAGATGGACTAATTCTAATTGATAAAAGTAATATTGCAGATTTTAAAATGAAAATGTTTAATTCAGACGGAAGTCAATCAGAAATGTGTGGAAATGGGATTAGATGTGTAGGAAAGTTTGTATATGATAAGGGATTAACTAACAAGAGAGAGATTTCAATTGAAACTCTGGCAGGAATAAAAAAATTGAAGCTAAATGTACAGAATGGAAAAGTAGAGAACGTGCGAGTGGATATGGGGCAGCCAATATTAGAAGCAGATAAAATTCCTGTTGTAAGCAATAAAGAAATAGTAAAAAACTTAAAAATAGAGGCAGTTGATAAAGCGTTTATGGTTACTTGTGTTTCTATGGGAAATCCACATGCTGTGATTATATTAGAAGATATTGATCAATTTGATGTTGAAAAGTATGGAAAAGAAATAGAAAATAATCCTAAATTTCCAAACAAAGTAAATGTAGAGTTTATAAAAATAGAAGATAGAAAACATGTTAAAATGAGAGTATGGGAAAGAGGAACTGGAGAAACTTTAGCTTGTGGAACTGGAGCTTGTAGTGCTGTTGTAGCAGGAATATTAAATGATGTGTTAGACAGGAATGTAATTGTGAGGTTATTAGGAGGAAATCTTCAAATAGAGTGGAAGGAAGAAGATAATCATGTATATATGACAGGAGCAGCAGTTACAGTATTTGATGGAAGTTTATATGAAGAAAATATATTGCAAAAATAAATCAGGTTAGGATATAATTGAAATGAAAAATATTTTGATAGTGTTGATGCTCAAGGAATTCCAGTTTCTTCTGATGTGAGCGAAGAGCCAGTCAATCATGAAATATATAAAGGTGCTAGAAATCGAGTAGATAATTTAATAAAATATGCCAAAGAAAATCAAATAGATGTAGAATATTTTTTAGGAATAGAATCTGGAATTACTAATCTATTAGGAAAATGGGTTATTATAAATATTGCTGTTATAAAAAATAAAGAAGGATATGAAAGTTGGGGAGCAAGTCCAGCATTTCCAGTACCAAACAAATATGTAGAGGAAATTATATCTACTGATTTAGGGCAAGTGATGGATAAAATGTTTAAACAAAATGATTTAAGAAGCAATAAAGGAGGAATTAATTTTTTAACAAATGGAGTAATTAGTAGAATTGATTTAACAAAGGAGGCGTTTATTATGGCTTTAACACAATATATAAATGAGTTTTGGAAAGATGAAAAATAATACTCTTGCAATTCTATATTTTTTATCTTATAATAAATATAGAATTGCGGGTATAATTTAGTGGTAGAATGTCATGCTTCCGACCTGATAGCGCGGGTTCAATTCCCGCTACCCGCTCCAGTATGAATGTTTTTATGGGATTTAGTGTTCCATAAGAACATTTTTTATTTATGCTGATAATGATATTATTATAGACTAATTAATATTGTAATAAGGAATATGTGGATATAAAATAGATAAAAGATTAAAACCATATTACAGTTGTAAACAGTGGCTTTAATCTTTTAATCGAATTACTTTTTTGTTACAAAATATTTTCCTCTGCCAACAGAAAAATCTTTTCACGTTGAATAATGTTTTTTATTGTTATAACATAGTAGAATTTACCACTAATCTTTTTGAGAAGATTATGGCGAAACTCCTGTAAAATCCACACGAAAGTTTTCGATTTCTTGAATAATTTGAGCTATAAAAGCAAAAGATTCGGTTTCTGCAGGTAAGGATATTACTACTTGTCCATGTGTATAGTTTAGTCTGAAATTTTGTAGGTCTTGCACATTGGAAATGCCAATGAGAAAATTTGCAAAAATTTGGTTGAACTGTTTGACAGCTGTTGTCGAGAACGAAATCTCTAAACGGTCATCTTTTAATTGCACAGTGTAAACCTCCTTATAATTGTATGAGTGTTGGTGGTTTTTGACTTTACTATAAAGTTTTTTCGCCAACCTAGAGATATAGCTTTGCGCAACTCCTACGACATGAGCGATTTCTTTCTGTTTTACATTAGCTATAGAGAGCAATAGAATTATTGTTTCCTTGTAAGATAGACAGTTTAGAATGTAGCTCAATGACTGAGTAATAATTATCGTATTTTCTACTTGTTTCTCAAAGTCTGAAGATATTGGATCAAATAGGAGCTCTCCCAATGTTCCTGCGTTGCTCTCTGCATTTGTAGAAAAAGGATCATCTAATGATAAAATTTGTTTTTTATTTTTCCGAAAGTACATAAATATTTCATTATGTATGCATCGAGAAGCATAAGTTGAAAATTTTGTCTGCCTATTGGCATCAAATTTAGCTGCTGCTTTGCAGAGTCCAATTGTGCCAATTGATACCATATCATCATAGTCGCTAGGAGGGATTCCTAGCTTTTGAACCAGATAGTATACCAATTTATGGTTGTTAACCACAAGGTCTTGTTGTTCTTGAGTCAATTGTAGAGACATAAAATACTACTCCATTCGCATAATTAAATTTTACAAATAAAAAAGTAAATCAATTCCTCCTCATTATTTAATTGAGAATGTGCTAAATAGGGTTATTAACTATTGCCAATATTATAGCATAAAAACTAGCTAATAGCAATATTATATAGCGGATGGTTTCTGTAACTGGTAGCTAGATAGAGATAAACTATTCATGGGTGATTACTAAATGGACTATGTCGCTTTAGGTACTAGGATAAAAAATAGGAGATTATTTTTGAATATGACACAAGAGCAACTTGCAGAGTTAGTAGATATATCTGCAGTATATGTTGGACAAATAGAACGTGGAGATAGGCACATGACGATTGACACATTAGTAAAAATGTCAGCAACTTTAGATACATCTGTGGAAGAATTACTAAAAGATACTGTAAAAAATACAAATTCAAGGATCATCGAACTTAATAATATTATCAAGGATTTAAAAATAGAAGATATAGATAAAATAATTAATGTAGTAAAAATAGTGTTTATAAAGGACAAAAAATAAAAAAATGGATTTTTTGCAAATTATTTTAGATATATGTCATAATGAAATAAACTTGAAGAGCTTAAAAAATTTTAATAATTAATTGTATATAAAACTAAAATAAATGGCGAGCTGTTAGCTCGCCTAAAATCATTTATAATTGTATTTTTTGTTCTAATGTTTCAATAATAGCAGGTAAAATTTGTTTTTTTCTAGAAACTACACCTTTTAGTAATGCGGTATTAGAAATTAGTTTTGTTTGGAAAGCTTTTTCAAAAATATCTGTTTTATTTCCTAGTACAATTGCTTTAGAGTTTGCTGCTAAAATATCAGTAGCTAAAAAGATAAATAAATCAATATTTTCAGTTTGAATTCTTTGCTCAATTGCTTGTTCTATTTCGGGTTTTCTTTTAAATACTTCTTCTAAATTTGAACTATTAATTTGTGAAATTGTTAATTTAAGGTCTTTATGTTGGAAATTTTTAGAGTCGATATGAATAATTTCCAAACCACTATAACTACTAATATCAGTACCAGCCTCTAATAGTTTATATCCATAGTCATATAAATCAATACCTGCAATCTTAGCTAAACGTTCAGCAGTAATTTTATCTTGTTCTGTACAAGTAGGGGACTTAAACATTAAGGTATCTGATATAATGGCACTTAGCATAATACCAGCAATTTTAGGTGTAATAGTTACATCATCTTGTTTATATAATTTATACATAATGGTAGAGGCACAACCAACTGGCTCAGCAATACAATGTACTGGCTCAGCTGTTTGTAAATTTAAGCGATGATGATCAACTACCATTTGAATATGAGCATTCTCAATACCAGATACGCTTTGAGAAAACTCATTGTTATCTACCATAATAACATTAGTATTATTATCTAAATTAGAAAGTAAATCAGGTTTTTTAAATTCAAAAGTATTTAAGGCATATTGAGTTTCTTTATTGATTTCTCCTAAACGATAGCTTTGTGCTTCTCTACCAATTTGATTTTGTAAATTTGCCATAGTGATAGCACAAGAAATAGAGTCTGTGTCTGGATTTGTATGCCCGAAAACGTGTATCATACCATCAGCCATGAAAAATCCTCCTTTTATCTCTTGATTTAACTAATTAATTATAACATTAATTACATAAAATGTCAACTTTTGACAAAATTAAGAATTTCTAAATAAATATATCATTTAGTATTCTTGATTTTAGAATAAATTATGTATATAATTAAGAAAAATTTAAGAGAAAGGAAGAGCTTTTTAAATGGGACTTATCGTAAAAAATGTAGATAAAAGTTTTAGTACAAAAAAAGTAGTTGACAATATTAATTTTGAAATTCAAAAGCCAGGCGTATATGGTCTTTTAGGAACAAATGGTGCTGGCAAAACAACTACAATTCGTATGATTTTGGGTATTTTGAAAAAAGATAGTGGAGAAATTACTTGGAATGGAAAAGAAGTACAAAGAAAGCATGTGAATTTTGGATATTTGCCAGAAGAAAGAGGCATATATCCAAAGACAAAGGTTCATGATCAATTAATGTATTTTGCTAAGTTAAAAGGGATGAAAAAGGAAACTGCAGAGGAACATATGCAATATTGGGCAAAAAAATTAGAGGTTGAACAATATTTGCAAATGACTCCAGAAAAACTATCAAAAGGAAATCAACAAAAAATTCAATTTATTACAGCTATTTTACACGACCCAGAATTATTAGTATTAGATGAGCCTTTTAGTGGATTAGACCCTGTAAATACAGAGCTTCTAAAAAATGTTATTATAGAATTAATAAAAAAGGGAACTTATATCATCATGTCTAGTCATCAAATGCATTCTATTGAAGAGTTTGCATCAGATGTGTTGATACTAAATAAAGGAAAAACTGTGTTACAGGGAAATTTAAAAGAGATTAAAGAACAATATGCTGCTAATAGATTATCACTAAGCACAACAGAAAATGTAGATAACTTGATAAAACAAGCAAACCTTGAGATATATAATAGTAAAAATAACGAATATATTATTAACATTTCAGGAGAAGAGGATGGATATCATTTATTTGATATTTTAGCTCAAAATCATATCAAAGTAGAAAAGTTTGAGATTATGAAGCCAAGTTTACATGATATTTTTATTGAAAAGGTAGGTGAAGAGTAATGAAGGATTTATGGACTGTAGCATCATATACAATTAAAGATATGTTTCAAAAGAAAACCTTTTTGATATCAAATTTAATTATTCTAATTATGATTGTAGTAGGATTTAATATTCCAAACATCTTATCTTCTTTTGAGGGAGAAGAAGGAGAAAGTAGTATTACTAAGGAATTAGTAGTGGATAGTAAAAATATTTATGAAGGAATTTTGGATAGACTAAATTCTTTGGATTTAGGATATGAATTTATTATTGAGAATAAAGAAGTAACTTTTGAGCAAATTAAAGAGAAGATTGAAAATGGTGAAATTGAAGATGCTATTATTATTGATAAAGTAAATAATAAAATTCAAATGACTTATATTGTAGAAGATGCAACTATGATGACAGAAGTGCCAGAAAGTTTGCAAAATACATTTACTAATTTATATACGGATTTACAATTAACCAAATTGAACCTATCTGAAGCACAACTTGCAAGCCTAAGCCCAGAATTTGAATTTAATTTAAAACAGACAGAAGAACAAGAAGTAAAAGGTAATGTATTTGCCATTATGCTTTTATCATTAGTATTGTTTTATGCTATTTATTTCTGTGCTTATCAAGTATCAGCTTCTATTACAACAGAAAAGACTTCAAAGATTATGGAGACATTAGTGACCTCAACAAAGCCTAGAACCATTGTATTAGGGAAAACAATTGGTATTGGAATAGTTGGATTTGTTCAAGTAATTGTAATTGTAACAGTTGCACTTATTTGTGCAAAATATTGCTTGCCAGAGGGAGTTTTGAATGCTGTATTAGATATGTCACAAATTACTCCAACATTAGGAATTTTTACAATTCTATACTTTATTTTAGGCTATGCAACTTATGCTTTATTATATGCTTTAACAGGCTCAACAGTCAGCAAACCAGAAGACGTGCAAACTGCTAATGGACCAGTTGCTATTGTGGCAGTAGTAGGATTTTACTTGTCATATTTTACTATGATGAATCCTACAAGTGATCTAAATGTATTTGCTTCAATATTTCCATTTTCATCACCATTTTGTATGCCATTTAGAATTATGATGGGAATCGCAACACCTAGTCAAATAGCTATTTCATTTGCAGTATTACTAGTTACTATTTTAATTATTGCTAATATATCTATTAAAATCTATTCAAATGCCATTTTGAATTATGGAAGTAGAGTGACATTAAAAGATATGATTAAAATGTATAAAAGTAAAGATGATAATAATAGTTAAAAAAAGCCCCTCCTAGAGGTTTAGTCTAGGAGGGGCTTTCCTATTTAGGAAAGATTTGTGTGAGGTTAAGGCTCATCGGCACAGATGATGTCTTCAGTAGCAGAAATCTCGACTACATCAGTTATGGCAATATTAGCATCTTTGCCAAGTATGACAAAACCGTCAGTAGCGGAAATAGGACAGCCATTTGTGTACAGCCTATAGCCACAAATGACATTTCTGCCAGTGATATCTAAGGTGTCTGCATAGTCACCAAGAATAACATCACCATTATCAGAAAAAAGATCGGTAGTCGAAGCGTTATTGCCCAAGATAATACCATTACGAGCAGAGACATTGCATGTGATTCTCGCTTTGTCTTTTAGACATAAAGTGCCAGAGATGACAAAGCCAAAGAAAAAGTGCACATTATCTCCGCCGAAGACATCACAGTCATATGTGCCATCTTCCAACTGAGGGATTTTAACATCCCAGCCTTTTTGTCTTGCCAGTTTCAGGTATTCGTTTTTGGTCATGAGAATGGTTTTGCCATTCTCATTGACCAGTTTCATTCTCTCGTCTTTTTCCATTAGAATAGCCTCCTTTGTTGTGAAAGATAGATTTGAGTCATTAGCGTACTCTAATTTCTGATTAGCATACCTCACTTTCAAATAAGATGACATAATTATAGCACATAAATTACTGCATTTCAACTAAATCCTTCCAATACTTTTTAGGCATATATTGCATTTGCAATCTACTATTAGTTCTTTCTTGAATAGCAATTGTTTGAAAAAATGCTTTCCATAATTTTTGAAATTGTAGTTCCTCTTTAGAAAAGAAGTTTACTTCAAAATTATGAGGAACTTGTATAATTTCATAATCATTCCTATTTTGACAATTGTATAGAAATGCTAAATTTCTATTTTTATCATGCAAAATCATATTTTGTTTTGGAAAACGCTTCATCAAAAATTGACCAACTTGTTCTATTACATTATTGTCTGGATGAATAGAAGAATACCATAGGTTGTTTTCCATTTCACATAATCGAACCAATCCTTTTAAACGATGGGCTTCACCAAATACATTTTTACGAAGCTTAGCAATTCCGTATCACATAATCAATAGAGAGTTGATTACTAATGCGAGAACCAACCATAAAGCCATGTAATAGATATTTCAAAATTAGCATTTCTTTACCTTTTTGATGAGATAAGAAAGCATAATAACAATCATAAAGAGCTGTATAGGAGATAGAATGATAAATTCCATTCCAAATACGCTTAGCTTTTATTTCATCTGTAGAAATGTACTTTGTTTGTTCTAAGAGATTAGCAATATACTCTGTTTCAGTCATAATATTACTAGGAATAGTTTTTTGTAGGTAACAGTTAAAAACAATGGTAAGTAAACCATCAAAAGTTCCATCATATAAATAAACTTGATTTTCTAAAATTTGATAATCTAAAATAGTTGTTTTCATATTTTTAAGCTCCTTTTATAAAGCACCTGTCAAGCACTTTATTTTATCCTCTTTTGTAGGTTCTAATGTATCAAATAAAGAGGTTTGTACATAGCTTGGAAGGGGAAGTCCGTTTTCTTTCTAAATAAATTAAATTTTCAGAAATAAAGCTATCATTAAATTTATGAATAGCATCATAATATTTCCCATTACAAGTAATAAAATAACGAGCACGTTTTAATACTACACCTAATTTTTTTAGATGCTCGAATTGTAGATGACAGTCTTTTCTAGCACGCAAAATTCTTTTAGCAGAAATGACACCAATTCCGAGGTATTCTTAATAAAGTTCCATAATCAGCTGAATTGATTTCAACAGGGAAACATTCTAAATGTCTTAAAGCCCAATCACATTTTGGATCTAATAAAGTATTAAAATTCGGGTTTTGTTCATTTAATAGTTCATCACTACTAAAACCATAAAAACGAAGTAACCAGTCTGCTTGATAAATTCGGTTTTCTCTTAATAGAGGAGGTCTTTCTAAAGAGGGAAGAAGGGAGTCCTCATTAACTGAAATATAAGCAGAATAATATACCCTTTTTAAGTGAAACTTTTGATATAAACTTTCTGATAATTTTATAATCTTAAAATCACTTTCAGGTGTAGCACCAACAATTAATTGGGTTGTTTGTCCAGCAGGTACAAAGTTTCTAATTTTAGGTTTAGAAATATTAGCACTTGGAAGCATACTATTAGGTGCAAAAGACCAATTCTTTTTATTAGGTAACAACCTTTGAGCACTATTACTAAGCTGACTAGAGATGTAACTCATTGGTTTTACAATATTTTCTTTAGACTTATCAGGTGCTAACAATTGAAGACTATTTTGGGAGGGAAGTTCTATATTAATGCTCATACGATCCACTAAAACCCCAAGTTTATCAATTAATTCTTGACTACAACCAGGAATTGTTTTGGCGTGGATATATCCGATTAAAGTGATATTCATTTCGCAAAATAGTAATTGCTTGTATCATCTGCTCCATAGTATAATTAGGGGATTTTATCACAGCAGAACTTAAGAAAAGTCCCTCAATATAATTTCTTTTATAAAATCCAATTGTTAAATCAGCAATTTCCTTTGGGGTGAAGGTAGCTCTTTTTCTATTATTACTGCAACGGTTGACACAATATTTACAATCATAAATACAACTATTTGTCATTAAGATTTTAAGTAAAGAAATACATCTACCATCAGCACCCCAACTATGGCAAATACCAGAAACATCTCCGTTTCCAATTCCATCAGGTGTATTTTTGCGCCTACTTCCAGAAGAACTACAAGAGGCATCATATTTAGCAGAGTCTGCTAAGATTTGTAATTTTTCTTCTATATCCATTTTCATCATTCCTTTATTTTTGTATATTCCAGAAATATAAATAATTTATGAATAGTATTTCTTAAACAGAAGATACAATACAAATGTTTGTATAAATAGTATAATGCTTTTATGAGGAAATGTCAAACAAAAGTTTTGAAAAAGTGAAAAGATTTTAGTGCTAGAGAATAAAGGTAAACAGGTGAAATGTCGAAAAAAGTCGTTTGAAATTTGTTGCATTTTGTAAAACAATATGTTAATAATAAATATAGAGTAAAAAAGTATTTTGCCAAAACAAAGGAGGATATTATGAAATTTAGCAAAGAATTACAAGAATTTATTGATGAAAAATTAGAAGAACTTGAAAGAGCAGAAAGAGAAGGAAAAGTGAAATACTATACCGAGGAGGAAGCATTTAAGATTATGTTTGGAGGTCTTTATGCAGGATGTAGATATCGAGATTTTGCAAACGGAAATATACCTAATCCAACTAAATTCAATCATTAATTATATTTCAGATGAATTACAAAACCAAATTGCTTCCTACCAATTTTATAATAATCTAGTAAAAAAGCTTTCTATTCTTTCTTATTTGCCACAAGCAATGTCAGTGTATCGAAATACGAATTATCATTATTTGATCATGAAGCACTGGCTTATATTTTATAAAATACAAAGTAATATTGTCATAATTTCATACATTTTTAGTTCGAAACAGAATTTCAATAACAAATTTCTATCAGATTAAAATTCTCTAAATTTCAACCACATTTTATGTTTCATAAATTTTTTAAAATCTTGAATGGTTCCTAATAAAAATCCAGATTTATCTAGTACTAAAATATTTGTTTTATCTAAGTAAAGATAAAAATAGTTTTCTGCTTCAAAAACTCTATGTAATTTATAATATGCTATCTTATCACTTCCTACTGTATTTTTTATAACAAAATATTTTTCATAAAAAGAATAAATGTTGACTAAATTATTTTGCACTTTATCACTATGAAATTCCTTTATATTTTTTCGAGTTGGCTGAATAAATTGATAAGCTGAAAAGCAAACAAAAATAGCAAAGAATATGAAACCATGGGCAAAATAATGATTAGCAAACAAAAAAGAAATGAGAAGAATAAAGAGAAGAGAGAAAATAGCAGTATATGCAGTGTATCTCCAACCAAACTTCTTTTGTTGAAAGGCTAATAATTCTATATAAATATTCTTAGATAAAGTAGTCTTATTTTGAAATAAAGGTTTCATAGACAAGCTCCTATATTGTAATTATTAGTTAAAGTATATGACAAATTTTAATTTATCACAAGACTATTTAAAAACAATTGTAATTCTTTTTTAGGTATGCTAAAATAATCAAAAAATAGAGTGGAGGAAAAAATGAGAATAGGAATTGATATAGATGATACCTTATCTGAATCGTTTGAATTAATATTTCCATTTTCACAAAAATTTGATATTGAAGAATTAGGAAATAGTGGAAAAGTGCAAAATTATGGAAAAACAGAAGATCATAATTATATAGAAAATATGTATTCCCATTGGACAGAAGAACAAACAAATTTATATTGGGAAAAGATATTTATACAAGCAGTAACAGAGGCAAGACCAAAACCATATGCTTCAGAGGTGATTCAGAAATTAAAAGAAGAAGGAAATCAAATTGTTATCATTACTTCTAGATATGAGGTATTACCAAATGATAATACTATAGAAACAAAGTCAAAGGAATGGCTTACTAAAAATGGTATTCCCTATGATGATTTTGTCTTAAATGCAAAGGATAAGCTGATTGCAGCACAAAATAAGAATATAGATTTGTTTATTGATGATAGTATTCAGCATTGTAGAAGAGTAAATGGTGGAGGGATTAAAACACTTTTGATTACAACTAATGCAAACCAAGGAGTAGAAGTACCAGAGTTAGAAAGAGTATATTCTTGGATACAAATTTATGAAAGCTATAAACAAATGAGGGATAAAAATTGAAAGAAGTAGAAGAAATGTGAAAAGTCTGTGAAAAAGATTAACAAAAAACGACATACTGTGTTATAATACCAGTTATGTCGTTTTGACAGTTTTTTATTTAGATAGAAAATAAACACAAAAAAGGTTATTTTTATATAGAATAACAAATAGGGGAGGAAGAAATGTTTAAAGTATTAAAAAACTTAAAAGCTTCATGGATATCTGTTATTATCATTGTTCTATTTTTAGGACTTCAAGCAATGGCTGATTTAGCATTGCCTGATTATACTTCTAAAATAGTAAATATTCGGTATCCAACAAGGTGGAATTGAGAATAGTAGTCCAGAAGTAATACGTAAATCTACAATGGAAAGTGTATTGTTATTTACAGAGGATGATAAAGAAATTTTAGAAGGATATACTTTAATTTCTAAGGAAAATTTAGAGCAAAAAGAGTATGAGAAATATGTGAAAAAATATCCAAAATTAGAGACAGAAGAACTATATCTTCGTAAAAATTTGAAAGAAGAAGAAATTGACACTTTAAGTAGCAAAATGGCAAAACCTTTGATGATTTTAAAGAACTTAGAAGAAGGTGAAATGGCAGAGGGCTTAAAGCAATCCATACTTTCTAATTTGCCAGATAATATGCAAGCACAATATCAAGATGCTAGTGTATTAGACCTACTAAAAGTAATGACAGAATTGAATATGAGCTTAGTTCCAACAGATACCTCTGTACTGAATAAAAAAGCAACTAATGAACAAGAAATTGAGCAGATATTAGGGCAAGCTAGTAGCAGTAGTAACCCTATGGGACCAATGATAGAACAAGCAACAAAACAAATGGAACAAATTCCAGAAAGTATTATTCAACAAGCAGCCATTAGTACAATTAAAGAGGAATACCAAGCTATTGGAATTAATATAGACAGTTATCAAAATAGCTATATTGTTTGGTCAGGAATTCAAATGTTAGGAGTAGCATTTGCAAGTATGGCAACAGGTATTACCATTATGCTATTATCTTCTAGGGTAGCGGCAAGACTAGGAAGAACTTTAAGAGATAAAATTTTCAAAAAAGTATTAGGATTTTCTACTAGTGAATTTAAAGAATTTTCAACTGCTTCTTTAATCACTCGTAGTACAAATGATATTCAACAAATTCAGATGTTAATTTCTATACTATTTAGAGTAGTGGTATATGCCCCTATTATCGGTATTGGAGGATTTTTCAAGGTTTTAGCCAATAGTGATAATTCTATGGCATGGATTATTGGTGTAGCAATTGCATCCATTCTATTGATTGTAGGTATCCTATTTGCGATTGCAATGCCAAGATTTAAGAAATTACAAGATTTGATTGATAGACTAAACTTAGTAGCGCGTGAAATGCTTACAGGTATCCCAGTTATTAGAGCATTCCATACAGAAAAAAGGGAAGAAAAACGTTTTGATAGTGCTAATCAAGATTTAACCAAAACCTATAAATTTGTTAATAATGCTATGAACTTAATGATGCCTATTTTAATGCTAATTATGAACTGTATTTCACTTCTTACTATTTGGGTAGGAGGACACAATGTAGAAGATGGTATTATGCAAGTTGGAGATATTATGGCATTTTTACAATATACCATGCAAATTATCATGGCATTCTTAATGATTTCTATGATATCTATTATGCTACCAAGAGCAGGAGTATCTGCTAAACGTATTAATGAAGTATTAGAAAAGAAAAATAGTATTCAAGATCCAAAAGAACCAAAACATTTTGATAGTAAGAAAAAGGGATTAGTAGAATTTAAAAATGTGTCATTCCGCTATCCAGATGCAGATGAAGATTTACTAACAGATATTAATTTTACAGCAGAGCCAGGACAAACAACAGCTATTATTGGTAGTACAGGAAGCGGAAAGTCTACAATTGTAAACTTAATACCTCGTTTTTATGATGTTACCAAAGGTGAGTTGTTGATTGATGGAGTAAATGTCAAAGAAGTAACTCAAAAAGAATTAAGAGATATTATTGGATTTGTTCCACAAAAGGGAGTGTTATTCTCTGGAACGATAGAATCTAATATTAAATATAGTGATGAAACTATGTCAGATGAAAAAATGAAACTTGCTGCTGAAATTGCACAGGCAACAGAGTTTATTGAGAAAAAAGAAGAAAAATATGCTTCAGAAATTGCACAAGGTGGCTCCAATGTATCGGGTGGACAAAAGCAACGTTTATCTATTGCAAGAGCAGTAGCAAAAGATCCAGAAATCTTTGTGTTTGATGATAGTTTTTCAGCATTAGACTACAAGACAGATGCGAAGTTAAGAGAGGCTTTAAAAGAAAAGACACAAAACAAAACAGTGATTATTGTAGCACAAAGAATTAATACTATTTTACAGGCAGACAAGATTATTGTATTAGATGATGGAAATATTGCAGGTATAGGAACACACAAAGAATTAATGAAGGACTGTGAAGTATATAGGCAAATTGCTTTATCACAATTATCGAAGGAGGAATTGGAATAATGGAAGAAAACAAAAACGAAAATATGCAAACTCCCCCAAAGCCTCCTAAAATGAGAATGGGTCATGGTCCAATGGGAGGTATGGGTGCAGGAGAAAAAGCAAAAGATGTAAAAGGTACAGTTGGCAAATTAATGAGAAATTATTTAAAAGACTATAAATGGAAATTAATTGTTGTACTCATTTTTGCAATTGGAAGCACCATTTTTACGATTGTAGGTCCTAAGATTTTAGGAAATGCAACTACTGAAATTTTTAATGGAATTGTTAGTAAGATTTCAGGAGGAACAGGAATTGATTTTGGAAAAGTAGCAGGAATTTTATTAACACTATTAGGATTATACACGATTAGTGTGATATTCTCTGCTATTCAAAGTTTTACCATGACAAGTGTATCACAAAATTTAACCTATCGACTTAGAAATGATATTGCTAAGAAGATTAATAAATTGCCAATGAAATATTTTGATAAGAAAACCAATGGAGAAGTATTATCAGTTATCACAAATGATGTGGATACATTTTCTCAAAATATGAATCAAAGTATTACGCAAATTATTACTTCTATTTGTACAATTATTGGTATTTTGATTATGATGTTATCTATTAGTTGGACTATGACGATTGTATCACTTATCATTTTACCAATTTCAGCAATTGCAGTAAGTATCATTATAAAGAAGTCACAAAAATACTTTAAGGCACAGCAAGACTATTTAGGACATGTAAATGGTCAAGTAGAAGAAGTATATGGTGGGCATAATATTGTAAAAGTATTTAATGGGGAAGAAAAAGCTATTCACGAATTTACAAAAATGAATGAAGAGTTATATCATTCTGGATGGAAGTCACAATTCATGTCAGGTTTAATGCACCCTATTATGATGTTTACAGGTAATGTAGGGTATGTAGGAGTAGCTATTTTAGGTGGCTATTTAGCAGTACAAGGTAGAATTACAGTTGGTAATATTCAGTCTTTTATTCAATACAACAAACAGTTTACACAGCCAATTAACCAAATTGCACAAATTTCTAGTATGTTACAATCCATGGTAGCAGCTTCTGAAAGAATTTTTGAGTTTTTAGAAGAACCAGAAGAAGTGCAAGAAATAGAAGGGGCAGTAAGAACAGAAGGACTAAAAGGAAATGTTACTTTTGACCATGTACAATTTGGATATAACGAAGATAAGATGATTATTCATGACTTTAATCAAATGATTAAAGATGGTCAAAAGGTAGCAATTGTTGGGCCAACAGGTGCAGGTAAAACAACTATGGTAAAACTACTTATGAGATTTTATGATGTGAACCAAGGAGCAATTTTAGTAGATGGGCATAATGTGAAAGACTTTAATCGTGGAGAACTTAGAAAAATGTTTGGTATGGTATTACAAGATACATGGTTATTTGGTGGCACGATTAAAGAAAACATTAAGTATGGAAAGCCTGATGCAACAGATGAAGAAGTGATTGAAGCTGCAAAAGCTGCACATGTTCATCATTTTATCCAAACATTACCTAAGGGATATGATATGGTGATTGATGAAGATTCAAGTAATATTTCACAAGGACAAAAACAATTACTAACCATTGCTAGAGTTATTTTAGCAAATCCTGAAATCCTAATTTTAGATGAGGCAACTAGTTCTATTGACACAAGAACAGAACAACAAATTCAAGCTGCTATGGATAACCTAATGAAAGGAAGAACAAGCTTTATTATTGCACATAGATTATCTACTATTAAAAATGCAGATGTGATTTTAGTCATGAATGAAGGCGATATTGTAGAACAAGGAACTCATGAGGAATTGTTAGAGAAAAATGGATTTTATGCGAATTTATATAATTCACAATTCCGAGATGGTGGAGAGGAAGAATAGAAAGAAAAAGGCCCAAGAAGATTTAGATTTTCTTAAGGGGCTTTTTTATTTTCTTAGCTTATGATAGAATAAATAGAATTTCAATTAATATATTAAACAGTCTTTAAATTGATTGCACTATCTAGCAGATAGTAGAATAAAATTAAAGAAATTGGAAAAAATTTGAGTATAGAAAAATAATAGGAGGAATTGAAGAATGACAAGAACAAAACTAGCAGATAGAATACTTCCAAATTACACAAAGGGAGAAGAAATTTGTAATATGGTTACTCATATTGTTGGTGGAGTAGTTGGAATAGTAGCACTTGTGCTATGTATTGTAGTAGCTAGTCTTCACCACAATGTATATGGAATTGTAACAGGAATTATTTTTGGTATATCTATGATTACACTTTATACGATGTCTAGTGTTTATCATGGCTTAAGTCCAAGAGTAAAAGGCAAAAAAGTAATGCAGGTATTAGACCATTGTACCATTTATTATTTAATAGCAGGTTCTTATGGACCTTTTGCTTTATGTACATTAAGAGAATATAGCCCAGTTATGGGCTGGTCTATTTTTGGCATTATTTGGGCGATGGCAATTGTAGGGACGATTTTTACAGCTATTGATTTAAAGAAATATAAAGCATTTTCTATGATTTGCTACTTAGTTATGGGCTGGTGTATTATTGTTAAAATTAATATCCTGCCAGCATTATTAGGTATGACAGGATTCTGGTTATTACTTGCTGGAGGAATTGTGTATACCATTGGTGCTATATTGTATGGTTTAGGTAAAAAACATAGCTATATTCATTCTGTTTTCCATGTGTGCATTTGTATAGGTAGCTTATTACATTTCCTTTGTATTGTGTTATATGTATTATAGTGTCAGTTTGGGGACGTTAGTTTAACTGACATTAAGAATTTATTAAAATTAAATGAAACAACTTTTAATATACAAATAATTAGGGTATAATCCTAACTAGAAAAAAGTAAAGGACATACTAAAATGAGTAAAAAAACGAAGATATTTAAATTAGTTTTATTAGGTATTGTACTTGCAATAGCAATAGCAGTAACAGCATATTTAATACCAGTCATTAGAGAATTGGGAACAACAGAAGGACAACAAGCATTTCAAACAAAAATTAATGACTCTGGATTTTTAGGAGTATTAATGCTATTTGGTTTGCAGTTTGCACAAATATTTCTATTCATTATTCCAGGTGAGCCAATTGAAATTTTGGCAGGAGTTTGCTATGGAAGTATATGGGGAACTGTGTTTATCATGGTATCAGCAGCTATTATTTCAGCTTTTATTTATGTATTAGTACACAAATTAGGAAGAAAGTTTATTTATGATTTTGTGTCTAAAGAGAAAATAGAAAAGATAGAGAATAATAAAGTGTTTCAAAATCCAAAAACTATTCGTTTTTTGATTTTTATCCTATTTTTTATTCCAGGAACGCCAAAAGATTTATTAACATACATTGCAGCATTATTACCAATCAAGCCAATGGAGTTTATTATTATTTCAACAATAGCGAGATTTCCTTCTGTGATTTCATCTACATGGGCAGGTGCAAGTCTATTAGAAGGAAATTGGAAGGCTAGTTTATTAATTTATGGAGTAACTTTTTTAATTGTAGCAATTGTGGTTATCATTATGAGAAGATTTGATAAAGATAAAATTACAGATGAAGCAATTAGAACGATTAAATAAGGGAAGTAGGGAGAAAAAATGGAGTATAGTATAGCAACATATTTTTTGTACTTTCTGATTATTGCCATTTGTGGTTGGATGATGGAAGTAACATTGCAATTAATACAAAAGCATAAGTTTGCAGATAGAGGATTTTTGATAGGACCATATTGCCCAATTTATGGATGTGGTGCGATATTAATTACTTTATGTTTAACAGGTCTAAAAGAACATCCTGTAGGGCTTTTTAGTACAGCAATTTTAGTATGTGGGGTATTGGAATATGCCACTAGTTATATTATGGAAAAGTTATTTCATGCTAGATGGTGGGATTATAGTGATTGTAAATTTAATATTAATGGAAGAGTATGTATTGAAACAATTATTCCTTTTGGAATTTTAGGAGTATTATTGATTTATGTTGTGAATCCTTTCATTTTTGACTACTTGGCTAAAGTACCACAAAATATTTTGAACATTGTGGCAATTGCAATGGCAGTGCTATTTATAGCAGACTTAATAGTTTCTTTAAGAGTAGTAACTATTTTTCGATCTACTACTAAAAAAATTGATAAAGAAAATCCACAAGATAATACAGAGGAGATTTCAAAAAAGGTAAAAGAATTCTTAAAAGGAAAATCTGCTTTAAATAGAAGGTTAATAAATGCATTTCCAAAATGGACAGCAATTATAAAAGAGCAAGGGGAGAAAATTAAGCAAAAGACAAATGAGGTAAGGGAAGAAATTAGCAATAAAGCTTATGAAATGAAGGAAGGATTAAATGATTATGCAAATGGTGTAAAAGAGGAGATAACACAAAGAGCAGATGAGGTTAAAAAGACAGTAAGGAAGGGGATTGTTATTACTTCTAGAAAAGTAAAAAAAGAAGTCAGAAAACGTAATAAAAGATAAAAACCATCGTAAGTAACGAGATAAAAACGATGGTTTTTATCTTGTTTAGGCTAAATTTTTAATTGCATTTCTAGCAAGTTCATCGCAACGATTATTGTATTCATTATCACTATGACCTTTTACCTTATGAAAAGTTACTGAGTGTGTTTTAGTAAGTTCTACTAATTCTTGCCATAGTTCTTTGTTTTTTACTTCTTCTTTACTAGAATTTATCCAATTATTTTTGATCCAACCAGATATCCAATTTTGTAAAAAAGCATTAACTACATAAGCACTATCACTATATAAATCAACTTCACAAGGACGTTTTAATAATTTTAAGGCTTCAATTACAGCTGTTAATTCCATAATATTATTAGTAGTATCTTTTTTACCACCAGAAATTTCCTTTTGTTTTGCTCCTGACATTAGAATAGAACCCCAACCACCAGGACCAGGATTACCACTGCAAGCGCCATCAGTATAAATTGTGACTTTATCCATAAAAAATTTTCTCCTTTTTTAATTGTAAATTTAAATATTTTATGATATTATATCAATGAATTAAAATTTGTTCAATAAAATATGGAAGATTTTGGATGAAAATAGGAGGAGGAGAAGTCTTGAGCAAGGTACTAGGCATTGTAGCAGAATATAATCCATTTCATAATGGGCATGTATATCATATTCAACAATCCATAGAGCAAACCAATAGCGACTATGTTGTTTGTGTTGTATCAGGAAATTTTGTACAAAGAGGAAATACATCTATTGTAGATAAATGGACTAAAACCAAAATGGCAATGGCAAATGGGGCAGATTTAGTAATAGAACTTCCAACAATATATAGTACTTCTAGTGCAGAGAATTTTGCAGAAGGCGCTGTTAAAATATTAGATTCCTTACAAATTGTAGATAGTATTTCATTTGGAATGGAGGCTGATAGTATAGCAACATTAAATAATATCGCTAATGTACTTTACCAAGAGCCAAAAGAGTATCTTACAATGTTAAACCATGAGTTAAGCAAGGGAACTTCTTTCCCTAAGGCGCGTGAAAGTGCAGTAATGCTATATTTAAATGATATTAAAAGATATGCAAATGTGTTAGCTGGTTCCAATAATATTTTAGGAATAGAATATTTAAAAGCAATGAAAAAATTAAAAAGTGGACTAAAACCAGAGGGAATTCAAAGAGAAAAGGTACTTTATCATGACAATTTTATTGTAGATGATTTTGCAAGTAGTACAGCAATTCGTAAAATGATAGTAAATAGACAATTTAATGATATTATGAAAGTAATGCCTCGTTCTTCCTATATATTACTTGCACAGGAACTTCAAAATGGTCATTATGTATTAGATTTAAGTAAGTTTCAAACACAAATTTTATATAAATTAAGAACAATGACTATAGAGGAAATTAGAGAATTGCCAGATGTAACAGAAGGACTAGAAAATGCTATAAAAAGTGCTGCCGATTCTTGTAATAATATTATTGATTTAGTTAATATCATAAAATCTAAACGTTATACACAAACTAGAATACAAAGAATTTTGATTTACTGCTTATTAGGAATTAACAAAAAAATGATGGAGAATTCTAAAAAGACAATACCATATATTAGAGTATTAGGGTTTAATGAGAATGGAAGAAAATTGGTATCAGAAGCAATGAATAGAAATCCAAAGTTGAATTTGGTTACTTCTGTTAAAAAATATATGGATGAAAGTAAAAACAAAGTGTTAAAAGAAATGTTAGAAACAGATATTTATGCAACTAATGTGTATACATTAGGATATGAAAAGGACTCTTGGGCTAACTTAGATTATACTAATAAAATTATTACAATGGAAGATATGAAAGGAACAGTCAAAGTATGATTATAGGAATTACAGGAAGCTCAGGGGCCGGAAAAAGTACAGTGTGTGAAATACTAGAAAATGAGTATCATATCAAAGTTTTAAATGCTGATAAAATAACAAAACAATTGGCACAAAAAGGAAATAGATATTTAGAAGATATTGTGTTATTATTTGGACAAGAAATATTACAAGAAGATGGTGAATTAGATAGACCAAAGCTTGCAAGTATTATCTATTATAATAATGAAAAGAGAGAAAAACTTAATCAATGTACTTTTAAACATATCCATATAGCACTGCAAGAAGAAATTCAAAAAATATATAATAAAGACAGAAATGCTGTGATTGCAATTGATGCTCCCTTATTATTTGAGGCGAAATTAGAAGATATTTGCGATTTTGTAATTGCTGTAATTGCGAAGAATAAAGAATTACAGATTGAAAGAATTATTCAAAGAGATGGGATAACAAGAGAACAGGCGAGTAGAAGATTGCAGGCACAAATGTCAGATGAGTTTTATACTAGTAAGAGCAAATATACCATTGTGAATGATGGTGATATAGATGATATACAAGAACATATTAAAAAGATTTTAGAATTAATAAAATAATATTCAGAAATAAGAGAGCTCAAATTTGTGGAAAAATGAAAATCTTCCATGAGTTTGGGCTATTTTTATGACGATATTCTTTACAATAAATGTTTTTAACACAAATAGAAATGAAAGATATTGACATTAGATATAATACGTTGATAGAATGTAATAAAATGTGATATAGATTATTTATATACTTTTTTAGAAATTAGATAATATTAAAACAAAAGAAAAGAGGTATTACTTTAGTTGTAACCATACTCGTGCATATCGCTTAAAATAGATACTTACAGCAATTTGTGTATATTGTAAGTCTATTAGCGATAGCACAAGTATAAAAAATAAAGAATATTTTATCCTACTTTTATATGACAGATTTCTGGTGGAGGAGCGGTAGTCAAAAATTGAAAATCATTCCTCCAATAGGCATTATCAATTAAAGAAAATAATTCATTAAAATTAAAAAGTTGTTCTAACTTATCAATCTCAAATTGTAATTCTTCCATAGTTTTATGGACATATACACTATTAATTAAAATCTTAGGTGAATGCCCCATAATTATTTGTGTACATAACTTATTAGCAGCAATTTTGTCCATAAAGCTAGCAAATGAATGTCTAGCATCATGTGGCATGTGTGTCATTTCTAATCTTTCCATTATTTTATGAAATTTATCGCGATTATAGTTACTATATTTCATTTGTTGACCTTCAGTATTTTGAATTAGCCACTTTGAACCAGAAACAATGGCTTCATTATAATATTTTTCAAAAAATGGTTTGACAAATTTGCTGATAGGGACTTTTCTATTTTTACTATTAGCATTTTTAATACCACATATAAAATAGTTTTCTGTTAAGTGTACATTAGTAGTTTCAACTAATAATAATTCACTAGGTCGAACTCCAGAAAAAATCATCATTAATATAGTATCTGTATAGCGATATATATGAATAGATTTATATAATTTTTTTATTTCATCTTCTGTATAAGGTATCCTTTTCAAAGTTTTGTCTGGTTTGATACCTAGATCTACAAAAGAAGAATAATCTTTTTGTGCAATATCATTTTCTATTGCAAACTGTGACATTTGACTAACTAACATTTTCATTCGCTCTTTACCACTATAAGTTTTGCTACTATCATTTATAAGCATTTGTAAATGGGGTTTTCTTATTAAAATGAATTGCATATCATAAATTGGTTTGCAAGCTCTATATGCGTTTTTGTAGCTTAAAATCATAGATTGGCTAAGTCTGGGATATTTTTCAGCAGACCATTGTTCATATAACTCAGAGAATGTTACCTTAGCATTATCTAAGTCATAAGGATTTGAGTTATATTCCAGTAAAGCATTTCTAGCTTCAGTAGAAGATGCAAAACTACCGATAATTTTAAAAAGCTGCTTACCTGTTTCTTCATCCCAACCAGTAGTAATCCTGGCAATATAAGGTTTTCTTCTGTTACCGTTGGCTTTATATACACAGCCAAAACCATTTGGATTTCTCATATAATATTATTTCCTCCTTTTTCGTCTATGGAACGAGGAATGCAAAGTTATCCTATTTGTGATATAATAGAAGGAGGTACTATAATATGTCAAATTTTGAAAAACTATGTCAAGAATTAAAAGATAGCAATATAGAACTTTCTTCAATTCTTATTTTGGTAAAAATTTTGTTAGATGATTTTAATCAAAATAAGAAATTATAATTTAGGAAATTTCTGTAGAATGTCTTTAAAACGTGACAAAATTTCTTGAAAATTAGCAAGTTCTTCATCAGTAAGATCTTGCTGATTTTCTTTATCTGAATTTGCATAAAAGTCCTCTATAATAGCTTGTATTTTTATTAATGTTTGAGAATACTTTTCCTCATTCTTAATATTTGTTCTGCAACGTAAATAGTCAAGACTACAATTAAAATAGTTGCAGATTTTTTCTTCTAAATCAGCAGGTAGCCTTTTGAGCTTTCCAGTCTCATAATTACTAATTAATTGTTGAGAACAATTAATTGCTTTTGCTAACTGCTCTTGATGTAAATTATACTGTGTTCTTAACTCGTGTAAACGATTTTTCATACAATAAATCAACTCCTTAATAAAAAGTATTATACAGTTTAAATGAGTATAAGTCAATAAAAATACATAAAAAAATTGTAAAATATGTTGACATAATGAAAAAAAGAGTATATAATACAATTCATACAAACAAAAGATGTACAAAAGAAATTCATACAACACAACTTAATAAAAAAATAGAAAGGAGGCTAGAAATGGAATTGCAAGATTTTTTAGAAGAAATGGAAGCAAAGACTGTTTCTATAAAAGAAGCTTCAAAGTTAATGGGGAAATCAGAACAATTTATTCGAGTAGGACTTAGAAATAATAGATTACCATTTGGAGTTGCGGTACAATTAAGTTCACAATGGACATATTATATTTCTCCAAAGTTATTCTATGATTATATAGGATATGAAAATATACGAAAAACCGCATAACTAAACTGAATATTAATATAAGCAATGTCCTAACGAGGTTAGAATACATTATAAATAAGTGTTATAAAAAGTGATAAGATAAGATATAATAACTAGTAATATGTATTGTTAGGAAGTGGAAGAGATGAATTCAATAGATACTTTGTGGAAAAAAGAAGAGCTAGAACAAAAAACTGTACAAATAGAAGATGAGCTATATGACCAACTAGTTGCTTTATCAGAAAATGAATTTGACGCGTCTGTAAGCAAAATTATTAATGCTTGCATTTATGAATTTGCAGATAGGCAAGAGATTAGAATGCAGGAAGTAAAGAATTTATCGAAACATTCTGTAATTTTTAGAAAAACGTCTATAAAGATATTAGCAAAATTAAAATCAAAGTTCAATATTCCACAATATATTATTTTAAACTTGGCAATTAAAGAGGGCATTGAAAAACTCTTAAAAGGAGAAAAGAATATTAATATTTAGTAGAGATAAGGTTTAGCATATTTTGCAAAAACCTTATCTCTTGCTATTTGGGAGGAATAATGGATAAAATAAAACAGTTTATAGAAGAAAATGAATATAGTATAGCTTTAATGGAAAAAGTAAATTTTAGATATCCAAATGAATACTTAAATATAGTTACTTTGTTTGCAAATAAAAAAAATGTTGGTTATATTATTTTTGGAGTGAATGGTGGAACAAATAGAATAGTAGGAATAAAAAAGGTAATGAAATCATATCAGGAAATTAGTAAGAATATTAAGAAGTATATTAAACCTAATATTGAACCAATCATTAAGATTGTTCATGTTGAAGAAAGAAATATTATTTTAGTAAAAATTGTACCAAGAAAAGAAAAATCATATAACTGTGTATTGAAAGCAAAATAGAATTTAGAAAAATACTATAAATTGAAAAAAATATGCTATAATTTAATGAAAGCAAATATATATAAGGAGAATAATCTTTATGGCAAATATAAATTTTTTGGAGAATGAGATTATAGAATTAAAAAAGACTACAAGTGAATTAAAAGAAGGCATTATTTCTATAGTATCAATATTAAATAAGCATCAAAGTGGAAAGTTGTATTTTGGAATAAAAGATGATGGAGAAATTGTTGGTCAAGATGTATCAAGTAAAACTATAAGAGAGATTTCGAGGGCAATAGCAGAAAATATAGAACCGAGAATATATCCAATTGTAAATAAAATTAAACTAGCTGATAAAGAATGTATATTGGTAGAATTCGAAGGAGATGATATTCCATATTTAGCTTTTGGGCGAGCATATATGAGGGTTGGAGATGAGGATAGACAACTTTCTATGAAAGAAATTAGAAAAATAATCTTAAAAGATGAAAGCGAAATAGGAAAATGGGAAAGTAAAGTTTCGAATTATAGTGTTCAAGATATAGATGAAAAATTATTAATAGATTTTATTGAAAAGGGATATGAAGCAAAAAGAATTAACTTTGCATATACAAATAAAGAAGAAATATTAAAAAAGTTATCATTAGCAAACAAAGAAGGTAAATTAGTAAATGCAGGATATATTCTATTTTCAAAAGAAGCAAAGCTTGAAATGCAAATGGCTATTTTTGCAACAGATACCAAACTTACTTTTTTGGATATAGATCAAACTTTTGGAAATATATTTGAATTAATTGAAGTCGGCGAAAGCTATATTAGAAAGAATATAAAATGGCCAGTTAATTTTGAGAGTGGAACTATGGAAAGAGTAGAAATTCCAGAAATACCTATAACTGCAATAAGAGAAGCTTTAATAAATTCTATTATACATAGAAATTTTAAAGATCCAAAAAGTAATGAAATTGCAATTTATAAAGATAGAATAGAAATATTTAATCCAGGTGAATTCCCAGAAGGATATAAACCAGAAGACTTTATACAAGGAAAAGAGGGATCAATGCCAAGGAATCCAATAATTGCAAATACATTATATTTATCGAAAGATATAGAAAAATGGGGTTCTGGATTAAAAAGAATTACAGAAGAGTGCAAAACAGCTGGTATAAAAGTAAGTTTTGAAATAAGAAAAAATGGATTTAATGTAATTTTTTATAGAAAAACAGATGAAGAATTGTATGGTTTAACACAAAATGAAATGAAAAAGACGTATGAAAAGACGTATGAAAAGACGCATGATAATATTGAAGAAAAAATATTACAATTTTGTATTGTAGAAAGGACTGCAAAGGAAATTGCAGAGCACTGTGGGTACAAAGGAATTGATAGATTTAAGAGAAATTATTTAAAGCCACTATTAGAACAAGAAAAGATAAAGATGACAATACCAGATAAACCTAAAAGTAAAAAGCAAAAATATATTATTTATAAGTAGCTTGATAATTATTAAAAATAATGATATATAAAGAGATAAAAGAGTTAAATGTACATATTTGAACTTTTTATCTCTTTTTTTGACAAAAAAATAAAATACTCGATAGAACGATGCAAAAAAACACGATTTAGGTATTGATTTATTTTAATGTTATTGTTATAATAAACAAAAATATATGTACTAAAGAAAAAGGGGGAAGATTAATGAGAGACAATACAAAATATATGAGATATTATAGTTAGATAATTACTAGAATATAGGTAATTATTGTGATGTAATATCTCTTTTTACTTGTATATTATGTGTATATTATATGTATATTTTTCAGAAAAAAAGGACACAGTTTTTATAAAAAATACAAAAATAGTGATATGCACAGATAAGTAAGAAAAGAAAAAATGTTAAAATTTATTATATAATGTAGGCTGTAATCTTAGTGTAGAGCTAATTATATAAAAGTAGGATAAAAGAAGGAGTTGAAAATTATGAAAAGAAATACACAAAATAAAGGTATAACTTTAGTGGCACTAGTAGTAACCATAGTTGTGCTTTTGATATTAGCAAGTATAACAATAGGCTATGTTTTAAGTGATAATGGTATTTTCAAGCAAGCAGAAGAAGCAAAATTAAAAACAGATATAAAGAGCTGGCAAGAAAGATTAGAATTAGCTAAAGAGCCGAATATTATAGAAGGATTAGGAA
>CAQZSK010000014.1 GCA_948934525.1 uncultured Clostridia bacterium
TAATTCTAGTTTATCCTTCCACATTGCTATATCTGTTTTTAATTTTGCTTCTGATGCTTTTTTAAAAACACTATTATCTCCTATTACATACGTAATTGTGATTCCCGCCAAAATCAAAAGAACTACAATGGTTACGACCAAGGCAACTAGTGTTATTCCTGATGTTTTTTTCAAAACTTTTCTCATTCTTTTTCCTCCTACGTTTCTTCTTGTAACTTGTTATCTCTCTTGCCCTAATTGCATGAAATCTTTTGTTTTATTATTTCCTAATTTTCTTTTTATTATACTTAAGCTTTTTTATCATTTCTATTCTCTCTTATTTTTCTCTGTTCATACCTCTTTTAAATGCAAAAGCCTGGGGCAGGGTAAATTGAACCAGTATTTGCATTATCAAAATTGCATACACCATCATTATTAATACTACAAAAACTATAAAAATTATCATAATAAGGTGAACGAAGCCACCAATAGCGTGCAGCATCTGTACTACTTCCTCCTTTTAAAAGCTCTGTATTATTCATGCTGTTATATATAGGATTTACTCCTTTATAAAATTGATATCTTTCTCCTTCTTTTGTTATTGCTCCTGCATAAGCATTTGCTTGGTATCCTGTTGCAAATATTTCACTACAAGATAATAGCCACAAATAATCATCACAAGTACTTGTATTTGCCTGATTATATGTTGGTATATACCTTTTGGTTACCTGCTTAATATAATCCTTGTTGCTTAGTTTAGCTCCATCTCCTCCTATTGCTCCAATTTGTGACTCATTCCCATTGCTATAGCCATTTAACGCCATTCTCATTTGTGTTGCTGCCCAACCTCCAGTATTTCTATTATTTTCATTCATACATAAACCTAAAGTAGCTCCTCTTATAAAATCATAAAATTCGAAACTAATACTTGCTTTTGTATGATTTCCTCCATATACTCCTGTATCTACTAAATCATCATGTTTAAATCCTAATACTCTTACTCTTCTTATCTCTTCATTATATTTTACTTTATATATTTGCCCTACACTTATTGTCTTGCCTACTCCATCCACTGTTACTGTTGCTGTTGTTGTACTATTTGTTATACTACTATCATTAGCTATTTCTTTTGCTATTTTAGCTATTTCTTCCCAATTAGATTCTGCCTCTGCCACTTTTACTCCACAAGTTGCCGTTTTTGTTCCATATTTTACTGTCATTGCTGTATTTCCATATTTGGTTCCGCTTGTTATTTCTATTATTTTCTCAGTTTCATTAATTTGTATATTGGTTACAATGGTAGTATCATATCCTGTCACAACCTCTATTCTCACAGGTTCTGTTGTATCATCTCCTATATTTGATGCCTCCCTTTCTATTGTTAAAGAAGAACCATTAAAATTTATTTTATAATACTTTCCATCTACTACTGCATAATAGATATTTTCATCTACTGTTCTTTTTATATTAACTTTAATTCTTGCTGTTTGATCTTTATCCATTGTTACATTCTCTGGCTCTACACTTATTCCATCTATATTATCTGCACCCATACTTTTTATCTCTATTTTATTCCCATTATTGATTAGTTCATCAATAATATCTTTATTTACTATTTCATCAATTTCTCCAGATTCTTTTTCTATAAATTTATTAGCATATATAATTCCTGCTTGCTCCTCTATTTTGGCTAATTCCGTATTTACTTTTGCCTCTAACGCCTTTTTAAATATACTATTATCTCCTATTACATACGTAATTGTAATTCCCGCCAAAATCAAAAGAACTACAATGGTTACGACCAATGCAACTAATGTTATTCCTGATGCTCCTTTTAAATTTTTCTTCATTTTCTTTTTCCTCCTACGTTTCTTCTTGCAACTTGCTATCTCTCTTAAAACAATTGCATGAAATCTTTTGTTTTATTATTTCCCAATTTTAAATTTATTATACCGAAGCTCATTATCATTGTCAATGATAAAATATCATTTATAATATATTGTTTTTTATTCTATTACATTAGAAAATATACTTTATATATAATAGTTACCATATTTATTTATCTATTGGTATACAATAAATTCAGAAGTAATATTTAGGAGTAATTATGAAAGAATTAGATTCAGATAAATTATTTAAACTGATTGGCACTAATGTGAAATATTATAGAAAACTATATAATTTAAACAAAGGAAAAATGACACAAGAAAATTTAGCTGAACTTGTAGATGTTTCTACAGCTTTAATCGGTAATTTAGAAAGTGAAAAAATATCACAGGGTATCAGCGTTGTTACCTTATGGAAAATCAGTCAGGCCTTAGAAATACCAATAGAAAATTTATTTGATGAAACAAGAAAAAATAGGAAGACTAGTTAATTCTAGTCTTCCCATTCTAATTCATAGTCTGAAATTTGCACCCAATCACCATCTTGAATTCCTAACTCTTTTAATTTTTGATTAATTTCCATCTCCTTTAGTCTTCTATGGAAATAATGTAATGACTCATTATCTGCTAAGTTAACTGTTCTCATTAATTTTTCCACTGCTAAACCTGAAACAATATATACCCCATCTTCTTTTCTTACACTAACTTCTTCCTGTTCTTGTAAAGTATATATTTTTTCTTCTTTTTGAATTTCTATTAAATCTTCTTTTGGTAATGTTTTTAATATTTCTGAAACTCTTATCATGAGTTCTTTAATTCCTTGTTTAGTAGCTGCTGATATTTTATATATCTCTATCTCCTGCTCTTTTGCCATTTTTTCTAATTCTTGATACAAACTTTCATCTTGCATACTATCCACTTTATTAGCTACTATAACTTGCTTTCTTTTACTTAACTTCTCACTATATTGTTTCAACTCTTCATTAATAGTATTAAAATCTTGTACTGGATTTCTTCCTTCTATTCCTGACACATCTATCACATGAAGTAATAATCTAGTTCTTTCAATATGACGTAAAAACTGAATTCCTAGCCCAATTCCTTGGCTTGCTCCTTCAATAATCCCTGGAATATCAGCTATTACAAAACTATCACCATATTCTCCTTTTACAACCCCTAAATTAGGTTCTAAAGTAGTAAAATGATAATCTGCAATTTTAGGAGTAGCATCAGTTACCACAGATAATAGTGTTGACTTACCTACATTAGGAAATCCTAGCAATCCAACATCTGCTAATAGTTTCAATTCTAAAATCAACTCTTTTTCTTCTCCTTTTTCACCTTCTTGTGAAAAGTGTGGAGCTTGTCTTGTAGAAGTAGCAAAATGAGAATTTCCCTTTCCTCCTCTACCACCCGCTAAAATTAATTCCTTTTGACCTAATTCAGATAAATCAGCTAGCACCTTTCCTGTTTCACTATCTTTTACAATAGTTCCTAGAGGTACTTTAATAACCAAGTCTTCTCCACTTTTTCCAAATCTGTGGGCACCTTCTCCATTTTTTCCATTTTCAGCTTTAAATTTCTTTTGATAGCGAAAATCAATTAATGTATTTCTATCTTGATCGACTTCAAAATAAACACTTCCACCCTTTCCTCCATCACCACCATCTGGTCCACCTGCTGCTACATATTTTTCTCTACGAAAAGAAACAGCTCCATCTCCGCCATTTCCTGCTTTTGCTATTATTTTCACATAGTCTGTAAACATTAACTTATATCCCTTCTAACTTCTCTCTTATTTTTTTGAATTCTTGTATATAATCATTCTTTATTTTTTGATAAATTTCTCTTGAAGATCTTTCATCATATAAATGTGCAAGAGCATTTCTTGAAAGCATTATTTCTATCCACTTTTCTCCATCTTCAATGATACCATGTCTAAATCCAATTTGAATATTCTCTCTTGGACTTCCTGTCTTGTCTACTAATCCTAAATATTCTAATGCTTCTTTTACTGTTTTCCATGCCAATTCAAATGTGAATTCAAACCTATGTAAAACACCATCTATTACAATTTCACTCTCTGTTTCTTGTAATGCTTCCTCTAATCTATCTACTGCATTTTTATAATCCTTTAAACGCTCCTGAAATCTATTCATATAAAATACCTTCCTTATCAATGGATTCTTTTAACTTTTGCTTTTCTAATTGTTCATAAAATACAATATCTACCATATAAGGTATATTAAGTAAATCAAAATCATTTAAAATTGCTATCCTATCTTTTTCTGTAATATTTCCTCTTACAGCAATATCAATGTCTGAATTTTCTTTATAATTTCCTCTTGCCCTTGAACCATATAATTGAAATTCATAATTAGAATATTTTTGTACTACTTTTTTAATTTCTTGATAAGTATTTTGTGGCAATCCATACTTCATTTTTCTTTCCTCTTTATTCAAAATAATCTAGTCTCATAGCTTTTTTTACTTTTTTCATTGTTTCTTTAGCTGTTTGTCTTGTCTTTTCAGTTCCTTCTATTAATATCTTTTCTATTAATTCTGGATGTTCTTCATAATATTTTCTTTTTTCTCTTATTGGCTCTAAGAATTGATTAACATTTTGAGCCAATTGTTTCTTACAAGCAACACATCCTCTAGTTCCTGCTTTGCATTCTTCACAAACATTTTTTACTTCTTCATTAGTACTAAATAGCTTGTGATAATATGCTACCATACATATATCAGGATGCCCTGGATCATCTTTTTTTATTCTTTCTGGGTCTGTTACAGCACTCATAATTTTTTTATTAACTTCTTCTTCTGAGTCTGATAAATATATAGCATTCCCTAAAGATTTTCCCATTTTCTCATTTCCATCTAGCCCTTTAATTCTTTTGGCATTAGATAGCACCGCTTCTGGCTCTGTAAGTATTTCTCCATAGATACTATTAAATTTTCTAACGATTTCCCTACATTGTTCAATTAATGGTAATTGGTCTTCTCCAACTGGTACTACTGCTCCATCTACTACTGTAATATCAGCAGCTTGGCTAACTGGGTAACCTAAAAATCCATAAGTAACACTTTCTCCAAAAACGTCCTTTTTCTGTGCAATTTCTGTTTTTACAGTAGGATTTCTTTCTAATCTTGCAATCGTTACTAAATTAGAATAAAAAACTGTTAATTCTGCTGTTTCTGGTATCATAGATTGAATGTAAATAGTAGTTTTTTCTGGATCAATCCCTATAGATAAATAATCCAAAATGACCTCTTTCACATTTTTTCTTACCTTTTCTGGATTATCAAAATTATCTGTTAATGCTTGCACATCTGCAATTAAGATATATGGATCATACTTGCCACTATTTTGCATTTCTACTCTTGTTTGTAAAGAACCCAAATAATGACCGATATGTAACCTTCCTGTTGGCCTGTCTCCTGACAACATACGTTTTTTCTTTTCTTCCATTTTCCTCATTCCTTATCTATTTTTTATACTAATTCTATTTTATTAACATATTTATTATACTGGATTTTTATTCGTTTTACAAGTTGTAGAAATAAAAAATTAAGAGCACTGGTATCAGTACTCTCTTTTAACTTCTTTATTTTGCTGTGCTTCCCTCTTCTACTGGATAAACACTAACTTTTTTCTTATCTCTGCCAAGTCTTTCAAATTTTACTTTTCCAGTTACTTTAGCAAATAAAGTATCATCACTTCCGATACCTACATTAGTACCTGGATGAATTTTAGTTCCTCTTTGTCTTACTAATATATTTCCAGCTGGAACTACTTGCCCATCTGCTCTTTTAAGACCCAAACGTTTTGATTCACTATCTCTTCCGTTCTTAACACTACCTTGACCTTTTTTATGAGCCATGCTTTATCTCACTCCCTTCGCTTTCTTTATTTTAAGGGTATTTCTACCTAAGCTTCTTTTTTAGTTGTTTCTGTTTTTTTAGTAGCTGGTTTTGCAGCTGCTGTTTTTGTTTCTGCTGCTGGCTTTTCAGCTTTTTCTGTTGCTGTTTTAATGCTAGTAATTTCTACCTTTGTATATGGTTGTCTATGTCCTTGTGTTCTTCTATAATTCTTTTTAGCTTTATATTTGTACACTAGGATTTTTTTAGCTTTACCATGAGAAACTACTTTTCCTTCTACTTTAACACCTTTTACATAAGGAGCTCCTACTTCTACTTTTTTATCATCAGATACTAAAACAACATTGCTAAATGTTACTTTCTTTCCTTCTTCTGCATCTAATTTTTCAAAGAATACTACATCTCCTTCTGCTACTTTGTATTGTCTTCCACAGCTTTCAATAATTGCGTACATTCTTAGTACACCTCCTATATTTGCATACTCGCTAAGCATAAATAACAAGGCAATTACTTATCTCAAGTAATATTTAGTTGCCCGACTCAGGCGGCTTACAGTTAGATAGTATATCACATTTTGCTCTGTACTGTCAAGTGTTTTAATACTATTTCACCTATACACAAAAAGCAGCCTAAAAACGGCTGCTTTTTATACACTTAAAACTGATTACTTAACTCATCTATTCCACACTCTTTAGAGACTCAATCATATCTATTTTCTTTAAAGCAAAATAAGTAATTGCACTAACTATTGCTGCAAATAGCATTGTAATGACAATACCATAGATATAGCTAGCTAGTTTAATTTGCGGATTAAACATAAAAGCATCTAATTCACATGTTTTAATAATAAATGTTGTTAGAAAATTACCACCTAGTAACCCTCCTAAAATTCCTATTAGTGTTAATAAAAGGGTTTCTTTTCCTACATATTCGTAAACCTCTGGATCATAAAATCCTAATACCTTGATAGTAGCAAGTTCTCGTATTCTTTCACTGATATTGGTATTTGACAAATTATATAATACTACTAATGCCAATAGTCCAGCTGCTATGATTAAAACCCATACTACTAAAGCCATATTATCCATTACTTCTGAAAAGATGGTTGTTGTCATAGATGTAAATACCACGCTTGAAATGTCTTCTTTATTTTTCAATATTTCTTTTCCTAAAATATCTTCTTGTTCTTCAGTTAATTCTTCTGTAATAGCTAAAATAGTATTGGATTTTATTTCTTCTTGATATATCTTCTGATATAATTCTGGTGCCATATAGATATAATGAGAAAGATAATTTTCAGTAATTCCTACTATTGTCGTTTGTACCTCTACTTTATCTATATTCTTAATTGTAATTTGTTCTCCCTTTTTAATGTCCAATAGCTTTGCTAATTTTTCTGTAATAATTACACCTTGCTCATCCAAGGTATAGTTTTCTTCTTTTTTCCTCCTATTTCGTAATTGGATAAAATCTTGTAATTGTTCCACTTTTTCTGGAACTACCAGTTGAATACTTTGGTTGTTATCGTTTTTCATAATCTCTATGGATTGCTTATTCATTTTGATTGCTTTTTGAATCTCTTGCTTATTTTCTATCTCCTCATAAGCTCTCTGGATTTCCTTTTGTTTTAGATTATCTTTTAAGGTAACTTCTACATTATATTGAAAAATATCTCCATATTGAACAGGTATCATACTACTAACTGCATCTCTTAGTCCAAACCCAGCTACAATGAGTGAAGTACAACCTGCTATTCCAATAATTGTCATTAAAAATCTCTTTTTATAACGGAATAAATTTCTTAAAGTTACTTTTTGGGTAAAATTCAAATGTTTCCAAATAAATGGTATTTTTTCTAATAATACTCTTTTTCCTGGCTTTGGTGCTTTAGGTCTCATTAGTGTTGCTGGAGTACTTGCTAATGCCCTAATGCATGAATATAATGTTGCACCTACTGTGCAAATTGAAGCTGCTAAAAGTCCTGCTATTGTAAGCCCCACATCAAACTCTAATACTGTTTCTGATAAAGTATACATCATACTATACATATCACAAACAATTGCTGGAATAAGGTAAAATCCAATACTTACTCCTAAAATGCTACCCAAAATAGTTGCTAAAGAAGCATAAATAAGATATTTACTAGCAATTTGTCTTTTACTATAGCCTAGTGCCTTTAAAGTCCCTATTTGCACTCTTTGTTCTTCTACCATTCTGGTCATTGAAGTTAAACTAATCAATGCTGCTACAACAAAAAATACAACAGGAAATACACTTGCGATATTATCAATTCTATCTGCATCTTGCAAATAACTAACATACCCCACATTCTGATTTCTATCTAAGATGTACCAATCAGGCTTTTTAATATCTGCTAATTTTATTTTAGCATCCTCTATTTCTTCTTGTGCTTCTTTTATTTTTTTATCTGCATTTTTTTGCTGTGTTTGTAATTTAGCTTCATTTGTTTGAATTTCACTCTCAGCAGTATTTAACTCTTTTTGTGCTTTTGCAAATTCTTGCTCTGCTATATTTTGATTATTTTCATATTGTTTTTTTTGTTCATTTAAAGTAATTCTTGCTTGTTTTAATAATTGTTCTTGTTGTTGTAATTCTTGTTCTATTTTTTCCCTTTGCTCTGGTGGCAAAAATTCTAAAGTTGCCTCTATCTTTTGCTTTTCTGCTTCAAAAAGTCTTTCCTTCTCTGTTAACTCTGCTTCTGCTTTATCTAATTCTTTTTTTGCCTGTACTAACTGATTATTGGTAATTACCTTTTTATTTTCTAATTCTGTTTTTCCTGTTCTTATCTGTGTCTTGGCATTTTCTATTTGTTGTTTTGCATCTTTGATCTCCTTTTCTGCCTTTTCTTTTTGTTTGTTCAATTCTTTTTGAGCATCTAGAATTTTATTATTTGCCTTTTGGTATAATTCATCATATCTTGCTTGCCTTCTTGCCTCTGAAATATCTTCTATCCTGTTTTTTACTTCTTCTATTTTATTTTCATACTTTTTTTGATAACTTTTTAACTCTTTTGCTCCATCAACTGTTAAATATGTTACTGTCCTGACATCTGTATCAAAATTTTCAAGTGGTATGTACATATAGTAATTAATTTTTCCAGAACCTAATTTAGTAGTTCCTCTATCACTTGAAATATATAGAGGAGAATGAACTGTTCCTACAATAGTAACTTCTTTTTCTTTTAATAAAGGCTGATTTTTTCCATCCTCATCTTGAATATCCTCTGCCTCTATTTTAATTTTATCTCCTATTTTATGTTCTGTTCCCAATAGAAATCTTGGTTCTACTACACATTCCTTGTTATTTTCAGGAAGTCTTCCTTCTATTACTTTAGGTTTATTCATCTTTGTAGTAATAGCCATTAATTTGACTACTTCCTCTTTTTCCTCACTACTAACTATCACATCTGTCAAATAACTTGCTTCTACGCTTTCTACTCCCTCTATTTTTTCAAGTTCCTCTATATCTTTTGTTGTAATTCCTAGTGTTGATAAAACTTGAATATCCATTGCCTCATATTCATCAAAAGTTTTATCCAAAGTATTTCTCATATCTGGACTTGCTACTCTAATGCCTGCAAAAAAACCCACGCCTAATAAAACGATTAATAGCAAAGAGAGAAATCGTTTAAAAGTACTTGTTATTTCTTTTATCGTATCTTTCATTAAAGCTTTTTTCATTTTTATTTCCTTTTTTATATATTTACCATTCTATATTCTCTATTGGTGTTGGATGTTCGTTTTTCTGAATATTATATGCAGTTCCATTTTTGAAATGGATAACTCTGTCTGCCATTGGTGTTAATGCTTGATTGTGTGTAATAATAATGACTGTCATTCCTTCTTTACGACATGTATCTTGTAATAATTGTAAAATTTGCTTTCCTGTTTTGTAATCTAATGCACCTGTAGGTTCATCACATAACAATAGTTTTGGATTTTTGGCAATTGCCCTTGCAATTGCTACTCTTTGTTGCTCTCCTCCTGATAATTGGGAAGGAAAATTATTCATTCTTTCCTCTAATCCCACTTTTTTCAAAATTGTTTTAGGATCTAATGGCTTTTTACAAATTTGTGTAGCAAGCTCCACATTTTCAATTGCTGTTAAATTTTGTACTAAATTATAAAATTGAAAAACAAACCCAATATCTTCTCTACGATATTTAATTAACTCTTTTTCTTTTAAAGAACTAATCTCTTTGTCATCAATAATAACCCTTCCACGAGTAACTGTATCCATTCCTCCTAAAATATTAAGTGCAGTTGTTTTTCCTGCACCACTTGGCCCAACAATAACAGTTAGTTCTCCTTTTTCTATTTCAAAATTGGTGTTATCTAATGCCTGAATAAGAACTTCTCCCATTTGATAGGCTTTTACTACATTTTTAAATTCAATATATGCCATTCTTTCCTCCATCCAAAAGTTTTACCATTTTATATGTCATTGGTATTATATTCCAATTCTTTCCTTTTTTCAATTCTCTAGTGTGAATTTTTAGTGAAATTATACTTTTATAAAAGAACCGAAGTTTAAAACTTCGGTTCTTTGTCTATACTAATCTTTTTTAAATCTTATACTATCAGAATAAGGTCCATATTCTCTTTCGCCATTTACAGTTCTGTATGCTCTTACTCTCACTGTACAATAGTTGACTCTACTCGTAGCAACTCCTGAAAGAACTTTGTAAGTTGTACTAGTATTTGCTCTACGATATCCAATATTTGGAACCGAATAATAAACTTCATATCCTGTTGCTCCACTTACAGCTTTCCAAGTTAAAGTTGCATTTGATCCATTCACAGTTACCTTTACTCCTGTAACCTTTACAGGCTTTGAATCAGCCAACTTACTTTGTGTTTTAAAGCTAACTATATTAGAATAATTTCCATAACTTGTTTTTGTATTGCCATTTTCACTATAATTCTTGTATGCTCTTATTTGTACTCTATAATTTGTAGAATAACTTAAATCTTCCAAAACTTCTTGGTTGTCTGTTGTCCAACTATATCTTTGATAACTTCCTCCAGCTTTTGAAATCCAAACCTCATAACCTGTTGCACCAGTTACTTTATTCCAAGTTAAATATGCTTCATTTCTATTTTTTACTTGTGTTTTAATTCCAGTTACAGTCGCTGGCTTAACTACAATAGTTTCTTTTGGTGTTGTAAAAGTCTTTGTCGTTGCATCCACTGCTACATGTTCTTCTCCATCTACTATTCTATATGCTTCTACCATAACTTGATAATATGTATTTGGTTTTAAATTTGTAAAAGTATAACTTCTATTTTTAGTAGCTCCTTTGTATTGGAAATTTCCACTACCTTGTGCTAAATAAATATAGTATCCTGTTGCATTTTCTCCTTTTGACCAACTAATTTCTGCACGATTTTTTGTTACTTTATCTAAATAAATTGTATCTACATTGCCTATTATAATAGTTTTAGCTTTAGTCGTAAATGATTTATAAGAAGACTCTTCTCCATATTGTTTCCTTCCATTTACCCATTTATAGGCTACTACTTTTACTTTATAACGTGTACTTGGCTCTAGATCTTCTAAATAAAATCCTCTTTTACTTGTATCTTCTACAGTTATAAATTCTTCATTTCTCCTTGCTAATAAAACTTCATATCCATCTGCATTGTCTACTTTTGACCAGCTAATATCCGCACTATCTTTTGTAATATCTTCTACATAAACCTTGCTTACTCTATCTATTACAACTTTTTCATCTTTTGTATTGAATTCAGCATAAGGAGATTCTGCTCCATATTGCTTCTTTCCGTTTACCCATTTATAGGCTATTACTTTTACTCTATAATAACTACTAGAATCTAAATTTCCTAAATAGACTTCTCTATTAGATGTATCATATACAACTTTATATGCTCCACTATTTTTAGATAATAATACCTCATACCCCTCTGCATTATTTGCACTTGACCAAGATACTGTTGCTTCTTTTTCTTTTACACTATAAACTTTTATATCATTAATGTCTCCTACTACTATTTTCTCTTGCTTTGTTGTAAAAGAATAGTAATCAGATTCATTTCCATATATTTTGTTTCCATTTTGCCACTTATATGCTACTACTTTTACTCTATAATAATTATCTGCATCTAAGTTACTTAAGTAGACTTCTCTTTTACTTGTATCACTAATTATTTCATATTGTCCATAATTCTTGGATATTCTAACTTCATATCCATCTATATTCTTTACTTCTTCCCAAGATACGGTAGCTGTCGTTTCTTCTACATTATATACTTTTACACCATTTACTTTATCTGGTTTTGTTGGATTATTGTTATCATGGTTTGTATCATCTTTATTGTAATCCACTACAATATACTGTGCCTCCGATTTTTCTCCATAATTTGCATTATCAGAATCTACAGTATGGCAAGCTCTAACACTAAAACCATATCTCTGTCCATCTTTAAAGCCTTTTAGTACTGCATTTGTAGTAGTTACTTCTCCAATATTAATATTACCAAAGTTAGGTACATCTACAAACACTTGATACTTATTTGCATTGTTTACTTCTGACCAATTTAATGTTACATAACCATTCATTTGTACTACTGTCAAATTTTTAACTTGTTCTAAAGTCTTCAAATGTGCTGTTGTAAAACTAATTTCATCTGAAATCGCTACTTCTACATTTGAAGTAGTATAACCTGTTATCTTCAATCGATAAGTTGTGTTTTCTGAAAAACCAATAAGGCTTGCCTCATTTGTGTTAACAGAGCCAATTCTAGTCCCGTTTACATAAACATAATATCCTGAAACACCTGTAGCTGAAGACCAAGTAAGCTTCATTTTGCTGCCATTCATAGCTGCACTAAAATTATTAATTTTCTCTATCCTTATAGCCTGAATTGATGTACTCATCATTAGTAATAGTAAAATTGCTAGTGTCATAATTGATATAATTTTTTTATATCTCATATTACCGCCCCTTTCCGCTTAAATTCTATCATTTCCTATATTCACTGTCAAGAAAGTGTTACTAATCTTAAGATTTATTCTTGTAATACTTCTTTTCATAATTAATTAAAAATATTACATAATAAAACTGTTAGAGCATACATAATAAATATGCATTTGAAAATATCTGATATTTTAAATAGTTGTTTATATTGCTTTTTATTCTTTTTATCAGTAAAGTCTATATACTTATTATTAAATCTATTTTCAATATATTTTTTGAATTCTTCTTCATTATAATTATCGAATCCATTTTTATCTACTATAAATCCTCTCGCATCGCTAATCATAAAATAAATATATCTTTTCGTATTACAAACATTTTTTATTAGACTAGTATTTTCATACAAAATCTTTTCAACGGCTAATTGATTATAAACCTGCATATATTCATCTAAAAAATCATATTTATACACTATATTGTCATTCTTTTTAACTTTTTGATTTGGCAACCATAATATTGCAAAAATCATAATCAAATAAATAACTCCAAAAGCACTAGAGGAGGTACTAATATTTCCGTAAATTCTTATCTCATTAATTATTCGCCATACACCCAATAATAATAAATTTGTAATCATCAGTATCATTATTGTCCAATACTTGTATTTATTATATTTAAGCCAAATAAACTGAATAAAGTCTCTTTTACATTCTTCATTCATATTTGTTGTATTTTTAAATAATATTTCTTGTTCTTCCATCTTATCTCCTTATTATTTTGCGGTAACATTATTAACATCCGTATCTATATTTTGCACAATGCTTATTCCACTTTGATTTGTCTGAATTTTATTTTCTAGTGTTACTATTTTGTTTTCATAATAATAAACACAACCTGCTATCCCAATTAAAAATATAGCAATCAATATTCCAATGGTTGTAATATATGTCTTTAAATACACAATTTTATTTTCCATATTTTGGCCTCCATTTGTCTGTCAGTTTGGGGACGTTAGTTTAACTGACATCTGTCCCTAAACTGACATTTCCTTAATTTGAGCCTTTCCTTCTCCCACCAAATCCTCAAATTGCTTTAAAATTTCTGGTGTCATATAAATTCCACCTGCTTTATCTATCTTTTCTCCATTTACAATCTGTAACTGTATATTGTTCTTATCTCCTTGAAAGAAGTAAATTGCTCCTTTTAATTTGTTTCTCGTTTCTTCATTTAGTTCTGTAATGTCTAGTTCAAATACCTTAGCTTTAGTTTCTGTAAAAGGAGTAATAGTCCTTGCTACAATCTTAGGTTCTTCATCTTCACGAATGCTTAACCTACCTTCTACAATAACAATATTTTCTTCAATCAAGCTACTGCTACAAGCTTGATAACAACTATCAAATACAATAAATTCTGTTGGACCATATAAATCCTCAATAGTAACAAATGCCATAAGTTTGTTATTTTTTGTATATTTCTTTTTCACACTTGTAATAATTCCTGCATAAGTTACGTTTTGCCCATCTTTGAACTCTGTTTGATGCTCTTCATATGATTGCTCTCTTTTAAACTCTCCTTGGTCTTCTAATTCCATATCATTTTCACTACTGATTTGTCTTAATTGGAAAGTATTAATATTGGTTTTTGCTTCTATTTTCTCTCTAATATCTTCTAATGGATGTCCTGAAATATATAACCCTAACATTTCCTTTTCCATAGATAGCAAATCTTTTGGTTCATATTCTGGAAGTGTTGTGTAAGTGTATTTCATTTCTTCTACTTCTTTACTACCACCTAAATCAAACATAGAAACTTGTCCGTCAAAGCTTTTCTTTCCACTATCCGAAATCATATCTATAATTTTTTCAAAAGATGCAATTAGTGTCTTTCTAGTCTGTCCCAAATTATCAAAACTTCCTGCTTTGATTAAACTCTCCACACATTTTTTGTTAACCCCTAGGTCTTTAATTCTCTCACAAAAATCGCTGAAATCTTTGTAAGATCCATTCTTTTCTCTCTCTTGCACAATATTGTCTACTGCGTCAGTTCCTACATTTTTAATACTTCCCATACCAAAACGAATTTGATTTTTATCTACTGTAAATTTGGTATCACTTTTATTGATGTCTGGTTTTAAAATCTCAATTGCTAGTCTTTTACACTCTTCTACATATCCTGGAATTTTATCTTGATTTCCCAAAAAGCTATTTAACATTGCTGCCATAAATTCTGCTGGATAATATGCTTTTAAATATGCTGTTCTGTAAGATACTACTGCATAAGCTGCTGCATGCGACTTATTAAAAGCATATTTTGCAAATTCTGCCATTTCATCAAAAATCTTATCTGCTGATTGCTCATCAATTCCATTTCTAACACAACCTGAGACAATAATATTTCCTTGTTCATCTACTTGTCCATGAATAAAGATTTCTCTTTCTTTTGCCATAACCTCTAGCTTTTTCTTACCCATAGCTCTTCTTACTAAGTCTGCTCTACCTAGTGAATATCCTGCTAAATCCCTTACTATTTGCATAACCTGCTCTTGATAAACCATACAGCCATAAGTAACTTCTAGTATTGGCTTTAAAGATGGATGGGTATATACTGCATGTTCTGGATCTTTTTTGTTGGCAATATATCTTGGAATTTGATCCATTGGACCTGGTCGATACAAAGATACACCAGCGATAATATCTTCTAAGCAGTCTGGTTTTAATTCCTTCATAAAGTTTGTCATACCTTGACTTTCAAATTGGAATATGCCTACTGAATCTCCATTTTGCCATAGTTTATATACTTTAGGATCATTCATCTTTTCATCAAATTGTACATTAATTCCTTGATTTTTCTTAACCAAATCAATCGTATCTTGAATTACTGTTAAGGTACGTAATCCTAAGAAGTCCATTTTCAAAAGTCCTAGTTCTTCTAATGTAGTCATAATATATTGTGTAGAAACAATACCATCTCTAGCATATAAAGGAACATAATTAACTACTGGTTCTCTTGCAATAATCACACCACAAGCATGAGTTGAAGCCTGCCTTGGCATACCTTCTAATGCCATAGCAATATCTAATAACTTTTTCATTGATTCATCTGATTCATATAAATCTTTTAATTCTCTATTCTTCTCCAATGCTTTATCAATCGTAATATGTAATTCATTTGGTATCATTTTTGCTAGTTTATCCGCTTCTGCATATGGCAAATCTAGTACCCTTGCCACATCACGAATTACCATTCTAGCTGACATGGTTCCAAATGTAATAATCTGAGAAACATGGTCTTTTCCATATTTTTTCTCTACATATTCAATTACTTTATCTCTTTTTTCATAACAAAAGTCAACGTCAAAATCAGGCATACTAATTCTTTCAGGGTTTAAGAAACGTTCAAAAAGTAGTCCATATCCAATTGGGTCAATATCTGTAATGCCAATCGCATATGCTACAATAGAGCCTGCACCTGATCCACGTCCTGGGCCAACTGGTATATCATGTGTTTTGGCATAATAGATATAATCCCATACAATTAGGAAGTAATCTACATACCCCATTTTGTTAATAACACCCAATTCAAATTTCATTCTCTCTTGCATTTCCTCTGTAATGTTGTCACCATAGCGTTCTTTCATACCATCCATTGTTAATTTTTCTAAGTAATCATAGTGAGTTTTAAATTCTGCTGGCACATCATAGTTCGGTAAAATCGTATGCCCAAATTCAAACTCCACATTACACTTTTCTGCAATTTTTACTGTATTCTCAATTGCATCTGGCACATTGCTAAAAAACTCACTCATTTCTTCTGGTGATTTTACATAGAGTTCATCTGTCTCAAACTTCATTCTATCTTCATCTGTCATACGCTTTCCTGTTTGAATACAAAGTAACACTTCATGATTATAGGCATCTTCTCTTTTTAAATAATGGGCATCATTAGTTGCCACTAGTGGAATATCTAGTTCTCTTGAAAGTTGAATTAATTTTTGGTTCGCAAGCACTTGCTCATTAATGCCATTATGTTGAATTTCTAAGTAATAGTCCTCTCCAAAAATAGACTTATGCCACAAAGCCACTTCTTTTGCCTTTTCCATGTCATTTGCCAAAATCGCTTGATTGACTTCTCCTGCCAAACAAGCACTACAACACACTAAACCTTCATGGTATTGCTCTAAAGCTTCATGATCAATACGTGGCTTATAGTAAAAACCTTCTGTGTATCCTAGTGATACTAATTTCGCTAGATTTTTATATCCTTCATTGTTTTTAGCTAATAAAATTAAATGGCTATATCTAGCGTCTAAATTAGGGTCTTTATCTGTTCTAGAACGTGGCGCTACATAAACCTCACAACCAATAATTGGCTTTACTCCATTGGCTTTACACGCTTTATAAAAATCAATAGCACCAAACATAGCACCATGGTCTGTAATTGCCATAGCATCCATTCCTAATTCTTTTGCTCTCACTGGTAAGTCTTTTATTCTATTTGCTCCATCTAGTAAGCTAAACTCACTATGGATGTGTAAGTGTACAAAATTTGCCATATTTTTCTCCTTTTGTCTGTCAGTTTGGGGACGTTAGTTTAACTGACATATGTCCCTAAACTGACATTTTAAGTTTTTTTCTATTTATCTTCTACTCATCTTTCTTTTTTATTGCTCTATAAATTGTTCTTTCATTCATTCCTAAAATTCTTGCTAATTGTTTTCTTTCTATTCCTTCTAACCTTGCTATTTGTACAATTAACCTATCTCTTTCATCCACTTTTTCGTTTTGAATAGAAACTATATTTTCAATATTGAGCAATTGCTTTATCTTTTTAATTGCTTGTTCATCAGACAACTTCACATTTTCAAATTCAAAATCATCCTTTTCATAACCTTTTGCTTTCCCATATTCTATATGAAAAATTTCAAAATTCCTTTTACTCATTTCAGCCATTTTTAATACTTTCTCGGTCTCAATTAGTCGAGAAACTTGGCTATATTCATGATAACTACTCCAATAGTATTTTGAATATTGGCTGATTCCTGATTTTTCTGGATTGAAATGTATGTATCGAATAATATTTAGTAAATATGGCAAGTTTTCCACATACTTACTTTTAAATCTATTATAAAATACATGTCCTATCCTATTATACTTCTTATTAAAATACAAAGCATAACTAATTGCCAACGACTGAATAATCTTCGATAGCTTATCTTCTTTATCCATTATTACTAAATGCACATGATTATGCATTAGCACATAAGCATATAAGTCATAATGATATTTTTCCTTTGTTTCTTTTATACATTTTAAAAATTTTCTTCTATCAGTATTATCATAAAATATTTCTTGTTGATTAATACTACGAAGAATAACATGATAAACTCCTGTATAAGATTTTTGATTTTCTCTACAATCTCGGGGCATAGTATTCCTACCTTTCCTTTCACTATTTGCCCCCTATTGATTTTTTACTACTATATCATTTTTTCTGCTATATTTCTATATGAAAAATAACTTTATTGCTTTTACTAAGCTATTCTTCCTTCATTTTAATTAATGTTTCAATTGGTTCACTTTGTCTTTGTGGAATTCTTAGAACTTCAAATTTTGAAATCTTATCTCCAAACCTAATCTCTACAATATCACCTATCTTAACCTCGTAACTTGGTTTAACTGTTTTTCCATTAACAGAAATTCTGCCACCATCTGCTGCTTCATTTGCAACAGTCCTTCTCTTAATGACTGTTGACATTTTTAAAAATTTATCTATTCTCATCTTTTTTCACTTCCATTCTCTTTTAAAGTTTATTTCTTCCTTATTTTTTAATCCTTTAACAATATCCATATCTATTAACTCACACATTCCCATTAAGCAAATAAATACATCTGTTATTTCATTTTCTAGATTAGAGCTATACTGTTTATTTATATCAATTGCTAAATTCTTATCTGCTTTTCTTACTTCTTTTGCTAACTCACCCATTTCTTCTGTTAATAAACACATTCTTTCTAGTAAACTATTTCTAAATCCTCTTACTTGAATCATATCTTTTATATACTTTTGTACCTCTTCTACACTACTTTCTTTACTTAATTTTTGTAATTCTTCCTTTAATTCATTATTTGTCATCTTTATTCCTTCTTTCAACATTTCTTAAAGATAAAACAGCTTTAAAATGTCAGTTAAGGGACAGATGTCAGTTAAACTAACGTCCCCAAACTGACACATTGCCACTCACAATTTGCTAAACAAATCTTCGCACTTGCAACTGGCTTGCCTAAGGCTTGCTCTAATGCTTTTTGGTAAATATCCATTTGAACTTGATATTTTTGAGCCACTTGTTTTTCTTTTCCTTTTGGAACATAGTCTGTTTTGAAATCTACTAAATGTACCTGATCTTGTTCATCGATATAGTATAAATCGATCATACCTTGTACTAAAATATTTTTTTCAGAGCCTGCTTCCTTTGCTTCCTTAAAAATTTCCTTAGCTGGTAGATTGATATAAAATGGTTGCTCTTTGTATATTTGTTTTGCTTTTTTTAGTTTTTTGAATAATTCTGATTGAGTATAACGATATACTAAGTTAGCATCTATCGCTTCTGCCTCTATTGATGTAATAATTTCTTTTTGTACTAATTCTTGAATAAGATTTTGAATATCTTGTAATTCATATTCTTTTCTTTCATCTAGTTTTTGAATGCATAAGTGGACTAAAGTTCCTTTTTGTGCAGGTGTTAATTTTGTGACTTTTTCATTTTCTAATGGTTTTACTTGTATGTACTGCAATTGCTTTTCTTCTAATTTTCTACTTACCTTATTTTCTAAATTCCCTTCTAAGTCTAGCACATTACTGATTTGATTTTCTTCTTCCCAATTTACTTGGCTTTCTAAAGAAGGAAGCCTATTTTCCTTCTCTTGCTTTAACTTAGTTACAGAAGTTTTGGTTGGAAGTTTGGTATCTACTTCATAAGCATATTTCCATTCCAAGCTTTTTTTCATTTCAGAAAGGTCTATGTCCTTTTGCTTTTCTACTTCTGCTTGAATTAATTCAGTAATTTTAGTTTCTTGCTTTTCTTCTGTTACTTGCAATTCCTTGATTAAATCTTGTTTTGCAAAAGTTTGTAAAGTTATGATATCACTTAATTCTAATTGTTTTCCCTTTAAAGATATTGTTTTTTCCTGATGAAATAGATACACATATTCTAACCAATCTAAATAGGAACTACATTTTTTCATCAGCTTATAATCTATTTTAAACTCTTCAGCTTCATACATCGCTAAGTTTTTTTCTTTTGCTTGCAAAGCTTTTTGAAAATCCTTACTTCTTCCTGTGATAATTAGTTTTTCTTTTGCTCTTGTTAAAGCAACATATAAAATTCTTTCTTCTTCTGAAAGAGTTTCTTGTTTTATTTTTAAACTAATAGCTTGTTTGGCTGCTGTTGTATATTTTAATTTTTTAGGAGTGTTAATAAGAGTTGGGCCTAATCCTAAATCCTGATGCATTAAAATGACTTCATTTAAGTCTCTTAAATTAAACTTTTTATGTGTATGGCTTAGAAATACTACTGGAAATTCTAATCCTTTACTTTTATGGATACTCATAATACGAATTACATTTGCACTTTCTCCAATAAGCTTTGCTGAGCTTAGATCTCCATTTTGCTTTTTTAATTTCTCAATAAATTGAACAAAATGAAATAGTCCTTTAAAACTTGCTGTTTCATATTGTTTTGCTTTTTCAAATAAAGTTTTTAAATTAGCTTGTCTCATTTCTCCATTTGGTAATAGTCCTACATACTGGTAATATCCGGTATCTAAATAGATTTGCCAAATTAGTTCATCTAAAGGCAAATATTCTGACTGTGCTCTCCATTTTTCTAATTTTTCTAAAATTGCTTCTATCTTGCTTTTTAATGGTTCTTCACAAGATATTCTTGTTTTGATAAGGGCTTCATAAAAATTACAATTCCTATCTGTTAATCGAATCGTAATTAATTCATTATCTGTCATTTGCCCAATACTAGACCTTAGTACTACTACGAGTGGAATATCTTGCATTGGATTGTTAATTAATTTTAAAATGGATAAAATGGTTTCAATTTCTACACTTTCTAAATAGGAAGTAGAACTATCACTAAATACTGGTAAGTCATAATCTGATAATTCTTTTTCATAAATAGGTGCTAAAGTACTTGTTGCTCTTAATAAGATGACAATATCTTTTGGTTCAATCTGTCTATATCCCTTTTTTCTGTCATATACTTGATAATCACTTTGTAGCAAGTCTTTAATGCGTTTTGCTACAAACCTCGCTTCTAATACATCATCTTCTATTCTATCGGTATTTTCTTCTTCCTCTTCTTCACCAATGATAGCAGTAATAGTGTCATCTTCTTTCATATCAATGACATTTAATTCTGCTATTCCTGCATAAGAAGTTTCTTCTTCTGGTTCTGGATAATTTGCTCCATAGTTTAAATATTCATTCTCGTTATAGGTAATGTCTCCTAGTTTTTCACTCATAATGGCTTCAAATACCAAATTTGTAATGTCTAAAATATTATTCCTACTTCTAAAGTTACGGAATAATTGAATTTTCAAATCATCCTTTTCTTGCTTGTCTTCTTTTGTTTGGTAACTTGCATATTTTTGCAAAAACAGTTCTGGTCTTGCTTGCCTAAATTTATAAATACTTTGTTTGACATCTCCTACCATAAAGATATTGTTGCCTTTGGAAATACTAGTTAGAATAGCCTCTTGTACTAAGTTACTATCTTGATACTCGTCAATGGCTATTTCTTCAAATCTTTCTTCATATTTTTTGCTGACCTGTGTTTTGTTTCCCTGTTCATCTAGTAATAATTTTAATGCTAAATGTTCAATATCATTAAAATCTATACAATTTTTCTCTCTTTTCTTTTCTTTAAAATTCTCACTAAATTCTAAAATGAGTTTTGCTAATTTTTGCAAAATAGGATAAAGAACTTCAAAGTCTTTTGCAATTTCTTCTGAAGTACTACTCATTAATGGCATCACTTTTTCTTTGATGTCTTTTTTCACTCTATCTCTAATCTCTTTTGCTTCCTCTTTAATATCTAGAGTTACTTTTTTATCTACTGGCCATTTTCCAAAATTAATCTGATGAACTTTTTGATATACTTCATTCCATGAATTGGTTATACTTGCTACTTCTTCTATTTGTAAAATATCTTCAGAAACAAATTGATAGAATTTATTACACTCTGGAAATTTCATCAACTCTCTTTGTACTTTTTTTAGCTTTAAAAGACTTCCCTCTAGCTCCTCTTGCACTTCTTCTAAAATCACTTTTCCTAAAGCTGTATGCCCAAAATCCAAAGAAGTATCTACTTCAAATTGTCCCACTTTTTCTTGTAACCATTTTTCTGGAAAAGGACTGCTCTGAATAAAACGATAGATGGATAAGATCAATTCTTGTAAAGGTTCATCTCCACGATATCCTGTATAGATATCTAACAGTTCTAAAAAATCGCTATCTTGATCTATATATTTTTGCTCTAATAAATCTTCCAACACTTCCTGTTTTAATAAATCAATTTCTGTTGTATCTGCAATTCTAAAATTGCTTGGTAAATTAATTTCATAAAAATGATTACGTATGACATCTAAACAAAAAGAATGTATAGTGCAAATACTTGCTTTATTTAATAAGGTAATTTGCCTTTGTAAATGTTCGTTTGATGGTTCTTGCTCTAATTTTTGATAAATAGCTTCTAAAATTCTTTCTCTCATTTCTGCTGCTGCTGTGTTGGTAAATGTTACAACTAATATTTTGTCAATATCCATTTTGTCATCAATAATTTTATGGATAATTCTTTCTACAAGCACAGCAGTTTTACCACTACCTGCGGCAGCAGCTACTAAAATATTTGACCCTTTACTTTCAATTGCTTGTAATTGTTCTGTTGTCCACTTTACCTCTCCCATAAACAAACTTCCTTTTTCATTTTTTTCGAGTTTATTATATCTTATGGGGAGCTTATTTTCAATGTTTTTTGAGTTTTAATTGAGAAAATTAATATGAATTGATTATAAGTTATAACTGATTAAAATAATTTTGACTAGAGTGAAAAATATGTAAAATAAATATTTGACCGAGTGTCTTTTTTGATTTCATAAACAATAACATAATTATCGACTAAAAGTCTTCGTATATTTTGGTTTAAATTACTAATACCACTATATCTTTCAGGTAAATACTTTAGTGTATCTATTTTTCTTCTTATCTTCTTATACAAGTTATTAGCAACACTCGGTTCTCTTAACGTTATTGCTAAGTATATCTATAAATCTCCTTTACCTCTTCTTTAAATATAGTAGTTGGATGGATGTCATATTGCTTAATGTATGTCATATTTCTCCTCCATTTCTGCAACAAACTCCTCCATTGTACTATAACGTCCTTCTTCAATATCTTTAAGTGCTTGTTCAATTTTTTTAACAATATCTTTTTGAAATTCCTCAAATGTAGCATACTGTTTATCAAATTTTTCAGATACTAACCTTTCAATTCTTTCTTCATCACTTTCCTTAGTAGTTTGTACCATATCAGCAAATGCTTCATCACTTAAAATAACTAAATCATTTGCACCATTTTTAGTAATATACATTGGTTCTTTTGTTTCATGGCAAATTTTTGAAATTTCGTTATATTTATTTCTTAAATCTGCACATGGTCTAATTAATGCCATAAAAATCTCCTCCTTTTATAGGCATATACTATCATAATTATATCATAAAGGCAAGATATTTCATAAATATTTTTCTTATGTTTTGGTTACACTATTTTTAAAGGAGGCTAAATTCATGGATAAAAATATTAATTTAACTATTTTAAATGAAATTGGAAAAGCTGCTAGAATGGGACTTTCTAGTATTACTTTTGTTTCTGAAAAAGTAGGAGATGAAACTATGAAACAAGATTTAAGTACCCAATATGCAGAATATGGGAAAATATTAGATAAAGTTAATACAGAATTTGAAAAATATGGAGAAATTCCAGATGAGGAACCATTAATGGATAAAATGATGAGTTGGACTGGTGTTCAAATGAATACTTTAAAAGATAGTAGTAATTCTCATATTGCAGAATTAATGATACAAGGAAATTTAATGGGTATAATTGAATGCCAAAAATTATTAAATCATAGTCCTGAAATGGAACCTGTTATTAAAGATATTCTGAATGAGTTTATTATGATTCAAAATAATCATATTGAAAAAATGAAGACATATTTATAGGAAAAAAAGCACAATATATTATATTTTTATTGTGCTTTTATTATATTATCTTTTTATTTTTTCAAGTATAATTCAGGATCTTGTTGTTCATTATTTTTCAATAATTCAAAATGAAGATGTGGTTCATCAGAAACTTCAAAAGCAGCTGTATTTCCTACTGTTCCTAAGCTTTGCCCTTGTTTAACTGTTTCTCCTTCTACTACAAACTCTGTACTCAACAAATTTGCATATACAGTTTTGTAACCATTAACATGCTCTATAATAACTGTAAGTCCATAACGTGGATCATTTTTAATAGAAGCTACTTTTCCATCTGCAGATGCTTTTACAACAGTAGTTTTATCTGCTTTAATGTCCACCCCATTATGTGTTGCCCATACATCTAATGTACTAGAATACACTAATTTGTTGTCCGCAAATTCTTTTACTACTTCTCCTGTTACAGGCATTTTAAATTCTGGGTCTTTTACTGGCTCTACAGTTTTATTTGGTTTTGTAGTTGCGTTTTCTTGGTTTGTTTTTGGATTTGTTTTAGTTGTTGTAGTTGTATTTTCTGTCTCTTGGCTTGTATTAACTGCTATTTTCTCTGTATTTTGATTATTTGTTTTTGATCCTTCTTGCATTTCATTTACTGTTTTTCCCATAGAGGAGCTTGTCTCTTCTGATGCTACTAGATTTCCAATTGTGTTATTATTACGATCTGTTTTAGCAAGTTTCGTATTATGATTTAACTTATTTCCATAAATTAGAAATGTGATAACAAAAACAATAACAGCTAATGCTAATACACTTCCTGTAATATATAGCATTTTCTTTCCATCTAATCCATCCTCCATTTGTCTTCTTCTATTTTCTCTTCTCATAAAATTTCCTCCTTAATCTTTTTGTATTTAGTAGCATTATTGACAATTCTGAGAAAATTATACAAAAAACAAATAAACAAATTTTAAATATCTTTTACCTCTACTCCAGTATAGAAATGATGTATAATTTCTTCATAATTTTTACCTTGTTTTGCTAAGCTATCTGCTCCAGTTTGACTCATACCAACTCCATGCCCATATCCAGTCACTTCAAATTTAATATTTTGTTTTTCCATAGTAATTTTAAAATTTGCAGAGCGCAAACCAAACAAAGTTCTCATTTCCACACCAGATAAAGAAAGGTTTCCTACTTGTATTGTTTTTACACGATTCCCTTCTGTATATTCTTTTACTTTAATACAATCTTTTTTATTAAAGTCAATTTTAAAGTCTTTATGTTCTTTTAATATAGTTTCTTTAAACTCTTTCTGTGTAATAGTTACATTAGAAGCATATTGACTGTAAGCATCTTCTCCCGCGGTTGCTACTGATTGTAAATATGGATATCCACTTCCTCCCCACACATTAATTGGTGCTTCTGTTGTTCCTCCACTATTAGAATGAAAAAAAGCATTAATTGGTTCATTATTATATGTTATCATCTTTCCTTGCGTACTGTTTACTGCCTTTACAATTTTGTTCCAATATTCTTCTTTCTTGCTGTCATCCCACCTAGCTAATCTATTTTCTTTACTAATCCAGGCTTGACAACAAGTAGAATCATCACAAATATCTGCATTTTCATGTTTTTTACTATTATGTACTATTTTATATAATGTAAAAGTTCTTGCTACTACTGCTTGTGCCTTTAATGCCTCTTCTTCAAAACTAGCTGGCATTTCACTACTAACCACACCATATAAATATTCATCTAAAGAAAGTTCTTCTATTTTTTTTGTCTTTTTATGATATAATTTAACCGTTTTATATTTCTTATAATCATATGTTACTTTTGGAATTACGTCTGTATTTTGAGGTACATTTGTCTCTTGCGCTTTTTTAAAAGACTTTGTAAACAAAATTGGAATCAGAAAACATAAAATTAAAAATAGAAATAAATAAATTATATATTTTTTCATTATTCTATCCTTTCATTTTATCTAATTTTAAACAGCTAATTTTGTTCTCATACGTTCTAAACTTTTCTTTTCTATTCTAGACACTTGTACCTGTGTAATTCCTAAAATCTTTGCTACTTCTGTTTGCGTTTTGCCTTTATAATATCTTAAAACAATAATCTGCTTTTCTTGTTCTTTTAAATTCTTAAGCGCCTCTTGTATACAAATACGATTACTAATTACTTCTTCTTGATTATTTTCGCACTCCATTTTATCTAGTAAACAAATTCCTTCTTCGTCTCCTTCATAAGCTGGCTGATAAATTGATTCAATTGGTCTAAATGCCTCCATTGCTAATGCTAATTCTTCTTTTGTCGTGTTTAAAGCTTCAGCCAACTTTTCTATTTTCATTTCTTTTCCTGTTTTTCTAAAATATTCTTTTTGCGCTTCAAATGCTTTCATTGCTAATTCTTTAATACTTCTGCTAATTTTGACTGGTCCATCATCACGAAGATATCTTTTTACTTCCCCTAAAATATATGGAACAGCATAAGTAGTTAATTGCACTTCAAAACTGCTATCGAATCTTTTAATACATTTAATAAATCCCATTACTGCTACTTGATATAGATCCTCTAATTCATACCCTCTATCTTGAAATCTCTTCACAATGCTCCAAATAAGCCCTTTGTTTCTATCTATCAATCTTTGCATTGCCTCTTGGTTTCCAGCTTGTGCCTCTATCACATCTAGATTATTATTTGCATAATCTTCCTGCATAAAAAAAATGCCTCCTTATATTAATTGATTAGAGCATTTTTTTCTTCTTCTATTTCTTCTTGTTTTTGTTCCTTTTTTATTGCTTTTTTCATTACAATTTTTGTTCCTATTCCAACAACTGATTGTATTTCTACTTCATCCATAAAGCTCTCCATAATTGTAAATCCCATTCCTGATCTTTCTAGATTTCCTTTAGTCGTATAAAGTGGCTTTCTTGCCAACTCTATGTCTTCTATTCCTTTTCCGCTATCCGATATTTCTACCTCTAAAATATTATCTAAAAGCCTTGCTTTTATTTTTACAATTCCTTCTGTATCTTCATACCCATGTATTATACAATTTGTTACTGCCTCTGATATGGCTGTTTTAATATCTGCCAATTCTTCAATTGTTGGATCTAATTGTGCAGCAAATGCAGCTACTGTAATTCGTGCAAATGCTTCGTTATTAGATTTACTAATAAAACTAAGTTCCATTTCATTATCATACATACTTTTCATTTTCCTCTCCTCTTTTCTTTTACTATTTCTAGTCTATCCTACTTGTTGGCTTTCTTCTACTGGAATAATTCTAACTACTCCACTCATTTCTAGCATTTTCTTAACAGTCTTACTACTATTTACAATCTTAGTATTACCTCCAAGTAGCTTTGCTAATTTATATCTTCCTATTAATAGACCTATTCCTGCACTATCCATAAAAGAAACTTTACTAAAATCAAACACAACTTCTCTAGGCATAAATCTTGTAATCTCATAATCCATTTTCCTCCTTAGTTTTTCTGTAGTATGGTGGTCAATTTCTTCTGTTATTTGAATATATAACAGCTTGTCCATTTCATCAAACTCTGTATTCACCTTGTAATCCTCCTTATCTTTTGCTTGTCCCATTATACATTTTTTTCCATCTTTTGAACAGAGTAAAAATTAAGAGGTTTTGTCGATTTTTTAGAATCTTTCGACCTTTTCTGACTCTCTTATCAAGAAAATATTTCAAGCTTTTTTTCTTAAAAGTCAGGTTCTAGTAAAACCTTTTACCTAAAAATGAACCCAAAATATTAAACCTTTTGTTTAATATTTTGAGTTCACTCAAATTTATATATGAAACTTTATTAATTATCTTGAGCTTGTTTGTATTTTTATGGAATTTACTTTTTTGCAATCTGGACAAGAAAAACTACTTGTATATACTCCACTTGAATGGTATATATTCTTTTTGGTAGTGCTTATATAATCACAATTTTCACACTTATTTTTGTATGTAACTGCTGTCTCATTAGTATCTATTATTATACAACCTGATAAAGCAGTATGAGTATATTGTTTTTCATTATTTTTTATGTTGGAATTAGAAAAGTCATTATCTTCAATGTCTTTATCATTATCATCTTTACTTTGATTATTCTCTAGCTTATTTTCATCACTACTTTGATCTATTTTTACTTTTTTTAATGTTTCTCCACCATTTTTAATATAGACATAAATATCTTTTTCAAGTTTCATATTTCCTTCACCATCATATATTACTTTTATTTTGCTCCCAGCTTCTGGTATCTGTTTTTCTACTTCATACCCATAGCCATATATTACATAATAACCATTGAGATTAATAGAGCCTTCACTCATATATTTTAGAGTATTTATATCAAAGGTAGTTCCTTCTAAGTCTTTTGCTATTAATTGTTCAATTATTTTATCTTTTAAGTCATAACTAGCATAATATATATCAAAATAGCTTTTTCCAATTAAGTTAGGCATTTCTACTTCAACATAATTAATGCGATTAATTGTAGTAATATTACTTATTTCTTCTTTAATCTCTGAGTTATCATTGTTATTAGTCATATTTTGTTTGTCACTGCTAATATTCTCAAACTGTGTATCATTTTTTTTATTACTTGTTGTTATTAATATTATACTAATCGCTATAATTAATAAACCTATTATAAAAATGCCTATAAATATTAGTACTTTTTTATTTTTCTTGTCCAAATTTATCCTCCTTACTTTTTCTACCAATTTTATCATGATTCATTCCTACTTTTTTAATTTTTATTAAATAAAATTGATTATCCTATAATTTTCCCCCCACCAATTACAATGTCATCTATATAAAATACAGCTGATTGACCTGGCGTAATTCTTGAAACCTTCTCATCAAAAATAACTTTGGTGGTATCTTCTTTTAACATTTCTATTGTTGCAGGATATTCTCTACTAGAATATCTCGTTTTTACCATTACTTTCATTGGCTTTTCTAATTTATCTATCAATAAGAAGTTTACCTGATTAACCAACATTTCTTTTTGATAAATTTCCTTTTCTGTCCCAACAATCAATTCATTTTTTTCTGGCTCAAAACCTATAACGAATAATGGTTCTGAATAAGCAATTCCTAATCCTTTTCTTTGACCTATTGTATATCGATACAAGCCTTGATGCTTTCCTAGAATTTCTCCTTTTTGATTAACAATATTTCCTTCTTTTGCTTTTAAATCAGAATTCTCCTCTAGGAACTTTTTATAATCTCCATCTGGAATAAAACAAATATCTTCACTATCAGGCTTATTTGCCACTTCTAGTCCATGTTTTCTCGCAATTTGTCTAATTTCTTCTTTACTCTTCATATTCGCTAGTGGAAATACTACCTTAGAAACTAGTTCCTTTGGTATGTTATACAATACATAGCTTTGGTCTTTTACAATATTTTCTGCCTTTCTAACAACATCTCTTCCATATTTTTCACTATATTCTGCTTTAGCATAATGACCTGTAGCTATGTAATCTATCTCTAATTCTTTTGCCTTTTGATACATATAACCAAATTTCAAATATCTATTGCATTCGATACATGGATTAGGAGTTCTACAATTTTTGTATTGGCAAATAAAATCTTGAATCACATGTCTTTGGAATAATTCTTTTCCATCTAATACATAATGCTCTATCCCTAATTTATCACACACTTTTTTTGCATCTTGAACAATATCTGTTTCACCATTTTTTTGAGGATTTTCCCATAATACTAAAGTTATTCCATATACTTCATATCCTTGCTCTTGTAGTAGAATAGCAGACACTGCACTATCTACTCCTCCACTCATACCTAGTAGAACTTTTCTCTTCTTACTATTTTCTTTCCCCATTGTTTCCTCCAAATTGCAAAATGTGTCTGTTCCCTTTTTCATTATAAACTACCTAATCTCTCTTCCACTTTTGCAAGCATTTCTTCGTATTTAGCAAGCTTTGCTTTTTCCTCATTAATTTTGGCCTCTGGTGCTTTATTTACAAATCCTGGATTAGAAAGCATTTTTTGTCCTCTTGCAACTTCTGCTTCTAATTTTACCTTTTCCTCTTGTAATCTCTTTTTCTCTTCTTCTAAATCTACTAAATCTTCTAGTGGCATATATAGTTCTATATCATCTTGCATAATTGCGATCGCATTTTCAGGAAGTCCTGTTCTATCTTTTTGAACTGTTACTTTTGTTCCAAATCCTAATTTTAATAAGATTTCTTCTGCCTCACCAATTTCTTTTTCATACTTATTTGTAACAAAAATTAATTCTGATTTTTTAGATGGGTGTATATTTCTAGTAGCTCTTACATTTCTAATTTCTACAATTAATTTCTTTAATCTTTCTACAAATTCCTCTTCTTTATCAAAAACAAATTCTTCTCTGATATCTGGCCATTTAGCAATAATTAAATCTTCTGTTCCAAACACAATTAAATGAGAATAAATCTTTTCTGTAATAAATGGCATAAATGGGTGTAATAGTTTCAAAGAAGATGCTAAAATATGGCTTAATACATCACTAACTGGAACTTTGATGTCGTCATCTTCACTATAAATTCTAGGTTTTACCATTTCAATATACCAATCACAATATTCATTCCAAATAAAGCTATAAATCTTATCAAGTGCAATTCCTAAATCATAATTGTCTATATTTTTAGTTACATCTACTACTAATTTATCAAACTTATTTAAAATCCATTTATCTTCTAGCCTAAAGCACTCTGGATTATATGATTTACTCCTTTCAAAAGCTTCATAGCAAAAGTCTCTTACCTTTTGCTCATCTGCCAAATTGCTGCTTACAAACTTTGCTGCATTCCATACCTTGTTAGCAAAGTTAGAAGCTTGTTCTAACTTTTCAGGCATATAGCGGATATCATTTCCTGCTGAAATGCCTAACACTAATGAAAATCTTAGAGCATCTGTTCCATATTGGTCAATAATCTCTAATGGGTCAATTCCATTTCCTAAACTCTTAGACATTTTTCTACCTTGGCTATCTCTCACAATTCCATGGATAAACACATCTTTAAATGGTGGTTTTCCAGTATGCTCTAGCGCTGAGAAGATCATTCTTGCTACCCAGAAGAATATAATATCATAACCAGTAACTAAAGTACTTGTTGGATAAAAATATTCAAAATCTTCTGTTTTTTCTGGCCAACCTAAAGTAGAAAATGGCCATAATGCTGAACTAAACCATGTATCTAGCGTATCTTCATCTTGTTTCAAATGATTATTTCCACATTTGCTACATTTTTGTGGTTCCTGCTCACTAACGATAACTTCTCCACAGTCCTCACAATAATATGCAGGAATTCTATGTCCCCACCATATTTGTCTTGAAATACACCAATCCTGAATATTTTCCATCCAATTGAAATAGGTCTTTTCATATCTTTCTGGAATAAATCTAGTCTCTTTGTTCTTAACAGCTTCAATTGCAGGCTTTGCTAAAGGCTCCATTTTCACAAACCATTGCTCTGAAATATGTGGTTCAATGGTATGATGGCAACGATAGCATTTTCCTACATTATGGGTATAGTCTTCTGTTTTAATTAAGTATCCTTCTTTTTCTAGTCTTTCTACGATTTTTTGTCTTGCTTCTAACAAATCCATTCCTTGATACTCTGGCACTAAATTTCCCATTTTAAAGTTCTCATCAAATACTTCTAGTATTTCTAAATGATGTTTTACCGCTGCACTATAGTCATTAGGATCATGCGCAGGTGTCAATTTAACTGCTCCTGTTCCAAATTCTGTTTCTACAAATTCATCTGCTATAATTGGAATTTCTTTATTCATAATTGGTAAAACTACCATTTTACCAACTAAATCCTTATATCTTTCATCACTTGGATGAACTGCAACACCTGTATCACCAAGCATAGTTTCTGGTCTTGTAGTTGCTACAATAACATATTTACCTTCTTCACCTTTAATTGGATATTTGATATGCCATAAATGTGTTGGTTCCTCTTCATACTCTACCTCTATATCTGAAATGGAAGTGTCACAATAAGGGCACCAGTTAATCAATCTTTTTCCTCTATAGATTAATCCTTTTTTATATAGTTCTACAAAAACGTGTTTTACACTATTAGATAGACCTTCATCCATGGTAAAACGTTCTCTTGACCAATCACAAGAACATCCTAATTTTTTTAATTGGTTTATAATTGTTCCACCATACTCTTTTTTCCATTCCCATGCCTTTTCTAAAAATCCTTCTCTTCCCAAATCCTCTTTCGTGATACCCTCTTTTTTTAAGTTTTCTACAATCTTAGCCTCTGTAGCAATTGAGGCATGGTCTGTTCCTGGTACCCATAATGCATTGTATCCCTGCATTCTTTTATACCTGATTAAAATATCTTGAAGAGTCTCATCTAAAGCATGTCCCATATGTAGTTTTCCTGTAATATTTGGTGGTGGAATGACAATGGTATATGGCTTTTTACTTTTATCTTCTGATGGTTTAAAATATCCCTTATCATTCCATTCTTGATAAATCTCCTCTTCAAAACTCTTTGGTTCAAACTTTCCTTCTAGTGGTTTTCTATTACTCATAATCTTCCTCCTTTTGTCAGTTAGGGGACGTTAGTTTAACTGACATGTGTCCCTAAACTGACAGGTTATAATCTTTCAAATTCTCAATTAGCTCAAATCTTACTTTTTGTCCAGTAACATTATCTGGTCTTTCTGGAATTTCCTCTAAAAACATCTTTTCAGGTCTAACACATATCATTCCAGAACCATCTAAATGTCTATACACTACCATTCTTTCTCTTGTTTCTGAATCTAGTCCTACACAAATGACATAATAAAATGGTCCTTTAAAATGTCTATAAACTTCTCCTTCTCTTACTTCTTTCATTATTTTCTCCTCCTTTTTTATTTTCATTAAGTTCCATAAAGCAAAATCAGTTTACTTCCTAGAACTCAAAAAACCTCACCCTATACTTCAAGGGCGAGGTAATTATTTCTCACGGTACCACCTTAATTTTAGTTAATAATATAACTAAATCTTCAATTCCTTTTAACGCAAGTTACTCGGATAAGTCTACTTCTATTTCAACTTATCAACTCCAAAGCTACCTTCAGTTCTCTTTTCTATAAGAAGCTCTCAGCGTATCCACTTCTTTTCTCTTTCTAGCTCGTTTGAACCTACTCCTCTTCTTCCTCGTTTTTCAAAATTCTGTACATATTGTAACATACTATTTTAGAAATGGCAAGATATTTTGTTAAGAATCTCAGACTTTCTCCGTTCATTCTTTTTTCTAATAAATCTCAAATTTGTTCATTTCTTAGCTTTCATCCTTTATAAACAGTTTTTATCATTACTTCACATAAATCTGTGAACGAAAGGAAACATTATCATAAGAAGTAGATACAGGGCTATAATATCTCTTACCTGTGAAAAAACCACTATATCCACAACGCCCACCTCTATTGACACATGGATTGCCAGTACTTGTATTGTATTCTGTTGACCATTCTCTACAATTTGAGGCCATATCATAAATATTACATACTTTTTCTCCTGATTCTCCTGTATTTAACTTTTTTGAATTTATCGATTCCTTATGTGCATAATCACTCTCTCCTGAATAGTTTTGAATAAATATGATTGCTGTATCCCAACTGTAACCATTAATTAAGTCACTCTCTATATAACTATTATTATACATTTCTCTCGCCTCCATTGCTGCATTTTGTTGTGTAATGTTAACCCATACTGGCTTATCAACTTGCGAATTAGCTTTACCATCTAAACCTTGACTGGCCTCATATCTTCCGAAATAATAGCCTCCATTTGATTGTGTTTTTGTAACGAAATCTCCTAAATTTTTAGCAGGTGTACTAGTAGAACTACTAATTAATTCTTGCCACCAACTATTTATTGTTATCACTTCTTCATAATTATCTGCATCTTGTTCTTTCTTTGGTATTCTATTTGACGTCTCAAAGTTATATCTTCCCAATCGTATATCATCTGCTGGCTTACTTGTTCCTGTTGATACTGA
>CAQZSK010000015.1:0-7358 GCA_948934525.1 uncultured Clostridia bacterium
GTGGTGATGACAACAAACCGGGTGGTGATGACAACAAACCGGGTGGTGATGACAACAAACCGGGTGGTGATGACAATGATGAACCTATTGTAGATGTTGAACCTGGAGATGGAAACGGAAATCAGGGTGGAGGCTCTGAAGGAGACAATGAAAATCCAGGAGCAGGCGGAGGCTCTGGAGGCAGTGATGAGAGTGACAATGATGAGCCTATTGTAGATGTTGAACCTGGAGATGGAAACGGAAATCAGGGCGGAGGCTCTGGAGGGAGCAACGAAAATCCAGGAGCAGGTGGAGGCTCTGATGGAAACTCTGAAGACGGTGATGATGAACCTACTGTAGATGTAGGTACTGGAGAAGGAAACGGAAATCAGGGCGGAGGCTCTGGTGGGAGCAACGAAAATCCAGGATCAGGTGGAGGCTCTGGTGGAAACTCTGAAGACAGTGATGATGAACCTACTGTAGACGTAGGCACTGGAGAAGGAAATGGAAATCAGGGCGGAAGCTCTGGTGGGAGCAACGAAAATCCAGGATCAGGTGGAGGCTCTGGTGGAAACGATGATTCAGGTGGAGACTCTGAAAACAGTGAGGTCAGTAATGATGAACCGACTGTAGATGTTGGTTCTGGAGAAGGAAATGGAAATCAGGCAGAAGGTTCTAATGGAGGAAACATTAATGTAGGTGTTTAGAGAAAGTTCGGTTTTTAACAAAAGTAAGGCTAACCCAGAGATAACATTGTTATCTCTGGGTTCTCTTTTTTAGCTTAAAAATCGAAAAAATGCAAAAAAAACGCACATAATTTCTTTACATAACTTGAAATTTTGGAAAAAATGGTGTATAATGGAAAATATGAGATAAAAAAATAATAGGAGGGTACACAATGAAACCAACTAAAAAAATGAACAAAATGTGGGCTATCATTATAGTAATATTAGGAACTTTAATGATGCCTCTTAGAATAGCCGGTAACACAAATCAAGCACCGACTATTACTTTTGGACAAATGGGAGGTGAAGTATTAAAAGACTCAAAAGTTGCGGTAACAGCAACTGATCCAGAGGGAGACGGCGTTGAGAGATTTGAGTATATGTGGGATTGGTATATTCTAGATCAAGTAGATATATACAAACCTAGATGGACTACTATGAAGTCTACACGTACTTACAATGTGCCAGTACCAACAACTGCAGGACTACATACTTTACGTATTCGTGCATTAGATGAACATGGAAATTCATCTAATTGGATTATTGTACCATATTATATTGTAGATAGACTAAGTGCAGCACCAGATACAACAGGTCCAGTTATTGATAAGGCTTCATTACCAGCAGAAAAAGCAGCACTAGAATTAGGAACAAAATTATCAATTAAAGCTACTGATGCTGAATCTGGAGTTTATTATATTGCTTATGCTTGGAAGAAAACAGGTGAAGCAGTACCTACGGCTAGTGAATATACAAGGATTTTCCAACCTATTAATGGAACTATTACAGGTATACCAGTACCAACAACAACTGGTAAATGGACATTATACACATTTGGTGGAAATTCAACCTATGATAATGCAAGTCAATTATTTATCACAGGTAATAGATATAGCCCTGATTATGAGATTGTAGATACATCAGGTTTAAAAGCGAGCATTCAAAAAGTTGAAAGTGCAAATTATAAACAAGAAAATTATACAACAAACAGTTGGAATACATATAAAAATGCATTAACAACAGCCAAGAGTGTAGTAAGTAGTACTACTAGAAATCAAACACAAATTAATAATGCAAAAACAAGTTTAGAATCAGCAGCTAACGGTTTAGTAAACGTTTCTGCTTTAAAAGCAAGCATTGCAACAGCAGGAACAAAAGTACAAGCTGACTATTCAGTAGCAAGCTGGTCAACTTTTATGACAGCAAAAACAGAAGCTGAACAATTAATAGCAAATGGAAATGCAACTACAGCACAAGTAGCCGCAGCAAAAACAAAATTAGATAATGCAATGAATGCATTAACTGTTGATAAAACAGCATTAACAGCTGCTATCAATAGAGCAAAAGCATTAACAGCTGCAAACTATACGGAAGGAAGCTATTCAGCTGTAACAAATGCTTTAAATGGAGCAGAAAGTTTAACAAAACAAAGTGAAATTGATGCCAGAACAACACAAATTACTAATGCAATAAATAGCTTAGTAGACATTTCTGGTTTAAAAGCGAGCTTAGAAATAGCAGGAACAAAAGTACAAACTGATTATTCAAAAGCAAGTTGGGATGTATTTACTGCTAAGAAGAATGCAGCAGAAATAGTACGTAATAATAAAAATGCAACTACAGCACAAGTAGAAACAGCAAAAACTGAATTAGACAATGCAATGAATGAATTAACTGTTGATAGAACGGCTTTAACTAATATTCTTGCAGAAGCTAAAGTAGAGTTAGATAAAGGAAGTGCACATTTTACTAAAACAAGTTATGAAGCTTTAATGGGAAAAATGGAAGGTGTAGCTAGTCTAACAAAACAAAGTGAAATAGATCAAAGAGTAACAGAAATAAGAAGTGCAATTGATGCATTAGTAGATATTTCTGGTTTAAGAACAAGCCTAGAAACAGCAGGAACAAAAGTACAAGAAGAATATTCAACAGCTAGTTGGGAAGCTTTTATAACTAAAAAAGAAGCAGCACAAGAAGTATTAGATAATGTAAGTGCAACAAAAGAACAAGTGGCAGAAGCAAAAACAGCATTAGATAATGCAATGTCAAACTTAACAGTAGATAAAACAGCATTAACAGATATTCTTGCAGAAGCAAATGGAAAAGTAGCAGAAAACTTTACGGAAACAAGTTATGCAGCTTTAACACAAGCAAAAGAAGGAGCAGAAGGTTTAACAAAACAAAATGAAATTGATGATAAAGTAACAGAAATAAGAAATGCAATAGATGCATTAGTAGATATTTCTGGTTTAAAAGCAAGCTTAGAAACAGCAGAAACAAAAGTAGAAGAAGATTACTCAAAAGCAACTTGGGAAGCTTTTGTAGCTAAAAAAGCAGCAGCAGAAGCAGTACTAGAAAACCCAAGTGCAACAAAAGAACAAGTAGCAGAAGCAAAAACAGAATTAGATAATGCAATGACAGCATTAACAACAGACAAAACAGATTTAGAAGCAGTTATTGCAGAAGCAGCTAAGAAAAATGAAGCTGATTATTCAAAAGAAACTTGGACAATATTTGTACAAGAAAAAGCAGCAGCAGAAGCAGTTTTAGCAAAAAATGATGCAACACAAAAAGAAATTGATGATGCAAAAGCAGCTCTAGAAACAGCAATGGCTGGATTAACAACTAGCAGAGCTGGATTAGAAAATGCAATTAAAGAAGCAGAAAAAGATGAATATAGTGAAGCAAATAAAGACAATTATACCTTAGACAGCTATACAGCATATTCAGAGGCTTTAACAGTAGCAAAAGCTGTATTAGCAGATGAGACAGCAACACAAACACAAATTAATAAAGCAAAAGAAGACTTAGAACAAGCTGTTAAGAGTTTGGTAAGTATTAAAGAATTAAAAGACAGTATTACAGCAGCAACAAGTGAAGAAATTAATGCAGCTGATTATTCAACAGAAAGTTATCAAGCATATGTAGATGCATTAGCAGAAGCAAGAAGAATTGTAAGTAAAACAGATGCAACTGAAAAAGAAGTAAATGATGCAAAAATAGCATTAGATTCAGCTTTTGAAGGACTAACATTTGATAATACTGCTTTATTAAAACTTATTGTAGAAGCAGAAAAAATAGCAGGAGATAATTATACAAAAGGAAGTTATAAAACATTAAGTGATGCACTAAATGGTGCAAAAGAACTAACAAAACAAAGTGAAATTGATGCTAGATTAGAAGCTATCCAAGATGCAATAGATAACCTAGTAGACATTTCAGCATTAAAAACAGCAATAGAGACAGCAAATGGAAAACAAGAAACAGATTACTCAGAAGCAACTTGGGGACCATTTGAAGCAGCAAGAATAGCAGCACAAGGTGTATTAGAAAATGAAAATGCAACTCAAAATGAAGTAGACACAGTATTAGCAACTTTAAATGATACAATGACAGCCTTAACAACTGATACATCAGTATTAGATAAGGTTATTCAAGATGCAGAAAAATTAAATGCAGCAGATTATACTAAAATAACTCATGATGCATTAAAAGCAAAAATAGAAGCTGCAAAACTTGTATTAGAAAATGAAAATGCAACTCAAAGTGAATTAAATGCACAAGTAACAGAAATTCAAAATGCAGTAAAAGCATTAGTAAATATTTCTGCTTTAAAAACGAGCCTAAATACAGCAAATGAAAAGCTAGAAGCAGATTACTCAGAAGCAACTTGGGGACCATTTGAAGAAGCAAGAACAGCAGCACAAAGTGTATTAGATAATGAAAATGCGACTCAAAATGAAGTAGACACAGCATTAGCAACTTTGACAGAAAAGATGAATGCTTTAGATGTAGATAAAACAGCATTAAACAAGGCAATTGAGGATGCAGGAAAATTAAATGCAGCGGATTATACAGCAGGAAGCTATGCAGTACTAGAAGAAAAATTAGATGGAGCAGAAGATTTAACAAAACAATCTGATATTGATGCAAGAGTAGATGAAATTAATGCAGCAATCAATGCATTAGTAAATATTAAAGAATTAAAAGAAGTAGTTGCAGAAGCAGCTAGAAAAAATGAATCTGATTATTCAGAAGAGACTTGGACAACATTTGAACAAGCAAAAGTAAAAGCAGAAGCAATTTTAGCAAAAAATAATGCAACACAAGATGAAGTAGATGCAGCAAAAACAGAATTACAAACAGCAATGGATGCATTAAAAGCAGATAAAAAAGCATTAACAGATATTATTGCAGAAGCAAAAGCTTTAGAAAATACAAAAGCAGATTACACAGCAGGAAGCTATGCAAAAGTAATAGAAGCATTAGTAGGTGCAGATGAACTAGCAAACGATCTAGATGCATCACAAGAAGATGTTAATAATAAAGTAAAAGAAATTAGAGATGCAATTGATGGTTTAGTTGACCTTACAGATTTAAAAGCAATTATAGCAATAGCAGATAAAAAGGTAGTAGAAGAACAAGGTGACTATTCAGACAAAACATGGGAAGCCTTTTTAGCTGAAAAATTAGCAGCAGAAACAGTCAGAGATGATGCAAATGCAACCAAAGAAGCTGTTGCAGAAGCTATTACTAACTTAAGTGCGGCAATGGAAGACTTAGCTGCAGATAAAACAGCGTTAGTTGCTATTCTTCAAGAAGTACAAGCAATATCAGCACATCAAAATGACTATACTGCAATAACTTTTGAAGCATTAATGAAAACATTAGAAGGCATTAATGATTTAACAAAGCAATCAGAGATTGATGCAAAAGTAGCAGAAATTAGAGCAGCAATTAATGCATTAGAGAAAGAAAAAGTAGATACTAGTGCAGTAGATAATTTTGTAAAATCGCTAGTTAGTACAGATTATACAAACTGGACAGACTTTATGAAACTAGTAGATGATGTAAAATCTGAAGATTTACAAAGCGTATTTGATAGTAGAGTATCAGAAGTAATAGATTTTCCATTAACAGCAAAAGAAGTAGATCAAACTGAATTAGATCAATATTTAGCAACTTTATTACCAAGTGAATCTTATACAAATTGGGATGAGTTCGAACAATTAGTAAAAGATGCTCAATCGGTTAACGATTTACAAAGTAAATTTGATGCAAAATTAAAATTAGTTAAAGCATTTAAATTAGAAGTAAAAATTATAACAATAGATACAAGCAAAGTAGAGTTCCAAACAGAATTTGTATATAATGGAACAGATTATGAACAAAATGGAACAGAACAAAAAGTTCAATTAAAAACAGGAACAAAATTACCAGAAGGTTTAACAATCGTTGATTTTGGTAAAGGAAGAACAAATGCAGGAACAACTCAGGTAACAGTAACTTTTGGAGTAACTGATAGCACAAAGTATGCATTGAGTGAAGCAACTAGAACACTAGATCTAACAATCAAACCAGCACCAGTAGAAATTACAGCAGATGATTTTGTAACAGAATTAACATACAATGGTCAACCACAAAAAGTTTCATTAAAAGATACTGTAAAATTACCTAAAGGAATTGTTATCACAAGTAATACTACAACAAGAATGAATATAGGAACAACAGTAGGTGCAACAGTAAAATTTGGTTATCAAGAAGATTATGAAGGAATTAAAAATTATGCTGTACCAGCTGCAGTAACTGGTTTATCAGTAACTATTAAACCAGCAACAATAGAAATTACAGCAGATGATTTTGTAACAGAAGTTCCTTATAACGGAGCAGCACAAACTGTTCAATTAACAGAAGAGGCAAAAGCAAAATTACCAGAAGAGATTATTATTACAGACTTTGGCGGAACAAGAGAGAATATAGGAACAAAAACAGGAATCACAGTAAAATTTGGTTATGATAAAGCTTATACTGGATATAAAAACTATACTGTACCAGCACCAGTTAGTGGATTATCATTAACTATTAAACCAGCAATAATAGAAATTACAGCAAATGATTTTGTAACAGAAGTTCTTTACAATGGAGCTGCTCAAACAGTTCAATTAACAGAAGAAGCAAAAGCAAAATTACCAGAAGGAATAATAATTACAAACTATGGTGGAACAAGAGAAAACGTAGGAACAAAAACAGGAATTACTGTAAAATTTGGTTATGATTCAAAATATACTGGATATAAAAACTATGCTGTTCCAGCACCAGTTAGTGGCTTATCATTAACCATTAAGCCAGCACCAATCCCAACTCCAATTAGTAAAAATGACTTTATTACAAGCTTTACATATACTGGAGATGAATACAAAGTACAATTAAAACCAGAAGTAACACTACCAGGAGGATTAACAATTGTAGACTTTGGTGAGGGAAGAACAGATGCAGGAACAACAACAGGAATCACAGTGAAATTTGGATATGAAGATCCAAATCAACAATTTAAAAATTATCAAGTACCAGCTAATATTACAGGATTATCATTAACAGTAAATAAAGCAAACCAAGAGAATGTAACAGTAAGTGTTAATCCAACAGCAATTATAGTAGGAAAAACTGCTAAGATAAGCGGAAATGGAATAGGAGAAGCATCATATGTAAGCAATAATACTAATATCGCAACAGTTGATAATAAAGGTATCATAACAGCAATTAAAGAAGGAACAGCAGAAATTACTGTAACTTATGCTGGAGATGAAAACCATAATCCGATTACTGTAAAGGCTACAGTAACAGTAGCAGCAAAAGTATTAACAGGAATTGAAG
>CAQZSK010000015.1:7458-10800 GCA_948934525.1 uncultured Clostridia bacterium
CAAGCTACAATAACGAAACACCAGTAGAAGCAGGAACAACATTAGCTGATATCAAATCAAATGTAACAGTAAAAGCTGTATACAATGATGGAAGTAAAGAAGATGTAGAATTCACATTAGAAGGAAGCTTAGTTCAAGGACAAGACAATACAATAACAGTAAAAGCAGCAGGAAAAGAAGCAACAATCACAGTAACAGTAGCAGCAAAAGTATTAACAGGAATTGAAGCAAGCTACAATAACGAAACACCAGTAGAAGCAGGAACAACATTAGCTGATATCAAGTCAAGTGTAACAGTAAAAGCTGTATACAATGATGGAAGTAAAGCAACTGTAACTGATTTTGAATTAGAAGGAACATTAGTAGCAGGTCAAGACAATACAATTACAGTAAAAGTAGAAAATAAAGAAACAACAATTACTGTAACAGTAAACAAAATTAAAATCGATGTAAGTACAGTAGAATTCCAAACAGAATTTGTATATAATGGAACAAATTATGAACATAATGGAACAGAACAAAAAGTTCAATTAAAACCAGAATATACATTACCAACAGGATTAACTATTACTGATTATGGTAAAGGTAGAATAAATGTAGGTACAACTGAAGGAATTACTGTAACATTTGGAGTAACAGATCCAGAAGTTTATGAATTGAGTGCAACAACTAGAACATTAAGTATAACAATCAAACCAGCACCAGTAGAAATTACAGCAGATGATTTTGTAAAAGAATTAACTTATAATGGTGAATATCAACATATTCAATTAAAGGATGAGGTGATATTACCACAAGGAATTATTGTTACAGACTTTGGTGGAACAAGGTTAAATAAAGGAACTAAAACAGGTGTAACAGTAAAATTCGGTTATGATGCAGATTTTACAGGACATAAAAACTATGCTGTACCAGCAAATATAAGTGGTTTATCATTCACAATTAAACCAGCAACAGTAAATATTTCAGCAAGTGATTTTGATACAGTATTTGATTATGATGGTACAGAACACAAAGTTCAATTAAAAGATGGTGTAACATTACCAGGTGGATTAATTGTTACAGATTTTGGTGAAGGAAGAACAAATGCAGGAACAACTCCAGTAACAGTAACATTTGGATATGCAGAAAAACCAGATTTTGAAAACTATATTGTACCAAATCCAATTACATTAGATTTAACAGTTAATAAAATAGCACAAAATGCAAGTATTACATTAAATCCATCAACAATTATTGTAGGAAAAACAGCTACAATAACAGGAAATGGAGAAGGAGTAATATTAAGTTATCAATCTAGTGATGAATCAATTGCAACAGTAGTTAATGGAGTAGTAACAGGTCATAAAGCAGGAACAGCAACAATCACTGTAATATATGCAGGAAATGAAAACTATAATGGAGCAGAAGCAACAGCAGTAATTACAGTAGTAGATAAATCAGAACCACAAGAAGGAGAAGATAAGCAATATACTATTCCAACAGGTTTAACTGCTTATGCAGGAGAAAAATTATCAACAATTTCATTAGAAGGACATAATTTAGTATGGGTAAATCCAGACGAAGTAATGTCAGCTGATAAGACAGAATATACAGCAAAATTCGAAGAAACAGACGAATTTGTTGAAAAAAATGTAACAATTACAATAACAGTAAGTAAGAGACAACCAGATGTTACATTACCAACAGGAGTAGAAGCAACTTATGGAGATACATTAGCAGATGTAAAATTGCCAGATGGATGGTCATTTAAAGCTGAGTTAACAACATCAGTAGGAGATGCTGGAAATAATGAATTTGATGTAATCTTCACACCAGAAGATACAGAAATTTATGAAACTGTTGATGGAAAAATAACAATTGCAGTAGCACAAGCAACACCAAATTACACATTACCAACAGGATTAAAAGCAATCTATGGACAAACATTATCAGAAATAGCATTAGTAGATGAAACAGCAGATGGTACATGGAGATATAGAGATGATGCAGAAACAACAACAGTAGGAGATGCAGGAGCTAATGAATTTGAAGTAATGTTCATACCAAGAGATACAAAGAACTACAAAACTATTAGAGGTCAAAAGGTAATAATTGAAGTAGCACAAGCAACACCAAATTACACATTACCAACAGGATTAAAAGCAACCTATGGACAAACATTAGCAGATGTAACATTACCGGCTGTAACAGCAGAAGAAATAGAGCAAGGTGCAACAGCAGGACAATGGACATATGTAGATGCTGAAGAAACATCAGTAGGAAATGTAGGAAATCGTGAATTTGAAGTAGTCTTCACACCAGAAGATGCTAAAAATTACAAGACAATTACTGGATTAAAAGTAATAATTGAAGTAGCAAAAGCAACACCAAATTACACATTACCAACAGGTCTAAAAACAACATATGGAAAGACATTAGCAGATGTAACATTACCAGCTGTGACAGCAGAAGAAATAGAACAAGGTGCAACAGCAGGACAATGGTCATATGTAGATGCTGATGAAACATCAGTAGGAAATGCAGGAAATAATGAATTCGAAGTAATGTTTATACCAGCAGACCAAGATAACTATGAAGTAGTTACAGGATTAAAGGTAACAATTGAAGTAGCAAAAGCAAGACCAAGCTTTACATTACCAACAGGATTAAAAGCAATCTATGGCCAAACTTTAGCAAATGTAGCATTAACTCAAGGTTGGACATATGTAGATGAATTGACAACATCAGTAGGAAATGCAGGAAATAATGAATTTGCAGTAATCTTTACACCAGAAGATACAAATAACTATGAAATAGTTACAGATCAAAAAGTAACAATTGAAGTAGCAAAAGCAATACCAGAATATACATTACCAACAGGATTGAAAGCAACCTATGGACAAACATTAGCAGATGTACCATTAACTCAAGGTTGGACATATGCAGCAAATTCAGAAACTTTAGTAGGAGCTGCAGGAAATAATGAGTTTGAAGTAGTATTTACACCAAATGATACAGAAAACTATGAAGTAGTTACAGGATTGAAAGTAACAATTGAAGTAGCAAAAGCAACACCAGAATACACATTACCAACAGACTTAAAAGCAATCTATGGACAAACATTAGCAGATGTACCATTACCAGATGAAAGATGGGAATATGTATTAGATGATTCAACAACAGTAGGAAATGCAGGAAATAATGAATTTGATGTAACCTTTACACCAGAAGATACACATAACTACAAGAAACTTAACCTAACAGTAACAATTGAAGTAGCAAAAGCAACACCAAATTACACATTACCAACAGGACTAACAGCAACATATGGAAAGACATTAGCAGATGTAGAATTAACAA
>CAQZSK010000015.1:10900-32672 GCA_948934525.1 uncultured Clostridia bacterium
CAGGATGGTCATATGTAGATCCATTAACAACTAAAGTAGGAACTGTAGGAAATAATGAATTTGAAGTAAGATTTACACCAAATGATACAGAAAACTATGAAGTAGTTACAGGATTAAAAGTAACAATTGCAGTAACAAAAGCAATACCAGAATATACATTACCAACAGGTTTAACAACAACATATGGAAAGACATTAGCAGATGTAGAATTAACAACAGGATGGTCATATGTAGATCCATTAACAACTAAAGTAGGAACTGTAGGAAATAACGAATTTGAAGTAAGATTTACACCAAGTGATACAGAAAACTATGAAGAAGTTACAGGATTAAAAGTAACAATTACGGTAGAAAAGGCAATTCCAGAATATGAATTACCAACAGATTTAACAGCAACTTATGGAGATAAATTAGAAACCGTAGGTTTACCAGAAGGTTGGAGATATTCAGAAGATGATCCAAAAACTACAACAGTAGGAAATGCAGGAAATAATGAGTTTGCAGTAATGTTTATACCAAAAGATCAAGAGAACTATGAAGTAGTTACAGGATTAAAAGTAACAATTGCAGTAGCTAAAGCAAATCCAAGCTATACATTACCAACAGGAGTAACAGCAACCTATGGACAAACATTAGCAGAAGTAAAATTACCAGAAGGATGGAGCTTTGTAGATGAAACTGAATCAGTAGGAGTTGTAGGAGATAATGAGTTTGATGCAATCTATACACCAAGTGATACACAAAACTACAATAGAGTTACAGGATTAAAAGTAACAGTAAAAGTTGAAAAAGCAATACCTCCATATACATTACCAACAAACCTAACAGCAACCTATGGACAAACATTAGCAGATGTAAAATTACCAAAAGGATGGAAATTCACAAGTGTATTAACAACACCTGTAGGAAATGTTGGAGATAATGAATTTGCAGTAGTATTTACACCAGATGATACAGACAATTATGAAATTGTTATAGGACTAAAAGTAATTATTAAAGTAGGAAAAGCAATACCTCCATATACATTACCAGAAAATGTAACAGCAATTTATGGTCAAACATTAGGTGATATAACATTAGGTGAAGGATGGACATTTGCAGATAATGCAGAAACTCCAGTAGGAAATGTAGGAACTCACGAATTTGAAGTAATCTTCACACCAGAAGATACAGAAAACTATGATACAGTTACAGGATTAAAAGTAACAATTACTGTAAGTCAAGCACCAAGTCAATTCCCAGAATTAGAAGAAATGCATATAGCATATGATCCAACAGCAACTGTGGGAAGCATTAAATTACCAAAAGTAGATAAACAAGGAAATGCATTAGAAGGAACACTTACTTTTGCAGAAGATGAAGACCAATCAGCAATTATTGGTGGAGCAGTAACAAATCATTATAAAGTAGTATACACACCAAATGATGCTAACTATGCACCAGTTGAAGGAACATTCACAGTTATTATTGGAAAAGCAGAACAACAACCAATCGATTTATCACTAGTTCCAGAAAGAATTGATATGGAAGTAACAAAACAATTTACAATTTCTATTGCAAATGAAGCTGAATTAAAAGGTGATAAAACATTTATATCTAGCGACTCTAGTATATTAGATATTGATGAGGATGGAAATGTTCAAGTAGTAGGTAGAGGAAAAGTTACTATTACAGTAATTATTTCAGGAAATGCAAACTATCAACCAGTAAGTGCTACAAAAGAAATTATAGTAGTATCAGGAACAAAACCAACAATTAGTTTAAATGGTAAAGAAGAAGTAATAGTAGAAGTAGGAAATACTTATACTGACGCAGGTGTAATCGCTTATAACAATTTAGGAGAAGATATTACTAACAGAGTTCAAACGGATAATCCAGTAAATACTACAGTAGTAGGAACTTACACAATTACTTATAATGTAACAGATGCAAGCGGAAATGTAGCAGACGAAGTTACAAGAACAGTAAGAGTAGTAGATACTCAAAAACCAGTAATTACTTTAGAAGGACAACCAGAAGTAATAGTAGAAGTAGGAGATACTTATACTGACGCAGGTGCAATCGCTAACGATAATTATGATGGAGTTATTACAGAAAAGATAATAACAGTAAACCCAGTAGATACTACAGTAGTAGGAACTTATACAATTACTTATAATGTAACAGATGCAAATGGAAATAAAGCAGACGAAGTTACAAGAACAGTAAGAGTAGTAGATACTCAAAAACCAGTTATTAAGATAGATACACTATTCCAAAGATTAGAAGCAGGAAGCAAATATCAAAGAGTAGAAGCACAAGTAACAGATAATTATGACAAGAATATAGAAGTAACAGTAGATACAAGCAAACTTAATATGAATAAATTAGGATTATATGATGTTATTTATAACGCAGTAGATTCTAGTGGAAATGCAGCAGAACCAGTAACTGTTAAAGTACAAATTATCGACACAACTGCACCAACTATTGAATTTGCAAATCCAGCAGATGCAACTCAAGTGTATGTAAGAGGTGGAAAATACAAAGTACCACAATTTATTACAACAGACAATGCAGGAAATGAAGACGTAACAATTGTAAAAAGTGGTATAGTAGATTCTAGTACACCAGGAAAATACACTGTAGAATATTATGCAGTAGATAAGACCGGAAATAAATCAGAAAAACTAGTAGTTAATGTAACAGTACAAAATTACCCACCAATTATTAGTTATGTAAGAAATGATGCAATCAACCCAATTGTTGAAGGAGAAGATTATGCATATAGCTTAACAGTACATTTTGAAGGAACAGGAACTCTAACAACAGCAGAAGGAACAAGAACAATTACATCAGGAGAGACATTATCAGATGGAGAATATAGTTTAACAGCTACATTACCAGATGGAGCAAGTTCAACAGTAAACTTTGTAATTAATAGAATGGGACCAAAAGTAAACTTAAGTAATGGTGTATATTTAGAAGCTCAAACTATTATAGTGGAAAAACCAGAAATTATAGTAAGAGCAACATTAAGAGATGCACAAGGAAAACTTATCAGTGATGACATTAATGTTATTAATGGATATACATTAAATGAAAAAGGCGTAAACACATACTCATTAGTTTTAGAAGACAGCAAAGGAAGAACAACAATTTTAGACTCAATTATTGTATATATTGCAGAATAATCAAAGATAAAAACTCTTAATAGGAAAAATCCTATTAGGAGTTTTTTCTTGTAATATTAGAAGTAGAAGATTTTCTAATAGTTTCCAATAATGAAAGCTGTTTTATATGACTTTATTGGAAAGAATTGGAATGAATAAGAGCTGTTTCAACATAAAATAGAAATAAATAAAATGCTGAAAAGCCAGAAAAGATAAAGGTGAAAAATTTAAATGTTGCATAATAGGACAAAAAGAAAATGAAAGGTAAAAAATGGGAGAAAAAAAGACAAAAAATTAAAGAAAAAAGGCAGTTTATAATTGACAATCAATGGCAAAAAGTAGTATAATATTTATACGGGTTAAAAGCCAAAAAAACGGAAGATGGCAGACAATACAAAAGATGTAAAATGCCAAGGAAAGGGTGTAATAAATGAAAAAGAGAATTATTACTTTTTTTATGATGACAATAATATTATTAGGATGGTGTGGTGTAACACAGGCGGCAAGTACCAGTATGTCAGCAACCAATACTAGTCCAACTGTAGATGCCAATATAACAATAACAGTGAAATTTTCACAACCACTAGCAACAGCTGATTTTAGTCTTACATATGATAGCTCAAAATTACAATATGTAAGTAATACAATTGGAGGAACTAATACAGGAAGTAGTGTAGTAGTTGGTTATATAGATTTTCCAGCTTTAACAACTAAAAGCAGTGCTAGTTTTACATTTAAGGCAAAAGCTGCAGGAACTGCAAACTGCTCTGTAGTATGGGCAAGTGCTAGTGATGCAAAAGGAAATGAATTTGTTCCAACTGGTAGTAGTATATCTATAAATGTAAAAAATAAACCAACTCCAAAGCCAGACCCAAAACCAGACGAAAAACCAGATCAGAAACCAAATGATAATACAAATAATAACACAAATACTGATAAAAAACCAACATTTACTAATGTTAATCAAAAAGTATATGCAAAAGAAACTGTATCAATTAGAGATACTTGGAGTACTAGCGGAAAATTATTAGGAACACTTCAAAAAGGTTCTAGTATTACTAGAAGAGGAATTGGAAGTAATGGATGGGATAAAGTTACTTACAATGGAAGAACAGCATATATTAGTCATACATATTTAACTACAACAAAGCCAAAAGATGATAAAGATGATGATAAAGATAAAGACAAAGACAAAAATAATACAACAAATGAAGTGAGTAATAATACAACAAATAATGAAATTGCAAACAACACAAGCAATAATGAAGTGAATAATCAAACAAATGATGTAACAAATAGTGAAACAAATGAAGCGACCAATACTCAAACACAAGGCAATACACAAAAAGGTGACAAAAAAGGATTTAGTGTAAATACAATAGAAATTATTATCATATCTGTCATTGTACTTGCCATTATTGTTATTATCATTAATGAAATTTTAGCTAAGAAAAGAGAAGAGAAAAGAAGAGCAGCTAAAAAGAGAGATGAAAAAAGAGTAAAAGGTAGCAGGAGGTAAAAAGATGAAGAGAAGTAATAAAATACTTTTATTAACAGGATTAGCAACAGTAACGATAGGAACTGCTGGAATACTTCATACTAATTATATGCAACAACCAGAAGAGAAATTAATTAAAATGCAAACATATAATTATCATCCTGACAATATTTTAGATAATGTATTTGAACAAGATAATATTACATATTTGCCTTTTATTTTTGAAAATGCAAATCAAACTATATCAAAAGAATTTATTATTTCTGAATTTGCAAAAAAGGGATTAACAGTAACTAGTACATTAGAAGATATCGTTGGTACAGGAGCTGAAATTACAGTAAAAGAAAATAATACCATTTATGTTGTAATTGTTTATGGAGATGTTAATGGAAATGGAATAGTTAACTTAATAGATGCACAATTAATGATTATGCATTATAAAAAGAATCCAGAATTAAAAAATATGGCAAGTCTTATAGCAGGAAATGTTAGTAATGGAGACAACAATAAGATAATTAACTTAGCAGATGCACAAAGAGTTATTATGTTCAAACAAGGCTCAAAAGATCTTGACAAATTAGTTGTAGTTGAACCAACTTCAACTAAAGAGGCAGATAAGACAGCACCAGTTATTACATTGAAAGGACAAGCTGAAATAACTCTAGAACAAGGAGAGACATATACAGATGAGGGTGCAACAGCAATTGATAATTATGATGGAGATGTCACAGCTGAAGTTAGTATCAAAATAACATTTGTAGCAGAGGGAAGTACATCATCAGAAGTAGTTTCACAAGTTGATACAAGTAGGGTAGGAACTTATACTATTACTTATACAGTATCTGATAGTAATGGAAACACAGCAAGTAAAGAAAGAAAGGTTATTGTAAAAGCACCAGAAATACCACCAGCAGCAATAGATAGAATAGAAGTAACTACACAGCCAAACAAAACAATTTATGAATATGGAGAAGCTACAAAATTAGATTTAACAGGTGCGAGTATTACAATTTATATGGATGATGGAAGTAGTACAACAAAGAGTATTACAGAAGGTATGTTATCTACACATGATTTAACAACAGCAGGTGAAAAAGAGATAACAGTAACATATCAAGGTAAAGTGGCAGCTACTCCTATCAAAATAACTGTATTAAAAGCAATTAGTGAACTTGTTATAACAAACACTGGAATGAACAATGTACAAGAAGTAACAGATGGATACCAAACAAACTCTAAAGAAGACTTTGTATTAGGTACAATCCAAGCAAAACAACAAGATGGCGGAAGTACATTAAAACAAAATCAATTGAAATTTGAACCAGTAAGCAATGTAACAATTAACTTTGAAGATGATGGAAATGGAAACATTTTAATTAAAGGAAAAGTAGAAGAGGCAGGAAATTATACTCTTAAAGTATACATTCAATACGGAACTGAGAAAGTAGAAAAAGTAATTCAATTGACTGTTAAGAAGAGTGATGTAGTGGGACAAGTTAAAGTTATCCCAACAGAAGAAAATGAAGTAATCAAAGTAGGGAAAGTAGCTAAGAGAAAATTGACAGTTATCAATGTAAATGAAGAAGAAATTGAAGTAACAAGTGGAAATATTGTAATAAATGAAAAAAATGGAATTACAATTACAAAATTAGATAAAGCAGGAAATATTATTGGACAAAATGATACAAACACAGTAGTAGATAGTTTACAAATTGCAACAACATTGGAGACAGAACAAACCATTACAATGGATATGACAGTTAATGGAAAATTAGCAGACTTTACATTTAATATACAAGCTAAATCAATATTAAGTAGCTTTGAAATACAAGAAGATGTATTAGATGTATATGCAGTTTTACCAGATAATGAAGTAAATGTAATACCAGGAACTACTTCTGAAACAGCAGGAAATATTTATACATTAATTAAACCAGTATTTAAAGATCAATATGGAAATATAATGGAGATAACTGCAAATGACATTTTTGCATCTGCAAATGCAGATGAAGTTAATATAGAAAGTCAAAGTGGAAAAGTAGGAATTTTATTACCTAAAGTAAATGTAAAATATCCATTAATTCCAGTAGAAGTACCAGATTTATGTATAGATACTAGATACTATAATGGTGACAAACTTACGACTGGTGGAGATGAGATAAACCAAATTGGCTTCAGTATTATATTAAATGATAGTAACAAGACTGTAAATTTAGCAAAATTAGCAGAAGCAAAAATAATTATTAAATGTGGAAGCATGGAAAAAGAATTACCAATAGAAGTACATTATAAAAAATTAACGAATTTAAGTATCAATACTTCAACTATTACACTTCAACAAGATGATGAAGGAAACTATTCAACAAAGATAAATGAAGAATTTACTTTAGGAGTAGTTACAGTAGGTGCAGGTGAAACACCAGTAACAGTAGATATGCTTACAACAGAAGTAATAGGAGATAAAAGTGGAATTACAATTTCATATATAGCCAATGAAAATGGAGAAATTATTGTAAAAGGTAGAGTAACCAAAGAAGGAGTTTACCAAATTAAGCCAAAAGTTGGAGATGTAGTAGGAAATGGAATTGATATTAGAGGAATTAGTACACCAATTATTAGTAGTATTGAAATGGAAGACTTTGAACTTCAAATAGGAGAAGGAGCAGCAAAGAAAGAACTAATAGTAAAGAGTGATATTAACCCAACTTTACAACCTATTAAAACAAGAGACATTACTTTTAGTCAAAAAGATGCAACAACAGACCAAACAGCAGAATACTTAGATATTATTTTAAGAAATGCAGCAGGAGAATCAACTAATGCAACAGATAGACCAGAAGAGATTGTAAAGAGTATTGATATAAAAGTAAAAGATAATGTTTTAGTAGCAAAGGAAGCAAAATTAATTATTACTTTATTTGCAGGAGAAGAAAATGAATATACTAAAGAAATTATTATCTCTATCAAACAACCAATACCAAAAGGAATAGAAATAGGAGATACAATTACATTACATGATACTCATATCGAAGGAACAACTGTACAAGGTGCAGACGGATTAGTTTATACTTTATTACCAGTTAAGTTATTTGCTGATGCAAATAATACTAGAAGAATTTCTGCAAGTAGCAACTTATTTACAATAATAGAAGCTGAAAAGGAAAACAAAGTATATATACAAAGACCATCTATAGCTAAATATATTATAGCAGGTGACCAACAGATACCAGCGGGTAATCAACCAGTATTAGAAGTAAAATATTTTGATGATCGAAAGGAAGAGACTTCTAAAGATATTGCATATGTAGGAATTGCAATGCAAGCTATTACACCATCACTTGGCTATAATAAATCAGACTTAAATGGTAAAACTATCAAATTCATTTGTGGAGATGCAACAGAAAGTGCACCAACAGCAGAAATTACAATTAACTACACAGCAAATAACTAAAAATAAAATCGTATAATCAAAAGATTTAAGTGAAAGTAGACTAAAAAGTCTGCTTTCATTTTTTGAGGGATGAGTTTTCAATAAAATTGTACAAATTAGTCAGTAACACTACAAAATTTCCTTGAAACATTGACTTTGAAAAATAGAAGTTATAAAATAACAGAGTAATCCATATATTGGTATCACAAGCATTTTACTAGAATAGAAGTGATATAGATAAAAGATAGGAGTAAAAACATGGTTATATTATTAGACGCAATGGGAGGAGACAATGCACCAGATGCTACTATAAAAGGCGCAGTTAAAGCAATTAGCCAAATAGAAGCAGAAGTTGTATTAATTGGAAATGAAGAAATGATTAATCAAAAGGTAAAAGAATTGTATGGAAAAAATACGATTTCAGAAATATCAACAAGGCTAAAAATACATCATACAACTGAAATAATTGAAATGGAAGATGTGCCAACACAAGCAATTAAACATAAAAAGGACTCCTCTATGGTTGTTGGATTTAATATGCTAAAAGAAGGAAAAGGAGATGTATTTATTTCTGCTGGAAATTCAGGAGCCCTACTTACAGGAGCAACACTGTTAGTTGGTAGAATAAAAGGAGTAGATAGACCAGCCTTAGCAGGAATTTTACCAGCATATAAAAGTAGATTGGTGCTTATGGATTGTGGAGCAAATACAAATTGTAAGCCAATCAATTTACTACAATTTGCACAAATGTCTAGTATTTATCTTCAAACTACTTTAAATGTTAAAAATCCAAGAGTGGGATTATTAAACATTGGAACAGAAGAAACGAAAGGAAATGAGCTAACAAAAGAAGCATACCAATTATTAAAGAAAAAAAGTAAAGAAGTAGGTGTTAACTTTATTGGTAATGTAGAAGGAAGGGAAGCCTTTTTAGGAGGAGTAGACATTGTTGTAACAGATGGATTTACAGGGAATATCTTCTTAAAAGCAGTAGAAGGATTAGGTAAGTTTGTAAAAAGGACTTTATCAGAAAGTTTAAAGAAAAATTTGCTTTCTAAAATAGCTGCAATACCAAGTTTGCCTGCAATTAATAGATTTGCCAAAACAGTAGACTACAAAGAATATGGAGGAGCACTATTTTTAGGGGTAAAAAAGCCAGTTGTAAAGGCACATGGAAGTAGTGATGAGAAACTATTTGAATTTACGATTAAACAGGCAGAACAATTTGTAAGAAATAGAGCTGTAGAAAAACTGACCGAGGAGTTTAGTAAGCAAAAAGTGCAAAATATAGAAGAAGCATGAAAAGTGAAACCTTAGAGACAGAACAATTTCAGGATTATAAAAAAATATTTCGCAGAAAGTTCTTGACAATTCAAAAAAGTTGTATTATTGTTAGAGAAACGAAGTAAAGAAAATAAAAGGAGGTGAACTTTAGGTAATGAGTTCAGAAGAGGTTTTTGAAAAAGTAAAAGGAATTATTGTAGAGCAATTAGGTGTTAGTGACACAGCTGTTACAATGGAAGCATCTTTTATTGATGATTTAGGAGCAGACTCTTTAGACATCGTTGAGCTAATTATGGCATTAGAAGAAGAATTTGATATGGAAATTCCAGATGCTGATGCAGAAAAAGTAGTTACAGTTGGCGATGTTGTAGATTATATAAAAGACCATGTTGCTTAAGAAAATAGAAAAATGGGACGATTCTGATTTTTAAATTATTTAAAAATTAGAACCGTCTCATTTTTTACTTTTCATTGATTTTTGTACATAAGTGTAGTAAAATAGAAGTGCTTTAAGGGAAGGAGGAAATTATGAATATAGAGAATTTAGAACAAAGTATTGGATATATTTTCAAAGACAAAGAAATTTTAAAAAGAGCATTTACACATACATCTTATGCTTATGAACATCAGGTGGAAAGTAATGAAAAATTAGAATTTTTAGGTGACAGTATTTTAGAATTTTTATCTAGTAAATATATTTATCAAAATTATCCAAAATTAAAAGAAGGAGAAATGACTAAAGTGAGAGCAGAAGTAGTTTGCGAAGATAGCCTTTATGAAGTTGCACAAAAACATCATTTTAGTGATTTCTTATATTTAGGAAAAAGTGAAGCCGTTAGTCATGGAAGGGCAAAGCCAGCAATTTTAGCAGATAGTGTAGAGGCGTTAATTGCAGCAATGTATTTTGATGGAGGCTTAGATGAAGCTGAGAAGTTTATTATTACTAACTTAGAAGAATCTATAGAAAAGTCTAGTAAAAATGTAGGAATGAAAGATCACAAGACAGTATTGCAAGAAAAATTACAAGAGAATGGCAATGTTCGTATTAGTTATGAAGTACTTCAAACGATTGGTCCAGATCATAATAAGACTTTCATAGTAGAAGTTTCTTGTGATGGAAAAAAATTAGCAGAGGGAAAGCGGAAAAACAAAAAAACAAGCTGAAATGCAAGCAGCTGAAAAAGCATTAATTCATATTACCAAAAATAGATAAAAAATGTACTTTTTAAGAAGAAAAGAGGGAAGTAAACTGTGAAGAAGGAATATATTATACCAATTTTTGTACCACATTTAGGTTGCCCATATAAATGCACTTTTTGTGACCAAACAAAGATTAGTGGACAACAAAAACAAGTTACAGCAAAAGAAGTAAAAGAAACGATAGAATATTATTTGAAAAACTTTAGAGATGATTCTAAATATGTCGAAGTAGCTTTTTTTGGAGGAAGTTTTACAGCAATTGATGAAAAAATACAAAATGAACTTTTAGAAGTAGCAAATCAATATATTACAAAAGGAAAAGTAAATAGTATTCGCATTTCGACCAGACCAGATTATATTAACAAAGATATCTTAAAGAGATTAAAAAAATATAAAGTAAAAACCATAGAATTAGGTGTACAATCTACCAACGATTATATTTTATCAAAATGCCAAAGAGGACATACTTATGCAGATGTGAAGAAAGCTTCTAAACTTATTAGATGGAATAGATTTATTTTAGGACACCAAATGATGATAGGACTTCCAGAAAGTACAAAATTAGATGAAATAAATACTGCTAAAGAACTTATCAAGCTAAAGCCTAAAATTGTTCGTGTTTATCCAGTTTTAGTAATTAAGGGAACTAAATTGGAGGAAGAATATAATGCAAAAGAATATATACCATTAACTGTAGAACAAGCAGTAGAACGTTCTAAAGAAGTAATGCAATTATTTAATCAAAAAAATATTCAAGTTATTAGATTAGGTTTGCAAAATACAGAAGAAATAGCAGATCCACATACAGATTCTAGTCAAGTGGTATCAGGGCCATACCATCCAGCTTTTAGACAATTAGTAGAAGACAGTATGTGGTATGAGGAAATAGTAAAGCAGATTAAGAAGTTCAATGTAAAAGTGAAACAAGTTAAAATAAAGGCAAATCCTGAAAATGTAAATAATATTATAGGGCATAAAAAAGAAAATATTTTAAAACTAAAAGAAATTTATGAAGTAGATGTTACAGTTGAACCTGATGAACAAATCAAAAAGGGAAAATTTAAAATTGAAATTGAAAAAACTTTTAATGATTTTTTAGAGGTTTGAATAAAACCACTTATTATTACAAATAATTGTAATGATAGGTGGTTTTTAATAAATGGATTATATAAAAGGTAAAAAAGTATTTAATTTCAAAAAACATTTAACTGATTTATTTTATTTAGTATTAGGATGTTTTATTATGGCAATGGGAACATCTCTATTTTTGCTTCCTAATCAATTATCTTCAGGAGGATTTTCAGGTGTTGCCACCATTATTTATTACTTGTTTCAATTTCCTTTAGGGACAGTAATGCTTGTTTTAAACATTCCCTTTTTTATATGGGCATTATTTAAAGTGGGAAAAGAACTACTTATCAAGTCAGTAATAGGAACTGTGCTACTTGCAACATTTATTGACCTTTTAGACTATGTGCCACAATTAACTAGTGATCGATTTTTATCTTGTATTTATGGTGGGGTATGTATTGGTATTGGCATGGCATTAGTACTAAAATCTGGATCTTCAACAGGAGGAACAGATTTAATTACCTATATTGCAAGAGCTTATAAACCATATATTGGAACAAGTAGAGTAATTGTTATTATTGATATCATTATTGTAACCCTAAACGTCTTTTTCTTTAAAAAGATTGAAATTGGGCTTTATTCTGCTATTAGTATTTACATTATGGGGAAAATGATAGATATTGTTTTTGAAGGTGTTAACTTTACAAAAATGATGTTTATTATTTCTAATCAATACAAAGAAATTGCAGAAGAAGTGGGAAATACTTTAGGCAGAGGAAGTACAGGAATTTATGCCAAAGGAATGTACACCAGAGAAAAACGTATGATGTTAATGTGTGTAGGGACTAGAAATGAGATAGCTAAAATTAAACAAATAGCAACTAGAATGGATCCAAAAGCTTTTATTATTATCATGAATGCAAGAGAAGCTTGGGGAAAGGGATTTAAGAAGGTATAGTAATATTCAAAAATATTTTAATCTAATTCAATTTCCAAAACTTTGAAAAAGGTAAATAAATCTTTATCAATTCATTGCAACTCTAAGCTCAATTTGATACAATAAATAATATGAAAGAGCAAATTTATCAAATACCAAAAATGAATACATTTTGCTTGCAACACATTTTTGAATGTGGGCAATGTTTTAGATGGAATAAAGAAGAAGACGGCAGTTATACTGGGGTCTTTCAAAATAATGTTTTAAATGTAAAAGAAGAGAAAAATGCGATTACCTTTCAAGGAATTTGCAAGCAAGATATTGAAAAGGTAGTAACAGAATATTTTGATTTGCAAAGAGATTATGAAGAAATACAAAAAATATTAAAGCAGGTGGACAAACCTTTAAAAGAAAGTATTTCCTATGGAAGAGGAATTAGGTTATTAAATCAGGATTTGTGGGAAACCATAATTTCCTTCATCATTTCAGCCAATAACAATATTCCAAGAATTAAAGGAATTATTGAAAGAATTTCAAAACAATATGGCAATAAAATACAATGGAAAGAACACACATATTATACTTTTCCTAGTACAGAGCAATTAGCTAAAGCAACTGTAGAAGACTTAAGAAAATTAGGTTTAGGTTTTAGAGATAAGTATGTATATGAAACAACACAAATGATTTTGAAAAAGCAAATAGATTTAGAAAAGTTATTATTAGAAAAAGATACCAAAAAGGTAAGAGATATTTTACTAATTTTACCAGGGATAGGACCAAAAGTAGCAGATTGTATTATGTTATTTTCTATCCTAAAGAGGTTAGAAGTTTTTCCTATAGATGTTTGGGTAAGAAGGGTAATGAATGACTTATACCTTCACAATCCACAAGAGGAAAAAGTAAACAAAAAGGAAATCGAAATATTAGCAAAGCAAAAATATGGAGAACTAGCAGGAATAGCACAGCAATATCTATTTTATTGGAAAAGAGAGGCATAGAAAGGAGAAGAAAGATGAGCTTACGAATTGTTTATGGTACAGCAGGTACAGGAAAAAGTACCTATTTGTTTCAAGAAATACAAGAAAAACTAAAACAAAAACAACCAGAAAATATCAAACTTATTACACCAGAACAATTTTCGTTTACATTAGAGAAAAAGTTATTAGATTTTGCACCAACCAATAGTGTATTATCAGCAGAAGTAATTACTTTTAATCGTATGGCTTATCGTATTTTAGAAGAAGTAGGAGGAAAAACCAAAAAGCATTTATCCAAAAGTGGACGAGTAATGCTATTAGATGAAATTCTACTTTCTCAAAAGAATGATTTTACTTTCTTAGGGAAAACAGATGAAAATATAGATATGATAGGGACACAAATTACAGAATTAAAAAAACATCATGTCTCTATAGGTATGCTAAAAGAGATAACTCAAAGTATGCAAAATGTCTATTTGCAAAAGAAATTACAAGATATTTGCAAAATTTATGAGGCATATACAACAAGGATACAAAACCAATACATAGATGAAAATGATAATTTAACGATATTAGCAGAGCAGTTAGAAAAGTCTAAGCAATTTCAAAACTGTGATATATATTTAGATGAGTTTGTAGGATTTACTCTGCAGGAATATCAAATTTTGCGTCAATTAATGAAACTTTCTAAAACAATAACAATTACTATTTGTGCAGATAACTTGAAAGATAATACAAATCCAGATCATGACATTTTTTATGCGAATAAGCAAACAGCAGCAAGGCTAATGAAAATAGCAAAAGAAGAAAATATTATAATAGAGGAGGCTATTCATTTAGAAGAAAAACCTAGATTTCATACTCCCGAATTAAAGCATCTAGCAGAAAATATGGGAGAGGCTTTTTATCAAAAGTATGAATCTGAGGTACAAAACCTATCTGTATTTTTAGCCAATAATCCATATTCTGAAATAGAGCATATTGCAATAGAAATTACAAAGTTAGTAAAAGAAAAGAAATATCGTTATGAGGATATTGCAGTTATTACAAAGGATATAGGGACTTATGGAAGTCTATGCAAAGCAATTTTTAGAAGTTATCATATCCCTGTATTTATGGATGAAGAAAAAGATTTAAGCGAGAATGTTCTTATTAAATGGATATTGTCTGTATTAGATATTTTTGTGAAAAATTGGTCATATGAAGCGGTACTTGGATATGTAAAAACAGGTTTTACTGGTTTAGAAGAACAGGAAATATCTCTTCTTGAAAATTATAGCTTAAAATGGGGATTAAAGGGAAATAAATGGTATGCAAAAGAGTGGAAGTTTTATGATGAACTAGATGATGAAAAGCAGATCATTTTATATGCCAAAGAGCAAGTGATAGCCCCACTATTAAAACTCAAAGAACAATTAAAGGGATTAAAAACAGTAAAGCAAGTTACACAGAGTTTGTATCAATTTATGATAGAAAACCATATTCCAGAAATGTTAGAAAAGAAGATTGCTCATTTGCAAGAAATCAATGAATTAGAAAAAATGAATGAGTATATTACTAGTTGGAAGATTGTAACAGCAGTATTAGAAGAGATTATCCACATTTTAGGAGAAGAAGAAATCACTTTTGAAAGATATAGCAAAATTCTAAAAATGGGATTTGAAGCAAGCCACTTAGGAGCTATTCCAGGAACATCAGATCAAGTAATCATTGGAGATACAGACCGTTCTAGATCACACAAAGTAAAAGCAGTATTCATTATTGGATTAAATGATGGCAGTTTTCCAGCAAGTCATAAAGAAGAGGGATTTTTGGATGATCAAGATAGAAATACTTTAAAAGAGCAAGGAATAGAACTTGCTAAAGGTACAATAGAGCAATTATATGATGACCATTTTAACATTTATAAAGCTTTCACAACAGCAGAAGAAAAGTTATATCTATCTTATGTATCATCAGATAGTGAAGGAAAATCCTTAAGACCATCCATTATGCTAAATAAGGTAAAGAGAATGTTTCCAAACTTAAAAGAAGAAAGCGATGTAGTAGAAAGAAAAAGCGAAATATTATTGGCAAATACTGCTTTTGATGAATTATTAATCAATTTGCGAAAATTTCAAGAGGGAGAAGAAATAGATAAAGTTTGGTTTCAACTCTATCAATATTATCAAACCTATGAACCAGAAAAATTAGCAAATAGTTTAAAAGCTTTGCAATATAAAAATATACCAGAAAGATTGCAACAAAAAAATTTAGAAAAACTATATGGAAATACTTTGAAGACTAGTATTTCTAGATTGGAGCAATATGAGGCATGCAGCTTTTCGTATTACTTAAAATATGGACTAAATTTGAAAGAACAAAATACTTTTCAAGTAGGAACTATAGATACAGGGAATTTTATGCATGAAGTAATTGATAGTTTTTTTGAATATTTAGAAGAAAGAGAATTATCAGTTAAGCAAATAACAGAGGAGCAGGTTGTTCAAATAACAGAGGAAATTGTACAAGAGAAATTAACTTTAAAAAAGTATGATATTTTTCAAAGTGTACCCAAATACAGAGTATTAGCCCAAAGGTTGAAAAAGGTAATTGTTCGATCTATGCAGTATATTGTAAATAGCCTAAAATATAGTGAATTTGAAGTGTTTGGCCATGAAATGGAATTTAAGCAAGGAAAGGATTATCCTCCCATTATTTTAGATTTACCAGATGGAAAAAAGGTAGAAATTACAGGAAAGATTGATAGAGTAGATATTGCAAAAACTCCAGAAGGCAATTATATTCGCATTATAGATTACAAATCTTCTATTAAAAATATTGACTTAAATGAAGTATTAGCAGGTCTACAATTACAATTACTAACTTACTTAGATGCAACTTGTAAAAAAGAAGAGGTATTGCCAGCAGGAGTGTTTTATTTTCCGCTTATAGATCCAATTTTAAATAGTGATAGGAATTTAGCAGAAGAACAGATAAAAGAAGAACTACAGAAACAATTTAAAATGAAAGGGCTTATCCTAGCAGATGTGAATGTAGTCAAAAAGATGGATACTAACTTGGTAACTGGTAATTCAAACATAATTCCTGCCTATATTAATAAAGAAGGAGAAGTAAGTGACAAGTCTAGTACTTTAAATAGAAAGCAATTTGAAAATTTACAAAACTATATGGAAAAGATTTTAAAAAAAATATCAATAGAGATATTAGAAGGAAATATCAAAATAGAGCCATATTATCAAGTTCAAAAAAAGAAAACACCTTGTGAATATTGTGTATATAAATCGATTTGTCAGTTTAATCAAGTAACGAAAAATGACTATCGATATATTTCTAGCAATAGCAAAGAATATGTTCTTGAACAGATGAAAAAGTAAGAAAAATGATAACTGTATAGGAAAAAGTTGCAGCTTTACATAAAAAATGATATAATAGAAACATATTTATTATAGGAGGGAAATCTAATGTTGTCAACTTTTGTGCAATTCTGTACGCGGTGGCTTGGAGTAAGCCCTCAATGGCCCATTCTCATTTCTGTTTTACTTGTAGTATTGGTTCTAGTAGGACCAAGGAAGTGTATCACGATAAAAAAGGTAGGAGAAGGTAAGTGGACCATATTTAAATAAAAACAAAGGAAAAAAGGCGACCGAAAGGTCGCTTTTAATTTTTAGTACTTGACGAAATACCTATAAATTATATAAAATAAGAAAGAAAAAATATAGATGGAAAGAGAGAAAAGAATGCAAGAAATATTCAATTCTAATATAATTTATCAAAATAAAAATGGAATAGAATATATCCAGTTTAAGAAATTATTAGAATATCCAGAATTAACGCATTGTTATACTTTAAGAAGTAATAATACATTGAGTTTTCCTCCAGCTTACAAAGATGCAGAAATGCTAAAACAAAGTTATCAGAAAATTTGTGATTGTTTAGGGCTAGATGTTCATAATGTAATGAAACCACACCAAACACACACAGATAATATAGAGATAGTAAATGAAGTAAGAGAATTAGAAGAGGTAGATGGTATCATAACCAGTCAAAAAGGTTTGGTATTACTTACAACATCAGCAGATTGTACTTCACTACTATTCTATGATCCAGTTAAAAAAGTAGTAGGAGATACTCATTCAGGATGGAGAGGAACTTTACAAGCAATAGGGAAGAAGACAGCCCAAAAGATGATGAAGGAATATGACTGTAAGCCAGAAGATATCATTTGTTGTATTTGTCCATGTATCAAACAATGTTGCTTTGAAGTGGAAGAAGACGTAAAGAGTTTGTTTGAGAAAGAATATGCTAGTTTAAAAGATATGGATAAAATGATTCAAATAGGAAAAGTCATAGATGGAAAACAAAAATATTATATTGACACAACTGAAATCAATAAGCAATTATTAAGACAAGTTGGGCTGAAAGAGGAGAATATTATTGATTGTGGTATTTGCACAGTATGTCATGCCGATAAGCTTCATTCCTATCGTGTAGATAAAGAGAACTCAGGAAGAAATGCAGCAATTATTAGTGTCAGATAGGGGACACATGTCAGTTTGGGGACGTTAGTTTGTGCGACATTTTGGAAAAAATGGAAGGATGTCGTACTTGGGGACAGATGTCGCACAAACTAACGTCCCCAGTGCGACAAAAAGGAGAAAGATATATGATACCAGATAAGTTAAAAAAAGGTGATACAATTGGGTTAATTGCACCTTCTAGTCCAGTAGAAAAAGATGATTTAGAAGTAATTAATAATTCCATTTTGTTAATGGAAAGTGCAGGCTTTAAAGTGAGGTTTGCCAAAAATGCTTTAGCAAATACTTTAGGATATGGGACTACTGCAAAGGAAAAAGCTGAAGATATTAATGAAATGTTTGAAGCAGAAGAAATAAAAGCTATATTCTGCATATCAGGAGGTTTCAATTCTAATATTACCTTTGATTATTTAGATTATGATAGAATAAAACTTCATCCTAAAATTATTTGTGGATTTAGTGATTCTACCTCACTTTTAAATGCTATCTATAATAAAACAGGATTAGTCACTTTTCATGGTCCTACTTTTAAAGCATTAACATCTTGGCAAACTTCTTATGGATATGAAGAAGTGATGAAACGTTTGGTGGAAGGTGGTTTACTACTAGGAAAAGTGGAAGATGAATACACAACTATTCAAGAAGGAAAGGCTAGAGGAATATTGGTAGGTGGAAATTTAAGCTTAGTCAATGAAATGGTAACTGGAAAATATAGCATTGATTTTACAGATAAAATTCTATTCTTAGAAGAACTATTTTTAGAAACACCACCAGAATTAGCTAGTAATTATCTATACCATATGAAACAAAATGGTGTATTTGACAAGATAAAAGGAATGTGGATAGGAAATTATGATGGAAGTGTTGCATTAGAAAGAATTTTATTAGATACCCTAGAAGGAGAATACAAATTTCCAATTATTAAGTCAAATAATTTTGGACATATTGATAAAAAAACTGTTATTCCAATTGGAACGATGGCAAAAATAGATACCAATCAAAAGACAAAAATAGAATTAGTAGAAGAGTGTGTAAAATAATTATGATGTAATAATTTCTATGATTTAAAAGCCATAATAGTACTTGTTTTCTTGTTTTTTAAATGCCAGAGGTAGCCAGAATATGCAAAGAAGTAAGTCAACTCTGTACCTTTCAAAACTGCAAAAACAAGTACTATTATGGTAACTAATAATAACATGATGAAGTAATAACAAAATAAATAGAAAAAGAGGAAATAGAAAATGTACGAAAATTGGGAAGAACTAGAAAATGGAATTCAAAATTGTCAAAAATGTAAGCTATGTCAAAAAAGACAACATATTGTATTAGGAGAGGGAAATAGAGAGGCTAAGTTGATGTTTATAGGAGAAGGTCCAGGTGCAGATGAAGATGCACAAGGTCTTCCTTTTGTAGGAAAAGCAGGAAAACTGATGAATAAGGCATTTCAGGGGTTAGGAATTGATAGAAGTACAGTATATATTACGAATATTGTAAAATGTAGACCTCCTGCTAATAGAGTGCCAGAAGAAGATGAGGCAGTAGCATGCTTAGATTATTTAAGAAGTCAAGTGATGTTAGTAAAGCCACAGCTAATTGTTCTTTTAGGAAGTACAGCTTTAAAAAATATCTTAGGAAAAGAGTATGGAATTACAGCTTGTAGAGGGAACTGGATTGAGCAAAAAGGGATATGGTATATGCCTACTTGGCATCCAGCAGCATTACTAAGAGATGAAAACAAAAAGGTTGAATTTTGGAAAGATTTGAAAGAAGTTGCAAAAAAATTTCAAGAATTAAACTAATAAATAATGGAAAAGGTGTAGAGCATGAAAGAAGAAATAAAAGAAAAAGTAGAATATTGTTTAAATTGTCAAAATCCACAATGCAGAATAGGATGTCCTTTAGGGAATCATATTCCTGATTTTATAGCACAAGTAAAGCAAGGTGATTATCAAAAAGCTTATGAGATTTTATGTGAGACTACCGTATTACCAGCAATTTGCGGAAGAATTTGTCCACATCAAAAACAATGTCAGGGGAAGTGTATTAGAGGAATAAAAGGAGATCCAGTTTCTATTGGAGAAATAGAAAAGACAATAGGAGATTGGGCATTAGAACAAGAGGGAAGTTTGCTAAATTGTTATCTAAAACAAGGAATGCCTGAAGAAGCAAATGGAAAGAGAATAGCTATTATTGGTGGAGGACCATCAGGTTTAACAGCTAGCAGTTTTTTAAGGAAGGCAGGATATCAAGTTACTATTTATGAAAAACAAAAAGATTTAGGTGGAATTTTAAGAAGAGGTATTCCAGAGTTTAGGCTAAGCAAAGATATTGTAGATAAGGTAATAGCACAAATTTTAACTTTAGGAATTCAAGTAGAATATGAGAGGGAATTAGGAAGAAACTTAAGTATAGCAGAACTAGAAGAAAAGTATGATGCTATATTCTTGAGTGTAGGAGCAAATATTCCAAGAAAAATGATGATAGAGGGAGAAGAATTAGAAGGTGTATTTGGAGGTAATTCATTATTAGAAGTGGAGAATCATCCAGATTATCATGGAAAGAAAGTAGCTATCATTGGTGGCGGAAATGTTGCGATGGATTGTGCAAGAACAATTAAGAGATTAGGTGCTGAGCAAGTGGTAGTGATTTATAGAAGATCAGAAGCGGAAATGCCAGCAGAAGCAAAAGAGATAGAGGATAGCAAACAAGAAGGTGTAGAATTCTTATTCTTAACCAATATTACTAAAATATTAGGAAGTGACAAAGTTGAACAAATAGAATGTATCAAAACAGAGTTAGTAGAAAAAGAGGGAGAAAAAAGAAAAGTACCAGTAGATATAGAAAACAGTAATTATTGTATGCCTATGGATTTTGTTGTAATGGCAGTAGGAGGCAAAGTAGACAAGGCTATGTTAGAAGAGCAAGATATAGCAATAGGTACTAGAAAGTATGTATCAGTAGATGAGAATGGAAGGACATCCAATCCAAAGGTATTTGCAGGTGGAGATGTAGTAGGACAAACTGCAACCGTAGCATGGGCTGCAAGAAGCGGAAGAGATGTCGCAAGAAAGATAATAGAGTATTTAGAAAAGGAAGAATAAGATTACTTATTCTTCCTTTTTCTTTTCAACACAAATTAATTCACTAATTTCGCAATCTAAAAATTGACACATATCTTCTATATATTTAAAAGAAATGGAAGTAGTTTCACCATTTAAAATGCGGTTAAGGTTACGAGAGGTGATATTCATATTTTTACAAAGCCAATATTTGCTTTTCCCTCGCTTTTTCAAGAGAGTTTCAATATTAAAATTTACCATATCTTTATAAACAAAATTATTCCTTTCTTATAAGATATATAAATTTTAATATAAATAAAAATCGAAAATAAGATATTTACAAATAACGTATCTAGAAGTATAATAAGATTGAATTAATGAATTCTGTATAGAAATTACAGAATTTGGTAATAATAAACAAAGGAAAACTTGTATGAAAAAATTATACAAGTAAAGAGGGAGGATTAAAGATGAAAAATCAAGAAAGAAAGGTAATTTTAATAGGAGCAGGAATAGTAATAGGAATATTACTAATTGTACTAATAGTAAATGCTATTAGCAAAAAAGACAGTAATGATAATAGCATTGGAAACACACAAGCAGTAGAACAAAATGTAGAAAAATAT
>CAQZSK010000016.1 GCA_948934525.1 uncultured Clostridia bacterium
GTCTTCTAATTCTTCAATATGATATTCTGTATATGCTACATTTTCTTTAAATTCCTTGTCTAGTAAATATGGTATTTGTTTTGGATAATACATATATGGTTTCCTTTCCAATTTATCGTTCTCTTATCACAACATCAACAGTATCACCAAAACTCTTATTTATCTGTTTTCTCACTTGTTTTGTAATACCAATAATATAGCAAGGTGTTCCCATTTTTACTACTTGTCCACTATATGGTACTCCATCAAAAGAAGCATTTACCAATAGTCTTCCTTTTCCAAATATTTCTTTAATGTCATAAGGAATCTCTACATATGCAGCATCCATATTTCCATTTTGAATAATCACTGCACTAAATTTTAATTCCATCCATAAACCTCCAAAATTCAATCTTTTTTATTGTAATTTATCTTTCTAATAAAAACTATTGTAAAGTCCTACTAAGAAGTTCATTTTTTACATTTTCTCGAATTTCATCTGCCGTTTGCCATAGTCCAGTATATGGATATATACTGTGTCCATTAACTTGTATAAAGATACGACCTCGTGGAACTGTAAATTCTCCCTTTTTTTGTTGCCAATTTTCTATCACTTTATTTTTCTTATTCCACTTTTCTTCATATTCTAAAAAATTAATAAAATCTTCTGTTGCTTCTTCTATAGTTTTATTTTCGTTTACTACAATATAATTTTGATAATGTAAAAGCCCCTGAGCATCTACTTCTTGTTTAAAACTAAAGTATTGCTTCTTATCATCTTCCCAATGATTAAAAAGGTATTTCTGGTAATTGTCTGCAAAATCTTCTTGAACATTGCCCCACTTTTTTATTGCTGTAAATTGAATATTGGGATAATTTTTTGGTGCTAAAATATATTTTCCATTTTCATGTTCATCTACTTCTTTTGAAATAATATTTACTTTAATACTTTGATGTATTTTAAAATAAGTATCAATATCAGGATTAATGTAGTTTCCTGTATCACTCCACCAACCGACAAAAAATAATTATTGCTAAAATTCCTACAATAGTTCCCATAATTATCAATACCCTTTTTAATCTTTTTAAAGTATTGTTAATAGGATTATACACTTTATCTATTTTCCTTCTTCTACTTTTTAATTGTTCAGTCGCATTTATATCTATTTTGTAAGTGTCAATATTATTTTGCTTTTTGTTTTCTTCCCATTTTCTTAATTCTTCCCAATCATCTTCAGTTTTCATATTTCTCCCTATTACAAAAATTTATATTTTTTTAATGCATAATTTATTTACTCCAATGCCATTTTGAGTAATATTTGTTTCCAGAAACTACAATACATTCCTCTTCATTTCCATTACTATATACGCTCATTCCACCTAGCCCTTTTTCAGGTTCCAAATAAAAACCTCTATTTTCCATATATTCATCTAAATACTGCCTGCTACTTTTACTTGAGGTATCTAATGTTTTACTAAAGCCTACTTTATTAGGAATATTTTGTACTATTGTATATCCTTTATCTGTAAATAAGATTTCTAACATTCCTAAGCAAGATGAAAATGGATTCCAAACATCAAATTTAACTATTGAAAATATTGTAGCACCACATAAAATTACAAAGCACATTATAATAGTTATAATAATTCTTTTTCTTTTCATACTTAACCTCTCCCCCTAACTTACTATTTCATTCTATAATGCCCTGTAATCGGTTCATATTCATTGTATCTTTCTAATATGTCTTCTTCCCTTATCGGTTGCCCTCCATTATGTATTAAATATGGTATCCCCTTTTTATTTCTTTTATCTGAAATAATTCCTATATGTGATGTACCAAAGATCACTATATCCCCTGGTTGCCATTCCTCTATTTTAGATAAATCTGTAGTTAATACTAATTGATTTCTTTGAAAATATACTTTCAAATTTGGCACTCTTCTAAAATCTATGTTAGTATCTGGATTTCCTGCAACTCGTGGATATTCCTTTACATTATTTTTTATGTCTTCATCCACCATTTCTTTCAACAAATATCCTGCATTTTTTAATGCTCTCCAAATAACATCTGTACATACTCCCTCATCATCTGGTGGATAGCCCCCTGCATAATATGCGCTTTTATATCTTGGTTTATTCTTTGCTTCAATCTTTGCTCCTTGCAAAATATCTGTATAATCATCTATGCCATCATTATCATAATCTGTTTGACTAGTTAATATCTCAATTCCAAAGTCTTTGGCACAATAACTCTTTTTATTTTTATAATAGATTAATATTACACTTAAAGCTGCTAGAATTAATATAAAAATTATAACAATTATTCTAAATATCTTTCTTATCATTTTCATATTGAATATTATACTATATCTATTCTTTTAGTTCAATGGTTGAAAAGATCTATTCCTATACTTTAAATATTGCATGCTATAAAAAAGACAGATAGTTATGTACTATCCATCTTTTACCATTCTATTTTATTTTTATGATGTCTATATTAGGTTGTAATAATTCAATTACAGTTCCAGAGTTATTCTTCACTCTCAAAACATCACCACTTTCGGCCTTAATAATAACTGCAAAATTCAAATTTATTGTTTGATAAGCATTATTAACTGTTTCACCAACTGTTGAACCATATACAGTTGCATTATTATGCTCTAAATATACAGATAATGTAGTTTCTTTGCCTGTTGATGGTGGTTCATAAGCTGTAGTATTGAATTGGATATAATAATTTCCAGCTTGATTAATTCTAAAATCCGCTGTTCCCTCTTGATGTGTTATAGCATCTTTTTCTATAATTCTATTAGTATCAAAAGTAATATATTCTCCTGTTTTAACATTTTCTGGTGCATAATTAAAACTGTTTATATGTGCAGAATTGCTTTCTGCTACTGTTATTGTTAAAATAACATTCCATATTAGTAATGCTAAAATCATGCTAATACTAAAAATAAAATAATATATATTACATTTTCTTTCACAGCAACTCAATTTTCTCACCTCTCCTTATAGTATATGAGAATTAATTATTTGAGTATCATTATAATTAATCATTATTTAGAAAATTCATTACTAAGTCTATCATTACCTCCTTTTCCTTTGGATTTGATTCTGCTATTAATAATGTTAATGCTGCTAAAGTGTTATTATCAATGGTTTGTTCGCCATTTTTATATAAAATATCATAAAAGTTTAAGAAATAGATAAATAAAGTTGCTGCAATTCTTTTATTCCCATCTGTAAATACATGGTTCTTTACTATTAAATATAAAAAATTAGCGCTTTTTTCTTCTATGCTTTTGTATATATCTTGTCCACCAAAACTTTGATAAATATTCCCTATAATTGACTCTAATCCTTTTCCTCTTTCAACAGCAAACAATGTACTTTCTTCATTAAATCTAAGCTTATTAATAACTTCTATACATTGATTATATTCAATTTTCCTTTCATCAATATTTCCCTTTATCTTCTTTAACGTTTTGTGATCATAATCATCTAATAAATCTAATGCTTTTGAATATTCTCCAATTACTTTTAATATTTCTTTTGCATCACGATTTTCTAATCTTTCATCCATACGATTTGCTATATCTATTAATTTTATTGTCTTTTCTAAATATTCTAATCTTTTTTGGTTTACAGCATATCCTTTTAACATATAGTCTTTTAAGATCTTCGTAGCCCATTTCCTAAAAGCAATACCTTGTGCTGATTTTACACGATATCCAATAGAAATAATCATATCAAGATTATAATACTCCACCATATGTGTTTGAGTTTTCCCCTCAATAGCACCATGTTTAGTGGTTGTTGCAAATTTTGCAACAACCTTTTCATCTTTTAGTTCCTCTAGCAAAGTATTCTTTATGTGCCTTGATATTACTGACTTATCTCTGCTAAATAGTTCTGCCATTTGTTCTAAGTTAAGCCATACTGTTTCATCTTTTAAATTAACCTCCAATTTCACACCTTGATTTTCAAATAAAATAATTTCGTTCTTTTTCTCGTCCATACAAACACTTCCTTTTCCATAAAAATTTAGTTAGCTACATCTATTGCTATGTTTAAACTTTATCTGTTTTATCAAAACTATTGTTCGTATTATACTATATAATAATCTATATGTCAATATTTCCTTTTAAGTTTTCTTAAAAATAAGAAAGATGTGCGTTAACGGAAGCAAAGCTTCTGACGCACATTTGTGCAAGTTGCTTAGCAACTGCACAGACTAAGGAAACCTAACCTTGTTGTATAGCAAAAATCTGCAATTTTTGCTATACAATAAAAGAGAGCATCTCTGCTCCCTTACATTAAACTAGCTTACTAATAAATATCCTATATATCCTACATACATTAAGAAATAGATCATTCCATTTGCTCTACTCATTTCATTTTTAGGTGGAATTACTGGGAATAATGCTAAAATTAATGTTGCTACTACTAATACCATTAAATCCATGTTATAACTAAAGTTATAGCTAATTGGATTAATAAAAGCAGCCACACCAATAATTAGTAACATATTAAATATGTTAGAACCAATAATATTTCCAATTGCAATATCACTATTTCCTTTAATAGCTGCAGTAACACTTGTTACTAATTCTGGAAGGCTTGTCCCTACTGCAAGTATCGTTAAACCAATAATTTTCTCACTAACACCAAAATAGTTAGCAATATTAACTGCATTATCTACTGCTAAATCTCCACCCACTTTTAATCCTATAACCCCTAATATAATCCATAAGATATCTTTTAAAATTGGCAATAACTTCTTTTGTGTTTTTACTTCCTCTTGCTTTTCTTGACTGCTTTGTTTCTTTGCCATAAAAATGGTATAGGTAATGAATAGTAAGAATAAAAGAAGTAACAGTACCGCTTCTACTTTATTAATTGTTCCGCCTGTATTGCAAAGAACAATAAAAATTACAGTAAACATCAAACACATTGGAATTTCAAAAAGTCTAGTTTCTTTTTGAAATTTGACTGGTTTTATAATAGTGGAAAGTCCTAATATGAGTAACAAATTGCATAAATTGCTACCAACAACATTTCCAATGGACATATCTGAAAGTCCTTCTAAGGCTGATGTTGTGCTAACAAATAATTCTGGCATGGATGTTCCTATAGAAACAATGGTAAGTCCTATAATGATTTCTGGAATGTGAAACTTCTTAGCTATACTGCTTGCTCCATTTACTAACCAATCAGCTCCTAAAACAAGAAGTGCAAAGCCTACAATAATAAAAAAGATTGAAACTATCACTTGCTTTCCTCCTCATGTAGCACTAATGCTTTTTTAGGACAAAAATTGGAGCATTTACCACATCTAATACATTTCTCATAATCAATTTCTGGTGCTTCAAAGTCTTTTTGTGTTAATGCTCCTACTGGACAAACCTTTACAGCAGGACATTTATGATTTTGTGGACAATTTTCTACAATGATTTTTAACTTCTTTCCCATATCTCTTTCCTCTCTTCCGTTTCTCTAATTTAAAGCGAGATTAATTATAGCATTCCCTTCCTGATTTTACAACTTTAAAATAAAATATATTGATGTTTGATATGCTCTATTAATTTTAGCATATTACCTGCTTCTTTTTCCTATATAATAATTAATCAAATAGCACTTGCCAATTTTCGTCTTCCTTTGCTTGAAAGCACATTTCTATCTGTTCTTTTGTACATTTTTCTTCTGCTAGATTATCTGGCAATTCATCTAGTCCAAAATACTTTATTTCTGTTGTCTCAATATTTTCTACGAATTCTCCGCCAACTTGTTCACACAAAGTAAATACCTTCCATATTCCATGAGCATACAATGGCTTATTATGTTTATTTCTATCTTGCACAGCAATTAGTCTTACAGTTTCTACATCTAATCCTGTTTCTTCTTTGACTTCTTTTATAGTATTTGATTTTGCTGTCTCTAGTACATCTACCCAACCACCTGGTAATGACCAAGTTCCATTATTTTCATGAGTTAACAAGATTTTGTCACCCTGAAATATAGCCGCTCTTGTATCTAGCTTTGGTGTTTGATATCCTGTTTCATTGCAAAACAAATCTTTTACTTTTTCCAAACTAATATCACTTTTTTCTGCTATCTTTCTTAATCTTTCATATCTTTCTATATCATAAACATTTTGTGTATATGCAAGCCCTGCTTGTGCTAAACTCTGTATTTCAATAGCCCATTTCAACCATTTTTCCATCTTATCTTTTCCTCTATTTTTTCTAAATTATAACATAAAAGCAAGTAATTATGAATTACTCACTTGCCTTTATCCAATTGCTCACACTACTTACATATAGTACTAAATAAGAAACTGATATGCAAAAACCTGCCATAACATCACTTGTATAATGTACTCCTAAATAAATTCTACTAATTCCAATAGAAATAATTAGAATGCTTAAAAATGTAATCAACCCTATTTTCAAATACTGATTCTTCACATATTTATAAATAAGATAAATCAAAAATCCATAAAAAGCCATACTAACCATAGAATGCCCTGATGGAAAGCTATATCCTGTCTCATTAACAATTCTATATTCTGTTGGTCTTGGTCTTTGTACAATCTGTTTTAATACAATATTCAAACCTGTTACAATGCCTAAATTGACAATAATAGAAAGTCCTATTCTTCTATTTTTGATGCTAATAACTAAAATAACTGTAGTTCCTATTAAAACTAACGCTCCACCAAAATTAGTAATCAATTTTGCAATTGGTGTTGCAAAATCTGATATGAGAAAACTAGATATTAAATCATATCCTACAATATCTGCTTGTAATATTTCCTTACTAAATACATCTTCTGCTAGCTTTAAAAATCCAACTAAGCAGATTAATAAGATAAACCACTTTAAATTCTTTTTAATAAACTCTTTCATTTTTCCTCTTCTTCATTATTTATTTTCATATCATATTACAAAAGCAGATAATTTTCAAGAAATTATCTGCCCTATTTTTAAATATATTGGTATTTTTTCCTATTTACTACAAGGAAGGTGATACTAACTATTAATGCTAATACTTCTGCAAAAATAACTGCAATCCAAATACCATTTAATCCCCAAATAAGTGGAAGTATAAATATCATTGCTATTTGGAAAAGTAGTGTTCTTAAAAATGAAATAGCTGCTGAAACCACTCCATTGTTTAATGCAGTAAAAAAAGATGATGCAAAAATATTAATTCCACTAATTAAGTAAGAAATTGAAAATATGCGTATTGCATTTACTGTCATATCTAGCAAATTTGCATTATAACTAACAAATATACTTGCTAATGGCTTGGCTAATAATTCTCCTACTACTGTCATAACAATTGATGTAATTGTTAAAAGCTTCAAACTTTTTTTCAATAAGCTTTTTAATTCTTCTTTATTTTCTGCTCCATAATGATATCCTACAATTGGTGCTGAACCTATGGAGTATCCCATATAAGTTCCTGAAAAGATAAAGCTAACATACATAATAATTCCATAAGCTACTACTCCATCTGACCCAGCATATTTCATTAATTGTAAATTGTATAGCATATTTACTAATGACATGGAAATATTCGTCACCATTTCAGAAGAACCATTGGCACATGCTTGTAAGATTGGCTTTAATTCAAATTTTGTTTTCACTAATTTCAAGGTCTCACTTTTCTTTATAAAGTAAATAAGTGGTACAATTCCTCCTATCAATTGACTAATTCCTGTAGCAACTGCTGCTCCAAAAACTCCCATTTTAAAAACATAGATAAACAGAAAGTCTAAGATCATATTTAGCACACCAGTTATAATGGAAATGATTAGTCCCATTCTTGGCTTTTCTGCTACAATTAAGAAACTTTGGAAACAGTTTTGTAGCATAAAAGGTATTAGTGCAATAATTAAAGTTCTACCATAAGTTACACAAATCTCTACAAGATTTCCTTCTGCTCCTAGTAGTTTTGCTACTGGCTCCATTACAATAAGCCCTATAACTGTAAAAATGAAACCTATAATCGTAACCACATAAAGAAGCATAGAAAAATACCTATTTGCTTTTTCTTTGTTTCCCTCCCCTATTGTTTTAGAAACTAAGGCACTTCCACCTGTACCTATCATAAAACCTATTGAACCTAAAATCATAATCGCTGGCATAATTAAGTTCACTCCTGCAAAGGCATCTGAGCCTACACAGTTTGATACAAATAGTCCGTCTACTACACCATAAATGGAAGTAAATATCATCATAATAATAGTTGGTATAGTAAACTGAATTAATTTTTTATACGTAAAATGTTCCGATAATTGTATGTTCATTATTTCCTCCTAAACCATTCTTCAATATAATCTGCAAGCGGAGAAATCATTTCTTTTATTTCTACACCTGATGTGTTAATACATAAGTGATAATTCTCTTTATCTCCCCACTCTAAATTTGAAATTATTCTATGATAATTTCTTCTATTTTTATCAATTTGTTTAATCTTATTCTGTAATTCTTTATCAGTCATATCTTTTTCATCTTGTCTTTTTTGTCTGCAACGCTCTATCTTAGATTGCATATTAGCATACACAAATAAATTCATAGGTCCATATTCTTTTAAAGTAATATCTGCTCCTCTTCCTACAATAATACAATCTCCTTTTTCTGCAATTTGTTTTAATACTTTTGCTTCTGCTACCAACACTTCTGTTTGATTACTTTGATAAACTGGATATATTGCAAATGATTTAGCAAAATGGAAAGCATAAGGATACATTCCTTTTTCTGAAATATTTTTGATATATTCCTCTGACATTCCAGTTTCTTTGGCAATGGAAGTTATAATCTCTGCATCATAATAGCTAAAATCTAATTCATCTGCTAGCCTTTTTCCAATTTCTCTACCACCACTTCCGAATTCTCTACTGATAGTAATAATTTTGTTCATCTTTTCTCCTCCTTCTCTTTTTGAATATAAAAAAGCGAATTAACAATTTCTAAATGCTAAAAGCATTGAGAAATTGTAACATACGCAATAATTATCTTCTACGGAAATATACACAAATTGTTAAAACAATTTGCTGTAATTTCCTAGAATATAAAAAAAGCTCCATTATTTTTTCAAATAACCGAGCGCACTCGACATCTTCCTCGACAGAAGATTGATAGTTCAATCATTGCGTTGCGACGCATCTGTCCTCCGATGACAATGTATAATAATATACGACAACTTTTTTTATTTGTCAAGACTTAATTTTATTTTTTATGGCAAAAAGAAAGATTGGTCTCAAAAATCCTAAAGTTAGTACACTAAATACAGTAAAAATATCACCGTATTTGCCGATTGCTTTTGTATATATTTTGTGTGCTATAATAACATCTAATACAAAACTAATCAATACACAAATTAAAAATATTCCAAATAAAATCATATTACCTTGCATATAACTCCAAAAGCAAGTTACTGCCATAACAGCATTTAATACTGCTACCAAGCTCCCTAAAATTTTATGTCCTGCAATTTTTCCTAATAGATATTTATTATAAAATGGTATCCATGCTGTTCCAACTGCTTTATATTCTAAGTTTTTACTCATCTCCATAATCGCAATACTTTCAAAAATGTAAGTCATAATTTGATATATGATAATAAGTAAAAATATTGCAAGAAAAATATAAAAAATTGCTGATAATATTCCCATTAAAAGTATAACACTAATTCCTCCCATATTGCTTCCTCCTTTTACTTGAATGTACCACTATTATTTAAAACTGTTGTGCTATAAATAAACAATATATCTTGGTCTTCAAATTCTATATAATTTCCAATATCTTTACTTCTCATATATCTAATATCTACTAATGTTATTTTAGAATAAGCCTCTGTAAATAAAGGAACTAGGCTACTAGCAAAAGAATCCCTAAATACTACTAGCTCTTTTCCTTCCTCCCCTTTTGGATTGGTTATAGTAATTAGTGGTGTAGGTCCTGATAAATAAATATCATACTTGTCATTGCTAGTTAGTTTTTCTTTATCATATATTTTAGTTTCTTTTTTATTTTCATAATTATATACAGTTGCATTTTCTACGATTTCATTTGTACTAACACAAATCTTATCCTTCTCTGTTTTAACTGCTAACTGCCCTGCATAAACACCATCAAACTCAATTACATCTTGTTTTGTATAACTAGCATGCATTCTGTTTTTAAAATTCATTTTTGTACTAATTCTATCTACTACCTTTTGTAAATTTTCTTGCTTCCAATGAATATCTGTTACATAATAGTCCTTTAATTGTAAGCAATCAAAAATAGGGATATATTCCATTCCTTTTAAGTTTTGTGCCATCATTGCTTCCATTTTTTCATAGTCCATACCAATGTACTCTTTTCTATTAACAAAGTAATTCTTATCTGGGACAATCGTATAGTAGCATTTCATCCCTTGCAAATAGTCATTTTGAATAGCATTTATTTTATTAGTTGCATTAGCTATAGATACTTCATTTAATGGATATTCTATTTTAACCAAACTATCTTGATATAAATAAATATCATGATTGTCTTTTTTTCTAAATACATCTAGTTCTAATGCTGCTTTTAATTTTCTAAAGTCTTCCCTTTTTATCATTTGGTCTGTACTGTATTTATCAAAATCTTGTCCCAAACTGCCATCTAATAACTTCTTTACTGTTATCTTTGGAAACTGTGCAAGTTTTCTTCTTTCTGCATAAGATATTTCTATATCTTTGGTACATAAGTTGATGACAAAAAATAATACTAGCACTAATAAAAATGTAAATGTTACTACTACATTTTTTGTTTTATCTGACATAACTTTCTCCTTAAAATCTAAAATACAAAAATGGGTTATAGGAATTATCTACTAAGTAAGCAGTCACAAATATTAATAAACAAATTAACACGATTGGCTCTAAAAAGTTTATTACCTTCCTTATTTTTGCTTTCTCTTTTAATTGACTAATCTTGTTTTTCAAAAATGGTGTTGCACCAATTAATCCAAGTACAAGAATTACAAAGTAACTTTTTAAATAATACAAAGTATAGGAATTCATTACTGCTTCTCCGTTTGCTCCAAATAGTCCTCCTATTTGCGCAAATGCTTGTCCTATATCATTACCATTAAAAATAATAAAGCTTATCATGACAATAAATAGTACATAAATATGTTGAAATATCTTTGGTACCTTTTCTAATATCTTTAATAAAAATGTCTTTTCAATAATTAATAAAACTCCAAATAATAAGCCCCATATAATAAATGTCCAATTAGCCCCATGCCATAAGCCTGTTAGCATCCATACAACAAAAATATTGCGAATGAGTTTTACTTTTCCTACTCGATTTCCACCAAGTGGAATATACACATAATCTCTAAACCATTGACTAAGTGAAATATGCCATCTTCTCCAAAATTCTGTAATACTTTTAGAAATATATGGATAATTGAAATTTTCTAAAAATTCAAATCCAAGCATCTTTCCTAAACCTATTGCCATATCTGAATAAGCAGAGAAATCAAAGTAAATTTGAAGACTAAAGGCAATTCCATAAATCCAATAAAATACTATACTCTTCTCATCTGTTGCTAAAAAGATTTGGCATAGTTCGCCTAAACTATTAGCAATTAGTACTTTTTTAGAAAGTCCTACTATAAATCTTCTAATTCCCAAAGAAAACTTTTCAAAGGTATGTTCTCTTTTGGTAAGTTCTTTTTCTACATCTGTATATCGTACAATTGGACCTGCTATTAATTGTGGGAATAATGACACATAGGTTGCTAGTTTAATCAAACTCCTTTGTGCAGCCACTTTCCCGTTATAGATATCTATAATATAGCTTAATACTTGAAAAGTATAAAAAGAAATTCCAATTGGCAGTGCTAAATTTAGTAATGCTATTTTTGTACCAAACACTCCATTAAAATTAGCAATCATAAAGTCTGAATATTTAAATACAATAAGAGCACCTAAGCTAATGATAACAGATGTAGTTAAAAATATCTTTTTCTGTTTTGGATATTTTTCCATCAAAATTCCGGTGTATATAAGCAGATAATATTGATCCAATCATCACCAATATATAAATAGGCTCCCCATAGAAGTAAAACAATAGGGAGCTTATTAGTAATATTGTATTTTTGTATTTTGTTGGTACTGCTAAATATAGAATTAATACACACGGTAAAAAATAATATAAAAAGCTAATACTTGAAAAAAGCACAATTTCCTCCTAAATTTCTTCTGTTTTTTGTAGTTCTTTTCCTACTTTTCCGTCTACTGCACTTTTGAATTCATCATATACAGGTTTTGCCCATTCTTCACTTGCCATTACTAAAAAAATAATGTTTTCATGGTTTGTAACATATACTTTTTCTGCTGTTACACAAATCCATTTTCTTGTGTCAATATTGTCAAGCATTTCTTGTTTCATTTTCTCAACATCTGCACCTTTAGCAGTTTTTACAAATACTGCTGAATATGCTTGTGAGCTCATCATAGGCTCTGATAATACAAGTGCTTCTACATTTTGTGTTGATTGTAAACCTGTTGCTGCTTTTACTGCTAATTCATCTGTCACATCAATTTCTCTTGTTTCGATAGATGGAAGCTTGTCTCCTAATTTGGTATAAATGCTATTTAATGTATCTTGCATTTCTTGTGTTGTTTGCATTTTTGCATTAGTAGTTTCTCCTCCATTTTCCTTATTTTTTCCACTTATCATCACAATTCCAACAACAACTAGTGCAATGATAGCAATTGCCACTACTCCAATGATAACCTTTTTCATAATTTTTCTTCCTTTCTTTCATATTTTTTTCATATTATCATATTTTATGTATTTTGTATAGAGGGTATTTATTTTTTTTGAAATACTGCACAAATACCATTCCAAATCCCCTTAAATACATTACCTATAGTATCTATTACTGCCTGAACAATAGAATTTGAATTGTAAAAATCCATAATTAATTTATTGGTTGGCGGAAAGAACCATAAAATGGCACAAATAGCAATAATAATAAAAATAGTAATCAATAACTCTCTCAATCTTTTCCATGTCCATTTATACTTAATTTTATATCCTAAATTTCTTAAATAGCCTTCATATGCCTGTTGATATCTTTGCTCATACTGTTCCTGCACTTTTCTTTGTCTTTCTTGTTCTTCTCTTCTTTCTTGATACTGCCTTTTTAAAGCCTCTCTATACTCCTTCTCTGACATTGGCTTTGTTTGAGCTTGATATGACTGTTCAGGTTGTTTTTGGCTATCATTTGGCTGTGGTTGTTTCTTTGCTTCTTCCTGCCTTCTTTCTTGTATTAGCTTTAAATCATATTCTTTTCTTTTTGTTTCATCACTTAGTACTTCATATGCCTCATTAAGTTGCTTCATCTTTTTTTCAGCTTCTTGCTTATCTCCATTTATTTGCAAGTCAGGATGATATTTTTTTGCAAGTACCTTGTAGGCTTTTTCTATAATTTCTTTGGAAGCATTTTCACTTACTTCTAATACTTCATATAGTGTTTTCATATTTTTCTTTCCTTTATTTTTTCTTTCTGTTTTAGTATATCATTTTTATTGCAAAAAGAATAGTATTTTTTAATAGTTTGTGTTATAATTCAGTCAGCCGTGTGAAGCAAAGCGAATTACGGATGATTGATGCAATTGCCGTAAGGCAATTGTATTCCTTAGAAAAGCCTTAAAGGAGTGAAAAACGTGAAATTAACACAAGACGGAGAAGTTTTAGCAGAAAACAAAGTATTAATTTTATACATTTTAAATAAATTAGAAAATCCTATTACCAATGATGGACTACTTAGGTTAGTTCTCTCTGTTATGGATATGAACTATTTTTATTTTCAACAATTCTTACTAGATTTATTAGAAAATCAATATATCGCTCGATTTGACCAAGATGGAAAGCATACTTATTCTATTACAGAAAAAGGTAAAGAAGCCTTAGAACTAACACAGGATATGTTACCTCGGTATTATGAAATTGAAAGTAGACACTAGCTTTCAAAGTGAACTTACCACTACCGCTGAAGAAGAATCTATTACAGCTGAGTTTACTCCTAGAAGTGAAAATGATTATACGGTAACTTGCAAAATCAATGAAAATAATACTTGTATTTTTGAAGTTAGTGTATTTGCAGGTTCTCGTGAAGAAGCCAAAAAAATAGTAGATAACTGGAAAGAAAATGCTTACCGAATCTACCCTGAAATTTTAAATTCGTTAAATAAATAAGTGTCAGTTAGGGGACGTTAGTTTAACTGACACTTTTGTTATTACTTATTATAAAAACTTTCCTTTTTTCCTAAAATGTCAGTTAAACTAACGTCCCCTAACTGACACTAATATTGCCTTCCCCATACTACCATTTTATCTGCTTTTTTACCACAGCATACACAAGTATCTGAAATATGTTCTTGTTCAAATGGAATACATCTTGATTTTGCACCTGTTAATTCTCTAATTTTATCTTCACAAGCTTCTTCTCCGCACCACATAGCTTTGACAAATCCTTGATTTTCTTCCATATTTTTAGCAAACTCTTCCATATTAGTAGCAACTGTTGTCTTCTCTTCTAATCTTTTTTTGCATTCTGCAAACATATTTTCTTGAATATCTTCTAAAAGAATTCCTAATTCACTAGATAACTCTTCTAATTTTATTTCTTGTTTTTCTAGTGTATCTCTTCTAACAGCAACACATATACCATTTTCAATGTCTCTTGGTCCCATCTCAATACGTACTGGAACTCCTCTCATTTCCCAATCATTGAACTTATATCCTGTAGAATAATTATCTCTCAAATCTAATTTTACCCTATAATTTTCCTCAAGCATTTTGTATACTTCTTGTGCTTTTTCAGTAACCCCTTCTTTATGTGCTGCAATCGGTACAATAACTACTTGGATAGGTGCCACTCTTGGTGGTAGCTTTAAACCTCTGTTATCTCCATGTGCCATGATAACTCCACCAATTAATCTTGTACTTATTCCCCAAGAAGTTTGATAAGCATACTCTTCTTTTCCCTCTTTATTTTGAAATTTTACTTCAAATGGTTTTGTGAAGTTTTGACCAAAATAGTGAGAAGTTCCTGATTGTAATGCTTTACCATCATGCATCATAGTTTCTACTGTATAGGTATTATCTGCTCCTGCAAATTTCTCACTTGGTGTCTTTTCTCCTTTTACTACTGGAATAGCTAATAATTCCTCTATTACTTGCTCATAAATATTTAACATTTGAATGGTTCTTTGTCTTGCTTCTTCTTCTGTTGCATGAATTGTATGACCTTCTTGCCATAAAAATTCTCTAGAACGTAAGAAAGGCCTTGTTTCTTTTTCCCATCTTAGTACACTACACCATTGGTTATATACCATTGGTAAATCTCTCCATGAACTTAACCATTTAGAATATAAATTGGAAAACATGGTTTCAGAAGTTGGACGAATACATAACTTTTCTTCTAATTCTTCTCCTCCACCTTGTGTTACCCAAGCTACTTCTGGCGCAAACCCTTCTACATGGTCTTTCTCTTTTTGTAACAAACTTTCTGGAATTAATAGTGGTAAATATACATTTTCTACTCCTGATTTTTTAAATAAATCATCTGCATATTTTTGAATATTTTCCCAAATAGCATAACCATAAGGCTTAATTGCTACACAACCTTTGGTATCTGTATAGTCAGCTAAATCAGCCTTTTTTACAATATCTGTATACCACTGTGCAAAATCATCTTCAATGTTTGTAATTTCTTTTACAAACTCCTTTTCTTTACTCATTTTTATTTTCTCCCTTTCTACTATTTTAAGACTTCTAACGAGGACGCCTCTTTCCCTAAGGTCTCTCCTCTAAGGCCAAGGTGTGTCTCCTCCAGCCCCTAATATTCCTTAAAGGATACGATATGTCCCCCCGAGATTTAGTTATTAATATTTTCTCTATTTCCTTCTTCCTCCCTTTCGGGCATTGGAGCCTCATTTTGAGTTTCTTCTTCGTTATCTTCATTATCCTTTTTTGCTTTCTCTTGTTCTTCCATCACATCATCAATTACAATTTGTTGATTCTCATCTACCTTGTATCTTGGTAGTTCTGGAAGTTCATCTAAACTATTAAATCCAAACATTCTAAAAAACTCTGGTGTTACTCCATAAGTTCCTGGCTTTCCTGGTGCATCTAGTTTTCCTGTTTCCTCTATCAAATGATATTCTAATAATTTATAAATAGTAGCATCAGAACCAACACCACGAATTGAATCAATCTCTGCTCTTGTAATACGTGGATTATATGCAATAATGGCTAATGTTTCTAGTGCTGCTTGTGATAGATTTGGCTTATTTCTTTTATCAAATATACTATAAATCACTTCATAATATTCTTTTTTTGTGCATAATTGATAGGCTTCACCTACATTAATAATTTGAAGCCCTCTATTTTCTTCTTGATATTCAATTTTCATACTTTCTACAATGCTAATAATTTCTTCGGAGTTCGCCTCTAATGCTAGCATCAATTCTTTAATTTTTACTTCTCTACCTGCTGCAAAAAGTATTGCTTCTATCATTCCTTTTGCTTTATTAATTTCCATTTTTCTAATTTCCTTCCTCCCATATTATCCCACGCTTACTGCTTTGTGTCAAGCTATTTACAAGAATCATTGACATTGTTTTTTGCTTGTGATAATATTAATTTAATTTAAAGAGTGGAGTGATGCTAAAATGAATGAAGAAAGAAAAAAAGAGACGCAAAAAAAGATAGAAGTAGTAACTGGAGATGGAGATTTAGATATTTCTCCTGTACGTGAACATTTAGAGGTAGAAAAACCTAAACCAAAAGAAGATAGAACTATTTTTATTCCTGAAGTAAAAAAAGAAACAAATCGTGAAGAAAACTAATTCTTCACGATTTTATTGCATCAACTAAAAAGCAATTCTAACTTCTTAAAAATTAGAATTGCCTTATTTTTCTATTTCTTAGATAGCTTCTTGATTTTCAGCTACTTCTGTATTCTCTTCTTGGTTTTCATTGCTTTCTTGGTTTGCTACTTCTAAGCTTGATACAGATACTTCATAAGCCACTTTCTTTTCTACTGTACCATCTTCATATTTCTTTTCATATTCTCTTGATTGAACACGTCCGATGATTTTAACTTCTGTTCCAACTGGAATGTTTTCACAGAATCTAGCATTTCTTCCCCATGCAATACATGGAATATAGTCAGACTTGTTATATGCTCTATTAACAGCTAGTAAAATATCTGAAATTTCTCTTCCAAATGGCGTTTTACGATAAATTGGCTTTTTACAAATATATCCATCTAAAGTTACTTCATTTGATACCATTTCATTACTAACTTCTAGTTCCTCTTCTTGATTTTCTAAAAAATTAATGTCTTTTGCAAAAACAGTTAGAATTAATCTGTTTTTTTCTTGATCATAACTGTTATATGATCTAAATTGACCATCAATTTCTAATTTACTTCCGATTACTAAATCTTTCATTGTTAATAATCTTTCAGAAATTGTAACTGGAATATTATCTGCATTTCCACTTAAACGAGGTACACTTAAATCAAAAATATAGAATTTTTCTCCATAGATTTCATGACTAAATCTTTTGTCACTTGTTACCTTTCCAACCAATACTAAATGGTTATTATCATCATAATTTGTATTCAATTTGTTTTCCTCCCTACCTTTGTTTCTTATCTAGTTTATTCATAGTATATAAATTTTAGACTAACACCTAGTCACAATACCTATTATACTACACTTTTTTGGTTTTGTCTACATAAAATGTTATTTTTTTCTTTTATTTTCAATTTTTTCTACTAATACCATTATTTTTTAGCACTTATAAAAAGTAAACTTGCTAATTCCATTACTGCTATATCATTTGCTTTTTTCCCTATTTCTATTTGAATTTCTTGTGGCTCTATTACTTCTCGTTCAACGTTTCTTATTGCTCTTTGCAGGCAAATCATCATCTTATTTTCTTCCACACTCGAAGCAGTTATCGTTGACTTTTGGTTATAACCATAAGTAATAATTCTTAAATCTAAGTTTTCCAAAAGTACTAGATTTTCTTTTATATCACTATTTAATATAAAGTAGTCTGTCCCTTTTGCAATTGTACGAATCACTTCTTGATTTGTTGTAATCTTTTTCCCCAACAAAAATATATCAAATTTTACATTATGCATATTTTGAATTGTATCTTCTGTTAGAAAAAATACATCTTCCCATTGCCTTTTTTTTAATTCTTCTTTTAGATATACTTTGCTTTTTGGCTCTGTTAAGACACCTATTAAAGACATAACTATAAACTCCTTTGCTTTATAGGTGTAAGTATACCCCTTGTTCTTAAAGTTATTCAAAAAACTTCATTAATTTGTTTGATTAATTATATTGTTATTTCCTTCTTGTACATTTACAGAAGTCTCTATTACATTAGAGGGCGAATTTGTAACAGCAAAAGCTATAACAAATAAAATCACTACAGTGCTAAGTGCTACTAGATAAGAATATATTTTTTGTTTATTAAATACGATAAACATATTACTCTCCTTCTTTTCCTTTTTATTAGAATATATGCTTATTTTAATCAATATATTCAAAAAATGTACCTTAACATTTTTGTCACAATTCGTCGATTTATACATAGAATATATTAAATAACAAAGAAAGGAAGGAAAAATATTTATGGATTACGAAAAATGCGTATGCCCTGTTATGAATGTTGATGGTGTCTTAGCAACAGGTAAACAATTTGATTTAGATATTACTTTACCAGAAGATAATAGAACTGTTATTTATGGTATCGTAAAAGATTGCTATCAAGATCCTATAAAAGATGCTGTTGTAAAATTAGTTGAGGTTGTTTGTGAATGTGGTGAAGAGGAAAGAAGACCTGTTTCTCACACTTTCACAGATAAAAATGGTGAATTCGTTTTTGGACCTTTATGTGCTAACAGACTTTATGAAATCGAAATTTGGGTAGACCAAGTAAAACATTGTAAAGTATGTACTTGTGGTAAACATGAAGGTAAATGCCTAAAAGGTGTTGAATTAGAATGCCCTCCATGTAAAGAATGTTGCGAAAAACCTTGTGATAAACCTTGTCTAAAACCTTGCGAAAAGCCTTGCAAATAGGTTAACTATATTTATATAAAGCAAAAAAGAAATCATAGTATATACTATGGTTTCTTTTTAACAATTTATACAATTCCCATTTTTTTGGCGAACTGTCTTCCCTTTTTCATCATTCTTCTTTTACTTTGGTCCATTGTTTCAGCATACATCATTGCAATTCCCGCTGTTACAATCCCACCAATTAGCATACCTTTCATAAACTTCATTTAGCATTTCCTCCTTTATTTAATTTTGTTCTCTTTGTTAGTATGCTTATTTTTTTGTTTAATATACATTTTATACCACGAATATATTTCATAACTTGCAATTATTAATAAAAAAATTCCAAATAGTTTCTTTAACATTTGTACATTAATGTGAGTACTAATACCTGCACTTACTGCTGCTCCTATCACTCCTGATATAACAATAGGAATAGCCAACTTCCATTCTATATTCTTATTCTTAATTCCAATTATAATAGCTCCAACTGCTGTTGGAATAAAATATACAATATTAGTAGCTTGTGCTATGTGTTGATCTATTCCCATAAAAATAGAAAGGAGAAGAATTAAAATTGTTCCTCCTCCCATTCCCATTCCGACTTACAATCCCTGATATAAAACCTATTACTAATTCTTCCATACACTTCTTTTCTTCCTTATTTTACTATCATATTAATTCCTGCATAAATGAGAAACAATGTAAAAGCAATTTTTAAATATTTTTCTGGTAAACGTCCCAGTAGCTTTGCTCCTATTATCCCTCCAAGAATTCCACCAATTGCACACTTAATACCAATATCCCATCTAATAAAGTTACTACTTATATAAAAAAACGCTGTAACTAATACCATTGGTAAAATGCAAAATAATGAAGTAGCCCTTGCATTTTTAGGCTCTAATTTTAAAGTATATAATAAGGCTGGAACAATAATCAAGCCTCCACCAGCAGTAAAAAGTCCACTAATAATTCCTGCCACTAGACCTACTAAAATTCTTTTTAACATTTTCTTACCTTCTATATTTAGTATGGTCTTTCTTACTTGTTATTATTCACTATCTTCCTTATTTTTCTTATCTCCGAGAAATTAAATTGATTTGTCTTTCTGCTAATTCAGTTAAAATCATATCACATTTTAACATTTCTGCGATTACTGATTTTTTTAAATCTTCTCTTTCTATATTATCTGCCACATCTAAAAATTTCTGTAATTGTCTTAAGTACCCCTTATTTTTCTCTTTCCATTCCCTGTTAGTAGGTGTTTTTTCTTTTGTAAAAAATGATTTTATGCTCATTTAGCACACCTCTTTTCGTTTACTTTCAGATGGTTTTTTATTACCGTTATCGTCATGTTACTTTCTTAATATGTCATTTTAATACATCTCGTGATAAAATACAAGTATGTGACAAAATCCGACATATTTCGTCACAGTTATTTTACAATAGAAAGGTGAAGTTCATGATTAAAATAAAGTTATCTGATTTACTTGGTAAAAATAAGATGACTCAGAAAGCTCTTGCAGATATCACTCATATTCGTCCTGCAACTATTTCAAAAATGTACTATGAGGAAACCAAAAGAATTGATATAGACCAATTAAATCGTATTTGTAAAGCCTTTAGCTGTGAAATTTCTGAGTTATTAGAGTACATACCAGAAGATAAAACCGAATAAATTTATTTTTTAAGATTAATTTATAGGTTAATGTAATTATATCAAAAAACACTAGTAAATTACTAGTGTTTTTTATTATTTTTTTTAATTTCAAGAATTATTTTAGTATTTTATCATCATATATTGTTTGTATTGTTTCTATCAAGTACTCTACATCTTCTCTTGTATTATCTTTGCCAAAGGTGACTCGCAAAGTTCCTTCAGCAAATTCAGGTATTAACCCAATTGCTGTTAATACATGTGATGGGCTAGCTTCTCCACTGCTACAAGCAGAACCTGCTGAAGCACAAATTCCTTTTTCATCTAAATCTAATAGTAACTCCTGTGCATTAATATATGGAAAAGACAGATTTGCATTACCTGGTAATCTTTTCTTTACGTCTCCATTTAATTTTACATTTGGAATTCTTTTTTGTATTTCTGAAATATAATAATCTCTTAATTCTATTAACTTCTCATTATAAGTATCATAATTTTGATAAATTTCTTCTATTGCTTCTCCTAAACCTACAATTTCTGCTACATTCTCTGTTCCTGCTCTCTTATCTCTTTCTTGATGACCTCCATCTTGTATCTTTTCAAATTCCACGCCTTCTCTTACATATAAAGCACCTATTCCTTTTGGTCCATAAAATTTATGAGCTGACATAGATAATAAATCAATATGCAATTGATTAACATTTATTCTAACATTTCCCACTGCTTGAACACTATCTGTATGAAATAAAATTCCTTTTTGTTTTGCAATATTTCCTATCAATTCAATTGGCTGCAATGTACCAATTTCATTATTCGCAAACATAATGGAAATTAAAATAGTAGTTGGTTTAATGCTTTTCACTAATTGTTCTATACTTACAAAACCTTTTTCATCTACATCTAAATAAGTAACTTCAAATCCTTGCCTTTCTAATGTCTTACAAGCATTTAGTACTGCATGATGCTCTATCTTACTTGTAATAATGTGTTTTCCTTTTGACTGGTTCGCATAAGCAACTCCTTTAATAGCCAAATTGTCACTTTCACTTCCACAAGATGTAAAATAAATTTCATTATGTTTTGCTCCAATGGCAGTGGCAACCTTCCTTCTTGCTTCATCTATTGCCTTTTTTGATTGCCTACCTATTGTATATAAAGAAGAAGCATTTCCATACTCATACGTAAAGTAGGGTAGCATTGCTTTTAATACATTCTCACTAACTGGCGTTGTCGCTGCATGGTCAAAATATCTAATTTTCATAAATCCTCATTCCTTTTCGCTCATTTAAATTCTTCTTTATATTATATGTATTTTTCGAAATTTTATTGCAAAAAAATAAAGTATAATTCTTTCATTACACTTTATCTCCTTTTATCTGCATTTTCTCCACTCCATCTTGTCACTCGAATATTTTTATATGCTTCTAATACATCTGAATACTTGCGATATTCTTCTTCCCACACAATAGATGGTATTTTATCATAAGCATCAAAAACCTTTTCTGCCTCTGATAAAAAAATAATTTGTTCTTGTGGGCTCATAATTCTACACCTTTTTGAAAATTTATACAATTTATCTAACATTTGATTTGCTTGAATAAATCCCCAAAAATCTCTGACTTTAATTCCTGCCATACGAATTTGCATAACCGACGTGGCTACTAAAACAAAAATTATAAAGAGTAGAAAAAAAATAATTGTTACAAATTCCATGCTTTTTGCTCCTTTGTATAAACTATTTCTATTATATCATATCTTTTTTTCATACGCAACTTGTATTTTAGATTGGATTTTACAACCTTTTATATGCAGCATAAAACTTTTTGCTACGCATATTGCATTTCAAAAAGTGTATGGTATAATATTAAACATTGATTGATAAAATATAAAAAATATCACTAGGAGGAATATCTTAATATGGACCGCTTCAAACAAACTAAAAAAGCTGGATTACTTGGAATACTTGGTAATTTATTTTTGCTAATTATAAAAGGAACTGTGGGATTTCTTTTTAAAAGCCAGTCAATGATTGCAGACGCTGCAAACAGTGCTGGTGATATTTTTGCTTCTTTAATGACTTTTATTGGTAATAAAATTGCTAGTGAACCACAAGATAAAAGTCATAACTTTGGACATGGAAAGGCAGAATATATCTTTTCTATGTTTATTAGTATTTCTATGATTGTTATCGCTTTTAAGCTACTTTACGATTCTATTTATACCTTAATATATGGAAGTGAATTAGTTTTTTCTTGGTTTCTCATTATTGTATGTATCATTACAATTGGAGTTAAACTAGCATTATTTTTATACACCAATCGCTTAGCTAAAAAATTTGAAAATATTTTATTAGAAGCTAATAGAAATGATCACCGCAATGACTGTATTGTAACTAGTTTTACCTTAATTTCTATTTTGCTTACTCTTGCTGGAATTTATTGGTTTGATGGAATCGTTGGTATTGGAATTTCCATTTGGATTTGTTTGACAGGTACTAAGATTTTTATGGAAAGCTACAATGTGCTAATGGATATTTCCATTGATGAAAAGACAAAAGAAATTATTCTAGATTTGGCACATAATTATAAAGAAATACAAAAAGTAGAAGAAATTTCCTCTACTCCTGTTGGTCAACAATATGTTGTTGTATTAACCATTTATGTGGATGGAAATATGAGTACTTTCAAAAGCCATGAATTGGCTGATCAATTAGAATTAAGTGTTTCTGGTTTAGATAAAATTTATCGTGCAATTGTGCATGTAGAGCCAATATAAAAATTATTACAATCTACTAAAAAAGAATGAGCAAACCTCATCTTAAATCTGCTCATTCTCTTTTCTAAAATTATTTAATTACAATTTTCCTATATATACATAGCTATTCTGAATCCAATATCATAATTTTTATAATCTGGAGATCGATAAACACCTCGAATAGAAACTGGATAATCGCTTCCTGCACCAAGGTAACTCCCTCCTCTATATACTCTATGTCCCACATTATATGCTTCCATTGTCCATTCTACTACATTCCCAGCTATATCATAAATATGTTTTTGCTGATAGGCAATATTACTTCCTGTAGTAGCTATACTGTTTGTATAATTTCCCATTCCTGTACTATTTTTAACATATCCTGTTGAAGTTCCTTTTTCATAATTTGAATCTATAAAATTCAATGCTGCATCCCACTGTACACCATAGCATAATGTACTTGTTACTTTATGAACTGTATCACTTGTTGGATACATACTCCTTGCAACTTTTACTGCTCCATCATCATTATCATTTCCAGGTAAATTATCTGATGCTTCTATAGCTACAGTTCCTCCCCAAGGAATAAAGTTCCACACGCCTACACCCTTTTGACTCACTGGTTTAATGGTCCCATTCTGTGTTTGTTTATTCACATCATCTGTCAATGTAGAAGTTGTTGTTCCTTTTATACCAGTTTCAAATCTAGCAATATAAAATCCTCCATTATCCTTTACACTTTTATACATAGCTATGCTTTCAGCACTTCCATCCGTGACATTTGGCTTTCCCAAAGATCCAGCAGTCGCTGTATCTCCTGCTTCTCTAGATGGATTAGTAGCTTGACTTAACATTGTTTGTAAATTTCCATTAGAATATCCCTCAATCAAATGAAACTTACTATAATCTGGTACAGGTATCCATACAAATTGATTACCATGTTTGCTATTATCTAAATCATCTCCTGCTACATCTGAAATAACAAGCCCATTTGTTACTGTATTTTTATCTGTTGGATCGTCTTTACTATCTTCTACCACACAAAATCCACCTGGAATTGGTGCTTTATCCCCATTTTCATCTGTATATTCTTCTTTATCTTTCTTTACCAATTCCCCTTTTTGTAATTTATCTGGTGTTGATGGGTTTGTTTCTCCATTTCCATTTGTATAATTATTGATGGTATTTCCTAAATTGCTTAAATACTCTTGTTCATTTTGCATAGCTTCTTCTGTCTTATTCTTTGCCTCTTGTGCTTTTTTGAATATACTATTATCTCCTATTACATACGTAATCGTTATTCCTGCTAAGATTAAAAGTACCACAATGGTTACCACTAAAGCTACTAATGTTATGCCTTTTTGTTTATTCCTAAAACTTGTATATCTTTTCTTTTTCATTTCTTCCTCCTTAGTTATTTTCCTTTCCTTATCCTTTGTAATAATTATTCTCATTTACCTTAGAAAATATGCACCTTTCTAGAATAAAATATTATATTCTTATAACAATTTGTTTTGTTAGATTATATCTTTTTATGCCATTAAATGTCAATATATTTTTCACAGTTATGATAAAACATCTTACTTTACAATGTAAGATCCAAATATAGGAGCAAATAAATTTAATTTGCTCCTATGTTTCTTTATTTAATTACAATCTTCTCTTCTTCCACAACTGCTTTTGCAGCCTTGTCTTCTTTAATATTTCCATCTAAGATTTCTTCTGCAATCTTATCTTCTAACATGCTTTGAATTGCTCTTTTTAAAGGTCTTGCACCATAATTGGTATCTACTCCTTTTTTAGCAATTAGGTTTTTTACACTTTCATCAATTTCTAATTCAATACTTTGTTCTTTCATACGCTTTTGTAATTGTTTTAGCATAATATCAATAATTTGTTTTATATCATCATCTGTTAATTTATGGAATACAATAATTTCATCAATACGATTAATAAATTCTGGTCTAAATTGCTTTTTAAGTTCTCCCATAACATCTTTTTTGATATTTTCATATTCCTTTTGTGCTTCTTCTTTTTGACTAGTACTAACACTAAATCCTAAAGTATTCTTATCTGTAATCATTCTAGCACCAATGTTAGAGGTCATAATAATAACTGTATTTTTAAAATTAACCATTCTACCTTGCGCATCTGTTAATCTTCCATCATCTAAAATTTGAAGTAACATATTCATGACATCTGGATGTGCTTTTTCTATCTCATCAAATAAAATAACAGAATATGGCTTTCTTCTAATCTTCTCTGTTAATTGTCCTCCTTCATCAAATCCCACATATCCAGGAGGAGACCCAATTAATTTTGAAACAGAATGTGGTTCCATATATTCAGACATATCTACACGTATCATAGCATTATCATTGCCAAATAGTGCTTCTGCTAATGCCTTAGAGAGTTCTGTTTTACCTACGCCTGTTGGTCCTAAGAATAAGAAAGAACCAATTGGACGATTAGGATCTTTTAATCCTACTCTGCCTCTTCTAATCGCCTTTGCTATCGCTTCTATTGCTTCGTTTTGTCCTACTACTCTTTGGTGTAAAATAGTTTCTAAATTCTTCAATTTTTCATTTTCACTTTGTGTCAATTTTTGAACTGGTACACCTGTCCAACTAGATACTACTTCTGCAATATCTTCTTCTGTTAAAGTAGTTACACTTTTTGTATTTTTATTACGCCATTTTTCCTTTTCTTTAGCTAATTTCTCTTTTTCCTCTTTTATTTTATCACGTAGCTTTGCCGCCTTTTCGAAATCTTGTGAACGAATGGCCTCGTCTTTATCTTTGTCTAATTCTGTAATCTTATCTTCTAATTTTTTTATAGATTCTGGTTGTGTATAAATTCTCATTTTAACACGTGAAGCCGCTTCATCAACTAAGTCAATTGCTTTATCTGGCAAAAATCTATCATTAATATATCTTGTAGATAACTCAACAGATGACTTAATTGCTTCATCTGTAATCTTTACATTATGATGTGCCTCATATTTGTCACGAATTCCCTTTAAAATTTGAATGGTCTCTTCAAAGGAAGGCTCTCCAACATTAACTGGACTAAATCTTCTCTCTAACGCACTATCTTTTTCAATATATTTACGATATTCGTTTAAAGTAGTAGCACCAATTACTTGTACTTCTCCTCTTGCTAATAGGGGTTTTAAAATATTGGCTGCATCAACTGCACCTTCCGCAGAACCTGCCCCTACAATCGTATGAACTTCATCAATAAATAGGACAACATCCCCTACTTTTTTAACTTCTTCTAAGCATTTCTTTATTCTTTCTTCAAAATCTCCACGATATTTCGCACCTGCTACCATGCTAGCAATATCTAAACTAACTACTCTTTTACTTTTTAACATTTCAGGTACATCTTCTGCTATAATCTTCTCTGCTAGCCCTTCTACTACTGCTGTTTTACCAACACCTGGTTCCCCTATTAAACAAGGATTATTTTTGGTTCTTCTAGATAAAATTTGAATCACTCTTTCAATTTCTTCTTTTCTTCCAATTACTGGATCTAATTTCCCTTCAGTTGCACGTTTTGTCAAATCTGTTCCAAATTGGTTTAATGTTGGTGTTTGATTGTAGCTTCCACGTGCTTTACTCTTTCCTTGTTTTGCGTTTGTTGCCATGTTATCTTCTTCATTGATTACTTTAATAATTTCATTATATAACTTTTGTGGATCAGCTTTTAAGTCCATCATAATGCGAACAGCTACACTATCTCCCTCACGCATAATGCCAATTAGCAAATGCTCTGTTCCTATCAACTCTGAGCCTAATTTTCTAGCTTCTATAAAGGCATTTTCAATAATTCTCTTGCTACGAGGAGTAAAACCAATATCCGCTACATCCTCAATTTCTTCACCTCTACCAATTAAGATTTCTATTTCTTCTGCAATTTTATCTGCAGTAATACCTTGTAATTCTAACACTTTGCTAGCAACACCTGTACCTTCTTGGGTTAGTCCATATAAAATATGTTCTGTTCCTATGTAATTATGACCAAATTCAGCTGCAAGCTCTGCTGCTAATTCTAATGCTTTCTCACTACGTCCTGTAAATTTATACATCATTTTGTTTATTCTCCTTTCTATATAGTTACCATAATTTGAAATTCCCTTTATTATATGATATAATATGAATATCTCTTATACAAGTAGTCTTTGACTACACCACAATTCACTGCCTAATGGCAGTACAAATTTTGGAGGAATGAATTATGCTAGGAATGCTTAGCCTTTGTGGAATGTTTTCTTTAATGGTATGCTATCAATACACACCAGATATCATGCTCCCTGCCAGTATCTTTATAGGATGCGTCCTGATTGCATATGCTATTAGAGAATCCAAAAAGCATTAACCCCATTTCTTCCAAGTGGGAAACCAAACTACCTACAAAGTATTGAAAAATATTTTGTGGGTGGTCTTTTTTTGTTAACTTTGTATAATCTCTTTTATCACTTCTGGTCTCTTAATTTCACGCTCACATCCATCTAATGGCTTTCCTACATACTTTTGCAAATTAGCTGGTTGGTTATATAAATATAATTTTGATACTTTAGTATCATTTAATTCTTTAATTATTCCCAAATCTGTTCCTAATTTTACTAAAGATAATAACTTTTTGCACTCATCAGATGAAAGTTTTGTAGCATAAGCAAGTGTTCCATAAGCACGATATACTCTATCTTCTAAATCAGTAGAATTCTTTGCTAAATACTTTCTTGCCATTCTCTCTTGTTCCATCACTTTTTCGATAATGATATTTAAGTTCTTGATGATATCATTTTCTGTAATTCCTAAAGATTGCTTATTTGAAATTTGATAAATATCTCCTTGGCTTTGAGTTCCTTCACCATAAATGCCACGAATATTCATCCCAAACCCATTTACAATATTAAAAATTTTTCCGATGTTCCCTGTCATTGTTAAAGCTGGTAAATGTACCATAACAGATGCTCTCATTGCTGTACCTACGTTAGTTGGGCAAGAAGTTAAATATCCATATTTTTCATGTGTCGCATAAGTTACTAGTTTGTCCAATTTTTCATCTAGCTCAATAGCTAAATTTTTTAAATTGTCTAATTCTAAACCTGAAGCAAATACCTGTATATGTAAATGATCTTCTTCATTTATCATAATGCAAATATTTTCTTCATCATTTAAAAGCATGGCTCCATTCTTTTTTTTATCCATAGCAAATTCTGGGCTAATGATATGCTTTTCTACTAAGCTTACTTTTGTAATATCGTCTAGGTTATTTAAGTCAATATATTTAAGACCATATCCTATACTTGGTACAATTTCTTTTACCTTTTCTAATATCCTTTTAGCTTGTTCTTTTGTATATTTTGTTGGAAATGGAACTTCCTCTAAATTTCTAGCAAATCTTATTCTCGAACTAATAACTATATCTGAATCTTTTCCATTTTGTAAATACCAATTTTGCATTTTGCTTCCTCCTTATCTGTTTTATTATTTGTACTTTTAGTTAGATATTTCTTTTGCAACCAAGTTGCATAAAGCACTAACACAACTCTTTCCCAGCGTTGCTGGATATAGAAGTTTGTAAGTG
>CAQZSK010000017.1 GCA_948934525.1 uncultured Clostridia bacterium
TCTCTTTCTCTAAGAACTGTTTTAATTCTTGCTATATCTTTCTTCACTTCTTTAATTTTCATAGGATTATCTAATCCATTTGTTGCTAAACTAAATCTTAGTTTAAACAATTCACTTTTTAGTTCTCCTAATTCTTTTTCTAGATCTGGTGAAGACATTTCTTTAATTTTATTTATCTTCATCATTATCACCTACCTCGCTTGCAGTTTCTCTTTTGACAAACTTACATTTAATTGATAGCTTGTTTCCAGCTAGTCTTAATGCTTCTTTTGCGGTTTCTTCTGGAACACCTGTAATTTCAAACATCACTCTTCCTGGTTTAACAGCTGCTACCCAATATTCTACTGCACCTTTACCTTTACCCATACGAGTACCAATAGGTTTTGCAGTCATTGGTTTGTCTGGGAAGATTTTAATCCAAACCTTTCCACCTCTTTTAATGTAACGAGTCATAGCAACACGGGCTGCTTCAATTTGGTTAGATGTGATTAACCCAATTTCTTGAGCTTGTAATCCATATTCACCATCAGTTACAGTATTTCCTCTTGCTGCTTTTCCTCTTACTCTACCTTTTTGTAGTTTTCTATATTTTGTTCTTTTTGGCATTAATGGCATTATTTGTTTCCTCCTTCCACTACTTTCTTCTTAGTTGGAAGAACTTCTCCTTTATAAATCCAAACTTTAACACCGATTTTTCCATAAGTGGTATCTGCTTCTGCAAATCCATATTCAATATCTGCTCTTAAAGTTTGAAGTGGAATAGTACCCTCTTTGTAGAACTCTGTTCTTGCCATATCTGCTCCACCTAATCTTCCAGATACAGCAGTTTTAATTCCTAAAGCACCTGCTCTCATAGTTTTTTGCATGCATTGCTTCATAGCTCTTCTAAAAGAAATTCTTCTTTCTAGTTGTCCTGCGATATTCTCAGCAACTAATTGCGCATCTATATCAATGTTTTTTACTTCAGTAATATTTAAGTTTACTGTTTTACCAATCATTTTTTCAAGCTCAGCTTTTAGTACTTCTGCAAGATTTCCACCTTTACCAATTACTAAACCTGGTTTTGCTGTATATACATTTACTTTTACGAACTTAGCAGTTCTTTCAATTTCTATTCTTGAAATCCCTGCAACATATAATTTTTTCTTAACATATTCACGGATTTTGTGGTCTTCTACTAAATAAGTTGCAAAATCTTTTTTATCTGCATACCATTTAGAATTCCAATCTTTAATGACACCTACTCTTAATCCATTAGGATCCACTTTTTGTCCCATTTTGTTAAGACCTCCTTTCTTAATCTCTTTCTTTCAACACGATTGTAATATGGCTTGTTCTTTTTCTGATTCTCACTGCACTGCCTTTTGCAGCTGGTCTAATTCTTTTTAGAGTTGGACCTTGATTTGCATAAATTTCAGCAACATATAACTTTTCATGTGCCATATGATGGTTATTTTCAGCATTGGCAATTGCTGATTTTAATAATTTTTCTATAATTTCACCTGATGCTTTTGGAGCATATTTACTAATCGCTAAAGCTTCATCAATATCTTTTCCTCTAATTAAGTCTGCTACAATTTTAACTTTTCTGCTTGAAATTCTAGCATATCTTAGAGTTGCTTCTGCTGTTGGAACGATAACTTCTTGCTTCTCTTCCACTTTTCTTTCCTCCTCTACTATTTTGAGTTTTCGTTGGGGACACATCTTTCCCCTTTGTCTCTTCTTTAGGGACAAGATATGTCCCCATTAACTTTATTCTATTTAGCGGTTGTTGTCTTGTCTCCTGAATGTCCTTTAAATGTTCTTGTTGGTGCAAATTCACCTAATTTATGTCCTATCATTTCTTCTGTAATATAAACTGGTACATGTTTTCTACCATCATGAACAGCGATTGTGTGTCCAACCATTTGTGGATAGATTGTAGATGCTCTTGACCATGTTTTGATTACTTCTTTGTTTCCCTTTTCATTCATTGCATCAATTCTCTTTAATAATTCTGGTGCAACAAATGGTGGCTTTTTCTCTGATCTTGACATTAATCTTTCCTCCTTCTTTTCAATTCTATCAAATTGCATAAGTCATCTGTAGCTTGCTTTGCTTCGCACAGCTGACTTGACTTCCTTCTCTTTTATTATTTTCTTCTCTTAGTTATCATCTTGTCACTCATTTTGTGGTTCTTTCTTGTCTTGTATCCTAAAGCTGGTTTACCCCAAGGAGTCATTGGTCCTGCGTGTCCTACTGGTGCTTTACCTTCACCACCACCATGAGGGTGATCTACTGGGTTCATAACTGAACCTCTAACAGTTGGTCTAATTCCCATATGTCTTGTTCTTCCTGCTTTACCTAATTTAATATTTTCATGGTCTGCATTTCCAACAGTACCAATTGTAGCTTTACAAACAGCCATTACTAATCTCATTTCGCCAGAAGGTAATCTAACATGTGCATATTTTCCTTCTTTAGCCATTAATTGAGCTTCTTGACCAGCTGCTCTAACCATTTTTCCACCTTGACCTGGATTTAACTCGATATTGTGAATCATAGTACCTACTGGTATGCTTTCAATTTTCATACAGTTTCCTGGTTTGATATCAGCTTTATCTCCTGATATTACTTTATCACCATCTTTTAAACCAACTGGTGCTAAGATGTATGCCTTTTCTCCATCTTCATATTGAATTAATGCAATGTTTGCACTTCTGTTTGGATCATATTCAATACCAATAACAGTTGCTGGCATATCTACTTTATTTCTCTTGAAATCGATCATTCTATATTTTTGTCTGTTTCCACCACCTTGGTGTCTTACTGTTATTCTTCCATATGAATTTCTACCTGCATTTTTCTTTTTAGTTGCTAGTAGAGATTTTTCTGGTTCTTTTTTTGTAATTTCTTCAAATGTAGAAACTGTCATGTTTCTTCTTGAAGGTGTATATGGTTTAAATCTTTTTGTTCCCATTTTTTAATTTCTCTCCTTTTAATTTTATTTTCCTAGTTTTAAAACTAGATAGTTTTTATTCTTCTTATTTCTAAGCTCCCATAAAGTGTTCAATACTGTCTTTATATTTCTTAGAAACTTTAACTTCTTTTCCACCTTTTGATAAATATTTTACATCTGATGGGTCTGTATCAATTGTAACAATTGCTTTTTTCCAATCAGGAGTTTTTCCTGCTGTTTTACCCATTCTTTTATTTTTTCCTTTAACACTCATTGTGTTAACATCTAAAACTTTTACTTCGAAAAGTTTTTCTACTGCATTTCTAATATCGATTTTAGTAGCTTTCTTATTTACTTTAAAAGTGTATTTTCCAGCTTGTAATCCATCATTACTTTTTTCAGTAACAACTGGTGCAATGATAACGTCTTCTGCCTTCATTATGCATACACCTCCTCTAATTTTTTAACAGTATCTTCTGTTACAACAAGATTTTTGTGTTTTAATAAATCATATACATTGATAGTTCCAACTTGAAGTGTTTTAACACCTTCAATGTTTCTTGCTGATTTTTGAACAATTTCATCTTTTTCTGCTAAAAGAATAACTGCTTTTCCTTCTACTTTTAAGTTGTTTAGAACTCTTGCCATTTCTTTTGTTTTAATTTCTTTTAATGGTAATTTTTCTACAACAACTAATTCTTTCTCTAATACTTTAGAGCTTAATAATGATTTAATTGCTAATTGTCTTTCTTTCTTATTTACTGTGTAATTATATGAACGTGGTTTTGGTCCTAATGCAATACCTCCACCTACCCAGTGTGGTGCACGGATACTACCTTGTCTTGCACGACCAGTACCTTTTTGTCTCCATGGCTTTCTTCCACCACCAGATACTTCGCTTCTTGTTTTAGTGCTTTGTGTACCTTGTCTTTGATTTGCTAGGTAATTTACTAAAACATGATGTACTACTGTTTCATTTGGCTCAATGCCAAATACTTCTTCTTTAAGTTCGATTGTCTTTACTTTTTTACCTTCTATATCGAATACATCTACTTTAGGCATTTGTCTTTCCCTCCTTATTTACTTTTTACACTTGTTTTTAGTTTTAAAATAGCTCCATTTGCTCCTGGTACACTACCTTTTACTAAAACTACATTTTTATCTAAATCAACTCTTACTACTTCTAAATTTTGAATAGTAACAGTTACATGTCCCATATGTCCTGGTAATCTTTTTCCTTTAAATACTCTACCTGGAGTAGAAGTTGGTCCCATTGATCCTGGTCTTCTATGATACATAGAACCATGTCCCATAGGTCCTCTTGATTGACCATGACGTTTAATAACACCTTGGAATCCTTTTCCTTTTGAAGTTCCTTGAATATCTAGTTTGTCTCCTGCTGTAAAAGTATCAGCTTTTAATTCATCTCCTACTTTTACTTCTTCTACTGAATCCACTCTAAATTCTCTTAAATGTTTTTTAGGTGTTAAGTTAACTTTTGTATAATGACCCTTTACAGGTTTAATTACTTTATGTTCTTTTACATCTCCGAAACCTAATTGAATAGCATTGTATCCATCAGTTTCTACTGTTTTTACTTGTACTACTGTACAAGGTCCAGCTTCAATAGCTGTTACTGGAATTACTTTTCCTTGTTCATCAAAGATTTGAGTCATTCCAACTTTCTTTCCAATTAATGTTTTACTCATTGTTTTCCTCCCATTGGCTGGTATCTTATATTCCGTTAAATTGTAACGTTATACCAGCATAGTTTTATAGTTTTCGCAATTTCGCTTCGCTACATTGCATAAGTTGACTGTAACGCTCGAAGTTTCACTACGTTCACTTCTCACTAACACTACAACTTAATCTCTATATCAACACCAGCTGGCAAATCAATTTTCATTAAACTGTCAACTGTCTTTTGTGTTGGGTAAAGAATGTCAATTACTCTTTTATGTGTTCTCATCTCAAATTGTTCTCTTGAATCTTTGTGTTTGTGTGGAGAACGTAAAATTGTAACTATCTCCTTTTCTGTTGGTAATGGAATAGGACCTGATACTTTAGCTCCTGTTTTTTTAGCAGTATCTACTATTTTTTCAGCAGACTGTTCTAAAACAACTGAATCATAAGCTTTTAGTCTTATTCTAATTTTTTCACTTGTTACTGTAGTTTCTTTCTTTGTTGCCATTTAAAAATTCCCTCCTTCTATTTTTTCTGGACTTTTTCGTCCACATTTGGTCGGAAGTTATAACGCACCCTGGTGTTTCATTTACTACCAATATAAAAGCCCAAGTTCTGTATGTGTCACTTGGGATAAGTGCTCTTTTCATTTTTAACTTACCGCCTTGGTCTAAGCCACGACATACTCCATAAGAGTTCCCTCCAAATTTAAAAAATTCTAAATCTGTAGCCACATCTTACTTCATCGCCAAATACATACTGTGTTATTATACAACGTCTTTCGCCTAAAGTCAACCACTTTCTTGAATTTCTCGAAAGAATTTTAAGAAAATTTTACATGATGTGAATTTTATGGTATAATATATATTACATAGGCAATGTCCTAAAAATCATTTCTTGGAGGTTTCGTTATGACATCTATTGACGATTCGCAGCACACCCCCATCCATTGGGAACCCTCACTCATTCAACTTGCTCTTCTTCTGGGCAGAAGCTCTATGAAGAAACAAGTGCCGTTCTTCCAGCTTATCTCTGCACAAGAAGGTTATGAATTTCCAGCAAATTCTTGCTTTAGAGTGGTAGATGAGCGAAGCCATTCTGTTGTCATTCAGACTCTTTGGGAAGTTCAGACTCCTTCAGTCGACTTGCTTAGTTTTTGCGCTGCAGCTCCTTTGAAAGAAGCAGGAACTGTGTGTTCTAAACTGAATATTGCAAGTTCTTTAGACTGCACGATCCGGGCTGAATTTTACAATCAGGCAGTTTTATTTACTATTTCTGCTCCAAACCAAACAGTCGAGAACAGATTATTGAAGCACTTCTTTTCCCTTTTCGATGGTCAATAAGCTTGCGGTCCCAGCAACACAACAAGAAAAGCGCCAACTTATTTATTAAGTTGGCGCTTACTTTTAAATTAGTTATTTATTATTCTGCTGATTCTGTATCTGTAGTTTCTTCAGTTTCAGGAGCTTCATAAGCTTCTAATATAGCTTTTTGAATTTTCTCCCTAGTATCAGCGTTAATTGGATGTGCTATATCCTTGAATTCTCCATTAGGAGTTTTTCTGCTTGGCATAGCAATAAACAATCCATTTTGACTTTCAATAACTTTGATGTCATGAACAACAAATTCGTTATCAAATGTCACAGAAGCAACAGCTTTCATTCTGTTTTCTGAATTTACTTTTCTTAAACGTACATCTGTAATTTGCATTTTTGAGTACCATCCTTTCTAGTTTTCTATACATTTCTTATGTACAATTATATTATTCGCCAAAAATATAAATTTTCCTTCTTTATTTTACAATTATTTTATTTTTTCTTTTTGCACACTTCTCTCTTCCCTCTCATACCTTATTATAGCCATTCTATATTTTTTTATTCAAATATCTTGAAAAAAACTGACTTAAAGTATATAATGAGGCTTGCGAATAATATAAACAATTCTTTAAAGGGGTGTTATTCTTTGGCAAACATAGAAGAACTTAAACAATACAAAAATATACATATGATAGGTATCGGTGGTATTAGTATGAGTGGTATTGCCGAAATTTTGAAATTCTGGGGATTTCATGTAACAGGTTCTGATACTTCTACTTCAGAAGTTACAGATAAATTAATTAGTTCTGGAATTTCTGTAACAATTGGTCATAATTTAGAAGATGTTGCAAATGCAGATATTGTTGTTTATAGTGCTGCAGTCCGCAAAGATGATGTTGAGCTTGCCAAGGCTCATGAATTAAATATTCCTACTATTGAAAGAGGAACTTTTTTAGGAAAAATTACAAAAGCATTTAATAATACAATTTGCGTTTCAGGAACACATGGAAAAACTACAACTACCTCTATGGTTTCAGTTTGTTTCTTAGAAGCTATGAAAGACCCTTCTATTCAGGTAGGTGCTTATTTAAAAGCTCTTAATGGGAATTATCGAGTTGGCAATAGTGAATATTTTATTATTGAAGCTTGTGAATATGTAGAAAGTTACTTAAAACTTTTTCCTAAGACTGAAATTATTTTAAATATTGATAATGACCATTTAGATTATTTCGGTTCTATCGAAAATATCGTTCGTTCATTTAATAAATATGTTACATTACTACCTGAAGACGGACTTTTAGTTATTAACTGGGATGATATTTATTGTAGAACAATAGCCAAAAGTACTAAATGTAAAACAGTTACCTTTGGTATTGAAAATGAGACTGCTAATTTCTTTGCTAGAAATATTACATTTGATAAGAATGGTTTTCCTACTTTTGATGTTTATTATAACAACACTTTCTTTAAAACAATCCGATTATCAGTTCCTGGTAAGCACAATGTATTAAATGCTTTAGCATGTATTGCTGTTTGTTATGAATACGGCATTGAAAAGGAAGATATTAAAAATGCATTAGTAAAATATACTGGTGCACATAGACGTTTTGAATATATTGGTTCTTTTAATAAAGGTGTGTCCATTTATGATGATTATGGTCATCATCCTACTGAAATTGCTGCAACAGCTAAAGCTTTAGTTCAAAAAGAATTCAGAAAATCTTGGGTTGTTTTTCAACCACATACTTATAGCAGAACTAAAAACTTGTTAGATGATTTTGCTAAAGCTCTACTTGATTTCGACCATATTATTGTTACAGATATTTATGCTGCAAGAGAAGATAATACTTACAATATTTCTTCTATGGACCTAGTTCAAAAGATAGAAGCTTATGGTAAAAAAGCAATTTATATTTCTGATTTTGATGAGATTGTAAAATACTTAAAAGAACGTACAATTGAAGGAGACATTGTTTTAACTTTAGGAGCTGGAACAGTTACTAATATTGGTCCAAAATTAGCAGACAACAATTAAATAAAAATAAAAAAAGTCATACTATATATAATAATATGACTTTTTTATTTTATTATGGTTTATAGTTTTGTGTAGATAAAGTTGGAAACTTAAATATCTTTCCTTTTTCTGATATTCTTCCATCTTCTTTATGATCCACTTTAAATTCATCTGCCCCCTTTAAAAAATATTTATATTTTAATTCTGCTGGTACTTCTCCATCCCCTGTTATAATAGGATCATCCCATGTCACATCAACAGCATACCAGTTTTCATTAATTTGTACATAATTCCAAGCATGATTTTCTTCTTGACCTTGTGAATTTGTAGCAGTACCTGAAACAATAACACAAGGAACTCCAGTTCCATCCATCAAGTATTTGAACGCTCTAGCATATCCTTCACATACTGCCTTATTTTGCACTAATGCTCCATAAATAGTATATTGGTCTTTTGAATTTGTATTGGCTTCATAAGTTATATTTTCAATTAACCAATTGTGAACTTTTCCTAATTTACGATAAATACCATCTGTAGAAATTTGTGTTGCCATTTGCTTTTTTACATCTTCTATATATGTTTTCGCCTTTTCTACTTGTTCTTGTGTTTTAAATGTTTCTAAATAATATCCTTTTTCATTTCTTGGTCCAATAGATACTTTATAAGTCCTAATTCCTCCAAGATCTTGATATGCAATGTGAATATTGACTTTTGTTATATCAATATAAAATAAATCTACATTATCATATATAAAAGCATCCCAAGCATCTTGAAAAGCCTGTGTTAATTTATCTTGTCCTCCTTGGCTATTTAACAATGTATTAAATTGTGTGCCATAATCAACACTATGATTTCCAGAAATAAATTTACTTTTATCTCTTTTTAATACTGTATAAATTGTCTTTGCTGTACTATCCAATTGATTATAATAATAAGATGAAACAAAGCTTTCTGTTGGTTCTATATTGTCATCTGGATTAGATGGATTAATAATTGGATCAATTACAGTCATGTTTCCTGTATTTTCATTTTTCTCTGTATTTCCCACTTGGTTTTCTATTGTATTTTCTTGGTTCATCTCATTTTGATTTTCTATATTCTGATTGACAACTGGTGTTATATTATTAGTAATACTTATTGCTGCTATAATCATTAAAATCATTAGAGCTATACCTATAAAAATTGAAATTAAAATGACAAAAATTTTATTATTTTTCATACTACCCCTCTTATCCTTCTTTTTAATTATTTACTTGTCGCATTTGTTTTAACATAATATCGGCAAAAACACCATAGCCCGCTGTAGGGTCATTCACTAATACATGTGTTACTGCTCCTACAAATTTACCATCTTGAATAATTGGTGCTCCACTCATTCCCTGAATAATTCCTCCTGTTTTCTCTAGTAGCTTTTCATCTGTTACTTTTAACAACATACTTTTATTATCTTCATTATTTCCTGTAAAAATCTTTTGAATTTCTATTGTATAGTACTCCCTTTTTCCATTTTCTAACTCACAAATAATCTGTGCTGGTCCTGTTCTTATTTCTTCTCTAGATGCTACCTCCATAGCATCGTTAGATGAAACTGAAATATAGGATGGTGTATCTAAAATTCCATAGACTCCAAAAGGTGTATTCTTTGTAATTCTTCCAATTGTATAACCAGATTCTATTGTTCCTCTAATTTCTCCAGGATTGCCTTTTCTTCCTTTTTCAATATTTAAAATATTAGTTGTTACTAATTCTCCATTTGCAATTTTAATTAAATCTGAAGTGTCTACATCTAAAATACCATGCCCTAGAGTGGCAAACATTCCTGTAGATGGCTCATAAAATGTTAAAGTACCAACTCCAGCAGCAGCATCTCTTACCCATAGCCCTAACTTATATTCATTATCTCCACTTTTTACTGGTTTCATGCTAGTTGTTACAGTTTCTTCCTCATGAATATATTTTATATGAATCTTACTTCCTTGACTATTATTCACTTCTTTCATTAAATCACTAGTGTTACTAATGCTATTTTCATTAATCTGGATAATTCTATCCCCTTCTTGAATGCCTGTGTTTTCATATGGCCTTTTTCCTTCAATTTCAGACATTCCTACCACCAAAACTCCATCTGTATATAATTTCATGCCAATTGCTTTTCCTATTGGAACTACACTAGTTTTAGGGATAACATTTACACTTAAATCTTTTACTTTAAATAACTGAAATAAACTTAAGCTTAAATCTATTCTACCTACTTGCTCTACTCTCGTATTATTTAGATTACTTACTGTTTGTATAGTTTCAAAATCTTTACTTTCTTTTGGAATTAGAGTAGTTCCAAATAGAGTATTAATTTTTAAATTTTCGCCTTGCATAATAATATAATTACTCGGCAAAAATGAAATATAACACACATAAATATATATAACAAGTAATATTGTAATAATAATAATTTTTTTAATGATTTTCATATGGCTCTCCTTTTATTTCATAGGATAACCATATTTTTATTTTTTAAACATTTTCTAATTATTGGTTTTATATAAGTTATTCTTCTCTCTACCTAAAATAGAAAAATATTTTTGTCTTAATGTTGTAATATTATAATGCTGTCCATTTCTATCAATATTTCCTATAGTATTATTAATAATGTCATCGTCTAAATCATATTTACCACTAGAATTTACTAAACAATAATAGCAAGGACTATATGGTGTTTCTATTTTATTATTATATACATGTCGATAATAATATTGTCCATTAACAGTTTGTCTTTGAAATGCTGTATTAATATAACCACCGTTTATTCTATCCTGCCAATTTCTATTTTCTATTAAAATTGGACAATTGGTTAAATGATATTTTCCATCATTTGTAGTTAGATAGACAGAATCATTATCCACAAATTCATTGTTTTTGTCATTTGGAACTACTACATAATCATTAAAGTATTTTCCACCTATTGGCATTCCTTGCATAAATGCAATCATGCAAACATTGTTAACTGCTTTTTCCCAATCTTCTTCTGTTAATTGTGGTAACGCATATGCAAAAGAACTTGCATTACTATTATAACTATTAATTGCTGCCATTAAATTAGTTTCAATGGTGTTTTTAATAACAGCCATTCTATGTTGATTAAAAATAGATGCTGGATCTTCTGGATCTTTTGATGTATCAAATAAGCTTTGATTTCCTGCATCAAATTCCAAATTTGTTCCACCTGTTTCTATTTCAATATCTCCATTTGTTTTTCTGATTACTGTACGAATATTAGCTTGTTTAATATCTTTTAAATTATCATATACCCATTTACTAAATTCATAAGCCTCTTGATAAAATTCATAACTACTACTTTTCTTTATCATTTCTGCTATTGCAGCTTTTGTTGTGCTACCTTGAATTGGATGCGCTACACCTTGGTCATACCAAAAATAGTCTGATCCATTAATATATACTTTTTGATTTTGATGTACTACATATCTGTACACTCCCTCTTTTGGTTGGTTAGATGCTGTTGTTGTAAACTTCAAATACTCTGTTAGATTTTCTGCTGTATTTGTTATAGTAGTTCCTTTATACTTACCATCAAATTTATTTCTGTTTGAATCAATTTCAATTAAATATCCTGATTTATTATAATAAGTCCCTCCAATTGTTCCATAAATGCTTATAAAATTGTCTAATGTAAAATTAACAATAAAATTATCGCTTCCCTTTTGATATTGGCAAGAATAATAAACAAATGGCTTTAGTCCATATTCATATAAATCTGGATCAGTTATATTTTCCGTATCTGTATTAATTGTCATATTGGTTAATTCACCTGATTTATTAATTTGTGGTCCTTCATATACATTATATCTTTTTCCATAAATATAATAACCATCATATAAAGTATATACAATTGCTGGAACATAAGCTTTTAATTCTGATTTAGTTAAATTCAAATTAGCAGTTAGAGAATTATAAAAAGTATTTACCGCAGCCTCAATGTCTCTTATTTTGGAATCACTAACACTTGAATAATAACTATTAGTTGTATTAATTTGAAAAGCTTTTACTGCATCATAAGTTGCATCACTTAGTTTTGCTCTATATTCATTTTGTCTATCCATTATATCTATTTGTGTTTGCATATAGAATGACATTACTAATGTAATTGGCAAAATAATGATAACGAAAATAACCGCCAAGTATTGAAATTTCATTCTTACGTTCCTTTCTTTTTAGCTTGTTCTTCCTTTGATTTAAAACAAGAGTGGAAAACAATTCCCACTCTTAATTAGATGCTCCATTTACACTTACTGTTCCAACATGTTGTCCTGAAACTTGATAAGTATCATTTCCACTAATCTTATAGAAAAATCCTCTTAATATTTCAGCAATTGTTTTATTTGTATTCTTAACTGTAACTTTGAACATATCGCCTTCTTTTAAAGCAATTCTTTTATCATTGTCCAGTCTTTCTTCAATTTGGCTTGTATATTCATTATAATACAAATTCTCACCAATCTTTGTAACATCTGCTTGTGTCACTTTCACTCCTGGGTTTTCATCCAAATGTTGAATTTGCATATCAATATCATAAGAATTTCCTGTAGCTGCTAAAGTTGATACAAACTCATTATATCCTTCAGAAGTTAGTTTTCCTGTTGTTTTTACTTTATCTACAAATTCTGTAGTTGCTGCCTGAACAGCTAATTCTGAAATATCATCTGTTCTGTCTGCCATAGACATTAGCGGAAATATGAACATTAAGATTGCTGCTAAAAATATTGCAATAATGGTAATAAAACTATCTGACATATTTAATACCCCCTTTTTGTATTTCTTTTATTTCTAACCTTCTTTAGTCTATTAATTGATAAACTATTACTCTTTTGTTCTTATTATCTCTAATGCCTTGATTTAACTCTGAAGCAAATGTATCTTTATTGCTTGTTCTATATTCGCCTATTGTTTCTCTAAATTTCTTATTTGCAAAATATTTCATAAAGCTCTGTCCATTAAAGATATTTTTATAGTCATATTTAAAACCAGAACCATTAGGCCAAACATATTCTTTTCCTTCTATAAAAGCTTCTAAATTTTTTCTTGTTTCTATCGGGTCTCCCACCCAAGGCTCACGGCGTATAACTTCTTCATTAACATCAAAAGAACAAATTTGTTTACCGTTTACCCCTGGATACTTGTCCACTACAAATTGTTTCACATTACCAGAATCATCTTTGCTCCAATTAGCTTGATTGGTCTTTGTTTCATACAATTCTAATCCATTTCCATTTCTATTTAAAAATACTACTGTGTAATTTTCTTTATAATATTTATATAATGTAGGAATAACAGTTTCTAATCCTACAATTCTATTTTTTATATTATTTGAAATGTCCATGTCTAGGTATTCATAATAACTAGTTCTATCACTTTCATAGATAACTGTATCCACAGTTGCTCTTGCTTGTGTAAACACCGTCATTGCCACTGAAAGGGCAATGGCAAATATTAGCACTGCTCCTGCCATTACAATGGCATCTGACGCATTTTCCATAATTTTCTCCTAACTATTTTCTTCTAGTAATTGTAATAACATCTACTAATCCATTTTTCTTAGTAGTATAGGATATATCATATCTTGAACTACCATTTACTGCATTTCTAATAGTTGCTAATGTATTAGGCTCTGTTACTTCTGATTGATTAGCTGTTGATGTTACAAAATCTACTGTTGTAACTTTAATAATCTTACCTTCATCACCTTCATTTTGAGTATTATTTGTTGCAACATTAGATAATAGGGTTCTCACAATACTTCCTTGTTTATTCAATCCTGCATTAGAAGTAAATTTTGAATTAAATTGTTCTATTGCTTGTGCGTCCATATCATCTATAGCTGAACTTGGGTCTAAGCTGTTTACAACTAAAACTCCTACACTTACTAAAACAATTGAAATTAAGATTGCTCCCGCAATAATTAATGCTTTTGATGCATTCTCCATGATAAAATTCCTCCCTTTAACTTTTGTTTCTTTCTATATATTTTTTCTTTTGGACTGCCGATCCAATATTAAAATCTAATTTAAATTTGTTCAAAGTATAAACTTTTCACTTGTTTATTTTTTAAATGATATTCTATTTTAGTACATTTAAAATTTGCTTCTCTATAAAATCGAATAAAATTTTCCATATCTTGTAATAAAATATCTTCCATTTTTGCTACTTCTTCTTTTTCTAAGAATTTTACTCTTATTAAAAGAGAGTTCTCTGTTTCTATATAATATCTATCATTCTTATCTTTTGCAATATCATTTTTCTTGTTATAGTCCATTGCCTTATTCATAACAGTAGCTAACTCAGTTCCTAATATTGTTTTTTCATAATAAACTTCATACTGTTTATTAAAGCTTTGTGCTTGAATGACTTCCTTGTTATAATTATACAATAAATAGACAGAAAATAGCAAGATAATTATAAAAATTCCTAAAATTACTAATATATTCTTTTTCATCCTATTTCCTTATCTTTTTATTAAATTTTCTTAAAAATAATTTTACTTACTCTATTTGGTTGGTTTGGATTATCAAATTTAACTCCTTCACATTTATAATACTGAAGGCTTCCTATTAAGTTACCATCTGTATCTTTCGCAACACTATTATTATTTAATAGAGTAATTAATTCATCTTCTGAATATTGTGTTATATCCTTTTTATCTAAAATTACTTGTATATAATATGGCGCATTACTATCTGCTGGAGTATATTCCATTTGCTCGTTTGTTCTTCGAGCAAATTTTGCTAAATTTACAATATCATGAATGGTGCATGTATTACTGCCTAAATATTTAGTAAAGTTATTATTAAATTCTGCTAATACTCTTGAGTCTACTTTTTCTTGTATTTCTTTACTTGTTCCTCCAAATGCTGTAAATAGATATGCTGCTATAGATAATATGATAATACCTATTAAAATACTAGCTGACATAATAAGGGCTTTTGAAGCATTTTCCATCTCTTAGCATTCCTCCCTCTTCTTAAAATAACTTTTTTATTTTGCTTGTTCAAATATCATTTTAGAAATTCTACCATACTTATTATATTTTGTTTGTGAACTAATACATCTAAATGGTATACTTCTAAACTGTGTGATAGAAGCTTTCACATCTTGATAGTCATTGTCATTCTTACCAATCCCTGTCTTCTCCATCTCCTTTAGCTTATTTTCTAATGCCTTATCATATTTTCTTAATAACTCAATATCGCAGCCATCTGCTTTTTTCTTACTTTCTTTTTGAAGAGATTCATAAGATGGTACAACATCATTATATCCAATAGTCTCTTCATCCAATTTTACTGTAACCACAATTTTGTTTTCTTTATAATAGTTCCCTGTCGGGTCTATGTCATATAGAAATTTATTATCAAAGTCATAGACTAAATTTGCTAATGATAAAAGCTCACTACCATAAAGAGACTTGTCATATGTATTAAATTGTCTATTATACTTCTCTAATTGTTCTATTAATAAAGCATCATCTTTTCCTTCGTATACATCTCCCATTGGTCTAAATACAATAACAAGTGTAGCTAAAATAATTACTCCAATTAAAATACCTCCAGCCATAATAATGGCTTTTGAAGCGTTTTCCATAGTCTCCTCCTGTCATATTAAGTTTTAAGCTCCTGTTGTTGTTTTTACTGAATTTAATGAGCTTGTCATACTTGTAATACCAATAAATACTAAAGGTACAATTAAGTATCCAACAAATAGTACTATCATTGGTGCAAATCCAATTACTTTTCCTATTCTTCCTTTTCTTGCAATTAATCTTTCATTAGATTCTTTTCTCTTCTCTTGATAATAATCTCTTTCTGTATCTAACTCATCAAATGCGTCTTCAATTGGAATTTTTTCAACAGCTGCTTGCAAGCTTTCTACTATTCTAATAAATGGCTGATAACTAACATCTTCTTTCAATTGTTCTAATGATTCCCAAGCTCCACTTTCATAGTTATTTACACATTTACTAATTGGCTCCCTAAAGATATTAGCATATCTTTCTAACCATTCTAAGATAATTTCAACATTTACTCTCTCAATTTTCATTAACATTAGAATAATCGTATTAAACTGCATTACTTCATCTTCCATTTCTAGCTGTCTCATTTTTGCTTGGAAAATTAACATCCAAATTGGTCCCATATAAGCAATAACAGCAAATACTAATGCAAGTAGTACTTCAAACCACTGTAAAGTTTCACTACTAACAAGTTTTAATTTTTCTAAAACTCTTTGTGCTGCTGTTTCTAGTTCATCCTCACTACTTTCCACATAGTCCTTATTCACTTTTCCTTGTCTCATTATTTTTTGAATTTCTTCTACTTTAGTTTCTGGTTTTCCTTTATAATACTCCAAATATTGATTATCTGATTCTGTCAATTTCATTGCTTTATTCTTATCCTTTGAAGACATTTGACCGGTAAACATCATAGTCTTCTGTTGGATCTGTATAAACACCTTTTATAACTAAAGTGTGAATATAATTAAACAAGAAAATACTAACAACAAATGTAATAATACATAAGAAAATTCTATTAATATAAATCCATTGCTTTTTATCTTTTGTTGCTGCATCTTTCATTTTTTTCTTTAGATTTCTATCTTCTTTTGTACCTTCCTTAGGCATAAATAAGTCTACTATTTTCTTTATAAAACCAATTCTATATAACTTCTCTTGCCATGGATTTTCTGTATTTTTTGTGCTCATAGCGGTTGATCCATTGTCTTTTAATTTTCCAATTAATAAATAACAAACAAAGGTTAAAATCAAAATTAGAATTTGAACAATAAATCCTGTCTTTCCATTATAAAAACTTTCTGTAAAACTAAATTGTGACATTGCCCAATTTTTAATTGGCTGCAATGCTAATATTGGTACAATTGAAATTACTGATAAACTTTGAAAAGTATAATCTAATTTATCTCTTTTTAAGATTTCCAACTGCATTTCCTGTGTAATATTATTTAAGTTTTTTAAATATAAAGATGTCTTATCAATTTTACGGTCACCAAATTCTTTAGTTAAATAAGAAACCCCTGCGAATTCCTTTAAATAACTATTTGGTGCAATATCATAATATTTTTCAAGTTCTGATTCTGGATCATTTGAAATTAATACTTCATAGATTTTTTCTGCCTGCCTTGACATTTCTGGTTTTTCATCATCTTGAGCTACCTGATAAATTGCTTCTTCTACCATGTTAAATTCATGATATGCATGTCTAATTTCTGAGAAAAACTCTATTTGCTCTCTTAATAGTTTATTATCTAATTTATTTACCATTCCATCCATAAAAGTATCTACCATAAATAGTTCAAATAGTAATAAAATAACTAATAATAAAGTATTTGAATGTGTCATTGCAATAATAACAATAGTTAGAGGAAGTATAATTGCCAAAGTCTTTGTTAAAATAGATGCTGCTTGTTTTCTAGTTAAGTATTCATCATCTACATTGATAATTTCTAGTCTTCTACGTACCTTTAATAAATATTTCTTTAGAAAAGGAGTTTTAAGGTAAATGATATATAATTTTTGGAAAAGAATTTCCATAGAAAAGGAACTAGCTTCGGTTCCTTCCCTTAATTGCTGAATTTGTCTCACTTCAGAATTATTCATTTTTCTTTTAATCAATAAAAATGCAACAATAATTAGTACAAATAGGATTCCTGCTCCACCTAATATATACATAATTAAATCAGTATTCACCTTAAGTCACCTCCTATTTATTGTGTTTTTGCTTTTCTTCCTCTTTTCTTTACTACTGTTGTACTTGTTTCTTCTTCCATAATGCTTTTTGATTTAATTCCCCAATTTCTCTCTAAAAAATTATCAAATCCTTCTATATCACTAGTATCCATGTTATTTCTCATTGCTTGAATGTTAGCTTCTGAAATTGGATTTGTTAATACATATCTACCATCTTGATATTCTAAAACATTTCTATGTTTAAATAGCTCTCTATTAGTTGTTTTTGTAAAGAATACAGTTGCATTATCCATAAATTTATTCATTTTTCCTTCTAGAGTCTTTTCTTTCCTATGATCAAAAGTATATTCATTTCTCTCTTCCACTGGAATACATTCTGTTACTCTTTCAATATATCTTTTTCCTCTAAAGTCTTTTACTAAGTGAATATCAAAATTTAATACTTGTACAACTTGCTCTTCTGCTGTTTTTTCATCTTTAAATACTCCCGCTCTTAACATTGAGTTACGTAAGGCTGTTACTAAGTCTGGAAATGTTTTAGCATGGTGAGTAAATAAAGTAAACTTAGATGCAACTTGTGCAGATTGAATCATCCAAGAAGCTACTGGGTCAGTCGCAACCTCACCGATGATATTAACGCTACCATCTGTCTTTTTCTGAACATCCAAACAATCTTGTCCAGAAACTGTTTCTGTTTCTCTCATTGATAATATATTTCTTGTTGGATAAATTTTTCTTAAGTGTAACTCAAATGCTGTTTCTGTAATACGAAGGTTCATCGTCTCATATATATTTTCAATCATTGCCATAAGCATAGTTGTTTTTCCGGCATCCTTGTTCACCTGTTAGTGATATAATTCTGGCACCTTTTACTAAATATTTCAACAAATCAATTGTATCGTCTTTTCCTTCTCCATGAACAATTTGTTCTAATGTTGCACGTTGTACATCGAACTTTCTTACAAAAAATGCCCATGTTTCAGACATACTTGGTCTTACTACAACGACACGAGAACCATCTTTCATTTCATTAATCTTGAAACCATTTGTATCTGATAATTGTCCTGGATTATTATATTTGTAAATATTCTGGCAAACTCTTTTTAGTTCTGCTTCTGAACCAAATGATAAAAAAGCTAAACGAATAGATTTACCATGAAACATAATCCAAATACTATCACAAGCACGTGGTACTTTATGTTCCGCAATTTGATTTAAATAATCTCCATCTGTTTGTGCAACTTGACTTAAGAAAGATTCTGGAAGTCCTGATACACCACCAGAAATACCGTCTATATTCATATCTCTTACTTCATCAATACTACTATATCCTTTGTAATGTTGATAAATTCTTTGAACTACTACATTTAATTTATCTGCAAAAGTAAGAATAAAATTTTCTTGCTCATAAATTGCTTCTATTTCATCTGAAGTAATAACATAACAAGGTTTTGCTTCTCCTTCTACATATTTCAAATCATCTAAGCGATATTTTTTAATAATTTCTCCCATAGCTTCATAGCCAAATTCGTTTTTATACATATATAATATAATTTCAAATTTGTCTTGTGCTGTTAAAAGTGATGGAATATCAAATGGAATCGCTTTCGAAACATTAGTCTCGTTAACTCCATATTCACGATATAGTAAATCGTAAATTAACTCTTTAACATATTTCTTATCATTTACATCTCCATATGTACAGCCTTTTAATGCTTTCTTTAGCTCATACTTTTTCTGTTTTCTTCTTTTTAATTCCTCTTCTGAAAGACCTATATCATACAAGTTGATTTTGGTAATCTCATCAAGTCTTTTCTTGACAAATTCTTTCATTAATTCTAACGTATATGTTTTATCATCAACTTGTACAGTTGCTTCTACTTGCTCTGCTTGTTTCTTTTTAATAAAACGAAACATAATAAATACAGCTAGTAAAAGTATGACTATAATTAAAAATACATTAAGCATTTTCGTTCTCCTTCCTATAGGATTACAACTTCATTTGTAATTCTTGTAGTTTGTACATAATATTGTTATCTGCTTCTGCTAGTACTTTTTCAAAAGCAAGATTCTTATCAGTTTCATCTGTAATACTTTTTAATCGTAAGAAGTAATCAATAATTGTTCCTTCTGTGCAAGCTTCGAAAAATAACGTATTATATGGAACTGCTGAAAGTTCTTTTCTTTCTTTCATATATCTTGTTATGTTTTTATTATTATACTTTGAAAATGCATCATATCTTCCTAGTAGTAACATAACATTTCTTTTTTTATAGAAATCATTTGCTTCTCTTAATCTAATAAAATCATTTAAAACATTTAATCTTTGAACTAAATTTACCATTACAACATCTGACAATTCTAGAATTGAATTAATATCTTGTTTTGGCATTTTCTTGCTTAAATCTACTATAACAATATCATAATATCTATTGGCAACTGTCAAAATACTACTGTAATTTGGTGTAATTGTCATATATTCTTGATAAGATCTTGTAGCTGGAGATAATAATACATCCAATCTATCTTTTAAAACAATTCTAGAATAATTTTTTACAATTTCATTACTAGTTCTATTACTTGCTAAAACTCTTAATAGACCTTCAATTCCCGAATCTAATCCTACACTCTGACTATTATCTTTAATCACACCAGTTGGTCTGATTTTATTATATTCCCAAAAGCAATTTTCTAAAGTTAATTCATTAAAACTAGTAGAAACTACCAATATCTTATAATTATGATTCATAGCCATATGAGTGGCAATAGCAGCAACCGATAAACTTTGACCTGTCTCTTTACTATCATTACTATAAAATGTAATAATTGCCATAATCTATACTCCTTTTTCTAGTTGTTTATATGCTTTTCTTAGTTCATTACTTTCATTTTCATCAATTAATTCTTCCGCCAAATACATTAACCCCTCTTTATATGCTGTCGTTAATTTTCTCAATTTTACTTTTGCCACTCTTTGATTTTCCATAAGTGTAGTTTGATCTCCTCTTTCAAAAGGAAAATATATTCCTTCTTCATCCCAAATTACCTTACACCCTAAAGAAATAAAATTTAAATATTCATCTTCTTCTTGTGTACTTTTCTTGGTAAAGAGTACTTTTTTTATTGGTACTGGTTCTGTTATTCCTGATAAAACTTCAATACCTCTTTTTAAAGAATATACATCAAATCCTGTTACAAAGTAATTTTTTGTAGCTGATTTTATATCAAAGTCTACTAATGCCTCTGGTGAATCAATATCTAAAAAGATATAGTCATATTCAAATACTGCATGTTGTGGCATACCTAAATATTCTTTAATATATTCATAATTGTGAAAACCTACAGCTATATCAATTCCTTCAAATTCTGTCACATAAATTTTGGAAGGAGAAATAGCTGGAACAATATATTTTGTTTTTTGTAATGTAGTAGCATCAATAATCATAACTTTTTTATTCATTTGTGTCAAAATTCTTGCTACATATATAATTAAATCGGTTTTATCATATGCCCCTATAAATCCTATTGTCCTCATCTTATCCTCCACCTTTTCTTATTTTGCCTCTATTTAATAAGTTCCACCTAAAGATTCTAAATATTTTTGTCTTTCTTCTTGAGCTCTCTTAAGTTCTTCTTTTAAAGCATTTACTGCATTTTCTGTTGCATCCTCAGAATTTTCACTTAATCCATTATTAATTGGATTTCTAACTGCTGTTTTGTTAGAAGCATCATTATTTCTTTGGAATAATGCTTGTTTTGCTTCTGCAACACAGTTAGGATCTTTATTAATTAAGTTAAGTGTATCATCATCTGGAATGTATGTTGTTGATGCTGCTGTTTGTAATCCTGGTTCTATATATTGATTTACATATAGGAGTGATCCACTAATTTTATAAGATTCTACAATTGCACAACTTAAAGTTAAAATTTCCACCTCATTTAAGTTAATAGCCACTGTATTTATAGATTGTGTGCCTTCATAATCAGGAATTGTTATTCTTTTATGTGATACTACAATATAATCTTTTCCATTTGGTAATCTCAAACGAACATCTACATATTGACCAGTAGTTAACTGAGATGGAATAACAAACATGTTATATTCCTGTTTTCTTAAATCTGCTGCAAGTTCTCCTGCTTCAGCAAGCATTTCATCTGTAAGAATAGTGCCTTGCATCAACTTAATCTTAGAAATCACTTCTACTTTTTTGATTAAATTTCCTTCTTCATCTAATAAATTAGTTTTTTCATCCAATTGTGTTGTTGTCATTGCATTAGAAGGTACTGTAGTTCCATCTACAACTTTTGTTATTAATTTATCTGAAGTAATTGGTTCTCCTGATTCTATATCTTGTGATACTACATATACAGTCTTCATAACTGCTTCTGCCTTTTTCTGGTCCTTTGTTATTTTTGTTAATTGTAATATTAAAAACGCTATAATTAATCCTGTGATTAATAAAGTAATTAACATTCCTAATAAAAATGAATTTTGTGCTTTTCTTTGCATTGGATTTTTAGCCATAGCTCTATTCCTCCCCATACTTTTTGAAAATATCGTTACTTTATTCATTGTACAACATTTTATGAGCAAAAACAACATTTTTAGTCTTGTGTAATACAAATTTAATATTATCGTAATATTTCTGTAATATTATGTTTTTTACATAAAAATATAAGCCGAAATCTAATTTTATAGATTCCGACTTTTCACTCTATTTTTATTTTCGGCCACATCCGCAATTACAACTACAATTACAATTAGTTCTTCGTATTGGAGTTGGTACTAAATTGGCTTCATTTGCTAAATTAACACTATTGCAAGGACTTGTATTATTTATCGTAATTGGTCTTTCAATAATTCTACAATTACCTGCACTTTGATTTTCTAGTATTTTAAGTAAACGGCAAATCCATGCTGATAATACAGCTGTTACATAGGCTAAAATAGCATATAGTATAGCATATACTAGAAAGCTTGCGTCAAAAAATGCAAAAGTTATTATTAAATAAATCGCAAAAAATGTAGCTGCTACTAATAATGGATTTTTCAATACTTTTTGTAACACAATTGCTAATATAACAGTGGCAACAGGAAAAGCAAAAAATATTAGTAAAGTATTCATATGTCTTTCTCCTATTCTTTTATTTTTTCTATCTGTTATATTTTATGTTGATTTTTGTTTGATTGTTACTATTTCTCATCATATTCTACATTCATTAAGAATAATCCTTGGGCTGGTAAAGTACGTCCTGCCATCTGTCTATTTTTTGATTCTAAAATTATTTTCATTTGTTTCGGTTCCATATTACCTAATCCAATTTCCACTAATGTTCCTGCTATAATACGTACCATATTATATAAAAATCCATTTCCTGTTAGCATAATTACGACTCTTTCTTGTTCTTTTAAAATTTGAGCTTGATAAATTGTTCTTACACTACTTTTACTGCTTGTTCCACTTGATTTAAAACTACTAAAATCATGTTCTCCTACCAGATAGTTTGCTGCTTCTTGCATCTTTTCTATATCTAATGGTTGTGATACATGATAAGTAATATTTCTATATACTGCTGTTCCTTGGTCGGAATTATCTATAATATATCCATATGTTTTTTTATGACAATGATAACGGCTATGAAATTCTAATGATACTTCCTCAGCTTTTAACACACGAATTGACTTCTTCAATTGTGAATTAATTGCTGTTGCCATTTTTTCAATTGGAAAATCTGATTCTATTTTAAAATTTGCTACTTGTCCAAAAGCATGTACTCCTGCATCAGTTCGTCCCGATCCAATTAAGTCTACTTCTTGCCCTGTTACTATTTGAATAGCTCTTTCTATTTCTCCCTGAATATTTAACTTATTGGGTTGCTTTTGCCATCCATTATATTCTTTTCCTTCATATTCAATTGTTAATTTTATATTCCTCATTTGTTTACTCCTTCTTTCATTTTTTTATTATCATACTACATTATTCCTTTGATTGCAAATTGTTCTTCCAACTAATATCTCTAATTAGACAAACTTGACAAATCCATTTTTTTCCTGCATAATAGAAGTTGGAGTGAAAATTATGTCAATCAAATTAATTGCAACTGATTTGGATGGAACTATGCTTGCTACAGATAATTCTATCCCTCAAACTAATTTAAAGGCTATTCAAACTATGAAAGAGAAAAATATATCTCTTGCTATTTGTACTGGAAAAAGTTATGCTATTTCCAAAGATATTTGTAAACAATGTGGAGCCCAATATGGCATTTTTGGTAATGGTACTCAAATCATTGATTTAAAAGAACAAAAGGAAATTTTTCGTCATACCTTAACAATGGAAGAATTAACTTTTTGTTATCAACTTGCTGAAAAATATGATTTGCATATCCATGCTTATGGAGATAACTTTGTCATTACAGAAGAATTAAAATATATGGATCTTCGCAATTATGCAACATACTTTAATTCACCAAATTCTGTTTTCCGGAAAATATGATACTAATTTTAATTTAATTTTGCATAAGACTGATAAAGATAGTCTTTCCTTTTATATTGTAAAAAATTTATTACAATATATTCAAGAACATGATCTTTCTATCTTTAACGTTATTTTATCAGGTGAAAATAGTATAGAAGAAGCATACTCTGCTTTAAAAAAGCAAGAAACTTTAACAATCCAATTTATCTCTAAGAAGGGACATTACAAAGATATTTTATTAAATAAAGAATATGATTATCTTTCCATTGCTCCTCAAAACATTGGTAAAGGAACTGCTTTGAAATTTTTAAATGATTATTTGAAGATTAACGCCAATGATACTATGGCTATTGGCGATAACTTAAATGATATTGATTTATTAAAAAGTTCTGGCATAGGAGTTGCTGTTGCTAATGCTTATGAGCCTGTAAAAAAAGCAGCTACCTATACTACTAATCATTCAGCTAATGATGGTGGATTTGCAGAAGCTGTTTATCAATTTATAGAATTTTAAAATGAGATAGTCCTGATTTCCCATCTTCTCTTGGAAATTAAAACTATCTCATTTTTATATTCTTATTCTTCCTTTTTCTCTATTTTACCTTGTTCTACTATTTGTTGTTTTCTCGCCTTTATTTTCTCTACTCTTTTCAATTTTTCATCGCCAAATCTCTTCGTTACAATATGTTTTATTAAAATGTTTTTTAAGCTATCTTCTTTTACATCAACAATTAAAGTTCCCTCTTTAGCTACTGAAATTTTACCAGTCTCTTCTGAAACAATAACTGCAATTGCATCAGATTCTTTTGAAATTCCTAAACCAGCACGATGCCTTGTCCCTAATTCTTTTGCAATATCTTTATCATCTGCTAATGGTAAAATACAAGCTGCTGCTGTAATTTTATTATTAGATATAATAACTGCACCATCATGTAATGGTGTATTAGGCGTAAATAAATTTACGATTAATTGAGGCGATACTTCTGAGCCAATTCTAACACCTGTATCAGCAATATCATTAATTTGAATATCTCTTTCTACAACAATTAATCCTCCTGTTTTTGATTTTGCAAGTTCTGTTGCTGCAATAACTATTTTATAAATATCTTCTTTTGTTTTTGTTGCTAAATCTTTATCAAATCCAAAATATTTGGTTATTTTATTGGTTCCTAACTGTTCCAACATTCTACGTAGCTCTGGTTGAAATATCACAATTAAGGCAATTACACCATAAGGCATAAAAAATGTTAAAAAGAAATTTAAAATTTTTAATTCTAGCATTTCACTTAAAGCTACAATAATTAAAATTAAAACAATTCCCTTTAGCAATTGCCATGCTCTTGATTTTTTTGCATATAGCACAAATTTGTACATTAAATATCCAACAATTACTAAATCTATCACTAAGGATATTAATCTAAGTGGATTTTGTGACAATTCTGTCATGTAGCTTGCAAAAGCTTGCCAAATGCCAGTCCAACTAATGTTTATATTTTCAAACATATATTACCTCTTTTTCATTTATTGCTATCCTTGTTGTACCATGGCAATAATACAGTAAATTAAAGTCGCTGCAATAGATAGTACCATCATTACTGCTAAAATAATTGCCATAATCTTAGTTGCTAATTTTCCTATATCTTTCTTGTTTTTTTGTTCTTTTGCCATTTGTTATTTCCTCCTATTTTGAGTTTAAATTTTCTTATTATAATGCTTATCTTATTTTTGCACTATAATTTAGTTATAGCACAAATTGTTTTCTTTTTCAATAAATAAAAAATTAATTTTTTCATTTTATTGACCTTTTTAATTTCTATGATATAATTTCTATATTGTGACTACTAGTGTTTGATGATTATCATCACTATGTTGAAAGAAATTTATATTGAGGTTAATTTATGAAAAAAATATCAATTGTTAGTGCTTGTACTGATTTAGGAGTTCATGTAAATGGTGCAAGTATAGGTGCTCAAATACTTGCAAAGGATCTACATTCTAATAATATTTCTCACAATTACACTCTTAGTAATAATCAAACTAAAAAAGAGGCTAATCCTAAAATGCAAGTACAAACTTGTCAAGAAATAAATGATTTTGTGCAGGAATTTGACCGTCTTCTTCTAGTTATGCATGAGTTACATTTTGAAGAAAGTCTGTCTACAGAAGACAGAAATTTATATTATAAAAAAATGCATGACTTAGTTTTATCTGTGAAAGCATTAGATACAAAAAATGAGAAAAGAAACTTAGAACAAATTAATGAATTTAATCAAAATTTATATGAGTTAATAGCTACCATCATAGACAATGATGAATTCCCTTTAACAATAGGTGGTGATCATATTATAGCAATCGCATCCAGTCTAGCATCTATCAAAAAACACCAAAACTTAGGTCTTATTTGGTTTGATTCCCATGCTGACTACAATACATATGCTACTTCTGTTACAGGAAACTTACATGGTCTTCCTTTAGCAGTAGCTACTCATTTTGAAAAAGATATTTTATCAGACTTTCATCAAGGCCCTTTCTATGATCCTAAACACACTGTTATTGTTGGTGGCAGAGATATTGATCCTTGGGAATGGGGTAATGTTTTAGAAGCTGGTATAACAGTATTTTCTACTGAGGATATTCAAAAATATGGTTCTGAAACAATTTGTAAAAAAGCTTTTGAAATTGCTTCTAATGGAACAAAAGGAGTACATATTAGTTTCGATCTTGATTTAATTGATCCTACTGTTGCGTCTGGTGTATCTGTTCCAGCTCAGAATGGTCTTACATTACAAGAAACTCATGAATTAGTAGATGAAATTACAAAATCTGCAAATATTATAAAATCTGCAGATTTAGTAGAATATAACCCTATCTTTGATAAAGATGGTAAAACTGCCAAACTGGCTAAGCAAATTTTGGAAAAATGGATTGAAACATTTTAATATCTTCTTATAAAAAGGAACCCTAGATAGTAAACATTTTCTGTTTAATATTAGGGTTCCTTTTATTTTTCATATTTAATACACAAATTATAGATATAAAGCTAATCGGAAACCAAATCCATCATTAGCAGTAGTTAGAGCAGAATCATTACGGCGTCGAGAAGCTGGATGAGCATTTCCACTGCTTCGAAATCCTCCGCCACGACTTACTCGATTGGCAGTACCAAAGGCTTCCATAGTCCATTCCCACATATTTCCAGCCATATCATAGATATGTTTCTGCTGATTTGCAGCTTCTTTTTTTATAGCTATACTACCTGTATAATTTCCTTTTCCAGTACTATCTTTTACATATCCTGTCGAAGTTCCTGTCTCATAATTAGAGTCTATAAAATTTAATGCTGCATCCCATTGTACGCCATAGCATAAAGTACTTGTTACCTTATGAATATCATCATCTTTATACATACTTCTTGCCACTTTTACTGCTCCATTGGCATTATCACTTCCTGGTAATCCATCAGATGCCGTATCTGAACTTGTGCCTCCCCATGGAATATAATTCCAGACTCCTGCTTCTTTCTGACTTACTGGCTTTACACTTCCATCTTGTATCTTTTTATTTGTATCATTCGTTATTGTAGAAGTTGTAGTCCCTTCTATTCCTGCTTCAAATCTAGCAATATAAAATCCTTTGTTATCTTTTACACTTTTGTACATTGCGATACTCTCAGCTGTCCCTGCAGTACTATTAGCACTATATGGTTTGCCTGGAGAACCAGCATTTGTTCTATCTCCTGCTTCTCTGGATGAAGTAGATGATTCACCTAATAATGTTTGTAAATTACCACTTGCATACCCTTCTATTAAATGAAACTTACTATAATCTGGTACAGGTATCCATACAAATTGATTACCATGTTTGCTATTATCTAAATCATCTCCTGCTATATCTGAAATAACAAGTCCGTCTTTTATTGTATTTTTATCCTCTGGACTATCTTTACTATCTTCTACAACACAAAATCCTCCTGGTATTGGTGCCTTATCCCCATTTTCATCTATATATTCTTCTTTATCTGTATTTACTAGTTCTCCTTTTTGCAATTTATTTGACATTGGAGGAGTTGTTGTACTATTTCCATTTGTATAATTACTAATGATATTTCCTAGGTTACTTAAATCCTCTTGTTCATTTTGCATAGCCTCTTCTGTCTTATTCTTTGCCTCTTGTGCTTTTTTGAATATACTATTATCTCCCATTACATACATAATAGTTACTCCTGCCAAAATCAAAAGTATTACAATGGTTACGACTAGGGCGACTAGAGTAATACCTGCTATTTTTTCTTTTCTACTCTTCATATCATTTATTCTACCCATCAAATTTTCTCCTATTTTTTCTTTAGTATTTGTATCTTTCACTATTATTATACATTTTAATTTACATTATATTTATAACATACTGTTTTAAATTGTGTCAATATAAATTATGTAGTTTTTTGTCACTCCTTGAATTTAAAACTAAATTCCACCAGTAGTTTGGGCAGATTTTAGTTTTGG
>CAQZSK010000018.1 GCA_948934525.1 uncultured Clostridia bacterium
AAAATCTAGTCTTTCCACTGATGCTGTTCTATTTGCATACCCAAATTTAATATTTGAAAAACTGGGAATTAATACTTTCGAGACAGCCAGACCAAAACTCTTTGCCAAATTATCCGTAATATCAACAAAATAAATTTGATAATCAGTAAGGTATGTATTAACAATATAATCAAGTAAATCTTTAGGATTATCATATTTTTTTAATACCTCTACTGCTTTATTGTTATAAATTGCTCTCCAGTCACTTTTTACATCAATTAGAATACTAGAATAATTTTTTCGGAAACTACGCTTTGAAGCAAAACATACGTGATCAAATAATGTTTTTACATCATCTACACTTTTATATTTATTAAAAGCTACTGCTCGGTTATGTTGATATACATTAAACCCTACTATACATTCATTTATAGCTTTAGAAATTGCTTCGAGTGGATCAGGATGAGTAGCAGTAGAAATAAATTGGTAGACAGGACCAGTATTAGAAATAATTAACGCAAGAACAGTAGGTACTTTTATATCAAACGTCATATCATATAGGTGTAGAGTAGCATTTTTCGTTTCTATATCCTTTATTCTTTCTCTTATGTCTTTGGGGAGAGACTTTAAATGTATTTCTCTAAGACACACATCTTTTTGCCAAAACGTTAAAAAAGCATCTCGTTCAATTAATTCCATCAATGCATATAAGCGAGATTCATACAAACTAGATCCTAGTGCAACTCCAGAAGAATTAGGTACCGTAAAATATGGTTCATCCGGTAAACTTAGGTCAATAAATTGTTTTGGAATCCAAATTTTTCTCTTAGTTTTATAATCAAAGCCTTCTATCCATGTGATGGTTGCTTTACTATCATAATCTATCCGTTCTTTAGAATTTTTCTCAACGTAAAAAAGAAAATCAGCTGGATTAACACATATCTTTTTATTTAGCCTATAAGTCATACTTTTGCTATTTTTTTGCAAACCATACATTGCATGTCTCTCTAATAGTTCTAAAAAACAATCTGATTCTGCTTTATCAAAACTAGTGTTTCTCCCATATGCCGTAATTATTTGCTCATCTACAATAAATTCTGCACCAACAAAAGCTATTTTTTTCGAATACAAATCTTTGTAAATCTTTGTTATAATTCCATAATCATAATCATAAAAATTAATCTTTAAATTCTTAAAATTAAAATTTTCCTTTATTCTCCAGGAATTATGTAGAAATTTTCCATTGATTATCATCTTACTAGAGTTTTTTGATTTATTAACAGCTTTAATTTTTCTACATTCCAAGGTAAGATTATTAAATTCTCTCGCGAAGCTATCAGTATTCCCTTCTAACAAATTTGTATAATCATTTAAAAGTTTTTGTTCTACTTTTCCACACTCATTAATCCACGTTTCATTACTCCTATGATTTAATTTATATTGTTGCCTTAAATAAGTAATATCTTGATTATTAGCTGAAAGTAGTTCTCTGTCTAAATTATTAATCACATACATAATAATTATTTCTTTCTTATAAAAACACCAGAATCTTCCATTTCAGGCCAAATTAGCCATTCGGAAGTTATAGTGTTCTTCTCTTGCAATGACTCTTTTCCTATAAAAACATCTACTTCATAGTCATAGGATTTAAAGTATTTTTTTAAAACAGATATGACTTCTTTTTTTATTGTTTGTTCTAGATTTTTGCCTTCTATTTGTGAATTTAACAAAAGTTTGTTGGAACTCTTAAAAGATAACGAACAATTTCCAATTTTTGGATCATCGTAGTGAGTTTTTAACTTAAATTCTCCAATCAAATTGCTAGCAACTAATAAATGATTTATGCTCTCAGAAGTGGTAAATACTTTATCAATATCTATTTTTTTATTTCTAAATATAAAATTTCTCTTTGTAAAATGAGTAAATGAGATATTTCTAATTTCTAAGTCGTCTTTTATCAGAAAAAAATTCTTAAACTTATGTCGATCACTAAGACTATCCATAGCTAATAGGAAAATATAATTCATGATGACTTTTTCTTTAAGATGATTCATCATAAAAGTGTTTTTTGAATTTAATGATTCTACATACTGCTTGGCATGCTTATAACTGTTATAAAAGCTTATTGCTACAGTTCCATTTTCTACCCAAATGGGAGACACAAGAATTATATCGCCGTCGTCTATGCATTTGCGTGCAACTCTAAGATTTTTCTTTAGTTCAGATTTCGTATTTCCATATATTACAAAGATCTTCTTACCTAACCCATATTCTGCGCTCATAAAAAACTTTTTTTTATCTTCAAAAACAGAAGAATTTAATCCTTTACCTAAAACACATACCTCAGTATTAATCCATTTTTTATAAACTGTACTGGGATTACTATAATTACGGAGAAAATATTCTTGTATGTAATTTAGTTCAGTAGGCATTTCATCATAAACTAGTGCTCCTACTTTAAGCAAAAACTTAATAAGATATAACTGACAAGAATCAATTTGACTTATATCTTTGGGTGTAGACAAAGATGTCAAAATTGAAAGAATATCTTCATACAAAAATTTATCTTTAGGAATTTTAAATACTTTTTTATCAATACGTAAAACTGTATAGTTCTTATCTTTTGCTAAAAACACATTTCCACGATAATAGAGCCTCTTCATAATCACTTATCCTCAGTTTCCTGCATAATTTTAACTAAGATATAGCCACCCTGAACTCGTTTTCTAGAACTTAAACCCAAATTTGGTAAAATTAAATATGTAAAGTTTACTAGCATCCTATATGCACAAAATTCCTTTGTACTAAACATAGATTTATGTCTCTTATCGAAAACGACTTTATGAAACTGAGAATATCCTCTAAATTTAGCTTGTGCTATTTCTCTTCTAATTGCATGTACAAGTGATAGAGTAATATCTCTTTGAACATAAAATAATTTTTCATAGGTTTTATCCAGTACATTTTTCCATCGCCTTATTAAGGCTAATAACTCAATATCATCAGTTAATGCTGAATTCATATTTTTTATCAGTTTATAAAAAGATAAAAGAATTGCATGATTTACTTTATAGTACTCCTCAAAATAATTTTTATATCCGTCCATATTTTCTTTTTTATAGCTTAAAAAGCCTAAAACATGTGATTGGTACGATCTGTATCCTAATCCAATACCAGTTTTATCTAAATTCTTTGCTGAAAAATAAAATAAACCAAATATAAAAAGCATCTCTTGTTGAGGATGGTTATAAAGATATAGATATGTATCTTCATATAATCTTTCTGACAATCTAAATGTATCATTATATATCATTGGTTCTTCAGCATATGTGTATTCTCCTTTTCTCTTAACAAAACTAATACATTCAGCCATGATAGAAAAATTTTGAGGTAATCTATGGATTCTCTTCAGCCTATTCATTTTTCTAATATCATTTTTTCTATTAATATAAACGTTGTTTGGCATACGATCAGATAGAGTTAAGGATTCCTTAAAATCATTGAGTAATATTTTAAATGATTTTAAGTAAGGAAATTCATTTTTATATGATCTTTTTCTTATCACATAAATGTCAATCACCGGTAAAATTTCAACATGACGCTCAATCCAATAATCACTCTTTACGTTTTTTCTAAGAAATGGAATTAAATACTTACAAATAAATTTATTTTTACTGTGACTAGATACATTTAGGAAGACTTTATAATGGTCAATCACAAATATCACCTTCTGCCTTTAGATTCCATTCAGTAATATATTCAGAAGACTTTATATTTTCAGGATATAACTCTGAAATCAAAACATAACTGTTAGTTCGAAGAGAATTTATAAATACTTTTACTAACATAGCATTCTCTAAATCAAAATATTGAGGTTTGGAAAATTCTTGAGAAATACTGGTTATAGTTTCACTTCTGCGTTTCTTACTTTGATAAAAAAACTTAGTAGGAATTTTATTTTTAGTCAAAATCTCTGAAATATAGGTAAACATTTCCAATTCATTTTGTTTAGAAAAATTTTTTTTAAAAATATTGGTATCTACCAACATCATTTTTCTAGACAGAATCATATTTTCATATACTATACGAGGTGCTTTTATAATTTTTTTATTTTTGATATCTTTAAAAAATAGACAAGCTAAATCACTAATCAAAGAAATATTAGAAAAAAGAGATGAATAAAATGCAATCTTACCAGGATATAATATCCTAATTAAGCTAGTACCTATTACGGGCTTTATTACTTTTCCTGTTTTCGCTTTTAAGAAAAACTCACCGTTTTTTTCTACTAAGAAGAGATCGTGAAAATTGTAGATTTTTTTATATTTTTTATTTAATGCCTTATCTCTGGTGATATCAAATATAAGTCTTCCATCTAATATCGGGACAAAGGCGTTTGCATTAAATCCGACTGTTTCATTTATATCCACTAACTCTGTTGATAGAATTTTATAGTAATTATCAAGTTCTCGCTTTTGTTTTTTAGGAATATCAGTATAACGTAAAAATCGGTTATAAAAACTTTGATATCCTGGATAAATCTTATTTACTACAATATTTTTATCTTCAAGTTGATAAAAGAAAGTATATGAAGCTGACTTATTTTTTAAATGATAGGGGATCTCACTATAAAGATTTTTCAAAAATTCAGGGGTTATTTGGATAGTCTGAGTTTCATCTAAATCATAATTAAATATGTAATCAAAAAATCTCAATTTTAAGATTTCTAACTTTTGATTAACATTACTTTTACATTTAAACAATTGATTAGGATTAGTCCAATATGATTGAAATTTAAGATTAAGATTTCCTACCATATTAAATAGCCATGGAGTTTCAATTGGATAGTCTATTTTCTTATTCTTTTTCTTTAACTCAAACAATAACTCTTCCTGTATCCTAGTATTAATGTCAAAAATTGGATAAAGTTTTACTATATTTTCAAAAACATTCTTGTATTTTTGAATTCCATTAAATGGTTCTTTATCACATGTAACATTATCTATATATAAAAGAGAATTTTTGTCAAATGAGGGTAGATTTGCTATAGCAGAAATACGGTTAAAAGTAGATATTATTTTTCTATGTAACTCTAAAGAGTAAGCCCGATTAATACGCGAGAATTGTAATTTAAGTTTTTCCAATTCACTTACAATGTTGGAAATCGTGGAGTTCCATGTTGCTTTATACTGATCCATTTTTTGAAGTAAATTACCGATTGAATTTAAATCATCACAAAAATAATCATCAATCATCAAAAAACCATATTTTAAGAGCTCTTTTTCAAAATTTAATGCTTCTTCTTTATTTAATTTGAAAGTTCTTTCTATATCCTTTAAATTCCACATTTCTTTATTTGAATTTATAATATGAAGCAGCATCGAATTACTTTTAACTTTAATGTAACTATCTTTAGTTTTAAAAGTTTTTTTATTAATTAAATTATCTTTCAAAACAAAAAGGTATATATTATTATCTTTCACATAAAAATTTCTATTTTTACGTAATTGAATTTTTGGAAGGATACAATCTTGTTGTAAAAAAAATTCATACAAATATAATAGAAATACATTATTTGGTAAAATAGTATTCGTAATTTTACTGCTTATCCGTATATTACGGTTACTTTTGATATGTGTTTTATTTAAAAAACCAATTGGACTAGTTTTTGTTAAGGCATGGCTTGCTGTCCGAGCCAGAACTAGCTCAAGTTTTCTGGTGCTCTTGCTTTCTTCTGGCAATTTTAAATATTTATCTAATTTCGAATAAATGTTTGGATTTATAATTTGAATAGAATTATAAATTGATTTATTATGCAAATATAGTTTTTTAAGACTTTGTCTAGTTCTGATGTTGTCACATTCAATCTGATTCAATAACCTAGTTCTGTCTTCCTTTATATTATCAAGTTGATCTTGAAATTTTTTAAGTCTTGAATTAATATCCTTATTTATCGAAGTAGAAACGTAATCAAAATTTAAATCCAAATTTCTTAGTTTTTTTATTAATTTTTTCTTCTTTGAATTTCTACTAAATATAGAATTACTAATCTGATCAGCAAGTTTGTTTCCTTCTTCTTTAGCTATAGCTTCCTTTACTAAAATATCTTTTTCAAATGATACTTTAGTATGTGTATCTAGAAAATTATGATCGGGTAGTTTCTCTCTTTCAAGAGTAAACGGATGGATTTCTATTTTCATTTATAACTCCTGTACTGTCCTTGGTTCCATCTGTATCCAACAATTATTAAAAATATCACCATAAAAATACTCAAATAAGTAATAGAGAAAAGAACCTTTTCCGTTGAAATATTTGAAGCAGTATTCCAAAAATATCTCAAAAAAATATTTAGTCTATACAGTGGATTATAATTTGCAAGTGTTTGCATCCATTTTGGAAAAATTGATATCGGCATCATAGCATCTGAAAGTATAAACAACGGAATAAAAATCATCATTAATACCCCTGAATATGTATTGATTCTATTAATAATTATTCCTAATCCTACTCCCAGTATTAGGCTATATATAACTGCAAAAGCATATATCACGGAGAATGTAATTAAGTTAGGCATTGAAATTTTAAAATAAAATACTGCAAACAAAATTATTAGTATATATGAAATCATTGAAATAATCATTGCTTTCAATACAAGGGCTAAAATAATCTTCCATAATTTAATAGGTGTGACGCGCAGTCTTTTATATATTCCTTTTTCTTTATCACTAACCACTTGATTACCAACATTATATACACTGGATGAAAATAAAATTATTACACAAAAACTGGGTATATATTGAGAAAAGAAGTCAACATTTCCATAATTCATATGTCCATATATACTTCCAAAAATTGCAAAACTTATTAGTGGCATAAAAACACTAAATATTAAATATAAAGGTTGGCGTAAATACACTTTAAATTCTATTTTTAGTTGTTCTAAAAACATGTTACTTACCTCCAATAGTTTTCATGTATATTTCCTCTAAATCTGGCTTATCATATTTGGATAACAGCTTTGACATTGCTCCACTATAAATTAAATCCCCTTTATTTAAAAATATTAAAGAGTCGCAATTTTGCTGAATTTCTTCCATGTAATGTGATGATAAAAATACTGTCGTATTTCGTGCCATATCTTTTAAATTGTTCCAAAATTCTCTTCGAGCAAAGGGATCTAATCCAGTAGTTGGTTCATCTAAAATCACAATACTAGGTTTATTTAAAAAAGCTAAAGCAAGATTTACTCTTTGTTTCATTCCTCCTGATAGTTCATGATAATATCTATCTCTTAAGTCAGAAATGCGCAATCTATCCATCAAATCATTTACTTCATAACAATCTTCATAAAAAGTTGAAAATAAAATAAGCAATTCTTTTACTTTTATCGAATCATAAAAGTTATTTTCCTGAAGTACTGCTCCTATTTTTTCATTTAGTTTACTACCAGCTAGTTCTTTAGAAAAATCTATCTCCCCTGACATAGGTTTTCTAAGACCCATGAAGCACTCTAACAAGGTAGTTTTTCCACTACCATTTTGACCAATTACACCAACAAATGAATGAGCAGGAAATTGAAATGATATATTATTCAAAGCTGTTACATTTCCATATTTCATAAATAATGATTTTACTTGCATAGATTTCCTCAAAAAAAGGATGCGTAAATATACACATCCTAATACCTAAAAACTTTATAAATGAATGTGTACGCTACAACAGGATGTAGAAGCACAGCATGAACAACTATTACATGATGAACTTCCTGAAGAAGCAGCTGTTTCAGAAAGAGTCATCGTTTCATCTAATTCGATTACTTCAATATCATCAAATGCATCACTTAAATCATTTAAGTTTTCCAACTTCTTTTGTTTTTGATTCTTCATAGCTTATTCTCCTTTCTTTTTATTTAGTACCAGATTCTATTCTTCTCTTTACTTAAACAAGTTATTAAAAAAAATAACTGGTAATTGCCACCAAGTCATATTCCTATACCCTCCTTTTCTATGTTTTTACTGATGTTATCATAAGAATTTATAATCTGAATGTCTTTGTAATATATTTATTACAATTCAACTTTTGGCCAACTCACGATGGCTTTTCCATATCCATATTTTTCAAGAGATTTTATAATATTTTTAGCTGTTATCCTATCATCTTCAAATAGAGCTTTCATGTAGTATGCATGTAATCTATATATCATAAAGTGAAAGGATGCCGTATTCTTTATCAAATATTCAAAGACTTTATCAATAAATACTTTTTGGTTTTTATCTTTATATTTTTTTCGATCATAACAACTAACTAAATAATTTTCTAAAATTCTTATATATCTTTCCATCATTAATTCCGATGTTACTTTTCTTCTTTCGATAGTATGTAACAGATGTTTCATTAATGAAGTTAATCGATTGTATTCCCATAATGGCATTGTATTAGCCAAAAGACGCAACAGCGATGGACATCTTGTCCACTCTTCTTTATCAAACTTTTTATATATTTTAGTTATTAAATCGTTATTCAATTCATCTAATTGATTTGCAAAATATGCAGCTGTTACTCGTGCTCTGAGCTTTAATATTTCATCTGTAGCAACTGTAGATATCTCTTTTTCATAAAAATTAATAGCGTTAATATTTTTTGAGTTAACTGCGTATTCCATCTTATTTTGTAATAATTGATCTACTCTATCTTCTGGAGTAACATACGCATCTTTCACAAGATTAAAAAAATAATCTATATCTACCTCGTGTTTAATCAAAATCATAATTAAACTTTCTGCACCAATTCCACTTTTTTCACTTTCAACTAAAGCATAAAAAGGTCGTTGTATAATTCCTTCACACATTTTAGCCTGACTTAGACCTAAATTAAGACGAATCTCTTTCAAAGCCTTCCCAATTTTCATAATTCTTACTCCTTCAAACTATCAATAATTAAAACGAGTATACGATTAAAGCTATAAAAGTTAAAGATCTTCCACTCAAAAGAAAAATCCTAACCAAATCAAGGTTTATTAATCCAAGATTGAATTGTCTAATAATTGTTAGACATAAAATTTAACAATGAAAATACACGCCTCCTGCAAAATACAGGAACCGTGTATTTTCGAATCTTTAAAATTTTATAAATGTCTAACTCTTGTATGACACTTCAGTATCCGAGTTTTGAGGGTTACTACACATCACTACTGAGCTTTGTATCTTATTATTCAAAGATCAAAGAGTCTTAGCACTACAGAATAATAAGACTAATCAAAATTAAACTTCAATTCGTATGGACGCTTATCTTCTTTTTGCTTATATTTTCCAAAGTTTTCTCGGACTAATCTATTTATTTCTAAGTCAATTGATTCAGACTTGTAATCATCTAAACGATGACTATCAATTAACTGTATTACCAGCGGATTAATTAATGTCTTACGGTGCGGGATGTAAGGTTTATCTGAATGTTCTGTTTTAGCAGCTAATTTTATTTGTTTATCAAAACATGCTCGTTCAATAATTGCTAAATCTTGCAAATCCCACTCTTTTAGTTTTCCATTTTTAAGCAAGTCTTCGTAAGTCATAATAATTGCTTCCAGATCTGCAATTTTATAGCCTGACAAGCCATATAAATCTGATCTGTGAGTTATTTCTCGTTTTATTCTATGATCGCTCTCAGGGTCTAAAAATACGGTTTGTGGGTGTGCCGATTCATAATACTTTTTAGTAGTGCCTAACTTCAATCCACGATAACGATCTATGGCACGAAATTTTTGTTCTACGTTTAAGAAAGTGTTCGTCATAATTGAATACAGATGAGTAGTTTCTTCAATGCGCTTATTATAACCCACATCTTTTTGCGTTTTAGATTCCGGTCTAAAAGTAAAGGTATAACCAATTAATTTTCTTCCTCGAATTCCCTTAGAATAATTCTTAGTAATTCGAAAATTCATAAAGTACGGCGCTAAATATTCTGCTGTCGGATTGAGTATTTTTTGGTCAATACTTCCGGGACGATAGCTCTTAGGTACATCAAGGGCATTTCTAAATTCCTCTAAGGTAAATGTCTTTTTGCCTACCGTACGCCATTGCTTTAAATACATAAACAACTTCTTTGAATATGAGGTATGAAGTCGAGTGGCTTGTTCTAAGGCAAATCTCGTCCATTGCGATAAATTATTGAAATACTTTGTTGCCTGTGGTGAAACTCTAATCCAAGCATTGTAATCAGTATCGATATAAGATTGGCTAAAGATATTAACATTCATATATATCTTTTTGTCCCCATCTTCTTGTTCCAAGCTGGCCTGAATAGTCATAAATTTCTTCAATGTATCATTCGATTTTTTGATAAATTCATCATTTGTTATATGTTTTCTAAAATACATTAATTCTTTTACTTTAGAAATTGGAATTTTGATTAGATTATCTTTTTGATCGAGAACCTGAGAATCAATGATATTCCACCAGTCAATATCAAAGGGCGTCCACTTTTTGGAAAAATTAGGAAATCCTTTTACTAGCAGATCATTATCCATCTTGACAATGGTACTCAATTTCTTATTTTGATCTTCGTCACTAATTTCAATGAGATTAAGTTCTTCAGACATCACAAACCATCCTAATTATCTTTTTTATTAATTATAAAAGAAACACCATATCAATGCAATTTGGTGTTCTAAATAAAGAAGATAATTTTTGTTTTCCCTTTTGGGTGTCCTTTATTGGGTATTTTCACTACATTTTGTATTTAAGATAAACGTGGTCATCTATATATAGTGTTTTTAACCTTAAATAAGTTATCCACTCCCTTTTGGGTGTTCCTTATTACTTTAAGGCAAAATTTATACTCCCTTTTTGGTGTTTCTTTTAACTTTAAAAAGTTATCCACTCCCTTTTGGGTGTTATAAACCTCCCCTTTTGGTGTTTAATAAATCTCCCCTTTTGGTGTTCCTTTTAGTATTTTTACTCCCTTTTGGGTGTTCCTTACTCCCTTTTGGGTGTTCCTTACTCCCTTTTGGGTGTTCCTTATATAGAGCAAATGCAGATGGCTCAAGGGCTCACGAATGCGCTAAAGGTAATTAAAGGTAATTAAAGGATTATATATAAAGGTATATTAGTATTAAAGGTATTAAAGGAATGTCATTTTCAAAGAAAAAAATAAATTTAGAACATAAATTGTTCAAAACTTGAATTATTGTAATTAAGTATTAATTTCTTTACCCATAAAAAAGAGACTAAGAAGCTACATTTTTGAAAGTTATCTACTTCTTAATCTCAAAACATCTATGGTTTATTTATACTTGCAATAATTTCAGCATCAGATTTTTCTTTTTGAGGATCATTTGAATAACAAAAACTACGTCTAGGATCGACGCCCAATTCTTCAAATAATGCAAGTCTGTTTAATTTAGTTTTATCTGAATTAAATGGTGATCGTTGTTTCCCCACTGGATTCATTATTGTACCGTAGCAATAAATTTTAGTCGGATCTTCTGAATCGGATCGGCTTAAAGAGGAGTTTAAACATGCAAGTTGAGTTTTATCATAGCTATTTGTATTTGGAACTTGAGTGGGAACTGCACTATTAAGAGTTTGAGCAAATTGCTTCATCAATTGCCCCATATTTAGCTTGTAGGCAATTCCAAAGTATTTTCTGATAGATTTAATATCATCAAGTAGACCATTACTATGAGCTTCTACTACATAATTGTCTTGGATATTGTTGTATTTCATAAATTCCAATTGAACCAATGCATATGGATTAACTTTTTTTATTGGACCTACAAATAGTTTAACGAGAACGACATATTTAATATTTTTATAGACAAAAATAAAACTAGAAATGGTCCACCCCTTAGCTTCCATATCAGTTCTTAATAACTTAAGGTGATCTAAATTACCCATTTATTTTCCTCTCTTTCGTAATCAGTTGAATAATTTAATTTATTCTATTACAGCTAATTATAAAAATTTTGTGTAAAATTCAAAATCCATTTCTTCTACTAGAGTTTTGATTATAGTTTCATTTTAAATTACGGAGTAAAAAATTTTAAACCAGCATATCGTACTTTTTATAATAAATAAAAAGCCCCAAAATGGGGCTTCAAAGATAAAGTAATGGTACCACTAACCTATTCAATTATCCTCTAGTCTTAATACTACAGCACTACAAAATACTAATTGTTTTCATGTAATTTAGCATCTTTTTTATTTAACACATCAACTTGTAAATCAAATAAGCGTTGATTGTCTGCATCTAAATTATCACGGAATTGTTGAACTAAATATGCAACAGCTTCTTTTTGATTTGGAGCAACTCCTAAATTAGAAATTGCTATCAGACTATTTCTAACTGTATTGTCAATTTTGATATTTACGTTAAACGTCTTCTTATTGTCATTACCCTCAATTTCATTAATTGAAACTTCATGCTTTGGCTTTACGTTAATTTTACGCTTGTTACTGTTAATTAAATTACTCATTTGCTTTAATCCTATTCAAAATATCATTCACAACTTGCTTATAAACTTCAAATACCTTTTCATCATAGCGACTATCATTGGTAATCCCGGTTACCCCATAGCGCTTTAAACGCTGCATTTGATGAATTGAAGTTGGCAAAATATTATCTTGGCCAAACTCTTCTTCTGCGTTTTGCAAGGTCAAATTATCAACAGGAGCTCCGGGTTGGATTAGTACAGGTAAAATTCCTACTAAGTCCAAACTAGGTGCTTTATAGGTATCGATTACTTCTTGCTGCATATATTGAATAAATGCACTAGCCCCATCTAAAGCTTGTTGTTGTGTTTGCATGACAATTACGCACCAATCGCTGGCATAAAGAGCAGCGTCAGTAATTAAACTAATCGTAGGCGGAACATCAATAATCACATAATCATAATTTTTAGTAATTGGAGATAGTAATTCATTCAAATATTTGACCCGATCAATATACTTTGAAAATTGTTTTTCCATTACTCGTGGAAATAAGGAAAAATCTGCCGATGATCCTATCAAGTCTAAATTACTTGTAATATTAACTAAGGCCTTTGATAAATCCTTGTTTTGGATAGCAGCCATTAAGGATGAATCAAATTGATCGATTTTATCCGTTAGGTTTGCTTTAGTTTTAAGCATGATGTTTGTGGCATTCGCTTGCGGATCTAAATCTAAAAGAAGAGTATTTGCTCCTCTTTTTGATAATTCATAGGCGACTTGGGTTGCGTTTGTTGTTTTACCCACCCCACCCTTGAAGTTACCAAAGGTTATAATCTTTGTCATTTTAGCACCTCGCAATAGATTCAATTTTCTATAAGAATATTATGAACTAGAGAACTTTCTTTTGCAATATTCTATAGTCTTAGCACTACAGAATATTAAGATAAAAGAACTATAGAGTGTTGAAAATCAGAAAATCAAACTATTTGGCCCAACATAGAAAAGACTTTCTTAAATTGAATACTTAGATGAAATGATTTAATGCGTTTCAGATAGAAAGCTAAATAGAAAATATCTTATAGTGTTAAGACTATTTAGCCTTTAGACTATAATATCCTAGTACTATAAAATAAAAATAAAATTTCAAAAAAGTCTATGCAAAGGAAAAATATCATGCTATAATCTTATCTACATCAAGAAAGACATAAATAATTTAAGAAAAGTAATTAAGCAATGATGTATCGATCGAGGAAAAACTGTCGAGAAAGCATCATTGCTTTTTTTGATGTTTTCGCAAATCATTTTATTTTAGTTCTATATCTATATTCTAAAAAACACAAAAGGAGATATTTGATAAATGAAGATTTTATCTGCATTTACTGGTAGAAAAATGACTGTTAGCTACATGGTTGATGGTGAAGAAAAGAAAAAGTCTTTTAGTTTAGCTCACGTTAAGCAAGATGCAAGCTACGAAAACATTTATACCGTAGCTCAAGCTTTAGGCTCACTAGTGAACGGTACTGTTGTTGGTACTCAAGTTTCTGACACAAATATTATTGACGCTGACGGCGAATAATTTACAGGAGGAGAATGTAAATGAACAAAGTTTTAAAGTTAATTTTCAATAATTCCAAAGGCAAAACTTCAGTAATTACTTTGCATAATCCTAAGAGTGTCGATGCAGACACTGCTAAGGCTGCAATGCAAAAGATTATTGATGCTAACATTTTCGATAACGCAGAAATTAACCCTTATGCAACTATTGTTGGGGCTAAATACTACGAAACTCAAAGTACACCTATTTTTGACGCTGAGTAATAGTTTAGTTGACTAAGGGAAGGCCTGGTTGCCTTCCCTTTTTTGCTATAGGAAGGATACGGATTTGACTATGACGCAAGAAATCATTAGATACGTATTAGAACAAGCGTCTGGGGTAGTAATTGCATTAGTTCTAATCATTCGTATTGAAAGTAAATTGGATAGTCTAACTTCTGCAATCATGCACCTTTCAGACAGTAATGATTAATATATTGAATTTGATATTTTAAGTGAATAGAAAGAATTTAAACTAGGAGAATAGAGATGAACGATATTAATTTATTAGGAAGATTAACTAACACACCTGAACTTAAAAAGTCCGCAAATGGCCGTAATTATACATGGTTTACTGTAGCAGTCCCTAGACAGGATAATCGAAAAGAAGCTGATTACATCCGCTGCTTGGCTTTTGATAAGTTAGCTAGTGCAATTTATAAACATTGCGATAAAGGGCGACAGGTTTTGTGTCAAGGCAGATTACAAGTGTCTAAGTCCATTGATGAAGTGACTAAACAAGTTAAGTATCATCATACGGTTGTAGTATCCAACACCCATTTTTTGCACGATCCTAATGTATCGTCTGCATCTATTTAAACTTGAATATACCAAAAAAGCAGTTCGAAAACTGCTTTTTTGTTTTGCCCTCTCAAGTCCAGTAGTGGAGGGTTTGGCTATTCCGAGACGATACGGAAGACGGCTTTAGCCGGCTGAAGCGTCGAGGATAGACTTGCCCGTAACGGATGGACTTGAGAGGGCCTTTTAACGTCGATTATTATGACGCCACAAAATGATAGCAACTGCAATTACTAATGTAGGAGATACATTAATAGTAATAACCAATTTTCTCATCTCCTTATTATTAACCTCTGGTTCACATTACTATACCGCTCAATTAAATAGGAAAACTGCAAAAATAATGCAAAAAATTAGAAAAGTAAGTTTTTGAAAATCTTTGAGAGTGAAAGTATTATAGAACTTGAGAGAAGAAAAATATTGTAAAAATTGAAATTAAATATTAGTAGATGAAGTTTTATAAAACTATAGGAGAGATAAGGTATGAATCCATGGACTAATTTAGATAAAGATTTGAGAGAAGCAATTCATTATCCTAAATCTTATTTGAAAGAACACGAAGATGAAGTAGTAAGTTTGTTAGGAATGAGTGTGGAAGAGTATCTAAAAGAAAATAAAAAGCGGTTAGAAGCTCTAAATGCCTATGAAAGAAAATCAGAAAAATCAGAAGACATTGATAGTATCGATGAAAATGGATTATTAAAAGAAGATGTAGATCGAGTAATGGGTGAAGTAGAATCTATTATTGCTTTTTGTGCACCCTTTTATCTTTGCGCTCCCGATAGAGATATAAGTTACTGGGAAGAGTCCTCGTCACCTTTAACACAGAAATGGTTAAAGAAAGTGATGGATAATCAATCCACTTCTGACTATGTATGGATTTTTTCTGAATATGATTTTAAACCATTTGAGACTGAAGCGGACGAAGGAGACGGAATAACACAAGGAGACCCAATTACAGATGATATTTATGAACCTTCGTATGTTTTTTGGGATATAAAATATGCTAAAGATGATTTTTTGGATGAATATCAAAAAGCGCTAAAAAATCAGTAATTTTCTATGCTAGTTGCTAATAATGTAACTAGCTTTTTTATTAATTATATTTGTGAATTATTTAACAATAAAAGTGGAATTTTTAACCGTAAGCAATTACAAACTGTTACAATCCTAGTTATATAAATATATAACTGACATAAAAATATTTTAAAATCATTTATTTTTATACGAAAGTTTGTGAAAAAACGTGATATGATATAGTCACAAAAAGGAACTTTCCCTTTTTGTAAATTAAAACAAAGAAAGGAAAATAGAGATGGATGAACTTTAGAAGAAAAATGGCGTAGTGTTACTCTGTTTTCCCTCTAGTTGCTAAATCGCTAGTTCCGTCTCACTATTATCTGAAAAGAACATATAATGAAAGAAAAACTCTACGATGATGTAAAAAATTTTCTTAGTAAAACTAAAATTCCATTTTTTAATTATTTATTTGTTTTTGAAATTATTTTTATAATTTATTTACCGAACAAAAAGTTTAATTTACTTTATTGGAATGATATAGATGTTGGAAATATTTTGTATAATTTTGGTTACTACCTGTATGATCACAGTATTAATATTATTCTAATAATTTTAGCTTTTGTAGGACTTTTAACGTTGATATATACCAAGGATTGGTTATGGTTTCTTGAATATAGTACTGAATATATCGACGGCACAACTCGTGGATTTTCTTTAGCTACTGTGATTAGAAATATAGTCCAGCTATTATGGGAATTTATTCATAAAGGATGGATTATTTATCTTGCCATTATTTTGGCTAGTGGGCAAAAAGATTCGCTGTATTACACACTTACAAATTCGAATGCGAATTTTGGTGATAATAACTTTTTACTATATTGGCTGTATATGGCAATTAATAGTATTTATTTGATTTGGACCATTATTTATTCTTTAGGATCATTTACTGTTCCTACGAACTATATTGGGACTTATATTGATATTAATGCATCTTCTTATTTTATAATTGATCAAGAAAATGAATATGCATTTATTAAAAATCAAATTTTAAAATCTCCTATATTTTATTTGGTAGAAAAGGTAGATAACCTATCCGATAATTATAAAATTTTAGATTATTCCAGCAAGTTTGATGAAATTAAAAATGAATTTGAAGCAAAAAAAGCCAATAATAAAAGTCTAGGAAGTAAGTTTTAATTTAAATTGAAATTTATATAAAGAAAAAACACTGATATATCAACATTTATTTAATGATGATTATCAGTGTTTTCTTTATCTTATAATTTTAAATATTACTTACTTATATCTTTTTACAGTTAAGTTTTCTGAAAATAGTTCAGTCATTAGTTCTTTAATTGCTATTAAAGTATCTTGAAATTCAATATTTTCAGCATACGCTTTTTCATGAGTGTAATTTTCCCACTTCTTTTTCATAGCAGCATTACTTTCTATTTCGCTGAATGTAAATTGCCACAAAAATTGATTGTCATCTAATTTTTCGAAAATTTCATCATAACTCTTTCGTGACATAGCAGTATTAATTAAAGCCTGTTTGGTTAAAGGTAAATCTAATTTTAGTTGTTGGTATCCCGTCAATTTTCTAAGATTATTCAACATGTATAAGTCGTAAAAGTCTTTCATTCGGGTATTTGCGATACTGCGACTAAATACTGTTTCCAATTTTTGAGCAATAATAGTTTCATTATTATATGCAGCTATTTCTATCGGAGTGCCGTCAATTAAAGATTTATACGTATATTTTATTTCTTTTGGGGTTATTACATCTCCTGTAGAGACATCAATCTTAATATTGGCCCTGGATTTGTCGTATAGAGTACCAAGTAAATGAACTCTATATCCAACATATCTTGCTCCTTCATGCAATTTTTCAATTTTGCCTACACGTTCAATAGTAATAGGATCATTTTTAACTGGAATAATTTCACAAATTTCATCAACCATTTTCGTTACTTCAGGAAGAGATAGATCCTTTCCTTTAATATCAGTATCAATATCTTCGGTGGTTCTATTATTTATTCCCATTAGACTTGATAAAAGAAAGCCGCCTTTTAGGATTAAGTTATTTCTATACTTTGATTTTGCAATTCGTTGAACAAAATCATCTAAAGTATATTCCTCCAGAATTACTTCTGTTGTAGTTTTACTTTCTTTAGCTAATTTACGCATATGAGCAATCATTTGTTGATTATTAGTAAAGCTTCTAAAATTATCATTCATATTTATAGTAATACCTCTACATAGTTCATAACTTTCTTAGTGGTTTTAAAAATTTTAGCAAAATACATTAACTTAGCAATATTCTTATTTGCTCCATTTAAATATTGCTTAAACGCACTATTTATTATTTCTGGGTCTACATGATATTGTGGTCTCAGAATTTCGGCCATAGTCCTATCTAAAGAATAAGCTCTAACCTCATTTCCTTGTGGTGTTTTAATGGTGACAATTCCTAATTTATAAAGATTAGGTAATTGCTGATGCGCCACAATCTCTTTTCTTAATTTAGGATTTTTGTATCCTCTAGGGAAAGTAAAGTCTATTTTATCTGGAAGGCGATCACTAAGCCCATATAAATAGAGAGCGGAATTAAGCGAAATTATTCCCTTTTGTAATCTTAGTTGAGTAGTATAAAATGTATCTCCTAAATGACTAGCACTTCCATAAATTCCTTTATCTAGCAAAACTAATACATTATCTTTAAGATATTTTTTGATTTGTTGACCAGAGAAATTCTTTTCTGAAAGTTGTTTTCTAGACGCGATATAGTTATTTTCTTTTAGCAACTTGTTTAAAGTAATAATATTAGCCATAGTGTCCCTCCTTATTTATCTATATTATACCCCATAGTATTACTAAATGGGGTATAATATAGATAAATTTGCGTTTTAAAATTTAATTTTTTCGCTATGCTAAAACGATTTCTAAGTAATAACCATGAAGTAATAATAAGAGACAAGATTATAATAGTATTAACACTAAAAGAATGACCAAAAAAGGATCTATGTTAATTGTAATCGTCAAAATAATCACCGCCTTTATAGAGATTTAGTTTATTATGCCAAAGTAATATCGTTTAATGGAGAAATGTAAAAGTAAGCAAAAAAACGACAAATCTTTAGACTAGATTTGTCGTTTCTTTATATTCAAGATTAATTAAGACTAAGATTTTCTTTTTTTCTTAGCCTGCGCAATCAACTTATTCATTTCAATCATTTTTTCTTGATAAACTTGGAATTTTTCTAATGCTTCATCATAACTAATAAACTTCTCTGAATAATTATCTAAATTTTCAGAAAAACTACCAATTGTATAATCGTAAGTACAATAATCATATACAAATTTTACAGGAGTCTGCCACATATTTTGAGGCAGACTTTCATTTTTATCAGCATAATAATTTTCAAACTGAATTTTAGCAGTTTCATGTTTTTCATCAAAGAATTCAGCGTTAAATGCCCATTCAGGAACAATAATTGCATTCAGAATTTCAGTATGCTCTACCATTTCTTCTCCAACTGAACGAATATTTATTAAATGTGCCCCGTCTGGTTTATCGGGATTATAAATAAAAGATGGGTCATTCTTAATCGTATTAAATGTATTTTTAAGATCTTCAATATTAGATAAAAATTCTTTTTCGTGTGCTTTCATTGCATGCCTCTATATCTATGATAGTACCTTACCTTTATTTTATATTATCTAAGATTGATAACTTAATTTATTAGCTCGGGCTTAATGAAAGCTTAAGTGGTAAAGAGATAGCGAGATAAAATAATGCTAGCATTACTATACTAGATTATTCTTTTATTCTAAAATTTGATAAAAGCTCCCTTCCGTTGCGGGCAAGTCTATTCTCGACGCTTCAGCCGGCTAAAGCCGTCTTCCGTACCGTCTCGAAGTAGCCAAGCCCTCCACTACTGGGAGCTTTAAAATACTCAAGTGTTCTGAACTCCATTGGTGTGCCTATTACAATGAAGAAAAATGTAAATTAAAACCTATATTAATTATATAAAAAGGAGAAAACAATGCTTAAAGAACTTTACGATATTATAAAGAAGTACTTTCGTAAAATGAATATTCCTATTTTCAATTATATTTTTATTTTAGAGATCATTTTAATAATTTATCTACCTAATAAAAAATTCAATCTGTTTTACTGGAATAATATAGATATTGGAAATATTTTGTATCATATTGGGCAGCTACTTTATGGATCACTCAGTATCTGGATTATTTTCTTACCTATCTTAATAGCTTCCGGGTTAGCGGTATGTGTAAATGAAAATTGGCTTTCATTTTTAAATAGTAATTCTGAATATATAGATGGTACTACACATGGCTTTTCTTTAGTTCGTGCTGTTAAAAGGCTAATGAAATTATCATGGATATTTATTCATCAAGGGTGGATTATATATGTTGCTATTATTTTGGCAATTGGTAAACGAGCTTATATTTATTCGGTATTATTTCATCCAGTAATTGATGAATATGAGTTCTCTCTATTATATTGGCTCTTCATGACTGCAAATGGAATTTATACTATTTGGACCATATTTTATGCAACCGGGGCATATGTTATTCAAACTGATTATGTGAGGAAAGAGATTAATGTTAAAGAAATAAGATACTTAATAATTGATCAGTCAAACGAATATTTATTTGTCAAAGATCAAATGCTTACTACTCCTGTATTTTATTTAGTGCAAAGACAAATAAATGGCATAAATGTTAAATATAAAATTATTGATTTTTCAAAAAAATTTGAAGAAATTAAGTACGAATATGAAGCAAGAGTAGGAGACACGCGAAATACAAATAGTTAATCATTAATACTACATAGTGCTAAGACTAAATTAGTCTATAGTCTAATTATCTTAAAATAAAAGATGCTAAGTTAACATGCTTAGCATCTTTTCCTATCCAAAATCAATTGTATCTAGAATGTGTTCTCGGGTTTCTTGATCTAGTCCTAAATATGCTAGGGTCATGTCTTCAGATGAGTGATTTAACAGCTTCATTACTAATGCAATATTATGGTTAGTTTGTTCATAAACACGATAGGCACCGGTTTTTCTCATGGTGTGAGTACCAAGATAATCGATATTTAACTTCTTCCCTACTTTATACATAATCATATAATAACGCCGCTCATCAATGTGCTTCTCAGGACGCTTAAAAGAAGGAAATAACCAAGGACTGTAAAAGACAGTTTGAGTGGGATTTTCTTTTTGCCACTTTTCAAGCCAATCGTAGTAAGTTTCTAAATCTTGCCTAATCGGATTAAGATATAAGGTATTTGGCTTTTTAGTTTTCTTATCTATTATATAGGCGTTTTTCTTAACCCGCCCCCGCTCATCATATACATCTGACTTCTTTAATCGTAGTACATCACTAACTCTAAGCAAGGTAGCCTTACCCGTCTGAAAAATAGTATAGTTTCTGCATCCCAGATCGAAATCTTTTAAAAGAGATTCCTGAACTGAGCGCAAAACCCAAGAATCTTTGATTGGCTTAACTATCTGTCTCATATGCTATTTTATCTCCATGCTGATAATTGTATTTAAGCATCACAAATGATTAACTATTAACCTAAATAAATTTTAAAGGTCGTAGAATGCTCCTCTCAGCATTAACCATCTTCATTTTAGTCATAGTATCATTTTATGCTATTTTATAATTATAACACTATTACTTTTTATATATTTACGAAAATGGCGATATATCAATATTTTATATAAAAATAGCTAGTGTCATTATGTACAAATAACACTAGCTGTTTCTATATAAAATTAAAACTTACAGTAATCTAATTAAATCTCCAATTATCTCAAATCCAAACACTATAGAAAATGCAAAGATAAAAATAAATTGACTTGATTTTGAAATATATAAATAATTCTTATTAAAAAAAGGAGTGTCTAAAAATAAGAATAAAAACAACATTATTTGAACAATATCCAACAATAATAAAATTAATAAAATCATTTTATTATTAGAATACAGAGAAGATATGTTTTTTGCTAGTCCAACAAAGAAAATGACTATATACAATGGTATAAGCTGAGACCAACTCTTCAAATTATAGATATTATTTAGAGTATTACTAATCCTAGCAGGTAAAATACTAGCAATATTAGGTAAAAATATAAAAAATAATGCTACTAATAAGCCCACAATAGTACTAATTATCAAATTTAATTTTATATGAACTATAGCATTCATTGGTTTTCTCCTATTTTAATTTATGGATACTACACTTTTGATTATTTAGGTATTCTTCTTCTTCCGCACTTAAATTGAACTTATATAATTTAAATATTTTACCCCCTGAAATCGTATAGTTCTTTATTGTACTTTCAAGAAGTAAAGGAAAAAGTTTAGGAATTTCCTCGCTTAACAATGCATTTAAGAGATTATTATCTAGAGAAGGATTCGAGTTATCTAGATAGTTTTCTCTACAAAAGAAGCACCCATAATCATTGCCAACAAGACAAGGGCCTATTTTTAAATAGGATCTATTTTCTTGGACGTAGACTCTAGTAACACGATTAGTACTGAATATTGCTTCTAATTTTTTTAATTTAGATTTATGAGAAGAATTTGGAACTATAATATATAATTCATATCTAAAGCTTTCAGTATGTAGATGCTTGAGGGCCAGTTCTATTGCTTCATCAATACTTATGCTTTTAATATTTAGTCCATCAATTATTAATGAATTCTCTGCATCGACCAAATATACTTTAGTAAAAAGAATGGCCTTTTTAACCAAGCATAACAATCCTCCTTCCGTCAGTTCAAATGCTTGATTGAAATTGGATGTAAAATTATACAATAGCTTATAAAAATGATTTTCTTTTTTTAAGATTGTTGTACTGTAGTTAGTAAAGTATTTGCCTAGTTTTTTCTTAAATAAAGTTGATGAAATAAATTGCTTAAGAAGTGGATTGCTCTTAACTGATTGAGGATAATTAAGAGACAAAAAAAATGATATTAATTTAGTATTAGATATAGAAATTGCGTCTATAACTGTATCATTTATCAAATTATAAAATTTTATGATGTTATTTTCTCGGAGTAAACATAGTTCTTTATTGACTACATAATAATTTGTCATTTAATCACCCTATTGCTGCCATGTAAGTACAAATTTGGTCATCAGTTAGCTTCAAAGTATCTTCGACAAGATGGTCATAAAATCCTCCTAGTGCAACCATGGATAAATCATATTTAGTAGAATTTAAATATAAATTCTCACACATGTGTCCACTTTCTAAAAATGCTAATCGATATGCGAGTCTACCATATTTTTTAAATAAAAGTTTTAAATTAGAAACAAAAAAGAAAACTACATTAGCTTTTTTAAAAGTTTGTACATTAAATTTAGTAGTAGACGTTAGTTCTTCTATCTCTGCTAGTGCGGCCTTTTTTATAAAAATCAATGAATTGTTTGATAACTGTAATTTCCAAATCTTTTGTTCCATGTTAGATCCCAAATGTTGAGTCCATATATATACATCTACCGAATATAGAGCGCCGGCAGAAGGATAAGCTCTCAGGTTAACTTTTTGACCTTTAAATATGATTGAGTCTGTTTGAGCAAAAGAATCTAATAGTATATTTGAAAATTTCTTGTAATCAAGATTAAACTTAAAATTCCAACTGGTGCGCCTTTTAAGTAATATCTCATTAAGTGAAAGCGTTTTATTATTCTGGATATCACCAAATCTTTTTAATTTTATGTCGCCTACTTTATCCTTTATCTCAGGATCGATACTTTTAATGCCATTAGCCGATAAATTTGAAATAAGATGCATTGACCCTGCATGAAATTCTTTGATCGAATTCCAATCTCTAAAGGAAGAACTAATTTTTTTCCATTTCTTACTATTCATACGTTTTCCTCATGATTAATTTAGACAATGATTTAGCAATTATATATTCAAACTCAGGGGTCACAGATATACGGTTGTTATTCATATGAATTTGAGAACTTAATACATATTGAGCTTCAGAAAAAGATAAAACCTTTAACAACTCAGACCATATAATGCTAATTTCATCAGTAAAATCTTTAATTTCTAAAATATTAGGAATCCCAATTGACTTTTTTGTAATAAGATATACATTCTTTTTTGATAATTCATTTAAATTGTCATAACTCTTCCAGTAGTCTGAATATTGCTTTAAAAAGGATTCTTTCCAACAATCTGTTATTTTTAGTAATTCTTTCATTACTATGGAAGCTATTGCAATACGTTTAGATAAAGAAAAATTATCCGAAAGTTTAATTATTTTTAGTGCTAGTTTGCTTGATACGAAGAAAAAGTTCTCAGAAAGTTCTAAAGCTGTGCCAGTACCATATCTTTCAAATTCTGGTTGATATTCTGTATAAAACCATGTACCATGTTTATGCCATGGCAAGTTATTTGGAACAATTCCTTCATTAGAAAAGTTTATATTTGAATAATATACAGTTGGAGAAATAATAGGAGCTACCGATTGATGAGAAAAATCAGCTACTAGTTTATCAAAGCTGTTCAAAAATTCATCACTAGGATTCAAAAATCTAAATCTAAGGTGCGGACCTCCATACCAATATTTAATAAAAAACCATTTATTATTGTAGTGTTCTAGAAGATAGCTAGCTTCTCTTAAAAATGCTTCCTGCTGTTGTACGCTGTGTAAATAAAAATATATTGCTTTCCACATATTCTTGTTCCTCCACAATGCTAAATAGGTATCTGCATTTGTGTATTCATTGACTTTCCGCCAATAAGCATATACAATGCCAAATTCTTATTCTGTGATACTACTTTTTCAAAAAATAATTCATTAATATTTTTCAAAGTACGAACTCTAAATTCCCTATCATAATCGGAAAAAAATAAACTTATACAGTGTAAACAACGGGCCGCTTCTATTAAAGACTCCCCACAATCACTCATAGAATCGCTATGGGATTTTCTTTTATTTACTGAAGCCCAGACTACTAATGCTGCTTCTTGAGGATTCAAAAAGTCGAGTGAATCATGAATTACTCGGTTAAAGGATATATCAACAGGCTCTCTCTGAATGCTATGTTTATTAATTATCCATTTTTCTTTATTGAATGGTGAAATTTTAGAGATAATATATATGTCAATTTCTTGATTGAAAGAATGGAGCAGTTCTTTTACCATTTTAGCCAATGATACTAAATCATTTCTTTTAATATAGTATGGGAAAAATGATAATCCTTGATTAGATTGATCCGACATGCGCCTATGAATTTGATTAAAGGAAAAACGAGAAAACATCGTTTTTTCTAAAGTTATTTCTTTCCCAGAATAATGCATAAAATAAGTCAATATTTCATCAAAAACTCCACTTGGTTCCATTTGCAATTTTTGTTTACAAGTGATTTTACTTTCTATCGGAAAAAGACTGTTCTTTTTTGAAGAAAAATATAACTTTACAATAGGAAAAAGTTCTTTTTGATTGTAAATAGAACACAGGGAACTCATTTCATATTGTGGAAATAGTTTAATTCTAACGTTAAATTTGTAGAGCATAGATAATTGTCTGCAATGTTCAATTTGATGGCCTGCATCTAATAAGGATAAGGTCCAACCGAAAGAGCCATAAATATGGCCGATATTATTAATATCTCCTACTAAATAAATGTTTGCTACCTTTAAATCAATATCTAAATCATTGCTTTTTGGTACTTTTCCTACAATTAATCTAAAAAAATTCCCGCTCAGGTGAAATTCAAACAATGATCCTTTGTATTCTAAAATAATCCGATTAGAATTTTTCCCCCTAGCGGATGGAGACAGAGTATGGAATACATATGGATTTTCTACAGACATCCAGTTAAGGGAAAACAGTTTAACAAATAACTGTGCAAATAATGTTCCTGATTTTAAATAATATTTTTCTTCATTAACATATGTAATCAAGTTGCTATTGGTTGGCAGAATTTCTTCCCTAAATAACTCATATCTTTTCTTTATATATCGTTCTTGATATTTTTGATTAAGCGTAAGGATGGACTCGGTCAATAAACTCACCTTTTCGTAATTTAGAACTATTTCGATAATAAGAATGTTCCAAAGCAAAATCTAGTCTTTCCACTGATGCTGTTCTATTTGCATACCCAAATTTAATATTT
>CAQZSK010000019.1 GCA_948934525.1 uncultured Clostridia bacterium
ATATTTTTCTACATTTTGTTCTACTGCTTGTGTGTTTCCAATGCTATTATCATTATTGTCTTTTTTGCTAATAGCATTAGCTATTAATATAATTAGCACTATTATGGTTACTAATACTACTCCTATTAAAACTACATTTCTTTCCTGTTTGTTTATTTTTTCTTCCTCCTTTGTTTTTTATCTCTATTTTCTTCTCACATACATTGAATAAATTAACTTCATTTTTTCCCGAACTTCAACATAAATATACATGCTTAAGAAAAGATGAATTATATTGTCTTTTTCTTATTAATTCATGTCTTAATATATAATATATTTTATGACATTATATGTTAATATTCTATTTCAAAAATTATTAATATAAGATTTAATATTAAAAGAAAGATACTAATTAACCTTAGTATCTTTCTTTTTATTTATTTTAATTATTACAATACTTTTATTTTAAAAAAGCTTATTTATCATTTGTTGCATCTCCATTACCGCTCACTGGAATTGTCTCCCCTAAATAAGTAGGTTCTGGTTTAATAATACATTTAAACCAATCCTTATCTCTTGCCAAGACTTCTCTTACTTCTCTCATAGTTTGTCCTGCATAAGCACGTGGATCAGAATTTACACCATAAGCTTCTACTCCCAGTTGCTCTGCTATATATATTGCTCGATATATATGATATTTTTGTGTTACAATTACAATTTTCTTTGCTTCAAAAATGTCTTTAGCACGATACATACTATCATAAGTAGAAAAACCTGCATGATCCATAAAGATATCTTCTGATTTTACTCCTTTTTCAATAGCAAATCGCTTCATTACATTTACTTCATCATAATTATCACTTCCATGATCTCCACTCATAATAATTTTTGTAGATACACCATTTTTATATAATTCAATTCCTTGCAATAATCTATCTTCTAACATTGGACTTGGATTTTCTCCCCAAATTCCAGCACCTAAAATTAAAATACAATCTACATTTTCCAATTCATTTGCTTGTTCTGTAGATAATATTTTACTTTTCGTTTTTGCCACTACAAAGAAATTAATTCCTAATAGAGCAATTAAAACAACTAACATTATTACTATCATACTTATTATAATCCTCTTTACTATTTTGTTCATTTATTAGCTCCTTTTATTATTTCCCTATATTTTTATATTACTAACTTAATTTTATAAAAACAAAAGGACACAATCTTAAGAAATCCTTAGTTTGTGCCCCCTTTATTTTATTAGTTTTCCACTTTTTCTGCAGAAACCTCTCCAATATTAATTTTTCTAATATGTTCAATTTTATCCCAAGTAGTATCACGTTTGAATAAACATTTAAAATTAATCAATAACCATGAGCCTAAGAATAACGGATAACACAATAGTCCTTTTATCATTGGCTTAATTGGTCTTTTATCCAATAACATAATAATCACTGCTGTACCAATTGGCAAGAAAAATGTAGGTATAATATATCTAAAAATATTAATTGTCAAATCAGTACTTGTCATACCGTGGCCAGCATACATGATAAAATTTAGAGCCAACAGAACCAATGTTGCAATAAACATAGGAATACTACCAATAATATATAAGAAACCATCAAAATTCATAACTGTCTTATGTTCTCCAATTGCTAGAGCTAGTGGTTTTGTGTACTCCTTAATACATTGCATATGTCCAACAGTCCATCTACTTCTTTGTTTCCAACTTTGCATAAATCCTAGAGGTTGCTCATCATAAACAATTGCATCTGTCGCCCATCCTAACTTCTTTCCTTTTATAATTCTTTTTAAAGAAAATTCAATATCTTCTGTTAATGTTTTAGTATCCCATCCATCTGGTTTTACAACATCAAACTTTACCATAAATCCAGTACCATTAATTAATGGAGATAATCCCACATTGTATCTTGCTAAATGGTAGAAACGGTTCATTGTCCAATAGAAAATAGCGTATCCTGCTGTAATCCAATTATCTGTTGGATTTTTAATATCTCTATATCCTTGAACTACATCTTCTCCTTGGCAAAGCTTTTTATTCATATTTTTAATAAAGTTTTTATCTACAATATTATCTGCATCAAAGATACAAAAAGCATCATATGGAGCATCCTCTTCGATTTTTTGCTTCAAAAACCAATTTAAAGCATATCCCTTTGTTTTCTTTTCAGGGTCAAATCTTTCATAAACGATAGCCCCTGCATTTTTTGCTACTTCTGCTGTGTTATCTGTACAATTATCTGCAATGACATAAATATCATATAATTCTCTTGGATAATCTTGTTTCTTCAAACTTTCTATTAATTCTACTACAACATTTTCTTCATTATGTGCTGGAATAATAGCCATAAAACGATGGTTTTTATTGACTATCATTGGCTTATCTTTTAATTTAATTAATGAACAAACACTAATTACTAGTTGGTATAACCAAAACACAGTAACAGTCCACACTAATGCTTGTTGTATAATATATAGATATTGCATTTTTCTCTCCTCTTCACTCTTTTTGAAATTTTACATTATCAATTATACTATTGCTATTTTCTTTTTGCAACTTTTATTACCAGATTTAAGAAATTCTTAATTATAATAAATATTATGTCTATAATAAAGTGCAGTCCGCGCAAGGCGAGTTTATGAGCGCCTGTCGCAGCGAAGTCTGCGACCAGTAAGGACAAACGTATTATAGACTAATATTATTATCATTGAGGATTTACCTCTAAATCTTTCATATTCAAATTAATTCTACCTTGGTCATCAATTTCAGAAACTTTAACAGTAACTTCATCTCCTACATTTAATACATCTTCTACTTTTTCAACTCTTTTGCTAGAAATTTTAGAAATGTGTAGTAATCCTTCATTTCCTCCACCTAAGTCTACGAAAGCTCCAAAGTTCATAATTCTACTTACTTTTCCTGTATAGATATTTCCTGCTTCAATTACTTTTGAAACATCTAAAATCATATCCATAGCTTTTTGGCAACTATCTGTATCAGTTCCATAAACAAATACTTTACCATCATCAGAAATATCAATTTTAACACCTGTTGCATCAATAATCTTATTAATCATTTTTCCACTAGGTCCGATAACATCTTTAATCTTATCTGTTCTAATTACTGTTGTCATAATTTTTGGTGCATATTTTGAAATATCTTCTCTTGGCTGATTAATAACTGGTAGCATAACATCATCTAAAATATGGTCTCTTGCTACTTTTGTTCTTTCAAATGCTTCTTCAATAATATCATATGTTAGTCCATCAATTTTAATGTCTACTTGAATAGCAGTAATACCATCTTTTGTTCCACCAACTTTGAAATCCATATCTCCAAAGAAATCTTCAATTCCTTGAATGTCAGTAAGCATAATATATCTGCTTGGGTCATTTTTGTCTGTTACTAGTCCTGTTGAAATTCCTGCTACTGGCTTTTTAATTGGAACACCTGCATCCATTAATGCTAAAGTACTTCCACAAATACTTGCTTGTGATGTAGAACCATTAGAAGATAATACCTCTGATACAACACGAATCGCATATGGGAATTCGTCTTCTGAAGGAATAACTGGAACTAATGCTTTTTCAGCTAATGCTCCATGTCCTACTTCTCTTCTTCCTGGACCTCTTGAAGGTCTTGCTTCACCTACACTGTATGATGGGAAGTTATATTGATGCATATATCTTTTTGCATCTTCTTCATCTAATCCATCTAGCATTTGTTCTTCACTTTTCATACCTAATGTTACAATAGACATAACTTGAGTTTGTCCTCTTGTAAAAATGGCGCTTCCATGTACCCTAGGAAGAAGTCCTACTTCACAAGATAAAGGTCTAATTTGATCAATTGCTCTTCCATCAGGACGTTTATGCTCTTCTAAAATCATTTTTCTAACACATGCTTTTTCTAAGTCATGTACACTATCTGCGATGTCAGTTTTCTTTTCTTCTGCTACTTCTTCCCCATATTTCTCTATGAAGTAGTTTGTAATATCCTCTGTAATTTTTTCTACATTGGCATCTCTTATAGTCTTATCAATAGCTTGTACATCTTGATACATTCTATCTTCAAAATTTTCTTTAATTTCTGCATATACTTCTGGATCGGTTATAAATGATTTATATTCAAATTTTGGTTTTCCGATTTCATTTTTGATATCTGTAATAAAGTTACAAATCTTTTTAATTTCCACATGTGCTTGTTTAATTGCTTCTAACATAATTTCATTAGAAATTTCATCAGCACCTGCTTCAATCATCGTAATTTTCTCTAAAGTTCCTGCTACTGTTAAAGTTAATCTACTTTTTTCTCTTTGTGCTAAAGTAGGATTGATTATAATTTGGTCATCTACATATCCAACAGCCACAGCTGCTGTTGGTCCACCAAATGGAATATCAGAAATAGATAGTGCAGCTGATGCACCAATCATAGCACAGACCTCTGGGCTATTATCTGGTTCTACTGATAATACAGTTGCTACTACACAAGTATCATTTCTAAAATCCTTTGGGAATAATGGTCTTAATGGTCTGTCAATTGCTCTTGAAGTTAAAATAGCTTTGTCAGCTGGTTTTCCTTCTCTTTTTGTAAAACCTCCAGGGATTTTTCCTACAGAATATAGTTTCTCTTCATAATCTACTGATAATGGGAAAAAGTCAATTCCCTCTTTTGGTTCTTTTGCTGATGTTACATTTACCATAACAACAGTTTCTCCATAGCGAACCATAACACTTCCATTTGCAAGTTCTGCAATTTTTCCTGTTTCAATTGTTAATTTTCTTCCTGCTAATTCTGTTTCATACATTTTAAACATAAATTTTTCCTTTCTGACAAATAGTTTGTCTTAAAAATAATATATTTAAACAATACAAAATTAGCGTAACCTCTATTATAAGCTACTTTTGATTTATAGTTCATAATACAAGCTACATTCTAATTTTAATATTATTCAAATCCTTTTTATTAGTATTTCTTTTAGGTAGCAAGTTTATCCAAAAAACTTGGAAAAATGGGCATTACTTTTTGAGAAATGCCCATTTTTGCTTTTATTTTCTTAAACCTAATTTTTCAACAATATCTCTGTATCTTTGAATATCTTTTTTAGCTAGGTAGTTAAGTAAGTTTCTTCTTGTTCCTACCATTTTTAAAAGTCCTCTTCTAGAATGGTTATCTTTCATATGAACTTTTAAGTGAGCTGTTAATTCATTGATTCTTTCTGTTAAAAGAGCGATTTGAACTTCTGGTGAACCAGTATCTTTGTCTTCTCTTCTATAAGTTTCAATAACTTCTTGTTTTCTTTCCTTTGTCATAATTAATTCCTCCTTATTTTTATTTGCCTTAAACTGAGTACTAAGTTGGAGTTTATTTCCCTTAGACTAAGTAAAAGGTAATTAGTATTATTTAATACCGCTTATATAATAGCACAGATTGATAAGAAACGCAAGAGTTTTTTATTGATTTTTATTTAAATGTGCTTGTTATTTTTCGAATGCCAATACTTGCCACAGGCATTAATACAATAATATATGGTATGATATACCTTGATTTTGCCTCCCATAAAATATGGAATGCAAAACCACCTATAAATATGGTAATTAAAAACAATATTTCTAAGGACAAATTCTTTCTATTCTGTATTAGCACAATTAAACTACATATTGCCATCACTAATATTACTGCTTTTTGATAGAATTCTAATGGCTCGCTAAAATTTTGTATTGGATCATTTTGTTTTGAAATATTACTACATACTGCTGAATAGGTATTTTCTGCCCACATCGAAGCAAGCTTGTCTGTATAAAACTGAAAAGTATAGGCTGGATTTTGTGCTAAATAGCTTAATCTTTCTTTTATTCTATCTGGATATTCCTCTCTTGCTTTTTCTGGATTTTTTAATGCATATTCCCCTATTTCCTCTTTATACCATCCATTGCCTCTTGGTGCTTCTGACATTGCCATCAAAAAATAGCTAATTGTTGGATATGATTTTGTTTTATCTAGCTCTAGTTTATTAATATAGTAATTTTTCACTAACATCGATGGAAAAATAGAAATGATGACAAATGTTAGTATTATTCCTAACTCAAAACCTTTTTGTTTCCAATTTGTTTGTTTCATTTCTTTCCACATAGTAAGTAGCAAGTAAATAACAGTAGCAATAATGAAAATCAAATTGTTCATTCTCATCATATAGGCTATCATCATAAAAAATGCAGCTAGCAAAGCATATTTCCATTTTTTGCTTTCTGTATATCTCATCATAAAATAGATACTAAATAAGCATAAAGCTAGGCTTGGAATATCTCCATAAATAAAGTTAGAAAGCATAATAAGTGGAAAGAAAGTTAAGATTAAAGTGAATAATAATACCTTATTTGTTTTATACTGTTTACTAATTTGCTGACTAATTTTATATAAACCATAAACAATTAAACAATTACATACAATGTTAATTAATCTTAATACAACAACATATAAATCAGCATGGAATATTTTAAAACAGATATTAAATACAAATGCTAAAGTAATTTGTTGTGTATATCCTTGTACATACTCACTTAAGGGAATAGCCGCATAAGTCATTTTAGGTAAAAATTCTTCTAAATCTCCTCTATAGAAAGTCTGTGCTAAATTACAAACATGTACTTGATCAGCCCCTACACCAATTCTCACTAATGCAACCCATAAAATATTGAGTAGCACATATATTGTACAAACTACAATCAATAGTATCTTTCTCTTCTTTTTTCTGTCTTCTGATACTTCATTATTAAAATAGTTGTCCAATTTTTTTGTACCTAAAAATAGCAATCCTCCTAATATTGCAATTCCACCAATATAGAAAAAGTTATTCCAATGAATTGCAATATTTTCGTGTTCATTCAGATGGGCTGTAAATAATACATTTAAAATTACAATAAGTGCTAAGAATAAAATTCCAAATCCATAAATAATTTTTTTCATTGTTTCCCCTTTAGTTTATTTTTATTAATCCTATTATAAAATTCTATATTTTTCAACTTAAAATTTAATTAACTTTTGATATAAGTCCCCTTTTTCTTCAAAATTTTTGAAAAAACCATAGCTTGCAGCTGCTGGAGATAACAAACAACTCTTACCCTTTTGGGTTACCTTTTTAGCTATTTGTACTGCTTCTTCCATACTACTTACAAGATAAGTACTTTTCTCTATTTTGTCAGCAATATCATGTCCCGTTTTTGGCATACAAACAATATTGCTAACTTCGCTTTGATTAATAAAGTTTATTAGCCCTGTATAATTAATACCTCTATCCATTCCTCCAATAATTAAAGTATCTACATTTTGAAGTGCTTTAACCGCTTCTATCGTAGCTTCTGGAATGGTAGCAATACTATTATCATAATAAGTCACTTCGTCATAATTACCTACTAATTGCAATCTATGTCTTAATGGTTCAAACTGCTTAATAGTTTGAATCGTTTGTTTTAGATCTAAATTCAAAATTTCTGAAACACCCAGTACGAACATCATATTATTTAAACTATAATCCCCTACTAACTTACATTTTTCTTTAGTATCATAAACTTTTTTATCTTTGATAAATACTGCAGCATCCTTTAAATAAACTTCACTTTCCTCTCTTCCGAGAAAACTAACACTATAAGTTATTCCCTTTGTTTTTTCTACTAACTGTTGTAACATTTCATTATCACTATTCCATAAAAAATAATCTGTACTATTTTGGTGCTCAAAAATATTACATTTTGCTCTAGCATATGCTTCATAAGATTCATAATGGTCTAGATGATCTGGAAAAATATTTAATAGAATAGCAATATTAGGCGACTTTTTCATATACTCTAATTGATGAGAAGACATTTCTAAAACAGCAATAGTATCCTTTTGAAAATCTTCTATAAAATCCCATACTGGTGTTCCAATATTTCCTAATAACATACTTTTTTTGCCTTGATCTTGTAAAATTTGATACATTAAACTACTAGTAGTACTTTTTCCTTTAGTCCCTGTAATTCCAATTGTATAAACATCAAAAAACTCTAAAAATAGTTCTAATTGAGAAGTAATCTTTTGCTCATATTCTGTGATGTCCATTCCTACAAAAGAAATGCCTGGAGCTTTTATAATCACATCATATTCTTCTAAATGATCCAAATATTCTTCTCCAGAATAACATATGATTTTTTCATCTCCCTGCAATAATTCTTCTTCAGACCAAAAATTTTCTTTTTGGTCTGAAATATAAATAAGCTGTTCTTTTAAATGTTTTCGAATGAATTTGTAAGTAGATTTTCCCTCTCTTCCAAAACCCAATATCATTACTTTTTTATTTTTTAAATAATCAATTAATTCTGTAACCATTCTTATTTCCTTCTACTCTTTCTGAAAGAGTGCTTTTATTACCATTGCATTTTGCGCTTCATTTAAGTTGTTTTCATCATTATATCTTTTTGTAATATCCTCCACTGTATCAACCAAATTATAGTGCATTTTGTAATACTCTAGCAAGTATGGCAATTTTTTCTGACTTTTCTCTAGTTTCTGTATGACTGTACTAATAGCAAAATTTACTTCTTCAAAAGTTCCTACACAGTCAAATGGTTTTGTTGCTTTATTTCCTGTTAGTTCTAAAAAAGTATCTAATAATTCTTGCTTTTCAAATAAATCCTCTCCAAAAATGGAAATTAATTTTTCTGAGTATAAATAAGGACTTAAAATAATATAGGCAAATAAACATTTTGCACAATTGCAACACCATATCCACTCTTTTCCTTTACTTCCTACATTACAACTTTTAAAAATCTGATGATATTGTTCATATTTTGCAAATATCTTAGCAATTTGTAATTCATTTAATGGTCTTAAAAAACTAAAATATTTCACAGGTGCTTTTAAGTATTTACTCGCATATTCTTCAAAATCACATTCAAATTCAAAACTTTTAGAGTATTGATGATTTACTTTTTCTCCCACTATATTAGATTCATTTGCACTATTTTCATTAGATAAAGCAATATATTTCTTACCTGTTAAATAGGCTATGAAATAGGATACAAATGCTAACATTGCAGAAAATGGCGTATGTCCATTAATAAATCCTTTACTATTTAACTCTATTAAACTTTTATCTATTGTCCTACAAATTTCAATAATATGATCTTCATCCATTCCTGCTATCTGAGCACATTTTAATGTAGTAGGTTTTGGATTAATAATCAAACAATAGTCATTTTTACTTCTATTTAATGTTTCTAAAGTAACTACTGAATCTTTTCCTCCGCCAATTGGAATAATATATCCTTCTGATTGTTCTTGTATTTCTGGATACTCAAACTTTTCTATTTCTTTACATTCTATATCCATAAAGCTTTCCATGTCTGTTTGAATTTGATTACGATAAAATAATTCTCCTAAGCCATAGAAATATAGCTTTTTCCACCAAGTAATTTGTTCTTCACTCAAATAACCACATTGAATAACTACCTTTGGTGAGCAAGTAGATTTCCAGTAACTAATTAATTCTACTAGTCCAATATGAAATACCATATTATTAACTTGTATCGAGTTTAAGCTTTTTAATGGTAAATTCTTTTTTGCTATTTGTAGCTTAGGATAAAATTTCGTTAAATTTGGTATTTCAAACTCATATTCTAAATATATTGTTTTCTCATCTTCATAAGATGAATAACTATTGTACCAAAATTCTGGATATGTTTTTCTACACTCTTGAAATCTATTCATATTCTTCCTCTTTCTTATCATTGCTTCCTTATTATATCCTATTTCTATATTTGTTACAACTAATTACCCCATTCTTTTTATTTTTTCCATTGCCTCTAAGATTTCTTCTCTTTGTCCAAAAGCTGTTAGTCTAAAATATCCCTCTCCTGCATTTCCAAATCCGCTTCCTGGCGTCCCCACAATATTTGCTTTTGTCAATAACTCATCAAAAAATTCCCAAGAGGTTTTGTTATTTGGAACTCTAAGCCAAATATATGGTGAATTAATACCCCCATAAATCTCATACCCTAATTTTTGTAATCCCTCTTTTAAAATACTGACATTTTCTAAATAATACTGAATATTCCTTTGCACTTGTTTTTGTCCTTCTTCTGTATAAACTGCCTCTGCTCCTTTTTGTGTGATATATGACACCCCATTAAACTTACAACTACATCTTCTTTTCCATAGAGAATGAAGAAATCTTTCTTTTCCTTGCTTTGTATATCCCTTTAATTCTTTTGGTATCACTAGATAAGCACATCTAACGCCTGTAAATCCTGCAGTCTTTGAAAAACTTCTAAATTCTATTGCAACCTCTCTTGCTCCTTCTATTTCATAAATAGAGTGTGGAATTTCTTCTTGAGTTATATATCTTTCATATGCCGAATCAAACAGAAGTATCGATTTATTTTCTTTTGCATAATCTACCCATATTTTTAGTTGTTCCTTTGTTAAAACAGTTCCTGTTGGATTATTCGGATAACATAAATAAATGATATCACATCTTTCTTTTGGAAGTTCTGGCACAAAATTATTTTCCTTGGTACAAGGTAAATAGTTAATGTCTTTTCTTCCTGCAATAATATTGCTATCTAAATATACTGGATAAACAGGATCTGTAATTGCTACCTTACTATTCATATCAAATAGTTCTGTAATATTTGCTGTATCACATTTCGCTCCATCCGATATAAAAATCTCGTCTTTGTCTATGTAAATTCCTCGTTTTTCATAATCTTCTTTTTGAATCTCTTCTCTTAAGAATTCATATCCCTGCTCTGGTCCATACCCTTTAAAAGTAGTGATATCACTCATCTCTTGGCAAGCTTTTTCCATTGCTTTTGTAATACTGCTTGGCAATGGTTGTGTAACATCCCCTATTCCTAACGAAATGATTTTTCTGTTTGAATTTTCTTTTTTGAATTCTTCCACTTTTTGATGAATTGTTGAGAACAAGTAATTATCCTTTAAGTTTAAAAAATTTTCATTAATTTGTATCAATTTTCTTTCCTCCTAAAAAATATCATAAAATGCAATTTTTATTACATCTTATGATATTTCTAGAAAGTTATTCTTAGGTTCTTGTTACTTTATATACTCTGCTTTGTCCATCATCTACTAGTAGTTCATAATCTTTTGCATTTGTATATTCTAATACCTTTTGCAAATTCTCATCAAAATCTTGTATCCAACATTTCACATTTAAAATAAATTCTTTTTCATTCTTTAATCCTTCATTGTCTTTTAACACTTCTAATTCCCAAGTAGTAGTAATGATAAAATTGTGATACCTTAAAAATTCCTCCATATCTTGCAAGTGATTAAAATTTGCTCCACCTACATAGACCATTTTTTTATCTTGATATTTTTCAGCAATTTCTATCCTTTGCTCATATTCTTCATATAGAAATTGTGGTTTGCTATTGAGTAAACCATACACAGAAATACTAGCTATTATTAAAGCAATCACCACTATTCCTGCATATTTTACTTCTGTTTTAATGACAAAACTTAATATCTCTTTTATTATACTATTTACACTTAATATTACTCCAATGCAAATGATTGGAAAAACTGGTGCTATATATCGTATATTCATATATGGTGCTATTTTAGCAATTACTAAGGTAAATAACACCACAGGAATTGTAATCAGTACAATCCTATCTTTTCTTTTTCCTTTGATTAATTTATATATCAGCAAAATGACTAAAATAAATGATATCCCATATCCTAATTCTTTTGGAATACTAAACGCATAGAAAATCATCTCTAAATATTCTTTTACTCTTCCTATGTATCCTACTTCTGCAGTACCTCCTGCAACTCCTCTATAGGAAAAGAAAATATGATAAATGCTTGCTGGGAATATTAATATGCCAATTAGTGCTGCTTTAATATGACACCAAATGTAGTGTTTTAACATATCTACTTTTTTATTTTTTCCCAAAAGGATACACATAATCCCTGCTATCATAACCACATAAATGCAAAAATAGTATTGTGTCAAAAATCCTAAAAAAATAGTCCAAGTTAGTTGTCTTTTTAGCTTTTTGTCTATTTCAAAAGAGTTCTTAGTTATCTTCAAATTCAAATACAAGTATAGTAGCATAAAGAAAGTGAGCATGATATACATTCTTTGGAACATTACAATAGAGATAGCTCCTATGCTTAGGCCATATAGTAAAATGGTAATTGCTGATAATTTTTCTTTGCCAAATAACTTCATCATTTTATGGATTATATAGCAACTTGCTATATAAAAGACAAGATTTATTATAAAAATAATGTATTTTGAAAAATGATTTAAGTAAAAAGATGATACTAAGTGAACAAGCATATAAAATAATGGTGGGTGTACATCTCTTGCTTGATTATAATAAACTGACCAATAGCTTAGTATCTCATCTGATGACACAGTCATATAATCTTTTGCTTGTTCATTTGTTTTCCATACTGGTACTTCCTTTTCTATTTTTGAGCCTAATTCTTGCCTAAACTCCTCTTGGTGTCCTAGATAGTATGTAATATTTTCTATCATTTTTAAAGGATTACTATCCATTATCTTTTCATCAATTAGTTGGTTGAGTGAATCTTTATAATCAAACCTTTGCAATAAATTATCATATTTGCAGTTAGAAGAACCATAAGAAAAGATTTCATCTTCATGCCATCCTTTCTTTTTGGTAATGAATATTGTCATACAAATGCTTGTAATTAAGATAGCAATAATTACTGTAATCATACTCCAATTTTGTTTTATTTTTTCTCTCATTGTTTACTCCTTTTATTTTTACTATTGCTGATTATATCATAAGCCTCCCAAAAAAAGAAGTAGTTCATTTCTTAAACTACTTCTTTTGGTTAAATTCAAAATTTTCTATTTTTTAGCCACAACATCATAAATATAAGTAGTTGTTGTTACAGAACTTGGCTTTTTTACATTATAGGATCTTTCTTTTATGATATTGCCAAACTGGTCATACTCATAGTTTATTTTATAAATAGAATGTGGACTTGTTTGTTTTTCTTCTACTACTTTATCTCCTTCATATTTATATTCATAAACTAATTTATAATTATCTCCTGTAATATTAATCATTGTCTGCTTTTTTATTCTACCTTCTGAATCTTTTTCATAACTATAATTACGTACAGCTCCTATTTTTTCCTTTTTATCTTTTACCTCTGTAACAGTTTCTGTTGCAATAGTTCCATCCTTATTATAGGTATAAGTAGTAACATCAGTAGCATAAAGCGAACTTGAAAAAGGCTCTCTTATCTCTTGGACTAGATTTCCTTCTGCATCATAAACAAGAGTATATTTTCCTTCTCCTGTTCCTCCGTTTTTTGTATATTTTGTAATCTTTCCTACACTACTATCATACTGATAATCATAAAAATATTCGTCAAAATATCCTTTTTTCGAAGCTACAGCTACTACTAGGTTTTCTTTTATTATTTCATCATTTAACTGAATGGCATCTACTAATGTGGGAAAAGTTGTTGCATTATGCAAATTACCTACTACAGTAATAGTATCTCCCATTTTTAATTCTTTTAAAACTTCTTTTTCTAATTTGACAGATAGTATTGCAGTACTACTATTTTTAGCCTTTTTTATTGTTTCTACTTTGCATTCTGTTGCATTAATTTGTTTTACTTTTCCGCAAAATATATACCATTTGTTTTCATAATCTTCTGCTCTAGCTTCATTTTTAGATATTTCTTTATTTACCTTTTCCCAGTCTAAAATTTCAGCTTTCTTGATCAAACTCTTAGGTGTTGCTCCTGTATTCTTTGAAATAATTGTAAATATTCCTACACCTGCTGCAATGGCAACTAACAGTACAATGAAAACTGTAACTAACCTTTTATTCTTCATTTTTTAAAGCCTCTTTTCTTTTAATAAGTTTTTGTTTTTTTGCCATAAGTAACAGTAGAATTATATACATTATAGAAATTTGCTGAATACTCATCTTTTTTACTGTATTTAATAGTAAACTTTCCATTAGAATAAGTTAATTTTGTATTATTTCCTAAATTCTTTGATGCTGGTATAGAAGTAATATTTTTAAATTCTATATTTCTTGTTGTTAAGTAAGAATTACAATATTGAGATATTGAAGAATAGTTATTATATGCATAAAATTTAGCTGTTCCCTTTAATGTTGCTGTTCCATCTTTATTTAAATATGTTTTTAAACTAATAATTGAAGTTGGTGTTGGTTCATTATTATACCAATTATCCCAGCTTCCATCATATCTCCAAACATGTCTAGATTCTAGGTATTCTTTTGTAGATTTCCATTCTCCTGAAACATTTAATAAAGCTTGATATTTTTTTAATTGTTTTTTTCTATCAGATGCTTTTATCCCATTATATTCTGCATTATCAGGTATGGTTTCATAGAGTTTTTTAGCTTTATTAGCTTCTCCTGCTTCTATCGCTTTTTCTGCTTCTACCATAGCACATTTTCCAAGATATGTAGCTGTATCTGCATATCCTTTAGATATCTTAAAATGCTCTAATGCTTTTTCATAATCATTTCCTTCAAAGTATTGTTTTCCAAATTCATAATGTATTTTCTGTTTTGTTTCTTTTAAATTTTCATATTTTTCATTTTTGACTTTATCAATATTATGTGCCGCTTGTGCATAGTTTTTTTCCTCTAAATATTTTACAGCAGTATAATAACAAGCTTCATCTAATAATGTACTACTATCTTGTTTATCTTTTACTGCTTCTAAATGTTTAACAGCTTCTTCGTATTCCTTATTTTGTACACATTCTTTTCCTACTTCATAATAGGTGTCATTTAACTTTTTACTTAATTCCTCTGTTTTGTTTTCAACCTTTTCTAAAGCTTCCAAAGCTTTTTTAAATTCTTTATTTTCAAATTGCTCTAATCCATAAGCTAGATTTACCTTTTGTTCTAGTTTATGATATTTCTCTTCATCCTCTTTTAAATATGTCTTAATATTAGACAACTTATTAAAATATTTAGCTGTTTCCTGATACTCTTTATTGTCATAAGACTTTTCTATTGCTGCTATATAGGAATTTGGAAATACATAAGTTGGTAAAACATATCCACCAACCGCAATAATAGCAACCACAATTATTCCAATAATAATCGCTATTACTTTTCCTTTCACTGTTTTCTTTTTAACTTCATTTTCTTCCATAATTTATATTCCCCCTTATTTTTATATGCTATCATAGTATCACACAATTTAATTTTATGCAATACTTTTGTATTCCTTTTTGTATGGTATTTTAGTATTTCCCTTTATGGCAAAATAGTACTGAGGTGGTAAATTATGTTTGAAATTGAAAAATACAAAGATAGTAATGTAAAATTGTCTATTAGACTTCCAGAAAGTATTGATAATACTTTAAGAAAAATTGCTCAAGTAGAAGATATGAGTTTTAATAATGTTCTTGTGAGTTGCATCAAATATGCTCTAGATAATACTGATTTGTCCAAATATGAAACCAACGATAAAAAGTAAGAAATGACCTGTGTTATAAAAAATAACACAGGTCATAAAATTAAGCAATATCACCAAAATTATCTAATTCTGACATCTCCACATAGTGTAGAAACATCCACATACGCAGTATGTCCCACACCACCTTTATGCCGGTTTTTGACAGCTCTTTTCTTTGTCTTTTCAGACAAGTTAATCGATCCAATATTATGAAATTCCATTGATACATCACCAGTTGTTGTGGTTACCTTAATTTTGATATTCTTTGTAGCATCAATACAGAGCTCAACATCTCCACTTGTCGTAGTAATATCCATCTCTGCCAATTTTGCTATTACCTCTACGCTTCCAAACTTGGTTCTCACTTTTAAAAATTCTGCTGAAATTTCTTTGTCCAAAGTAATATCTGCTGACAAGCTTTTTACATTAATTACCCTAAACATTTTATGTGGTACAGTAATATCCAACTTCAGTTTACTATAATAGCAACAGCCTGTAAACTTTAGTCTAATTCTGACTTCAAAGACATTTACTGTATCAATCTCAAATTCTACATCATCTTCTTCGTCTAATCGTCCATAAAGGTGTGCTTCAATCTTTGAAGAATTAGAAGCTACAATATTAACATCTGCTATTGCTGAGTCAACTGTCATCAACTTAATACCAGTTCCATCTTTATACTTCCTTTCCTCAATTTCCTTCATCCTTCCAGAACCTTTAATTTTCATAGTCCGTTCATTCAAAAGTTCTTGAAAAGTATCTGCATTTGTAGTGATATTGGCCATAATCTTTCCTCCTAACATTTATTGCTGATTATTCATTAGGGTACAAAACTAAAAAGTTAGAATTCTATCCCCTCTCACTAATTAGTGAAAATAGGAAAAATGACACAGAATATTATCCATATCACACAATATTATACTACAACACCACACAATTTTCAAATTTTGATAGAAAAAAAAACAATAGTAAGATTGACTAATCCTTACTACTGAAACTATTTGGTGCCTCGAACTGGAATCGAACCAGTGACACAGGGATTTTCAGTTATTCGTAACTATTTTGGTTACGAATTTATTTTTGAAAGGAATTAAAATTATGAAATGTCAAGGAAATTTTGTTTTTAAGAGTGTAGAATTTGTAGAACCAGGAGAATTTAAGAACAGTTCTGGTAATTTGATTAAGTATCCTGCTTCTTATAGATTATCTGTAGATGAATTACAAGATGATGGAAAAATAATTGATGTTAAATTTAAGATTGCAGAAAGTGAAACTAATTTAGTAAATCAATTAAGAATGTTTAAACCCTACGATAAAATCGGATTAGAATGCTCTGTGAAATTCTATAGTAATGGTGTTCGTGTTATCCCAGAGAAAGTACAAAAAATCGAAAAATAGTAAGGGATTAGCTTTTGATATTGAGCTTAGGTAATCAATATTTTAGCTAAAATACTAATGAAAGGAGATTTTCCGATATGGAAAATGTAGTTGTAGAAGGTATGGCAGGATTAGATTTTAGCGCAGTAATTACTGCTTTAACATCAGCCGTAACACCAGCTCAAATTATTACACTTATTGCAGGGCTTATTAGCTTTGGTATTGTGTATGTATTTATGTGGTTTGGTATTCGTAAGATTGTTAAAATCTTTAGAAGTGCTGTTATGGGTGGCAGAATTACTGTTTAGTATTCTTCCTTTAGTAGCTAGTAGAAATACTAGCTACGCCCTCATTTATAGGAGGATTTATGTATAAAAAGAATAATTTTTTTAAGAATAAAAATAATATAAAACCTTCTCGTCAGGAAGTTGTTAGAAGTTTAAAAGAAAGTATAGAAAAAAATGACTTAGCTATTTTAAGATTAAATAAGATGAATGAATATTTAAAAAACGAAGGTATTGAAAATGAAAATGAATTCGTTACTGTTTCTATTTCTCGTGATGATTATAAAAGTTTTAAATATTGTGAGTTTGTTTGTCAAAAATTAGATAAATTTTATAAGGACGGTTTAAAGAAAAATGGAATTTGTTGAAGAACAATTAAAAAAATTATATCCCAAAGAGGATTTTTTACTTAGTTTAGTTAGTGATAAAGACTTAGTAGATAATTTAAAGCTTTTTCATGGTTATGGACTTGATTGTATAGATTTTATGAAAAATAAGATTAGATATTGTAAAGACATTTTAAAATTAAATTCAGAAGATTGTGTTATTCAAGAAGAACTAAAACAATATGAAATGGCACTTTTTGTGTTAAAGTTTTGTGATAGTTTAGTTTTTGAACAGTATCAAGAAAGGTCTAAAAAGTTGAATGGTTGATTATTCTTGTCTTGATGGAAGTAAAAATCCATTGAATTTTTTTGCGATTAGAAGATATAAAAGAAAATTCTATAAAGAACATCCCGAGTATTTTCGACCAGATGGCTTATTGATTTTTTGTCGGTGCACAAGGTGAAGGTAAGACTCTTTCTGCAGTTGATTATGTAAAAAAGCTTAGTTGGCAATATCCTGCTGTAAAAATCTGTACTAATGTAGAAATTAAGCGGCCTTAATCCTCTTTGTAAAGTTATTGAATATCAAGGCTTACAGAGTTTGACTTCGATTGAAAATCGGTTATGCAGGTGTAGTTTATCTAATTGATGAAATACACTTAGAGTTTAATTCATTAGAAAGTAAGAACATTCCGATTGAGGTTATGATTGAGGTTGCACAACAGAGGAAGCAGCGAAAACAAATTGTTCGGTACTTCTCAGCAGTTTATGAGAGTTGCCAAGCCACTTCGAGAGCAAGTAAAAAATCTTGTTATTTGCAGAAAGATTTTAGGTTGTATTCAGTTTAATAAGTTAATAGATGGAGCTACTATTCGTGAAGAAAATGGAAAGGTTAAGATGGAAGTAAAAAAGCGCTCTATATGGTTTCATTCTCCTAAAATGTATGAAAGCTATGATACATATAAAAAAATGAGACGTTATAGGAATGAATGGCAAGGTGTTTCTCGCCCTGGTAATATATATGAAAGTTAGGTGGTTTTATGGACTGGTCTGTTGTAATTAATTTAGTTGTTAGTTTGCTTAGTTATTCTTTCCCTTTTGCTCTTATTTTTGGCTTAGTAGCAAAGATGACTAATTTTACATTAAGTATGATTTTAGATAAGAAAATAGAAATTTAAGAAATGGAGAAAAAATTATGATCAAGATTCTACTTAGTTTTTTAATTGTTAGTTTTGTATTATGTGTAATTATTAATGTTGGAGCTTTTGTGGCCGAAAAAATTATGAAGAAAAAAACTATAAAAGATTATGAGAAAAAAACAGCTAAAAAGGAAGAATAACTTTGCGCATTGCGCAAAGTTGTTCTGTTAGCTTTTTCATAATTTTTTATGTGAAAGGTTGTAAGTATGTTTAGTCAACAAGAAATTGATTATGTTTTAAGTTTAATAAATACATATCGTAGATTAGGTTATAACTATTATGTTTGTCATACTATAACGGAAAACGATAATATTTATGATATTTGTATTTATTTTAGTAAAAAAGAAATAAAAGCTACTTCATCTACCACTTTTGATTTAATTAATGCTATTCAGATAAATATTGATAGCTCTTCTAGAAATTATAATTCTTCTATTCACTCTAGGGATACTTTAGTTAGTAGCGATTTAACTAAGATTATCAATATTAATTCAGCAGAGTTTATTTATACAAATGCAACTGTTTCTAATAGTGCTATTACATTAGTAAATCCTGATTTGCGCTTAAATGCTGCTAGTAATTATGATAATACTTTGTTATTAGCTAGTAATTTGTTTATGTGTAGTGTTATATTTTTATATTTATTTTTTAAATCAATATTAAGATTAAGAAGATAATAAGAAAGGAGATTTTATGAAAAATAAGTTTATTTTGATTACTTTGATATTTTTTATAATATTTTCTTTTTTGTTATCTTCTGTTTGTAGTGCAAATTTTATTGTAAATTATGAAGGCAAAAAACTTGATTTTGGAGATATAGAAGAAAATTTAAAAGAATTTACTTTTGTGTTCCCTTATCATTATAAAGGTGAGTTTCAATATCTTATGTTATTTTCTTCTACTATTGAACCTGTTGTGTTACCTAATGATTTGGTTCGTGTTCGTGGTACATGTTTCCAAGGAGCCTACGATAATGGTAAATTTAGAGTTCTTCGCAACAATGTCGAATATAATTCAGATACAGCTTTCTCTGTATCTTCTATGGGTACTGGTCTTATTTATTCAACATTTAATCTTAAAGATTTGGATGGAAATATCGTTTTTAAAGAAGTAGGAAAAAATCCATTTATAGTAAATAAAGATGAAGTTACAAGTGGTAATTTTAAAAGTTTAGTCATTAATACTGGTGATTTTTCTATTGATGATAATTTAACATTATCTGTTAATGAATTAAGACCAGTTTCGAATGGTTCTGATTTCACTTATTATTTAAATAAAACCAAAAAATTTGATTTAGATAGTTCTATGGAAGGATTAACTCTAACTAATGCTGCAGGAACTAATAGTATATTTTCTATCCCCTCTTCTAAATTTTTTGTTTTTATGCCAGGATATAAATATGAGTTTATTATAAAAAAAGGAACTGAAGAACTTTGTTATGAAAGTTTCGTGTGTGGTGAAATTTCTGCTGAAGATAAAGAACAGAATGAAAAAGATAAGCAACTTGAATTGCAAGAAGAACAGAATAAAACAAATAAAGGGATTTGGGATACTTTAAAGGAAGTCTTAAATTTTATTAATCCCTTTTCTGAAAATTTTTTTGTATATAAACTGTTAGAACTTATGGCTAATCTTATTAAGTCATTGTTTATCCCTTCAGATGATTTCTTTACGAACTGGATTAATAATATGAATGATTGGTTATCTGATAGATTAGGTGCTTTGTATTACCCCGTTGATTTAGTAGTAGATTTTTTAAATCGTATTGGGGAACTTAGTGCTACAGGTTCTGCTGTAATTTCTGGGGATGGTTTTGAATTTATGGGAGCAAAGTTAATTCCAGCTTTTTCTTATGATTTAAATGCTTTGCTTACTAATGATACTTTAAAAAATATTCATGATATTTACTTAACTGTAGTAGACGTTATTCTTTATTTGTGCTTGATAGTGTTAGCCAAAAATACTTTTGTTGATATCTTTCGGTGGTCAATATGATGGCGGTTTAGATATTATTTCTGAAGGTGTTGATGGTAGTTTACAAACGCAAGAAAAATTTAAGAGAGAAAGAATTACTTTGGAGAATAGACGTGCTCATTATAATTATTATGGTAAAAGGAGAAATGGCAAATTATGATCTTAGAAACTATTATGATTTTATGTACTCGGTGTTATTCAATTGTTATTTTCGTGGATTAATTTACCTCAGTTTCCTGCTCGGTGCAAAGGCTGCTATTGATACATATTTATCTTTAGTTTTTGATAATTTAGATTTTTTGAGTTTTTTTGTTAATGTAAATACACTTAAGACTGTTGCCCTTGTTGCTGTTGCACTATATCGGCTTTGAGCATATTTATAAGATAATGATTTGGATAATTCGTAAAATTCCACTTAGTATAGATTAAGCGAGTTTTACTTGTTTTGTGTGATAAAAACCCAGCTTTTTGCTATAGAAATTATATAGATAAGGAGTGATTTATTTGGGTAGACATAGCTATATAAATAGTAATATTGAATTTTTAAAAATTACAACAGAATTAGAAAAAGAAAATTATAATGAATTAATAAAATACTGCAGAGAAAATTGTTATAGTCTTAAAGAAGTTTTTAATTGGGCATTATCAGATTATTTTAAAAATATGAAAAAGTAATTTCCATTAGTGAATTGTGCTATCAAAGGTCAGCTTATTCTGCGTGATAAAACGGCGCAACGTTTTAGTGAAAAGCCTCTCGGCGTATGAGAGAAAGAAAAAAGAAGAGACTTATTCCTCTTCTTCTAACTTTTTAACAATATTTTCATAAGTTTCGATACAGCCATCTATATAACCTATAAGGTATTTATCTTTTTGGTTTGCTGTTGATAATTGTTTTTTTAATAATTTAATTTGCTCTTTTATATATTGTTCAGTATTCATTATTAACACCTCCTTTTATTTTGTTTTCAATGTGCTTTAATGATTTAAAAAAAACATATTTTTATGAAATGCAAGGAAATGTCTATTTAGGTTATGACTACTTGCATTTCGTAAATAAAAATATGTTAAAAATCATAAAAAAAGCACTTTGAAAATAAAATTGAGGTTGTTTATGAACGATAGAAAATGGAAGTATTAGAAACGTTATTATGTATGATTAATATAATTACATTTTCGGAGGGTTCTTAGTAACACCCTCCGAGTGTACCAATATTGGTACAAATTTATAAAAAATCGAAAAATTTGAGGTGAAATAATGTATTTTCAAAATTTAAGAAGTTATAGAGAAAGTAGAGAATTAACTCAAGAGGATATTGGGAAGATTTTAGGAATGACGAGCCAACAATACTATAGGTATGAAAAAGGCAAAAGAGATTTACCAATTAAGCATTTAATAACACTCGCAAAATTTTATGGAACAACAATAGATAATTTACTTGGATTAAAGTAGAACAGGAGATAAAAGTTTATGATAGATACTGTTAAGATATATACTATGATTAATAAAAAGATTTATGATAAAATATGTAGTAATAGTATAGTAAAGACTAGTTATCATGCTGCAACTGGAGAAATTTATTATAATATTATAAATGATCATTTGGAACGGTTCTTATGATAGTTCTTTGTCTGTTCGAGTTGATTCTGGAGTTAAATATAGATTTACTAATGGATATGTGCTTGAGGTTGAACGGAAGTTATCATAAAATTGTAAAAGGTTATAATAGTCATGATGGATATTATAATTTGTCTGAGATAGTATTGGGTTTAAAACAAATTGTTGAAAATGCTTATGATGTAATTCTTCCAAACTTGCAACATTGGTTTGTTAATAGAATAGATATTGCAATTTGTTTTGATTTAGAAAATCAAAAGAATGTTTTAGGATATTTGAATAATTTAAGTCTATGTAGCTATCCACGTAGACAGTTAAAAAATTATGGTGATTTTGGTGGTACTGGTATTTATTATGCTGGTTCCTCTACCACTCTAAAAGTTTATAATAAATATGCTGAATTTAAGAAACATGATATAAATAAATTTAAAAATACTTCTTTTGATTTAATTAATTATCTGACTGTTATTCAAGGTTTTATTAGATTTGAGGTTGAAATAAAAAAGAAAAAGTTAGTTAATTTATATGATAAAAAATACATAAGAGTTAGAAATATATGTTATAATGAGTTAAGAAATATTTGGAGTGATGAATTTATGAAATTATTAAAAATGTATGATAGTGATTTAAAAGTGGTTAGAAGTAAAGAAGAAGTTGAAAAAAGATTAAATACTTTATTTGATACTAGAAAAGCAAATCGTTTATATAGTTTTTATTTATCTTTAGTTGTTGATGGTATTAACTTAGTTAAGGCCAGAACATCACATAATGTTTATTATACAAATGTAAGAGACTTAAAAAAAGCTGGAGTTGATTTTTCTCAAATGTTAGATATTAATTACGAGAATATTGTTGATTTTAATCCGTTTGAATTCAAAGAGGTTATTTGATGAAATGTAGTATTGCATTAAATAAATTTTTATATCAGCAACAGCTTAAAAATAATTCTATAGAAACTATTAATTATTATAAGCAACGTATTGGTTATTTTATTAATTTTGTTAATGATAAAAATGTTAGTAAGCTCTGTTCTGGAGATTATGATAATTATTTGTTATATTTAAAAAGTAAGAATGTTTCAGAAGCGACAATTAAAACTTCACTTACTGCAGTTCGTGTATTTTTAAATTTTTGTTATAGAAATAAATTTTTAAGAAAAGATATTGTTTCTGGTCTTAGCACATATAAGGTTCGGTAAAAAAACTATTGTTGTGTTGTCAGAAGTACAAATTGAAGAAATATATTCTAGTTATGATGAAAATACTTTTTATGGGGCTAGAAATTTGCTAATGATTTCTTTTATGTTAGATTGTGGCCTTCGTGTTTCAGAAATGATAAATTTAGAAGTAGATGATATTCAGACAGATATGCATTTGATTAAGGTGCATGGAAAAGGTAATAAAGAACGTTTAGTTCCTCTTTCAGATACTACATTGTATTATTTTTATAATTATTTAGATATTAATAAAAAAGTTTCCAGTTTTCTTTTTGTAGATATAAAAAATAATAAGCTTACTACTTCTGCAGTTCGCAGGATATTGATTAATTTAAGGAATAAATTGGGTTATACTACTTTGTATCCTCATTATTTACGACATACTTTTGCTACATATTTTATTATTTACGGTGGTGATCCTCTTAGTCTTAAGATTATTCTTGGCCATACTACATTATATATGACAGAAGTATATGTACACATAGCACAGCAGATAGCTATTGCTAGAAATGTAAAATATACTCCTCTTTCTAATATTCCTTTTTTTCAAAAAAAGAGAAGATAATTCTTCTCTTTTATAATGCTTTTATTATTTGAAGTATAAAACTTTCTCCAGTAATATATCTTAGAAATGTGTCTATTGCAATTATTGCTACTATTCCTATTATAGCACTTATTACTTTTGCTTTAATTTTATTTTTCATTAGTTTTTCTCCTTTCTATTTTATTCCTAATAATTCGTCAGTTGTCTTTTCATAAAATTCTGCAAGTGTTATTAGGTGGTTAATTGGTAAATCTCTTTTACCCGTTTCATATCTTGAATACTGTTCTCTTGTTGTTTCTAATATTTCTGCAATATTCTCTTGTGTTAAATTTTTGTTTTTTCTAAATTCTTTTAAATTTTTTATATACATTTTTTTCTCTTTTCTATTGACATTTTTCTTTTTTTAAATTATTATTTACTCGTATCCAAATAGATACGAGTAAATCTTGGTGCCTCGAACTGGAATCGAACCAGTGACACAGGGATTTTCAGTCCCTTGCTCTACCAACTGAGCTATCGAGGCATATAAACAAAAAAAATGGCGACCTGGAACGGGCTCGAACCGTCGACCTCTAGCGTGACAGGCTAGCGTTCTAACCAACTGAACTACCAGGCCGTAAATAAAATTTACTGCTATTCAATTTCAAGCAAAAAAATAGAAATGGTGGGCGCAATAGGGCTCGAACCTATGACCTCCTGCTTGTAAGGCAGATG
>CAQZSK010000020.1 GCA_948934525.1 uncultured Clostridia bacterium
TAAAGCACTAACACAACTCTTTCCCAGCGTTGCTGGATATAGAAGTTTGTAAGTGCTAAAGCACTAACACAACTTCTTAATTTTGTCTCTTATTTTTGCCGCATCTTCATATCGTTCTTCTTTGATTGCTAGTTTTAGGTCATCATTTAATTTATCTATTTTTTCTTGCTTTTCATCTTTTTTCTGTATTTTTTCAGTTGTTTTAGCTACTTTTTTATGTGCCTTTTCTACATCTTCTGCAACTTTTTCTTTCTCTATTTTTGATAACTTACTTCTTCTTCCTATATGATTACTAGAACCATGGATATTTTTAAAAACTGGATCTAATGCATTTGCAAAAACGTCATAACAATGACTACAGCCTAATTTACCTGTATCTACAAATTCATTATAACTCATTCCACATTCATCGCATTGTAACACCCCTGTTTTTGTAAAAGTTGGGAGAATTCCTGTATCTGCTGCAACACTCAAAAAGTCACCTAAAAAGTTTGAAAAGTTAATAGGCATATTAAAATCTAAACTTTCTAACCCTAAACTTCTTGCACATTTATCACAAAGTGCCATTTCCTTTTTTACCCCATTAATAATTTGAGTATAACGAAAATTCACTTCATTTTTTCCACAATTTTGACATAACATAAAAATCAACCTCCTCTATATTTTTTATGTTTAATCTTCTACTAAGTTAATTAACATATTTTTAAAAATATTGGCTCTTAAATTATCTTTTATCTCTTGTGATACTATTAATACATTATCACTTGTTGCTACTTTTAAAAGTTTTGCTTCTGTTTCAGAAATGATTTCCTGTGATAAGAAATTGCTAATAAAAATGTCTACCTCCTGTGCTGTTATTTTATTATCAATACTACTAATTGCATGCATTAAATAGTTACTTTTTGTGATGTTCACTTTAGTAATTTTAATATGTCCACCACCACCACGTTTACTTTCTACATAATATCCCTGTGATGGCTTAAATCTTGTTGCTATAACATAATTAATTTGAGATGGTACACAATTAAAATATTCTGCTAAATCATTTCTTTGTATTTCAATGGAATCATCTTCTGAAAACATTTCCTTAATAAAGTCTTCTATGATATCAGATATTCTCACTCCATCACTTCCTTTTCTTTGGTCATTTATAAGTATAATTTGTTTTTATTTTTTGTTAGACTTTGACTTTCTTTGACCTATGATTTCATTATACTCTCTTTTTTTTGTTTGTCAATATGTTTTTTGTGAATATTTTGTGAACTATTCCTTTGTCATCTCCTCCAATTTTTTTGCATTTTGTTTTTGATGTTCTAATGTAAGCCAAGCAAAATAGGATGAAACAAACTCCCCATATTTTGTAACATCTTCCACTTCTTCCATATTTCCAATTTTATCTTTCTTATCCATAAAAATATTCTCCTTTCACTTTTGTGCATATAAAAAGCACACTTCTATTAATAATAGTTGTGTACATTTTTTCATTTTTTATACTTTTTTATTGAGGCATGTTGGAATTTCACTCAAGACCTTTATACACATACCAATAATCTCCCTGAACATTATTTAATGGGTAAGTAAGTTTATTATTTGAATAAACATCCTTATATTTTGAAGTTCCTTTGCTATAGCTTCTTGACTTTTCATAAGATTTATATACATCTGCCATGTAGTAATAATACATATTATTCTGTGCAATCTCAAATGAGACTATCTTCCATAACTGTGTATCACGATTTACAGGAATGAATATTCTCCCTACCCCATAGCTAGAGGAGCCATTCACAGTATTCGCATTTTTGTCTTTTAAACTAAACCTTCCAGTAGATGTATCAAAATCAAATCCCATTTTGTTAGAATCATTCCAATATCTTTGTGTACTCATAAACGTTACTCTTTCTCTAGTTATATTATATGCATAAACTATATTTTCTTCAGCCTCCCATCTTTCCCAAGTATATAATTTAGTAGTACCTGATACCTCTTTATCATTATTATTATTTTTGGCATCATATACTTTTACCATACATTCATGACTTCCTGTGCTCAAGCCTGTTATCGTTTTACTTTTAGTTACACTTTCTGTTGTTGCTATACAGGTCTCAGTTCCTGTTAGTATATCATCAATGTAAAATTCAAATTTGGTCACACCAGTTCCTGAATCTTGTGCAGTCGCACTTAATGTTATTCCTGTTTCTGAATACTTTGTTGCTGTAAATGATGATATTGTCGGTCCTTCATTGTCAAAATTAAATCCTTCACTTCTTTCTATATTTGTCTTTCCACTTTCTGTTTCTAATAATGTCCATAAATAATATGTTCCTGTATAGCCTTTTCCTGTAATAGTTTCTCCATTAGCACATACTGTTGTAAAACTGCTTTCTGCTGGTTCTGCTGTTGTCTGTAGCCATTGGTACTTTATGCTTTTTATCTTTCCTATATCCTCTGCTACTGATACTTTTACTTGATGTTCTTTTTTGTATTCTTCATTTCCATTTGGACTATATTTCACACTTGCTATTAAGCCTTCCACTATTGCCTTTTCTCTTGCTGTCACTCCTGCATATACCTTAATTGTATAAATTCCACTCTGTTTTGCTATGTAATCTCTTACCACTTCCTCCTTTGTATTCCCACATTCATAAGTTTCTAATATATAGCCTTCTTGTATAATCTCAATTTTACTAATTCCATTTTTTTCTTCTTGAGCAGTTATATGAATTGTTGCTGTTTTATTATCAGCTGCCAATGTTACATTTGTTGTTATTTTTGGGAATACTAAGTCTTTCTCTTCCCCTACATATTTTCCTATCTTTGGTTCACTTCTATCTATTTCAAAAGCATATCCATCTGCAATAACGATATCGTCTGCTATTTTGATATTTGGTATTTCTTTTTTCATTAATTGATCTAAATAATCATCTTGATTATATTTTTTGTCTGTATGTTTGAATATTTTAGCTTGCCCCAAGGTAACTTCTAATTTTTCTCTTGCCTTCGCTATTTGGTATTCCAATTTTGACTGACTTGCTTGTTTAAAAATACTATTGTCTCCCATTATATAGGTAATAGTAATACCTGCTAAAATTAAAAGCACAATTATGGTTACTAAAGCAACTAATCTGATACCATTACTTCTATTTATTTTATTCTTCTGCAAAATCGTTCTATCTTCCATTTTTTCCTCCATATTTTGTGTCTATACATCATATTTTATTTATGATATTTTTTATATTCAGGAGGGATTTTATGAATTTTAGTAGAATTAGAAATTTACGTGAAGATAAAGATCTGTATCAAAAAGATATTGCAAAAGTACTTGGTATTTCACAACAATATTACTCAGACTACGAAAGTGGAAAAAGAATAATGCCAATTACCCATTTAATAAAGCTAGCCCAATTTTATCAAGTTTCTCTAGATTATCTTGTTGGTTTAACAGATATCTCAAAGCCATATCCTCGTTATAATCCTTAAAAAATACACATTCCTATTAATATAGTTATGTGCATTTTTTATTTTATTATTCTTTATTTAAAATATGTTTTTGAATAGATGCTGCAACTCCATTCGAGTTATTATCTAAAGTCACCTCATCTGCCATTTCTTGGATATATGGTGCACTATTTTTCATTGCAATACCAAGTCCTGCATTTTCTAGCATAGTTTGGTCATTTACATTATCTCCTATTGTCATTACTTCTTCTGGATTAATGTTTAACTTCTCAATTAGCTTTAAAATAGCATTCCATTTATCTACATTTTTGCTACTAACTTCTGTATAATAATATTCTAATGGAAATTCCTCTGTTCCATTTTTAATAATCTTTTTAGACATATGACCTACATCTAAAACATCTACATTTTTGACCATTTTTAGCTTTTTAATAATACTACTAAAAATAATGTTATTATCATCACAAATCATCATCTTACTATAATCTTCTTCTTCTCTCTCCATTACATATTGATAAATATCTTCTACAATATGAATATTAGTTTTTTTATCATCTGGCTTTCTACTATTTTCATGATGATAGAAAAGTGTATTGTAATTTAGTGTTTTCGTAATAATCGTATTTTCTGTATATACATTATAGTAAATACTATTTTCTTCACAAATTTGAATTAGTTGTAATACTTTTTTCTTATCTAACAAATTTTGATAAATCGTTTCCTGTTTTTGTAAGTCATAAACAATTGCGCCATTTCCACAGATAATATAGTGATTTGCCCCAGTTTCTTCTGCTAAATTTTTAACAGATGCTGGACTTCTTCCTGTAGTTAAAACTACTTCTACTCCTTTTTCCATTGCTTGCTTAACTGCTTGGCAATTTTTATCGGATGCTTGGCCGATATGTATCTAATAAAGTGCCGTCTAAATCAATCGCTATTAGCTTATACATTTTCTCTCCTTTTACAATACAGAAAGTATATTACTAACTTTTTGGTAATATACTTTCTTTTATTCTTCTCTATTTTTTATATTTTAATCCAGTTTTGTTCCACAATCCATACAAAATTTTGCATTGTTGTCACTTATTTTTTTACAATTTGGGCATTGTTTTTTATCCTCTACTGGTTTTGCTTTTCCACAATTACTACAGAATTTTCCATTGTTTTTTGAACCACATTCACAAGTCCAATCACTATTTTGTGTTTGCATTCCTACCATTGCTACTTTCATTTGTTCTTCTGTTGTTTTTGGTGCATTTTCAATATTTTGTTTATTTAAATCCACCTGACTATTTTGTACATTTTGCCAAGGTCCATTTGCTGCTCCTCCTGTCATTCCATTAGTTGCCATGTTCATCATACCAATTCCCATAAATCCATTAATAGAACCACTTTTGTTTTCAGCAGCTTTTTGTACTGCTTCTGCATAAGCATCTACTAATTTACCTTGTTGCAAGTGTGCATTTGAACTAAATTCATACTGATCTATTTTTGCCTCTGAATCTTCATCCAAAGTTACTGATTCAACTGCAAAGCATACAATAGAAAGTCCTCTTCTTCTAATTGGTTCATCAAATATCATTTCATTCATCATAGCTCTAATTTCATCTGTTTGACTTGGCATTTCAAGTACTGGAATTTTGTGCTTTTCAGATCCTAATTCATTTACTAAATTCTGAAATACACTAATTACTTCTGTACGCATTTGTTCTATAATTTGTGCTTTAGTGTATCTATCTGCTGTTCCTGCTATTTCTTGCATAAATACTGCTGGGTTGCTAATTTTAAAAGTATATTTTCCAAAACATTTAATTTCTACTCTCATTGGTGTTAAAGTATTAGTCATTTGATTTGGAATTGGATGTGACCAATCTTGAAAAGGAATAGGTGCTGGTGTTCCAAATTTGTTATCTAATATTTCTTTTGTATTAAAGAAAAATACTGCTTGTTGCTTTGCCGTTGCTCCATTGTATGTGAATCTCTCCCACATTTCCTTAAAAGTTTTGCCAAAATCTCCTGCAAAAAAAGACGGAGATGTTGAACTATCAAATTGATAAAACCCTTCTTCTGCTGTTGCATCAATTACTTTACCATTATCAAAAATAACAGCACATTGTCCTGGCGCTACAATAATAGTACTTTTGTTACTAATAACTCCATTAGGAGTTGTTTTCTTTACCATCAATACATCATTCGTCATGTCATCACATCGAATAGCCTCTTTCCATTGATCTGCTAAAGTTCCTCCTATTGCATCTTTGGCTGCCTTAAATAATCCCATAATTTTTTCTTCCTTTCCTTTATAAAAATTAATTTTATAGTCTTACATTTTCTCGTTCTAAATTAGAGAGTACCCAGCTATGATCTCCTGTTGTAATAACACTTCCGCAATAATCACATTTTCCACTTGAAGTAATTTGTGTTGGTGCACCACAATTAGGACAATTTGTAGTATTAACCTCTACTGTTCCTGGCTTCGTTTTTACTCCATTTTTTCTAATAAAAGTTAGTAAATACGTATTAACTTTATCTAATCCTTTTTCTCCTTTTAGCACTTGTTTTGTAGTAGCATCTATAATATAATCTTCCATTCTTGAATTTAGCCTTATTGTTAAAATTTCTTTTTCTCCTTCTATGCGATAATTATATAAATGTGCATAGTTTACACAAATTCTATCCATTACATTAATTTGATTATTGTTGATATATCCTTGTAATTGATTTTTATGTTGTTCAAATAAACTTTCTGTTTCAAATGTTCTAATAGTAGACCAATCTCTTGCTGTCCATGCTTGTTGTAATTTAATAAATAAATTTTTGCTCCAAGCTACAAATTCCTCTTTATTAAATGCTGGATCATTTACTTGAATTTTGTTTTCAATTTGGGTTTGGGTAACTTCTAAGGCTTGTAAATTCACTGTATTATTTGCCATCTGCCTATTATAGAACTCCTTATTTCTTTGACCTTTTTTAGAGCTCTTGCTAACAGCTATGCTTATAACTATGATAATAATCCAAAATAATAGTGAGCCAAAGCCTCCACCAAAAATGAAAATTCCACTACTTGAACCATAATCGTCATCCCAAGAGCTGCCCCAATCACTGTCCCAAGAAGAGCCTCCCCAATCACTGCCACCACTATAATCTTCAAAGCTCCCCACATCTGCATATACAGTGGTATCAAAAATTTGAATTGTTAATTTTGTGACTAATGCAACTGCAACTAAAGTTGTTAAAATACAAACCACTATCATTAAAATTTTTCTTATTTTTTTCATCTCGAGCTACTCCTCATTTATGATATACATAAAGTTTATTTAAAATAAATTTTATATATACATCTTCTTTGAATTCTTCTTTTGCTTATATTATCTATTGTTTTTTGTTTACCCATATTATATTCTTTTTTGTAGAAATTTGTCAATGGATTTTCTTGGCTCTAATTAAATTAAAAAAATATATCATTTTCTAAAAATTTCCAGTGTATTTTCATTTTTATTGCACAACATAAATACTGAAAAAGCAATTAAATAGTTTTTTCAAATGAATAATAATCACATTCTAGGAGGTGAAAGACATGGCAAACAACAATAGCAATCATTCTGTAGTTCCAGAAGCTAAAGAAGCTCTTAACAAATTCAAATATGAAGTAGCTAGTGAAGTTGGTGTTAACTTAAAACAAGGTTATAACGGTGATTTATCTGCAAGAGATGCTGGTAGAATCGGTGGACAAATGGTTAAAAAGTTAATTCAACAAGCTGAAAACCAAATGAAATAGTTTCATTTAAGAAACAATACTTGTTGTATACTTATACAGCAAAAAAGAAACCTATTTAGATTACATATTTAGATAGGTTTCTTTTTATTTACTTTTAAGCTTCTGGCTCTACTAAACCATAGTTACTATTATCTTTTAAGCGATAAATAACATTTACTTTTCCTGTTTCAATATTAATAAATGTTAAAAATCTATCTTGTGGTTTTTCTTCTAATTTTAATTTAGCATCTTCTGGTGATAATGGTTTGATTTCATAATATAATGTTTTAATAATTTCACCTTCAATTGGCTGCACTTCTACTTCTCTTGCAATTTCTTTGTTGCGAATAGAATCAGTCATATTTTGTTGGTCCTTTTTTGTCTTCATTTTTCTAATTTGACCTTCTAAAATATCTATATTTTTATCAATAGAAGCATATAAATCTCTGTGTGCTGTTACTGCTCTAAATCTATCTGTTGGTGTTCTTACTTCTGTCTCTGCTACTTGCATTCCACCTTCTGTTTTTATAGTTGCTGTAACTTCAAATTCTTCTCCAAAATATTTTATTAATCTTTCTGATTTTTTACCAATATAATCCTTAATTGCATCTGTTGCTTTTAATTCTTTTCCTACTATTTTAATGTTCATAAATATCTCTCCTTCCAAATTTTTTCTTTGCTGTCTTTGGTATGAATTTATTATATACGTTTTCTTTTTTCTTTTCAAGTTTTTTTCTGAAATTTCCCTTTTCTCTTGCAAAATCTCTTTTTCCATGCTATAATAAACACTGTTAATTTATGAACTTACAAAAGGGAGGTGCTAAAAGATGCCAAATATCAAATCAGCAATCAAACATGTTAGTGTTATTGAAAAGAAAACTCTTAGAAATAATATGATTAAATCTGGATATAAATCAGCTGTTAAAAAATTTGAACAAGCTGTAGAAGCTGGAAATAAGAAAGAAGCTACTGAATTATTTTCTTTTGCTACAAAAAAAGTAGATCAAGCTTGTACGAAAGGTGTTATTGTAAAAAACACAGCAGCTAGAAAAAAATCTAATATGGCTAAAAAATTAAATGCTATGAACTAAACTTTAATAAAATTGTGCACAGTTTTATTAAATTATTGAAAACCAAGTTTTTGCTTGGTTTTATTTTTTTAGTTCTAGGAAGGTACTTTTAAAATAGTCTTTGAAATAAAATAGGTTGTGATTATCTTTTTGGTATAAATTACCTTTGATTTCATTATTTCATCTATGTTATCATAAATATAGTTTATGATGACTTTGTTAGAAAGGGGTATTTTTATGCGTCAACTATTACTAGAATTTAAAGAGATGGATCATTCTATTTTAGATTTGATGAAATCTGGGATCAAACTATCCTTTTGCTTATGTATTTTCTCTATCCTTATTTTGCTTACATATGAATTTATTTTTACAATTCCTTTTGTTTATTATATTGGCGTTTCTCTATTTAAAACTAGTTTATTCTTTATAGTAGGATTTGTTATTTGCGCCTTCGCTTTTAGTAAAATTCAAAAGGAAATTAAAAATTAACTATATATCAATAACAAGCCAGCAAATTAACTTTTGCTGGCTTGTTACCTCTTCTATTCTAAATTCAATTTTCTGTTTAAAAAGTAATTTGTAAATGTATAAGTAGTAATTAATGAAATAGCTGCTACAATAAGAGCCTCCCCCAGAATTGTCCCAATCAATTCATATGGTACCTCATTTGTTGCTAAAGCATTTGTAAAGTCCATCTTGTTTTTTAAGAAAATTACTATCATTTCTATTACATTTAAAAATTGAAATGCCATATAAAAGGCAACTCCAACTCCAATAGAACTTGCAATTTTATTTTGTGAAAAACTATGTCCAACAGTCATAGCTGCATAAAATAGTGAAATTGTATTTATATACCCTAATAACATAGCTCCTGCAAGAATACATCTAACAGTTTCTATACTCATATTAAATTCTTGCTCTATAGAAATAGAAAATGCCTCCCACATACTCCTTATTTCTTCACTACCTGAACCAAAGGCAATAAACCATCCTAAAAAACTAAACACAACTGTTACAATAAGTACTACCATATCTGTGATTAAAAAAGAGAATATAATGCTCCCCTTTTTCACAGGTAATGTATTGGTTAAATACCCCTCTTCTCTTAACACTTTTTTATAATAATTTTTAATGGCTAAGAAAAAACAATAAACAAGGCTAAATATAATAGCAATACCAAAGGTGAATATCGAAATAGGTGTTAAATATTGAAAAATCGGCACAACTTCTTCTAGTAAACTAAATATTCTTACTAATAACCCTAATCCTAAAATTGCCATCCAAAACAAAAATAAGCTTTTTCCCTGTGATTTCATTTCATATTTTAATAACTTTCCTAACATTGTTTAAACACCTCCTTAAATGCATTTTCAATAGATGTATGATATTTGTTTCTTACATCATCTGCACTGCTATTCACTAAGATCTTTCCTTGGTGAATAAAAATAACATCATCTAAGATTTTCTCAATATCTGCTATTAAATGTGTAGAAATAATAAGGCTTGCACCTTCTTTAAAATTCTTCAATATCAAATCTAAAATTTGATCCCTTGCAACTGGGTCTACTCCACCAATTGGTTCATCTAATATATAAATATCTGCCTCTCTACTCATGACTAATACTAGTTGTACTTTCTCTTTTGTTCCCTTTGACATTTGTTTTAGTTTATCTTCTTTTTTTATCCCCAATTCATCTAATAATTTATATGCTTTTTCTACATTAAAGTCTTTATAAAAATCTTTAAAATAAGATATTACCTCTGATACTTTTTTATCATACGGTAAATAAGTTCTTTCTGGCAAATAAGAAATAACCTTTTTGCTTTCTATACCTGGTCTTTGTCCCTTAATTAATATTTCTCCTGATGTAGGTACCAATAGTTCATTCATAATTTTAATTAAAGTAGTTTTCCCACTTCCATTACTGCCTAATAATCCTACAATTCTTCCTTCTGGTATTTGAAAACTAACATTATCTAAAGCTTTTTTCATCCCATAATCTTTGGATAGGTTTTTACATGTTATCAATTCCATTCTTCATTCTCCTTTCTTTATTTTTGTTTCATTACATACTGTCCAATTTCATCTTCCTCAAATCCCAGTTGTCTCATATTTTCCTGAAATTTACTAAAAGCTTCTTTGGCTAACTCTTCCCTAATTTTTTGTACTAATTCTTTATCTTCTGTCACAAATTTTCCACTTGTTCTTTGTGTATAAATCAAGCCTGTTTGTTCTAAATCTACTAAAGCTCTTTGTACTGTGTTTGGATTTGCTTTTATCTCTATGGCTAAATCTCTTACAGAAGGAAGTCTCTCTCCTGCTGGATATTCTCCTGCTACAATAGCAAGCTTTAATTTTTCTACCAATTGTATATAAATAGGTCTATCATTTTCAAAATTCCACTCCATTCTTTCTCCTTTCGTTGTATTAATGCATTAATACAATTATACAATATTTTTAAATTTTGTCAAGTAGTTCATTCTAAAATTTATTAGTTATTTCAACTATACTTACAATTGCAAAGCAAAGGAGCCAGTAAATTAGCTTACTAGCTCCTTTAAGGTATGTCCCCAAAACTGACACTTTTGTCAGTTTTAAAGAACGTCCCCAAACTGACATTATCTATTCAATTCTTCTAAGAACATCTTGTTTAGCATTTGTGGATTTGCTTTTCCTTTTGTCTCTTTCATAGCTTGACCAACTAAGAAACCTAATGCTCTATCTTTTCCTGCTTTGTAATCTATAATAGACTGTGGGTTATTTTCTAAAATCCTCGTGACTACTTCTTTGATAGCACCTTCATCTGAAATTTGAATCCATCCTTTTTCCTTGATAATCTCTTCTGGATCTCTTGGATTTTCAAATAGCTCCTCTAATACCTTTTTACCAATAGCAGAACTGATTGTTCCCTTTTCTATTAATTCAATCATTTTTGCTAACTGATTAGCTGTAAATGGCATTTGATCTGGCTCAATTTCTTTCTCATTTAAAATTCTAGAAACATCTGATAATAACCAATTTGCTACAGCTTTTGGATTACCACAAATTAGCAAAGCCTCTTCAAACATATTAGATAAATATTTAGAAGCTGTTAGCATTCTACTATCTTTTTCAGACAATTTATATTCAGTCAAATATCTTACACGTCTACTTTCTGGTAATTCTGGTAAGTTATTTTTTATACTTTCAATATATTCTTCTGATAAACGAATTGCTACTAAGTCTGGTTCTGGGAAGTAACGATAATCTTGTGCATCTTCTTTATCTCTCATAGAAAAAGTTTTGCCTGATACGTCATCCCATCTTAGAGTCTCTTGTGTAATAATGCCTCCTTCTTCTATTACTTCAATTTGCCTATCTGCTTCATATTCTATTGCTCTTACAATAGATCTAAAAGAGTTCATATTCTTCATCTCAGTACGTGTCCCAAACTCTTTAGCACCTTTTTTATGAACAGAAACATTGACATCTGCTCTCAAAGACCCTTCTTGCATCTTACAATCAGAAACTTCAATATATTCTAAAATAGATTTAATTTTTCTTAAATAATTTTCTGCATCTTTTGCTGACCTCATATCTGGCTCTGATACTATTTCAATTAATGGTACTCCAGCCCTGTTTAAATCTACTAAACTTCCTCCGCCAAACTCATTATGATTTAACTTTCCTGCATCTTCTTCAATATGAATTCTAGTAATTCCTATTTTTTTCTTTTCCCCTTCTTCTTCAATCTCAACTTCTCCATGTTCACATAGTGGTTTATCAAACTGAGAAATTTGATAAGACTTTGGAAGGTCTGGATAAAAATAGTTTTTTCTATCGTTTTTGCTATCTCTTGCAATTGTACATCCTGTTGCTAAACCTGCTTTTACTGCATATTCTACAACCTTTTCATTTAATACTGGAAGTGTACCTGGCATTGCTGTACAAATTGGACATACATGAGTATTAGGATCTGCTCCAAATTCAGTTGGGCAATTACAAAAAATCTTTGTCTTAGTAGAAAGTTCTGCATGCACTTCTAGTCCAATGACTATCTCATAATCTTCTTTTGCCATTAGTTAGCACCTCCTTTAAAGCTTGGTTTATAATTCTCTCTAAATCTTTCCTTTTGCTCATAAGTATATGCTGCATTTAAAATTGTTTCTTCTGCAAAACGATTTCCAATTAATTGCATCCCTATTGGCATACCTTTACTATCTACTCCACAAGGAATTGAAATTCCTGGAAGTCCTGCAATGTTAACAGAAACAGTACAGATATCAGCTAAATACATTTCTAGAGGATTATTTGACTTTGTTCCAATTTCAAAAGCTACATTTGGTGATGTTGGAGTTAATATCACATCATATTTCTTAAATATTCTGTCAAACTCTTGTGTTACTAGCGTCCTAACTTGTTGCGCCTTTTTGTAATATGCATCATAATAACCTGAAGATAATACATAAGTACCTAAAATAATCCTTCTTTTTACTTCATCCCCAAATCCTTCACTTCTAGAATTTTTAAATAGTTCTTTTAAGTTTGTATAATTCTCTGTTCTATATCCATAACGAATACCATCAAATCTTCCTAAATTAGAACTTGCTTCTGCACAAGCAATAATATAGTAAGTAGCTAGAGCATAATTTGCTACGTCTAAAGAACATTCCTCTACAATTGCTCCTAATTCTTTGTATTTTTCAATAGCTTGTTCTAATTTTTCTTTTACCTCTGGATTAATCCCATCCGCATACCACTCTTTTGGAATACCAATTTTTAGACCTTTTACATCATTTTTAAGAGCCTTAGTATAATCTTTTTTTTCTAAATTCACTGATGTAGAATCTTTTTCATCATGTCCAGCTATCATATTCAATAAAATAGCACTATCTTTAACATCTTTTGTTATTGGACCAATTTGATCCAAAGAAGATGCAAAAGCTACCAATCCGTAGCGCGATACCAAACCATAAGTTGGTTTTAGTCCTACTACACCACAAAAGCTAGCTGGCTGACGAATAGATCCTCCTGTATCAGAACCTAGTGCCCAAGGCACTAGATTTGCTGCTACTGCTGCAGCGCTTCCACCAGAAGACCCTCCTGGTACAGTATTTAAGTTCCAAGGATTTTTAGTCTTCTGAAAATAAGAATATTCTGTAGAAGCTCCCATAGCAAATTCATCCATATTAAGCTTCCCTAAGGATACAAGCTCCTCTTTATTTATCTTTTCTGTTACTGTTGCATCATATGGTGCAACAAAATTTGCTAACATTTTAGATGCACAAGTTGTCTTAACACCTTTCATGCAAATATTATCTTTAATTCCTATTGGAATACCAGCATAAGGAGATGTTATTTCACCTTTTGCTTTTTTGTTATCTATTTCTTTTGCCTTTTCTATTGCTATATCTGTTAATGTCGTTATAAAAGCTTGTACTTCATTTTCTTTTTCTTCTATTCTTTGTGCATAAGCTTTTGTGATTTCTTCTGCAGTTAACTCTTTCTTGTCTAATTTCTCTTTAAGTTCATGCACAGTTAAGTCTATAATATTCATTGTTAGTCCTCTCTTTCTTTTCTAATGTCTACAATTTAACTCTACTTAATTATATCTCTAATCTATAACTTGCTTCACACGAGCAGCTTAAAGAACCTTTGGAATTTTAAACATATTTCTTTCTGCTTCTGGTGCATTACTTAGCAATAGCTCATTATCTTCAAATACTTTTATTTCATCTTTACGAAATGCGTTATAATTATCATTTGCTCCGATTGTTTCTGTCAAATTCTCTACTGGAGCTTTGCTAACAATATTAGCAAAATTCAAAATGTCTTGTAAATTTAATAAATATTGCTCTATCTCTTCCTCTTTTAAATTTAAACTTGCTAAATTTGCAATGTGTAACAATTCTTCTCTTGATACTTGCATTCTAGTTCAACTCCTCTCTTTTTCTTCGTGCTTATTATATCCGTTTTTTTAGTAAAATACAAGTGTATTTCCTTTTCATTCTTTATTTTGTTTTATAAATTATCCATTTTGATATGCACTTCTTTTAATTGTTCTTTTGAAACAACACTAGGTGCTCCCATCATCAGATCTTGTGCTTTACTATTCATTGGAAATGCAATTACTTCTCGTATGCTTTGACTTCCTGTTAGTAGCATTAACATTCTATCTATCCCAGGTGCTATTCCTGCATGTGGTGGAGTTCCATATTGAAATGCTTGATATAAAGCTGCAAACTTTCTTTGAATATCTTCTTTTGTATATCCAGCTATCTTAAAAGCCTCTTCCATAATAGTAATATCATGATTTCTAACTGCTCCTGATGAAAGTTCAATTCCATTGCATACAATATCATATTGGTATGCCAAAATGTCTAATGGCTTTTGTGTCTTTAATACTTCTAAGCCTCCCTGTGGCATGGAAAATGGATTATGGCAAAAAGAAAGTTTTCCATGTTCATCTAATTCATACATTGGAAAATCTATAATCCAACAAAATGCAAAAATATCATCATCTATCAAACCTAAACGTTTTCCCAATTCTGTTCTAATTTGCCCAGCAAATTCATTAGCTCTTTTTTCATTATCTGCAATAAAGAAAATTGTGTCTTCCTTATTTACCCCTGCTAACTTTATTAATTCTTGTTTTTTATCTTCTGGAATGAACTTATCAATTGGTCCTTTAAAAGATAAATCTTCTTGTATTTCTAAATATCCAAGTCCTGCCATTCCAATTGACATAGCATATTCTAGAAATTTCTCATGAAATCCTTTTGATAAGTGTCTTGAAATTCTAATAGCCCTCACTGTTTTTCCCATAAAAGGCTTAAATGTACAATCTTGAAAAAACTCACTTACATCTATAATATATAATGGGTTTCTTAAGTCTGGTTTATCACTTCCATATTTTATCATTGCTTCTTGATATGGAATACGTGGAAAAGGATATTCCATTACTTTTTTATTAGAAAATTTAATAAATGTCTCATAAATAACTGGTTCTATTGCTGCAAATACATCTTCTTGTGTGCTATATGCCATTTCCATATCTAATTGATAAAATTCTCCTGGGCATCTATCTGCCCTTGCATCTTCATCTCTAAAACATGGTGCAATTTGAAAATATTTATCAATTCCAGATACCATTAGTAATTGTTTAAATTGTTGTGGTGCTTGTGGGAGTGCATAAAACTTCCCTTGATGTAATCTACTTGGTACCAAATAGTCTCTTGCTCCCTCTGGTGAAGAGCTTGTTAATATTGGTGTTTGTACTTCCAGAAATCCTTGCGATATCATTTTCTCTCTTAAAAATTGTAGTACCTGAGCTCTCAATATTAAGTTATTTTTCAATTCACTATTTCTTAAATCTAAATAACGATACTGTAGTCTTAAGTCTTCCCTTACTTCTTGGTTGGTGTTAACCTCAAATGGTAAATCTTTAGATCTCTTTCCTAAAACTTCAATTTTTTCAATTCTTACTTCTACTAATCCTGTATCTAATTTTTTATTAATTGTTTCTTCTGCCCTTTTTCTAACAATCCCCTCTACCATAACAGATGATTCCACTGGAATATGAGATGCAAAATCTACGTCTTCCATTCTTCCAGATGTAACAATTTGTGTAACTCCATACATGTCACGAATGTCTAAAAACACTAATCCTCCAAAATCACGAATAGTTTCAACAAAACCTGCAATTTTAACTTTTTTGCCTACATCTCCTAAACGTATTTCATTACAAGTATGTGTACGATAATAACTCATAAAAATTCCCCTCTTTCTTTGTTTGATTAACAGTGCGAGGGCAAACAAAAAGTCCCTTGCACTATTTCTAGTGCAGGGACGAAATATCTTCCGCGGTACCACCCAGCTTGAAATTTAACTTTGATTTTCAAATAAAATTTCCACTTTCTAAAAAACCTCTTTGCTCCTATGTGTTGGCCAAACTATGTTTTTCTATAAAAGGCTCTCAGCGCATCCACCTTTATTCTCTGTTAGCAACTTTTAGTTGGTCGTCATATTCAATGCAAGTTAATTTTTTATATTAAAATAACTTATTTTTTTATTATACTATGAAGTCTACCATATTGTCAAGATTTTATACATTTTTTACTTCTTACAGTATGTGTCAATACTTTGTGGGCAATTTTTTTATCTTTTTTTAGAATATTTTTATACATAACTCCAAAGCATTGATTTATCTATACATCAATGCTGTTGGTTCTGCTAATTTTAAAAGATTATTTATCTTTTCCATTTCTGGTAAATCTTTTATAATTGTACCTTGTGTAAAATAATTATTTTCTTTTGTGAATTTTCTATCTGCTCTATTTATTCTCTTGTTTGCATTTACATTCTTTTCTATTTCTGCTATCCATTCCTCTATACTATTATCAATTTTAATTTCATTTTCTATTTTTTTAATTTCGATATTTCCGTCACTTTCATAATATTCTGCACAAACTTTTGACAAATAATTAGCTCCGTTTCTTTAAAAATGCCTTTCGACCACTACATAGTCGCACCTCTAAGACTGTGAAAATCTGACTTTCCATAGTTCCCATTGTACGATATTCTATTCCGCTCAGGTGCTTTTGGCAGTTCTTTTCCTTGTTCCTTTAAAATATCTTGATAACGTGGTAGACCTTCACTTAGGTAACTTTGTAATGTCTTTAATTGATTAACTACTTTTTCTTCTCCACCAAGTTCATACTTCAAATTTTCAATATAATTTTGTACTTCATTATATCTTTTATCTGCAATAATCTGCATTAGCTCGTCACGATATTTTTTTATTTTAATAGATCGTACAATTTCTTGTTCAATGTGAAATAAATCTTTTTGTGTTATTGTATCCTTCGACATAATTTTGTTTATCCACTTAGCACCATCTCCATTACTTGCTCGCAATTCTATTTTTTGAGTATCATACTTTTGATGTATTCTAGCACTTTTTAACTTTCTTAATCGTTCTGGTGTCATTACCCCTGAAATATATGCTTTATTAATAAGACTATGTCTATTATTAGTAGACCAACCCTCATACATAATATGTAATTTTAGCTCAGTTTTTAGTTTATGATTTTCTTTACATTCTTTATTTTGCTTTTCACACTCTTTTATATATTTTTCTTTCGCTATTTTCCTATCTTCTCCCTGCAAATTAAACCATAGTCCGTCAGCCTCTTCAAATAGAGCTTTTATCTGTTTAGTTCCCTTTGCTAGTTTTTCCTCTCTATGTAATTTTATCTCTTCATTTTCTTTACTTTCTATTTTTGCACCAACAAGCCATACAAGTTGATTAAGCTCTTGATGACTTAGTCTAGCATTTGTAGTATCTTGCAATGCCTTTTCTGCTTTTCTATATGATGTAGTATTTACAACTGTTTTTAAAGCTGTTTCTACAAAATTAGCCGATACTCTTTTACAAGTTGCTATTTTTAAAATATCGTCTAATAAATATACTGTTTTTTTATCCTTTAAATACATAACTCTATCATACTCAACTTCTCCCATTACAGTTTTGATAGTAGTACCTCGAAGACCCTTATGTCGATATTCTTTTGTGTCCCTATTATTCATTAGTTGTTTGTCATAATTTTCTAAAATTAATTTTAAAATGCTACAACCTAACTGACATACTAATCTATAAACTTCCTTTTCTAATTCATAAAAACTTACATTTTCTTTCATTTACTTGTCCCCTTATCTTATGAGATGTATTTTTATATCTCATAGATATATTTATTGTATCACATAAGATATACTCTTGCAATATATTTTTGTATTTTTTAAGATATTTTTTTGTATTTCATAAGTACAAACCTCTTGCAATAAAAAATTCTATATGATATAAAAATAATAAAAAAGGAGTGTTATTATAATGTTTACTTATAAACCCTTGTGGAAATTGCTAATCAATAAAAATATGAACTATACAGAATTTGCCCATACTTGTAATATTTCCTCCACCACTCTGTATAAAATGCGTAAAGATAAATACATCGATATGCAATCACTTAATAAAGTATGTAGCAATCTTCAATGTAAAATAGAAGATATTATTGAATATATTCCAGACACATAAATATTATACAAAATTTTACAAATTTACAACTATTTTTATATAACTAGACATATTCTGACAAAACTTCTAATTAAACGACAAAAGAGGGAATTATCCCTCTTTTTATCTTGTCAAATTTTCTCTTAGTAGTATTCCATCAACGAACCCTTGCAAATAAATGTAATCACATTCCATACTATTCACTGAAAATAATGCACCTGTTAATTCTTCCACTTTTTTTTCTCCAACATCTTTTACTAAATCTTGAAATATCTTACTATATAAAGCATACTTTTGCTTATATTCTTTCATATTTGCAACTTTTCTTATTATCAGCTCACTTCGTTCTTCTATTAAACTACTACAAGATTTTACCAATTCTTTCAATTCTTTTTCATCCATTACAAAAACCTCCATTTTTTTACTTTTGTCTTAATTTTTATGACATTTTATCATAAATTTAATGATAATATCAATAGCAAATAGAAAAAAATATAAAAAGGTGAAATATTATGAACAAATACAAAAACAAGTTAAACATATCTGGCAATATAATTCGCAAGAATAGAAAACAGCAAAAAATGTCACTTGACGAGTTATCTAATAAACTACAACTTTTGGGAATAACTATCTATAAGAATGATTTACACAGACTAGAAACAAATAAAAGAGCAATCAAAGATTTTGAACTAGTTGCAATTTGTAGAATATTAAAAATAGATTATCAAAATATTGATAATGAAGTAAAAGAAAATTAAAGAAGTAGTTTCAAACTACTTCTTTATATTGAAAAGGGTTAAATTGTATGATTTCTTTTTCTAGATCTATTTTATAAGTCTGTGAGAAATCAATTTTTGCTTTCTTTAAATCATTAATATTTCTATAAAACGTGCTTTTCTTAGTACGTTTTTTTACTTCTCGTAAACCGTCTACCATTATTGACAAATAAAAGTTATATAATATAGTAGCTTTTCGCTCATTATGCAAAGTATATAATCTTCTCTCAATTTCTGCTTTATCGCTAATTATATTCAAATCATTATCAAACAATTTTAACAATTTCATAAATTCTTCACACCACACTTTTTTCAATTCTTCATAATTTACGTTTCTGATCCTTACAAATTTTGTATTATATATATCACATAACTTTTTCTTTTTTATTTCACATTCAAAGCGTATAAAACCTTGTATTCTATTTATATATGAAATAATGTCAAAGTTAGTATCTTTCAGCTTTTTTATATCATGTTTTTTAAATTCTAGCAATTTGTTGTAAATCTTCAATGTTGTTGTACTTCCAGTTAAGTAAATACTTTCGTCTTGATATGTTTTTATGTTACGTCTAGGATACTGACACATTGAAAGGTTGTTAATGTATTTTCTTACATTTTCGTTTTCCAGCAAGTCAAAACAAATTGCAATATCTACACGTTGTAAAAACCAATGTTGTATTTCTGGTAGTTCAATTTCATAATAATTGCTAACAATATTTATAAGATTTTTACATATAGTATATAAATTGTAATATCCATTGTGGCTATTGTATCCGTTCTGTAACTTGTGATAACTACCGTTCAACTTCTATGTAATATTGATTAATAAACTTATATTTATGACCTTCACCGCACGCGAACTGATAAACTCGAACTATATGAACCTTCTAAGTGGTCGTTGATTATCTCATAGTAAATCTCTTTCGTACTTTTCTTATAGCTTGTCTTTATTATGCTGTTGTTGCGAATTTTATCATAAATGCCGTTTATTAATCATAGTTACTATCTTTATAGTATCTATCATATTTTTACCTCTTTCGTAAAATATTTTCCCACTCATGGGACATTCGGAGGGTGTTACTAAGAACCCTCGAAAGTGACACCCAAATGCTCCAATATAAAATCAATATATAAATTGTATCTATTATTAATATTTGTGTTACTAATAATAAAGTTCTCTAAAAATTCTACATAATCAAATAAAATCTCTTTTTCCATATCAATTTCCATTTTCTTTTTCTCCTTTTTCGTTCAAACGCCACTAAGGCTTTTGGTTTAAAACGTTTCGCCGTTTTATCACGATAAATAGCAACGCTACGTTAGATTTGTTCACTAACAAAATATCGTTTTAGTTCTCTACATTTTTGATGTAATCTACAAAAAAGAAGTTCACTACTTTATTATAAAAGTTGTTTGCTAACATATAAAAACCGTATATAAAATACAATTCGCAAAAATAAATTGCTTATAAAAATATTAAATACTAATAGCATAATAAATGCTAGAAGTGTTACTATTGCACTTTTATTTGCTTTATCAATAAAAAAACCATATAATTTCTTATTATTACTTTTTTTCATTCCTCTTTACCTCACTTACAAAAATTTCACTTTCTTGTATTAAATCAATTAAAGTATCAGCTAATACAGCACTTTGCTTATCTTCATTATTTATGTATTTTGAATGTGCTAATATTAAGCCTGTTGAAATAACTGACACTTGTGTATCGTCTAGTTGGATAACTCTTATGCCCATTTTCATTTTCTCCTTTTACTTATTATAATTTTTCAATAACTCAATTAATTTTTTGTCGTTACTTTTTGAAGTTTTCAAGTCTTTCATTATTTGTTCTGTATTATATTTGTTTCGTATATCGTCATAAGCTACAAACACTTCTCGTTTCTTTGTTTTTCTTTTTCTAGCACCGTTTATCGAACTTTTCATTGTTTGCTATATATTCTGGAGTATTATAGTATTTGTTTATGATTAATCTCCCCAACAACAAAGCCTTACATTCTACTATAAAATTAGTTTGTTCTCTTAATTTTTTATCAATTCTAGTAAATACTTGAGAACTAGCTAAAATAAGTTTGTGTAACTTTCGCTGTTGTGAAATATAATCTAATAAATTTGACGGTGCATCTTCCCAAGAAGTGCTTTCAAATGTCAAATGTATTTCGTCAAAACCAAAAACTACACCATGATTTCGTCTAACATAATATTCTATTTCCATTATATCTTTATTGACTTCAAGCCATAAATCTTCATTTTTGTAAACTTTATATTTCTTAAACTTATTGTACTTTTTTTCGTCAATTTTATCTATTTGAATATTTGTAGTTTCTAGTAAGTCACGCCAAGAATTGATTTTTCCGTCTGTAAAATAACAGTCAAAATTTGTTAAAATCTTTACTTTTGGATACTTTTCTTTTAGCAAGTAAAGATATTCTACTATTGAAAGTGTCTTGCCAGAGCCACCAAGTCCAGAATAACACCAAAAACCATATCCTCTAAAAACATCTCTATCCATTATGTATAAATCTTTAACAAATATAGGCAACGCTTTAAAAAAGTTCTTTATTAGTTTAAAATAATAAAAACCACTTAAAACATTTACTATGCAAAACATAATTGATAGAAAAATTACTATATATATCCACATATTAACTTCTTCCTTATAAAAATTTCTATTTTAATTTTATAATATACCTATTGGGGAAACCCCATTCACCCTTGCCCGTTTCCCCAATTTATAATAATCAATTTTCTTCATATAACTTTTTACCCTTTCCCGAATGGTATTACCCACACGCGACATAAAGTCGCGTGCGTGTGTTGGGTATAAATTTACTTATTCAAATCAATAAATCCACCAATGCCAACTATTATTTTTCCTATCTTCCAAGTCAAAGTTATTGTTAGAACAGAAACTACTAAGCCAATTAATTCTAAGATTGGTAAATAATAGTTAAAACCTGCAATTTTCTGTAAAATCTTTGGAAAATTTTCATAAGCCCAGAGAGGAGTTGACAAAGTTGGAAGTAATGAAAATCCTGCCATTTTGACGTCTAGTAAAAAATTCATAATATAATTAGTTATCACTTTTGTCACCTCCAGACATAACCTTGTTTACATCAGAACCAGTTACTCCATAGTTCAAAACATATTTAACTACGTAAACTATTGCTAATCCAACAAAAATAAAGAATAAAGAACCTCTTATTGTAGTTCTATATGGCTCGTAAATATCACGTATTTTTGTAAAATTAATTTCTGACGTATTGAATTTTACTATCCCCAAATTACAACGCCAGGAAGGAAATTTTATAGCTAAAAAATCTGCATTATAAACATATTCATTAGCTTTTTGTATTTCATCCTGGAAGAAATAGAAAATCCCGAACTTACTTTCAATTATGTCATTTACAGAATTTTCTTTTTCCTTGTATGCTTTTTCTTGTTCTTCCGTCATTATAAATAAAGAATTAAATAGATTTCTAAATAAGTCTACTATTTTATGACCGTATAAAATTTTCTGAAAATGGATTTATGTAGCTTAAAATGTCGCCAAGAAAATTCATTACGTCCTTTAATAAAAAATTTTCACTAAATGGATTTATATAGCTTAAAATATTACCTAAAAAATCTATAACTGTTTTTAGTATAAAATTTTCACTAAATGGATTTATATAATCAACAATATTTCCTAATGTGGAAATAACTCCTTTTATAATAAAATGATCACTTGCGGGGTTTAAAAACTCCGCCATTTCTTTGATTTTATCAAAGAGATTACCAATAGCACCGAAAATATTCCCAAGCCAGCTGGTAGTAGTATCGTCACCAGTTTGTTCACCATTGGTAGTATTTCCGCCAGTTCCCTCGCCTTGAATGTCACCTCCCAAGTTGAGGGTTTGCGAAAAAAAGGTTCTTCTTCTTTATTAGGTGCGGAATATGCAATGCCTGTCCCTCCATATTTTGTCATTGAATAATATATATCTTTATCACTATATAAAATATCTTTTATATAGCTTTGACCATTAATACTTTTTGTATAACCAAAATGCAAGTTTTGAGAATATTCAGCTTTATTTGCTTTTAGTACCCAACTATTATTTTCTACTCGATACGTGTAACGTAAAAGAGGAGTAGATTGAACATAAGATAAAATGCCAATATAGCCATTAGTTTTTTGTGCAATAAAACAACAACTATCATAAGAATTACATAAATAATATAAATAGAAATAGTCTGTTCCATCAATATTTTGTTGAACGATAAGAGTTGTTTGGCAATTATTTGGCTTTTGGGGTAGATCTGGTAAATTATAAAATGTTGTATCGTCATTATTACTCTCTACTTGAAAAATAGCACTTACTTTTTGATTAAAAGTAAGTAACAAAACAAAAGCTATTGATATTAAAAATATTATTAAAAACTTATTTTTTATCATAAACTCTAATATCTCCTTATAAAAAAATAAAGGCTAGGGCGAACCTAGCCCACAAATGGGGTTATTTCTCTTATAAGAAAGTATAAATAACTCTCTTGATAAGACTAACAGCTATCATAGTCCCCATGATCCCCAACCCTATTGGAATTAAGGTTGAAAGTGCAGAATTGATAGCGTTTGTCACAGGTGCTACTGCGTCAGCAGTAACAACAAATGAATTAACTGCGGAATTCTCCATAGTTTTCGCACTCCTTTCTCATAATTATAAGAAAGGTCGACCTTTTTTGATTATTGATATAGCACAATAATTAAAGCTATAAAAACATTTCAAAATGAAATGAAATTATCTAATAGTCTATAAATCAAATAACATACAAAGATAGCAACTAAAATACCAATGCAAATTACAAAAGTATTTACTAAAATACTTAGCCCATTTTCTATATTTGTTATTTTTTCAAGCATTTTTAATAAAATTTCTTCATTAGTCATTTATATCAACTAACTTTACATTCCACTTATCATTGACATAAACTAAATCGAATATAACTGAAATGTCTACTAATGAACTGTGTGGGTTATTTAAAATTTTTCTTATAATATTTTTATCAAATACCATAAAAGAGCAAGGGTTGTTTGTTTTATCCAAAGCATTTAATTTAAGAAAAATTTTCTCATCATCTGGTAAATCATTAGCATTTTTCTTATTAATTGCTTGAACATTTAAAAATTTAAAATTTTCTTGAAATTCCATTATTGTTTTTCTCCTTCCAAAATAAAAAATTATTGTAGGCTTTTTGTTTGCCTACAATAATTTTACACTAACCTTCTTACATTCAATATAAAATTTATAACAAAGGACTCCTAATAATTAGGAGTCC
>CAQZSK010000021.1 GCA_948934525.1 uncultured Clostridia bacterium
CTTCTTACATTCAATATAAAATTTATAACAAAGGACTCCTAATAATTAGGAGTCCTTTGTAAGAAAAATGCCTATATCTGAATTAAATTATCCTCAAAACGAAGTTTTTCAACTATTGTTGCGATAAATTCACAATTAGTTGTTTGCCCCCGTTGCGGACATATCATACATCCAAAGTATCTTTGTAATGTTTCCACATCACCACGATTCCACGCACATTGAATAGCATGCCTCATAGCCCGCTCCACTCTACTTGGAGTCGTTTGATACACTTTTGCTACATCAGGATATAACACCTTTGTTATACCCCTTTTATATTTTTCTGGATCTTCATACCACAGAACAATAGCTGTTCTAATGTAGTTGTAGCCTTTAATGCTAGGTGGAATCCCGATTTCTTTCATTATGTTATAAATTCTACACAGTAATTCTTTTCGTTTTCCATTCTTTCTGCTAACTTCTTTTTGTCCTTCATCCTTTCTGCTAACTTCTTTTGGCGAAATTCCCATTAAGAGCATTGCCAATTCCTCAACAGTGGCTCCACTTTCCATTAGCTCTTTCAAAGTTACCTTTGTCCGCTCATCATTCACTTTGCATTTCTCCTTAATAAAATTTATTGGTATAACCAATCTATATTATTATATCATATTCCACTTGATAAGTCAATTTATACTAGGCTATCTAAAACAAAATCTGCTAAGCTTCTTTTCCATAATAGCAATCTAATAAAATCTGTTTTAATTCTTCTACTAATGGAAGTCTTGGATTTGCTGTTGTACATTGGTCCTCAAATGCTCTATCTGCTAACATATCTACCTTACTTAAAAATTCCTGCTCTGGTATTCCAGCTTCTTGGAAAGATTTTGGAATATTTAAATCACTATTCAATTTTTGAACTTCTGCTATTAATGAGTTAATTCCTTCTTCATTTGTATAAGCTGGGAAGTTCATTCTTCTTGATAAATCAGCATACTTTTGGTCTGCTATAAAATATTCATATTTAGGGAAAGATACAAACTTACTTGGTTTTTGACTATTATAACGAATAACATATGGTAATAAAATTGCATTTATTCTTCCATGTGGCAAATGGAACTCAGCTCCAATTTTGTGTGCTAAAGAGTGATTAACTCCTAAAAATGCATTTGTAAATGCCATTCCTGCAATGGTACTTGCATTATGCATTTTTTCTCTTGCAAAGCTATTGTCTCCATGATTGTATGCTTCTCTTAAATTTTTAAATACTAATTCTACTGCCTTTTCTGCTAAACCATCTGTATAATCTGATGCCATGTTTGAAACATAAGCTTCAATAGCATGTGTTAATACATCCATTCCTGTATCTGCAGTAATTGTTTGTGGTAAACTCATAACTAAGTCTGGATCTATAATGGCTACATCTGGTGTTAATTCATAATCTGCTAATGGATATTTTTTATTGTTTTCTTTGTCAGAAATAACTGCAAATGAAGTCACTTCAGAACCAGTTCCAGAAGTTGTTGGAATTGCCACCATTTTTGATTTATTTCCTAATGTTGGAAATTTATAAGTACGTTTACGAATATCCATAAATTTAAGCTTCATACCTTCTGCATCTGCTTCAGGATGCTCATAAAATAGCCACATTCCTTTTGCTGCATCAATAGCACTTCCTCCTCCTAATGCTATAATAACATCAGGATTAAAACTTCTCATCATTTCTACCCCTCTATATACAGTATCAAATGATGGGTCTGATTCTACATCTGAAAAGATTTGTGAATGTACATATTCTTTCCTTTTTCTTAAATGATACAAAATTTTATCTACATATCCAAATTTCACCATTCCTGGATCTGTAACAATAAATGCTCTTGTAATATTTGGCATTTTCTCTAAATATTGAATAGATCCTGCTTCAAAATATATCTTATCTGGAATCTTAAACCATTGCATATTAACTCTCCTTTTTGCTACTCTTTTTACATTTACTAGGTTAACACTTGATACGTTTGCTGTTGTAGAATTGCCTCCAAATGTTCCACAGCCAAGTGTCAATGATGGCATGTTTGTGTTATAAATATCACCAATCGCACCATGAGTAGATGGAGAATTCACTATAATTCTTCCTACCTTTACCTTTTCTGAAAATTTGCGAATTGTTTCTCTATCTTCTGAATGAATAACTGCTGAATGTCCTAATCCACCAAATTCAATTAATTTTTCAGCAAGTTCAATTCCTTCTTCAGCACCTTTTACAATATAATATGCAAGAACTGGACTTAATTTTTCTTTTGAGAAAGGATATTCAATACCTACACCATTCTCCTTTAATACTAATACTTTTGTTTCTTTTGGAACTTCTATTCCAGCACCTTTTGCAATATCATAAGGACTTTTCCCTACAATATCTGCATTTAAGGCACACCCTTTTTCTTCAATAAACATGCTATTTCTTAATTGCTGTGTTTGCTCTGCACTTAAAAAATAACATCCTGCTGCTTTCATCAAGCTTTCAAATTCTTTACTAACTTCTTTATCTACAATAACAGACTGTTCAGACGCACAAATCATTCCATTATCAAAAGATTTTGATAATACTAAATCATTCACAGAAGTTTTAAGTTTTGCTGTTTTATCAATATAGCATGGAACATTTCCTGGTCCTACACCTAATGCTGGCTTTCCACAAGAATAAGCTGATTTCACCATTCCGCTTCCACCTGTTGCTAAAATTAAGTTAACATCAGGATGGTTCATCAAAAGAGTCGTTGCTGTAATAGATGGCTCTGGAACCCATAAAATACAATCTTCTGGGGCACCTGCTTTAACTGCTGCATCTCTTAAAATTTCTGCTGCTCTACTACTACATTTTTGTGATGATGGATGAAAACCAAAAATAATAACATTTCTTGTCTTAGCTGCAATTATAGACTTAAACATAGTTGTAGAAGTTGGGTTTGTTACAGGTGTAACACCTGCTATAATACCTATTGGTTCTGCAATTTCTTCATATCCTTCTTCTTCATTTTCAGAAATAACACCAACTGTTTTGTCATATTTTATACTATGATAAATATATTCTGTTGCAAACATATTCTTTGTGATTTTATCTTCATAAATACCACGACCTGTTTCTTCTACTGCCATTTTTGCAAGTTCCATATGGTGTTCTAATCCAGCCATAGACATCTGTTTAATGATTTCATCTACTTGTTCTTGGTCTAACTTTAAATATTCTTTAGATGCTTTTTTAGCTCTTTCTACTAAATCATTAATCATCTCTTGAATATGATTTTTCTCTTCTTCACTAATTTCCTTTGCCATTTTTCTATCTCCTTTTTGTATTTTTCAAGATTTCTTTTGTTATAGTTATATCCATTGTCAGTTATTATATACCAACAAATTTTTATTGTAAATATCTTTTATACTTTTTTCCTTTACCTCTATCATTTGAATTTTCTAAAAAAGTATGATATAATGACACAATATTAGCACAATCTATTTGTGCCAAAAAAATTAAGGAGGAAAGTTCCATGTCTAATAATATCATTGAGAAAAAAGTCTTCCGGAAACGCATTCCGCGTTCTTCTAAAGACCGCATCCAACCCATTTGGGTTAGTTTGCTAATTTTTCTTTTAGATCTTTTTTTCGCTGTTGCTCTTTTTTTTGGATACACTCGTTTTTCTTCATCTTCTCAGGCTATCTTTGAGTCAATCTCTTACAAAACTTTAATTGTTGTTAGTTTGATTCTATTTTTCCTCTGCATTTTGCTAACAATGTGTATCTGCAGTGTTAATAGTGACTTTGCTTATGAGTTAACTCTAAACGATTCTGCACTGATTTATGAAGATGAAATTACTTGTCGAATCATTAAGCTTCCTTGCTCCTCTGAGAAAACTTCGGACACCATTTTGCTTAGTAATGGCACTGCAAAACTTATCATTCCATATGATGAAACAAAAGATCATGATTTACTGGAATTCCTCAAAGATATCATAAATTAATGGTATCATAAAGGACGTAGGATATTACATTCTACGTCCCTTGTAATTTTTATTTACCTCTTTTGCTTTCACAAGCTTCTATTTCATCACAAATTGCTTTGGCTACAAATTGGTTTAGCGAAATATTAAAACTTTCCGCAAATAATGTAGCCCTTCTGTGTAATTCTGGCTCTATACGTACATTAAAACTCCCTTCATATTTTTTATATGGTTCTTTATTTAATTCCTCCCATTTCTTTAATTCTTCTAAAATAATTTCAATTTGATATGGCTTTAAATTATTTGTTGGATGTAGCTTATGTATCTTTATTTTAATTTTTGTATTATTGTCTATAAATTCAACTCTTGAACCATAAGTCTTACCTTTATTATATTCTATAAATCTAAGTTGTTCTAACAAAGTTTTAATTTTTGATAGGTAAAATCTTTTGGTTTGCTATATAGTCTTGTTAACATTTTACCTATCTTACTCATATATTATAGTCCTTCTCTTGATTTTTTGCAACTGATAAATAGTTGCAACTTTAAATTCTTATTTCCTTACTCTTTGCTTGTTTCATCTTTTTCATATATCTTCTATGGATACTCCTTTATTCTCTTTTTCACTTCCAAATTTCCGCCTACTACTAATAGTTATAGTAATTTCTCCACTTTCATCCGTCCTATAAATTCTACTTCCGCAAATTGGTCAAACTGTCCAATGTCACTTGACTTGGATGTCCAAACATGTTCTTTTCTCCAACTCCTATTAATGCAATCTTAGGCTTTACTAACTCTAAAAATTCTATTGTAGAAGACGTTTTAGAACCGATGATGTGCTACTTTTAAGATATTTGCTTGTAATTCATTTGTATTTTGATACATCTGTATCAACTGCTTTTCTGCTATTTTCTCAATATCACCTGTAAGCAGTAGACTAAATTCTTGAAATTGTTTTGGATGATATATAAACTTTGCTACTAATGAATTGTTATTTAATACATTTTCCTTAATAAGTTCCTGTTTTGGAAAAAGAATCGATAAATAACATTTTTTATCTATGTTAATCCTCTCTCCTGCTTGTACTGATATAACCTTTACTTTCCTCATTTTAGCTATTTTCAAAAACTGTATATAATTATTAGACTTCTCACCTTGTTTACTAATAACAGCATTTCTTACCTTTAGTTTTTTCATTACACTTAATAGCCCTTGACAATGGTCACTATCAAAATGAGAAAAAATCATATAATCAATACTCATAATACCTTTATCTAATAAATAGGGAATTACTGTTTTTTCTCCTACATCAAAACTACCTGTCTCGCTTCCCCCACCATCTATCAATATAGTTTTGCGAGACGGCGTTTGGATTAACATACTATCTCCTTGCCCTACATCAATAAAGGAAATGATTAATTTGTTATCAGGAATGATTTGTAAAATAGAGGGTGAAATCATAAGAAGAAGTAATATTGTTATAATAACTTTTCTATATTTAAGCATAAATGGATCTTTTGAAAATAATTTAGTTTTATGAAAAAAGATACCTATTAGAACTAGATAATATAACGGGATTTGCCATATTTTAGGCGTTGGAACTAAAATCTGTGAAAAGGGTAAGTTACTTGAAACCTGTGCTATCCATATCAGTATTTGTAAAATAGGCTGTAGAAATAAAGAAATTAACTTTGCTAGAGGTAACATCAAAAGCGATATCATAAATATCATTCCCAAAATTAAGCTAATTCCTAAAACGGGGCTTGCTAATAAATTGGAAATGAAAAAAGTAAGTGAAATTGTATTAAAGTGATACATCATAATAGGAATAATGACTAAATTAGCCGATAGAGTAACCATACACATTTCTTTTACTTTGTGTAATGTCTTTTCTACCACTGCTCCCCTTTTACTTGTAAACTTTTCTTTTTTAGCATCATCTTTCATTCTTTGTAACTTCTTAGAAAAAACTACTATTCCAATAGTTCCACCAAAAGAGAGCTGAAATCCAATTTCTAATAAAGTATATGGATTTATGAGAAGAATAATAAAACTACTCATTGCTAAATTTTGATAAGTATCTGATTTTCTAGATAAGATACTTGCTAACAATTGTAAAATCACCATAATGCAACTTCTAGTAACAGATGGAGTAAATTCTGTTAACGCCATAAAGAAAACAAAAAAGAGAATTAAAATACCTTTTCCCCACCTTTTATGAAGTTTCAACTTTTGAATAACAATAGTTATTCCTAGTAAAATATATGAAACATGCGCACCTGAAATAGCTAACATATGAGATAAACTACTTTTTCGAAATGTCTCTTGTATATCTTCTGATAATTGCGTTTTTTCGCCTATTAATAACCCTGTGCACAAATTAGCAATATCTTCTGGCAAAATTCTTCTTACTCTTTCTACTATATTTTGTCTAATATCATGTATGACTTTTGCAACCATACCAGTCTGATTTTTACCTACCACCTTTATTGCCTCTGCTTTTATCGTAATTATTCCTGCTATTCCCTTTGTTTTAAGGTACTGTCTATAATCAAATCCTCCTTCATTTCTAGCTTCCTCTGGCTGTTCATAAATTCCCTTAAAATAAACCATATCTCCATATTCTAATGAAATCTTCTTTTCTTTTTGCCTTTTTACATTTAGTACCATTTTAAAGTTTTGCTTTTTCTCTTGACTTCCTACTTTTATCACTTGAATATAGTAAACATCTTTATACTCCTTTTCTATCCTATCTTTGATAACAATTGCTTGTACTTCAACTTCCTTTTGAGCATATTTCTGATTTATGTTTGCATAGTTATTTTCTTGTAAATAAATATGACTGTAAAATAGGATAAAACTAATAAAGAAAATAGCAAAAACTTTTCTCTTCTTTTTTATAAGCTTTGTAAAAAGTGATATCATGAATATAATGAATAAAATGAAAAACATGACAAAGAGGGCTATACCTTTAAAGTATAGCCCCACAATAATTCCTAATATTCCACCTATAGTAGCAATACAAAATGGTCTCACTTTTCCACCTTTCTATTGCCCCCTAGTTATTTAATTCTTTTTTATCTCTATTCTATATCACTGAATGATTCTTAGTGCTCCACAGAATCTGCCTTTATACATTCCATTCAAATCTGAAATGTTTACCTTCATAACTGTACTATCAGCATGAATAAATTTCCCATCACTAATATAAATTCCACAATGCCCACATGGTGCACCTGTTACATAGTCAGTTAAATATACAATATCTCCCATTTTCAAATCACTTTGTTTCGTAATTTTCTTACCTTTTCCACTATTATATTGTGATACTGTATAATGAGGAAGACTTACTCCGAAATGCTTATACACATACATCGTAAATCCTGAACAGTCAAATGTTCCATTCGAACCGTCTCCGCCCCATACATATTTATATCCTAAATACTTTTTAGCATACGCTATTACATCTGTCCCTTTTATACTACTATTAGAATTTGCTGTCTTATCGTTTGTTGTACTTGATGTTTTATTAACACTCACATTCTCTACTTTTGTTACATCTTTTTTATCTTCCTCATTTTGTTTATCTGTTCTTGGTTCTACTAAGCTTCTATTTGTAATCTTTTTTGTGTCTGATATATAATCTTTTGAAACATATCCTGTATCATTACCAGATTTTACTTTATACCATTTTCCCTCTATCCCTATAATGGTAACTTGTGCATTTAACTTTAATGTCTTAATAATACCATAGTTAGTCCCTGCACCTTTTCTCATATTAACTTCTTCTTCACTAATGTATCCTATCTTTTCTGTTTGATTATTATTTTCTTGTGTTGTTGAAGTATTTGTTGGTTTAGAATTTACTTGTGTAGTAGCTTTAGCATCTTCTAAGCTATTCGTTCTAACCCAACCACTTATTTCATCTGTTTGTATATATGACCAACCTGAAGTCTCTGCTATTACAACAACTATCTCATCAGTTTTTGCATCTCCTATATTACTAGAATGGACTAGTGGTAAGATTTTTATCATCGCATTTTGTTTCAATTTCTTATTTGTTTGTGTTGATTGCGTATTAGTTGTTGTCGTTTGATTTGTTTGTGTGCTATTATCTTGAATTGTATTATTTTCTTGTGTTGTTGTATTCATTTGTGTATTTGTCGTATTGGAAGTATTTTGATTATTTGAAACTGCTCCCTGTAATTTTGCATAATCTTTACTTACATACCCCGTATAATTTTTATACTTTATTTGATACCAATTACCTTTTTCCCCTATATATTCACATTCTACGTTCTCTGATAGTCTAGCAACAACACTTGAAGTTGTTGATGCTTCTTTTCTAATATTTACTACTTCACCTGTAATTTTTACAGTAGCTGCATTTGTGTAGGTAGAAATAGACAATAATGTAACTACTGTTAAACTTCCTGTTAATAGCATCTTTTTCAAACTTTTCATCTAATAAGAACCTCTTCTCTTCATTTTTTAATTTGCCTCGTATCCTATTCATACTTAACTTTCCAGTCAGCAAACGCTGCTCCATCTTCGTCGTAAAAAACAGGTACCCCCTCTGATACTACAATAATTTTATAGTTTTTATTCTTTTGTATTGTAAGTGATTTTGTGGTTACCTCAGCATCTAAAGGTAGATTATAATACCAATATCCACCTTCTCCTAATTTCCATAGTTCATTTGTTTCTCCTTCTGTTTTTACAGAATAAGCCAAATCATCTAGGCAAAATATTTTTATTCTCACAAAGCACTTTTGAACCGCTGAAATATTCTTTATAGAAATATTAGCTCCATTTGCAGTTTTTTCTTGATTTTGCTGAATATCCACTCCATCTGGTTCACCTGAACTATCACCAGCTGCGCATGTTTCAATCCTATAATTATTATTTAAACCAGCAATTACTAAATCATCAGATGCATTTACTATACCATTTACTTTATTACTATCATTATACTGGCTTGTAAACTGAAATTCTAATGTATCTATATCTTCGCTAGCAATTAATTCCACTATCTCTGGTGAAATTAATTTATAACTTGCCTCACTATATACTTGACTAACTGTTATCTTTGTACCAACTGGTAAATCTGCATTAACTAAAATAGATTCTGTCGTTCCTGCTCTCTTCAAAATAACTGCTGCAATATCCTCAAAAACAATCTCTCCATTATATATTCCTCTAATTGTATACACATTACTAACTGCTCCCAATGTTTCGTTGTAAAATGCCAAATTACTTATTATATTAATTTTATAATTACGTATATCTTCTTTAGGAATATCTTGTACTCCATCCTTTAACATATTTTCTAGTTGTTCAAATCCCTCTTGCTCATTTAAAATGGCATCATCCATTTTATTTTTTGCATCTTGTGCTCTCCTAATAATACTATTATCTCCCATTACATAAGTAATCGTTATTCCTGCTAAAATCAAAAGAACCACAATGGTTACTACTAAGGCAACTAAAGTAATACCAGTGTTAGTTGTCTTCATCTTTCTAATCTTTTGCATACTCAATTTTTCCTTTTTCATTTTTTCTCCTTCGTAAACAAATCCTTATATTTTCAAAGATATTGTATATGTTTTTTGGCTAGTTGTCAATGTTTAAGATACAAATTCCTTTGCAATATATAAAAAAACAAGGTATTATAATCACTCATAATCCTTGTTTTTTATATTTAAGCTATATTTTATTCAATAACTTCAGAAACAACTCCTGAACCTACTGTACGTCCACCTTCACGAATAGCGAATCTTAATCCGTTTTCAATAGCGATTGGAGTAATAAGTTCGATAGTCATATCTACGTTATCACCTGGCATAACCATTTCTGTTCCAGCTTGTAAATCAATAACACCTGTAACGTCTGTTGTTCTGAAATAGAATTGTGGTCTATATCCATTGAAGAATGGTGTATGACGTCCACCTTCTTCTTTTGTTAAAACGTATACTTGAGCTTTGAATTTTGTATGTGGATGAATTGTTCCAGGTTTAGCTAATACTTGACCTCTTTCAACTTCATCTCTTTGAGTTCCTCTTAATAGAACACCAATGTTATCTCCTGCTTCTGCTTGATCCATTGTTTTTCTAAACATTTCAACACCAGTAATAACTGTTTTAGAAGATTCTTTTGCAAGACCTACAATTTCAACTTCGTCTTGTAATTTTACTTGTCCTCTTTCAACTCTACCAGTAACAACTGTTCCTCTACCACTGATTGTCATAACATCTTCAATTGGCATTAAGAATGGTTGATCAATTGGCCTTTCAGGTGTTGGAATATAGCTATCAACTGCATCCATTAATTCTTTCATTGGAGCATATACAGCATCATTAGGATCTGTAGCTGTACTTTCTAATACTTTTAATGAAGAACCTTTAACGATTGGAATTTCATCTCCAGGGAAATCATAACTTGATAATAAGTCTCTAACTTCCATTTCAACTAATTCTAATAATTCAGGATCATCAACCATATCGCATTTATTTAAGTAAACAACGATATATTTAACACCTACTTGTCTAGCAAGTAAGATATGCTCTCTTGTTTGAGGCATTGGTCCATCAGCTGCTGATACTACTAAGATAGCACCATCCATTTGTGCAGCACCAGTAATCATATTCTTTACGTAGTCAGCATGTCCTGGGCAGTCAACGTGTGCATAGTGTCTGTTATCTGTTTCATATTCAACGTGAGCTGTATTAATTGTGATTCCTCTTTCTCTTTCTTCTGGAGCACCATCGATTTGATCATATGCTTCAAATTGAGCTTTTCCTAATAAGCTTAAGTATTTTGTAATAGCTGCTGTTGTTGTTGTTTTACCATGGTCAACGTGTCCGATTGTACCAATGTTAACGTGTGGTTTTGTTCTTTCAAATTTTGCTTTAGCCATTTAAATTTTCCTCCTATTTTTAAATTTTATTTTTTAATATTAAAGTTAAGTTAGTTATTGGCAAATATATAAGCCTTATAAAAAACTCATCTATTCTCCAATTTCACTTGCATTTTATACTATTTCTATCATAAAATCAAGTATTTTTTGAAAATTAGTCTTGTTTCTTAGCTCTTGATGCAACAATTGTATCAAATACTGATTTTGGAACTTCTTCATAATGGCTTGGTTCCATTGAATAAGTACCTCTTCCTTGTGTTTTTGAACGTAAGTCTGTTGCATATCCAAACATTTCTGATAATGGAATAAATGCTCTAATTACTTGGTTTCCTTGAATAGCTTCCATTCCTTCCATTTTACCACGTCTTGAGTTAATATCTCCAATGACGTCTCCCATGTATTCTTCTGGAACTGTTACTTCAACTTTCATGATTGGCTCTAAAATAACTGATTTAGCTTGTTTACATCCTTCTTTGAATGCCATAGAACCAGCAATCTTAAATGCCATTTCTGAAGAGTCAACTTCGTGGTAAGAACCATCTACTAATGTAGCTTTAAAGTCAATGACAGGGTAACCTGCTAAAATACCGTTTAAAGAAGCTTCTCTAACACCTTCTTCGATTGGTTTAATGTATTCTTTTGGAACAGCACCCCCAACGATTTTGCTTTCAAATTCAACTCCACTTCCTGCTTCTAATGGTTCCATCTCTAGCCATACATCACCATATTGTCCACGACCACCAGATTGACGGATAAATTTACCTTGTACTTTAACTTTGTTTCTAATAGTTTCTTTGTAAGAAACTTGTGGTTTACCTACACTACATTCTACCTTAAATTCTCTTTTTAGACGATCAACAATAATATCTAAGTGTAATTCACCCATACCAGCGATAATAGTTTGACCAGATTCTTGATCTGTCCAAGTTTTGAAAGTTGGATCTTCTTCAGCAAGTTTTGCTAAAGCAATTCCCATTTTTTCACTATTTGCCTTATCTTTTGGCTCAATAGCAATATCAATAACTGGCTCTGGGAATTCCATTGATTCTAGAATAATTGGGTGTGCAGGATCACAAAGTGTATCTCCTGTTCCAACATCTTTTAATCCTACTGCTGCTGCAATATCACCTGCATATACTTTATCAATATCTTCTCTATGATTTGAGTGCATTAATAGAATTCTTCCCATTCTATCTTTTTTGTCTTTGTTTGCATTTAAAATTGTTGAACCTGCATCTAATGTACCAGAATATACTCTGAAGAAGCAAATTTTCCCAACAAATGGATCTGTTGCAATTTTGAATGCTAACGCTGAAAATGGTTCACTATCAGATGTTTTTCTTTCAGCTTCATTTCCATCCATATCAACACCTTTAATATCTGCAATATCAAGTGGTGATGGCATAAATTCTACAATATTATTTAATAATTCTTGTACACCTTTGTTCTTATATGAAGAGCCACAGCATACTGGAACAATTTTATTACCAATCGTTCCAATTCTAAGACCTTTTTTGATTTCATCTTCAGATAGTTCTCCACCATCTAAATATTTCATCATTAATTCATCATCTTGTTCTGCTACTGCTTCAATCATGTTTGCTCTTACTTCTTCTGCTTGAGCTTTTAAATCTTCAGGAATATCACATTCTTCAATTTCTTTTCCTAGATCGTCTTTATGAACAAAAGCTCTCATTTTGATTAAATCTACAACACCTTTAAAGTTTTCTTCTGCTCCAATTGGTAATTGAACTGGAACCGCATTTGCTTTTAATCTATTTTTTAATTGTTCAACACAAAGCATAAAATCAGCACCAGTAGTATCCATCTTATTTACATATACCATTCTTGGAACTGAATACTTATCAGCTTGTCTCCAAACTGTTTCTGTTTGTGGTTGAACCCCACCTTTAGCTGCTAATACTGTAACAGCTCCATCAAGTACTTTTAAAGATCTTTGAACTTCTACAGTAAAGTCTACGTGTCCAGGAGTATCAATGATATTGATACGATGTCCTAGCCATTGGCAAGTTGTAGCAGCAGAAGTAATTGTAATACCTCTTTCTTGCTCTTGAACCATCCAGTCCATTGTTGCTCCACCATCGTGAACCTCACCAATTTTGTGAGTTTTTCCAGTATAGAAAAGTATTCTCTCTGTTGTGGTTGTTTTTCCTGCATCAATGTGAGCCATGATTCCTATATTTCTTGTTTTCTCCAAAGGAAACTCTCTTCCAGCCACCTTTTTATCCTCCTCTACTATTTTTATTTCTCTAACGGGGACAGAGTTTTTCCCTTAATCTGTCCGCTAGGGATAAGCTCTGTCCCGCACTGGGTTATCCTATCCATCAGGGATAAGTTCTGCCCCGCGCCGGGTTGACTAAAACTTATAATGAGCAAAAGCACGGTTTGCTTCAGCCATTTTATGCATATCTTCTTTCTTCTTGAAAGCTCCACCATTTCCAGCTACTGCATCAATGATTTCATTAGCTAGTTTTTCAGCCATAGTTTTTTCATGTCTATTTCTAGCATATGTTACAAGCCATCTTAGTCCTAAAGTTTGTCTTCTTTCTGGTCTAATTTCGATTGGTACTTGATATGTTGCACCACCAATTCTTCTTGCTTTAACTTCAAGAACTGGCATAACATTTTCTAAAGCTGCTTGGAAAACTTCTAGTGGATCTTTTTGCTCTTTTTCTTTAATGATGTCAAATGCATCATATACGATTGATTGAGCAACTGTTTTTTTACCATCTAACATAACATTGTTTACTAATTTAGTAACAACTTTGCTATTATAAATTGGATCTGGTAAAACTTCTCTCTTTGCTATAAATCCTTTTCTTGGCACTATTCTTCCCTCCTTTTTGTAGTTTCATACCATTTTGTATGATAGGTACTCTGAAAAGCTTGACTCGCTTTTCCGTATAGTGCTATATAATCTATTCTAAATTTAAGTACCTTAATTTAGTAATGTATTATTAGCACCTTTTTCTACTAAGAACCATTTCTATGTCTTATTTCTTAGGTTTTTTAGCTCCATATTTAGAGCGAGCTTGCATTCTATCTTTAACACCTGCTGTATCTAATGTTCCTCTGATAATATGATATCTAACACCTGGAAGGTCTTTTACTCTTCCACCTCTGATAAGAACAACACTGTGCTCTTGTAAGTTGTGTCCAATACCTGGTATATATGAAGTAACTTCATATCCATTAGATAGTCTTACTCTGGCTACTTTTCTCAAAGCAGAGTTTGGCTTTTTAGGTGTTACAGTTTTTACAACAGTACATACACCTCTTTTTTGTGGTGCTCTGTTATTAGTAACTCTTTTATTCATAGAGTTATATCCATGTTGTAATGCTGGTGCTGTTGATTTTGTTGTAGAACTTTTTCTACCTTTTCTTACTAATTGGTTAATGGTTGGCACTTAAATTTCACCTCTTTTCAAAAATATATTGATTGTTTTCACTATTACTTTTTTATTACAATAATACGAAAACCGTTAGTGAAATATGCTTTTACATACTTTACACTAACGGCTTCTATTTTATCATTTTTTTAATCCAAAGTCAATATAAAGATTAAATTTTGTGGTTATCTATCTTGTCCTGATCCCGGTCTTAATCTTGATCTCATTCTTCTTGCCTCTTCTGGTTCTATAACATCAATTTCATCTGGATTCATTATTTCTGGTTCTTTTTCCCTTTCTGCTGCTCTTCTCATTTTCTCTCTAAATCCTTGATATGGATTTGTTTTCTTTTCACTTTCTGCTTGTTCTTCTAAAGCCTCCTCATATTCCTCTTGTAGCTTTCTAAACTTATCTGCTGCTTCTTCTGGCATGTCTTTAACAAATTCTTCTATGTCAAACTCTTCTTCTTCACGCATCACAGTCCAATCCTGCATTGTTCTTTCTTCAGTAGTTTCTTCGATACCTGCTTCCATACGTACCATCATTTCTTCTTGTGGTGTCATTCTTCTAGTAGTTTCTGGAAGAGATTCAGGAAGAGATTTTGTAAATAAGCTTTTTACCCATCTTGTTAAGAAACTAGGTCTTCCTCTAAAGTCTGTAAGAATTCCTTTTTTGTCAACTGCTTTAGCTATCTTTTGAAGCCTTTTCATATCTTCATCAGGCTTACCACTTAATCCAGAAAAGTCATAACTTATCTTTAATATATTTTCATACCTCTCAGGATATCTCAAAATCATTTCTTTATCTTTTAATAAGCCTATATATTCTTTCATTCCTGTAGTTTGATATATCTCGTCTGCTTTTTGTAATGCACTTGCTAATCCTTTATCATAATAATGCTCTGCATTTGGTATTGAGTCATCACGTAATTTTTTTATTTCCTCTTTGTCAAAATCTTCATCTAACATTGCTACTTCTGTAGATATAACTTCTTGAACTTCCTTACCATCGGTCACAATTACTCTGTAAACAGGTTTACTTCCATCTTCAATACTAAAAGATACACTTTCTATTTTCCATCCTGCCGCTTCTTGTGCTGGAGTTTGTTTTATTGGTTTTCTTGCCCCTGCGGGTTGACGTGTTTCTTCTGGCTTTCTTTGTCCTGATTGTTTTTCTTTTTTTGGTTCTTGGCTTGCTTTTGGTTGTGCAGTTTCTTTACCTTCTGTTGTAGTTTGATTTGAAGGTTGTTGGCTTCCTTCCTCTCCTTTTCCTATCTCTGAATTTTGTCTTTTATCTTGATCCTCCAAGTCCTCTTTCTGTTCCTGTGGTTCCTGTGTTTTCTCTGGCTCTTCAGGCATTTTTGAAGCTGTCATTTCAACCTCTTTTTCCTTTGTTATTTCATCTATCTTACTAATTTCTTGTAGCAAATCATCTATTTTTCCTAAATCTTGTTTTAAATTTTCTATTTTTCTATATAATCTTGCTATTTTAATATTAGCTCTTTCTTTTTTAGCCATACATTCTTCTAATGCTTTTTTAGGTCCTGTATAGTCCATTCCTTTACCTTTATATAAAGTTAATACTTCTTCATGGACACCCGCATTTTCCTCAGCAGACTTAATTTTTTCATTTTCTGCTTCTACTTGTGCCAATTTTCCTTTAATGTTTTCTGCTATTTGTTCTCTAGCATTTTGCAATTCACTAGCTATTTGAGCCTTTGATGCTTGGTATTCATGTACTTTGGCAAAATCACCACGTTTTTCTATTAAGCGCTCCATTTCCTGAGTAATCTCTATTTTTCTTGCTGCTTTTGCATCTGATCTTACTGCTTGTATTTCTTCTACAAGCTCAGCAAATTCTTTTCCTGCATAGCCATTTAGTCTTCTTGTATCATATTCTCTTAATAAATTTCCCTCTCTGTCATTACTGTATTCTTCTCTCATAGGAGTTCTTCTGTCTATAAAATTAGCACTTATACCAGTCATGTCAACTGGCTTTTCAACCTCTTCTAATTCTGCTTGAAGTTCCTCTAGTCTATTTTCTATTCTAGTTTCAGTTTCCTCTAATCCATTTTTTCCAATTTCTTCATGATTATCCTCTAGTATTTTTAATATGTCTTGTATTCTATTTTGGTACTCCTCTAAAATATTTCTATCCATATTTTATCCTCCATTTTTTCATATGTTTTAATTTTAGCATATTTCCTAGTTTTTTGCAACCATATTATGTAAATTTATTAAATTTGTCATGAAAATTTAATTTATTTGTCATATTCCTGTAATAATTGTTTTACATCTTCTAATGCTCTATCTGCCATTTTTTCATATCTTGTTTTTTTATCTTTTATGTATACCTCTAATGATGGTAAAATTCCAAAATTAGCATTCATTGGTTGAAAATTCTTATTTTCTGTTGCTATATAATTACTCAGAGCCCCTATCATTGTTAACTTCGAAAAAGTTACTTTTTCTTTTTCTATATACTGTGCTACTGCATTTATTCCAGCTACCAATCCAGAAGATATTGATTCTACATATCCTTCTACCCCTGTTAGCTGTCCTGCAAAATAAATATTAGGATTTTTCTTAAATTGATATGTATTTTTCAATAACTGACTAGAATTAATGTAAGTATTACGATGCATTACACCAAATTTTACAAATTCTGCATTCTGAAGACCTGGTATCATGCTAAATACTTTTTGCTGCTCCCCAAACTTAAGATTTGTCTGGAAACCTACCATATTAAATAAATTTCCTTCACTATTATCTTGTCTCAGTTGCACTACTGCATAAGGTCTTCTACCGGTTCTTGGGTCTGTAAATCCTACTGGTTTTAATGGTCCAAAACGCAAAGTATCTTTTCCTCTTTTAGCCATAATTTCAATTGGCATACACCCTTCAAAAACTTCTCTTTTTTCAAATCCATGTAATGTTACAACTTCAGCATTTACTAGTGCTGTCCAAAATGCTTCATATTCCTCTTTATTCATAGGAAGATTAATGTAACTTGCTTCTTTTTGGTTCTGGATTCTTTGCTTCCAATCTTCTATATCTTCTTCCCTTTCTCTTTCTTGTTCATAGCGCTCTCCCCAAAAAGCAATATTCATATCTATAGATTCCTTTTCTAAGATTGGAGCTGCCGCATCATAGAAATATAATTTGTCTTGTCCTGTAATTTCTGCAATTTCTTTAGAAAGATTATCTGAAGTAAGAGGTCCTGTTGCAACAATAACAATATTATTTCTTGACATTTCTTCTAATTGGCTATATGTTTCACAGTTTATTAACACATCATCAACATTATTTACTGTTTGATTTCCTACTTCTTCGTAAATAATTTCTATATTCTCCATTTTTTTTATTTCTTCTGTTACTCTTTCTGCAAATTTCTCACGGTCAACAGCCAGAGCCTGTCCTGCTGGCACTGCAGTTTCGTCTGCTATTCGAATCAGTAAAGAATCTAACAAACGTAGTTCTTCTTTTAATAGACCACAAGCATTTGTATGTAAATTAGACTTAAGTGAATTACTACATACAATTTCTGCTAAATTTTGATTACTATGTGCAGCTGAAAATTTTTTTGGCTTCATCTCATATAATTTTACCTTAATTCCTCTTTTAGCAATTTGGTATGCAGCTTCACATCCTGCCAATCCTCCGCCAATTACAATTATATCTTTATTCATTAATTTGTAATTCCTTTCTAATTATCCATTGTTATTATATCGAACTGTCATATTTTGTCAATCATTTTTCCTATACTTCTAAAAAAACAAGAAACTCCTTTTCAAAACATACTGTTCCGAAAAAGAGTTCCTCGTTTTCCCCTAATTTAGGAAAATATCGTATTGTGTGTTTCTAAAATGTCTACTTGCCGATGAGAGCTAATATTGTTGTATATGCTTCTTGCCCTTGCTCAATATCGTTCAGATAAAATTCACCAATGTCTCCAATAGTGCAGATAAACAAATCAGAAGTATTGAACATGCTCTGTGTTATAGTTTTGCGTCTTCCACATCCTAAAATTTTAGACACAGGCACCGTTATTCTCTGCTTTGATAGTACACCATAGACATAAGTAATTTCTGTAGGCGATACCTTCAGGCACTTTTGCTTTACAGCATACACAGACATACCAGCTACAGTCACACATATCGTAAAAACAATCCAGTATCCAATTTGGATACATGCTGACACCTGACTTAAGTCAAGTCTATTGCTCACGATATTTAATATGGCATAAAATGCCACTATGCTAAAGATACTCCAGAAGAGTAGTAGTACCACTCTTCGCTTGGGATTGCACCGGTAAATTTTTCTTACATCTTCCATCCTGTTCCTCCTAAAAGCTGTTTTAGAAACACACAACACTAAGAATGTTGATGTGCCACACATTATACTATCATTTAACATAAAAATCAATACTTTTATTAACTAAATAATTCCATAATGTCTTCTTTTGACAATTGATTAATAAATGTGTTTTGAGTTGATAACATATTATCTACTAATCTTGCCTTTTTTTGTTGTAATTCATATATCTTCTCTTCAATAGAATTCTTTGTAATCAGTTTATATACTTGTACATTATTTTTTTGCCCTATTCGATAGGTTCTGTCTGTTGCTTGATTTTCTGCTGATATATTCCACCAAGGATCATAATGAATTACCATGTCTGCTCCTGTTAAATTTAATCCTGTCCCTCCTGCTTTCAAAGAAATTAAAAATACCTTAATATCTTTATCTTCATTAAATTTATCTACTAACTCTATTCTTTCTGATACTTTCGTTTGTCCAGTTAGCTTCAAATAACTAATTTTCCTTTTTTGCAATTCTTCCTCTATAATTGAAAACATAGAAGTATATCCTGAAAATAGTAATATTTTGTGTCCCCCTTTAGTCGCATCTGTAATAATATCAATGCATTGCATTAACTTACTACTTTCTCCAATATAGTCTTGCAAAAATAAGCTTGGATGGCAGCAAATTTGTCTCAACCTCATTAATAATGCTAAAATTTTAATTTGACTACTTTCAAAACCATTCATTTGGATCTCATCAGCCACTTCTTTTTTTGCTCTTGCTAAATGACTTAAGTAAATTTTTTGTTGTTCTTCTTCCATCTCATTATATAAAACCGTAACTGTCTTGTCTGGCAATTCTGTTAATACTTCCTTTTTTATTCTTCTTAATACAAATGGCTCTATCATTTTCTTTAATCTTAGCATTTTTTCTTCACTATTTTCTTTAACAATTGCCTGTTCATACAATTCCTTAAATTTACGATATTTAAACAAATATCCTGGCATGATGAAATCAAAAATAGACCACAATTCTGAAAGTGAATTTTCAATTGGTGTTCCTGTTAGTGCAAATCTAGTTTGCGCTGTTATCTTTTTAATTGCTTTTGCATTCTGCGTATTATTGTTCTTGATATATTGTGCTTCATCTGCAATCATATATTTGAATTGGTACATCTCATCATATAATTCAATATCCCTTTTTAAAGAATCATAGGATGTAATAACAATATTATATTTTTCAATTGTGTGAATTTTTCTTGCTCTTTCTTGCGCATTACCACTAATAACTAAAGACTTCAAATTAGGTACAAACTTTTCTGCTTCTCCTAGCCAATTTAATGTTAAAGAACTTGGACATACAACGATAGAAGGTTGTGGCTTTTTTCCACCTTCTTTCTCTTTATTAACATACGATAATACAACAGCTAATACTTGGAGCGTTTTCCCGAAGTCCCATATCATCTGCCAAGATCCCACCAAAGTGATATCTATCTAAAGTCTTTAACCATTGATATCCCACTTTTTGGTAATTTCGTAAATCTGCTTGTAATCCTTTAGGAAGTTCTATTTCATCACTTGTTCCATTATTTTCTAATTGTTCTATCATATTTTGATAAGAACTCTCTTTTTGAATATTAACATTACTTAAAGATTTCAGCATTTTTTCTAAATATAGGGTACGATAAACAGGAAGCCTCATCACTCCACTTGCTAAATCTTTTGCATTTATTTCCATATTAGTAGTCAAATCTTCTAGAAATGCTATCTGCTCATTATCTTCTAACTTTATGTAAGTGCCATCTTTTAATCGATGAAACTTCTTTTTCAAGCTATATCTTTGTAGCATTTGAGCCAAATCTGTTAAATCAACTCCTATCTGTGATAAGTCAATTTCTAACAAATTATTTTCAATGCGAATTCCTATATTCTTCATTTGAAAACTATGAATTTCTTTCTTTTTAAAAGCATCTGTTACTAGCACTTCATATTTTTTCATATAATTTTCAATTTCTTCTGATAAAAACTGATATATAGTATCTTCCTTTGTTAAGACTAATTTTGCATTTGCTTTATCTAACATAAAGCCAGTTTTTATAAATTGATGTAATGCTTCATTTTCTCTAATAATATTTCTCGCTGCTGATATTTTTTCATTCACTAATGGATTAAATTCAAAATCTTCATAACAAAAACGTATCTCAGCTACAATGTAGTTATTTTTATCATAATCTAAATAAACTTTTACTCCTAAAGGTTTTGGAATACACCTTTTTTCAATTTCTGGAGATAGATTTTCTCTTTCTACCTCATTCGGCAAATTAGGAGCTATTACTGCAAAAAAACTAGTTAATTCAGTTTCATCTATTGTAATTTGATTAGTATAATTTTTACGTAAAATATTCAATAGCTTTAAAGTATTTTCCTCAAATTCTTTATTGCAACGGTAAATTGTATTTTTAAAAAGCATGTATGTATAATCTTTGCCTTCTAATATTTCATAACCAAATATATCAATATTAGCTTGAAAGTTGAATTTATTATCAGATATTTGTGTGACATTGAATGGAATATTTGGCTCTAGTGAAGAAAAATACACCGTTGTTTCAGCATTATTATTTCTCTGAAAAACAACTGTTGTTTCCTTTAAAGCCTCAAATAAATCGTCTAATCCCATATTAGAAATAAAAATATTGTCTAATACATATGCTTTTTTATAGTAATTATAGCCCTCTACCGCCTCATTACTATATTTCATAATCTCTGCATATTTTAACATGAAATCTAAAATCGGAAATGTCTCTTCTGAAAAAGACTCTTTTTGATGAATTAAATTTAATTTAGAGCCATATTGATATGGCTCTTGATGGAGCATTTTTGTATAAAAGTCTGGTAAATTTTTAATTTTATATAGCTGTTTATCCCCTATTTTAAATTCTATTTTCATTTTTTTATTAAAATCATCGTAGTAAATTTTGGGAACAATCTTAATATTTTGAGCATATTCAACTGCTTCTTCTCTTTTTTCATAGTCTTCTTGCATAAAGCTACTTAATAACTGCTTAAACACTCTATGATTTTCTTTTTCGCGAATTTGCTCTTGATTTTTTAACATTTTTCTCCTCCACAAAACTTATTAATCAATTTGTATATTATACTATATGAATAGTAATTTTGCAAGGTATGGTAAGAAAGTTTATGAGTAAACTATTTTGTTTAAAGACCTTTATGTTTTTGTCTAAACTTACGTCTTACTAAATAACTCGACAATCACATTTACTATATTAAGAAAACAGCTTTTATTAGTTATATAAAAAACGAGAATGTAAATAATTTTGTGTAATTTGAAAAAATATTGAAAAAGAACTTCCTT
>CAQZSK010000022.1 GCA_948934525.1 uncultured Clostridia bacterium
CTATTAGTACAATTAGTAATATTCCTATTACTATTCCTGCTCCTATTAAAATTACTTTTCTCTCTTGATTTTTCATCTTTAATCCTCCGTTTTTTTATAAATTTCCAATTACATAAAACCTCTTTTGCCCTTAATTTTTTCAAAATAAGTATAAATGACATATTATCTATTAAGGTTTTCCTTAATAAGAATAACACATTTCATTTATTTCCACAATACTTTTATTAAGGAATTTCTTAATTTTTTATCTTTATTAAGATTTTCCTTACTTGTACTTGGTTTTGCTTTGATATAATTTTTTATTATAACAACAAAAAAGGAGTGATATTATGCAGCTTGCTGATGCTACAAGACAAAGAATAAATCATTTATTAGTTCAAAATCATATGAAACTTTTTGATTTGTCTAAAGCTGCTGGAGTTTCATTACCTACTATTTGTGATTTTATGAAAAATGACACAAAAAATTTAAGAATGGATACTATGTTACACATCTGTGAGGCATTTAATATAACCTTAAAAGATTTTTTCGATGACGTCCTTTTTGATGAAGTTATTTCAGAATAAAAAGATACATTGCTTTCGTTTTAACTACTTGCAATGTATCTTTTTTCTTTTATTTTTACCACTATTAGGAAGGAATTATGTTTCTTTAATAATATAGCTATTCTCGAAAAGCTCCTTAAAGCCTTCCCTTCTGATATTCTATATTAGAGTCCGGTGCCCACTACTGCTACTCCACGACCAGAGTTGATGCCGCTAGTCCAGTTATTAGTACCAGAGAAAGAGAATACTCCATCACTGCCACGTACAAAAGCTGGAAAAGTGCTACTAATCCAGCTAGAACTGCGAGAACCATGCCAGCCTGCGCAGCTGGGATACTACAACATAATACCTAGTTGATATTCCTGAATCGCTTTTGATAACTCTATTATATGAAACTCACAAAACTCTGTCAATACCGTCCCTTGATATTTCGCTTCTCTCAATTGCTAATTTAGTATATGCTTGTTTTATTTCTCTAAATTAGCCTATTTCTTTTCCTATTACAATACTATCAAATTTGACTTTTTCTTCAATAAAAAATACATTGCTTTCGTTTTCACTACTTGCAATGCATCTTTCTTTTTTATTTTACCATTTAAGGAAGGAATTATGTTTCTTTAATAATATAGTTATTCTCGAAAAGCTCCTTAAAGCCTTTCCTTCTGATATCCTATATTAGAGTCCGGTGCCCACCACTGCTACTCCACGACCGTAGTTGCTGTTGCTAGTCCAGTTGTTGTTAGTGAAGGAGAATACTCCATTGTTGCCACGTACGAAACCAGGATATGCACTGCTGACCCAATTAGCGTTGCCAGCACCATGCCAGCCTGCACAGCTGGGATACCATAACATAATCCCTAATTATATATATTTATCTTGTCCTTTTTCTAAAACTCCATTATTATATCATAAGAAAAAGTTTTTTTAATATTCTTTTGTATTATATATAAGAGACTCATCACTTTTATTTTTACTACTTGCAATGCATCTTTCTTTTTTATTTTACCATTTAAGGAAGGAATTATGTTTCTTTAATAATATAGTTATTCTCGAAAAACTCCTTAAAGCCTTTCCTTCTGATATCCTATATTAGAGTCCGGTGCCCACTACGGCTACTCCACGACCGTAGTAGCTGAAGCTGCTAGCCCAGTAACTGCTAGTAAAAGAGAATACTCCACTGCTGCCACGTACAAAACCAGGATATGTACTGCTAACCCAACTAGCACCGCCAGCACTATGCCAGCCTGCGCAGCTGGGATACCATAACATAATCCCTAATTATTTACCCCAAAAAGTTTAATATAATAGCATACAGTATTATTTTAATAGTACAATTCATAATTAATTGGTAATTTGTCATTTTAATTCCTATTTCATTAATAATCTCATATTTATCTAATATTTTATTCTCTTCTTCTTTGGTTAGTTTTCCTTGTTCTTCTATGTATTCTTTTGCTAAAAATTTTGCTTTTGTCATTGCATCCATTTCTAAATAGCTACGAATAGTATAGTAAATAACACCTAATATAGTAAGAATAAATAAATGCAACATTCCATGTTCATTTAATCTTAATAAAGACAAAATGCAAATGCATAAAAAATAAATAAAGTAAATATTAGAATAGATAAAATTAAATAGTAGAGTCCTTCTATTTTGGATGGAATGTAAACATTCATGAGCCATTGTTTGCACTCTTGTAAAAGTATCATTAATGTTTGCAATTAAAATAGTGTCACTAATTGCAATATACAAGCTTGTCTTATTTTCCTTATCTTCACTTTCTTTCATTTTTACTTTTTCATTATGTAACTTTTTTAAAATTGTTTTACAAATCTCCTTGTTTTCTGGCAATTTATTAGTTATTTCATTCAGTTCTTTGTCATATCCGATTTCTTTCATTTTCTTAATATCACTAAACTTAATACTCCACGCAAATTTTAAAATGCCCAAAAATATTATACAAATTCCTATTACAATTAAGTATTCCATTTTATTCTTTCTCCTTTGTTTATTAGATTTATATAATATTTCCTTAATCTACAATTTTATCTAAATAATATCTTTTTTCTAACTATCTAAACTTTAGCCTAGTAACACATATAATAAAAAGTATAATACTATTAAAACACAAATAACAAAAATATATTACCCTATCTTTTCCTTCATATTGACTAAAATATTCAAAGCTTCAATTGGAGTTAACTCATTAACATTGACTTTGTCCAATTCGTGAGCTAATTCAGCTAGCTTATAATTATACATATCCAATTGTCCTGTTGCTACTTTCTTATTTTCTTTTTCTTGCGCCTTATCTCCTAAAATACTCTTTCTTTCTAATGATTTTAATATCTCATTCGCACGTTTTGAAACAATCTGTGGAACTCCCGCTAATTTAGCAACATGTACACCATAGCTTTCGTCTGTTCCACCAGCTACAATCTTCCTTAAAAATATAATATCTTCTCCCTTTTCTTTAACAGCAATAGAGTAATTTTTTACTCCTTCTAATTTATTTTCTAGCGAAATTAATTCGTGATAATGAGTTGCAAATAATGTTTTAGCTCCACATTTTTCCTTATCTGATATATATTCTGCTACTGCCCAAGCAATTGAAAGCCCATCATAAGTAGAAGTTCCTCTTCCAATTTCATCTAGTATTACTAAACTATTTGCTGTAGCTTCTTTTAAAATTGATGCTACTTCCATCATTTCTACCATGAAAGTACTTTGTCCCATGCTCAAGTCATCTGATGCACCTACTCTAGTAAATATCTTGTCTACTACTCCAATTTTGGCATAAGATGCTGGAACAAAACTTCCACATTGTGCCATTAAAGTAATCAAAGCTACTTGTCTCATGTATGTAGACTTACCAGCCATATTAGGCCCTGTAATAATTGCTAATCGATTGTCACCTTTATCTAAATAAGTATCATTTTCTACAAAGCTTCCTGTAGGTAAAATCTTTTCAATAACAGGGTGACGTCCATTTTTGATATCCATAGCCCCACTATTATCCACAATTGGCATCACATAATTCATATCATCTGCTACTGTTGCAAAAGAAATTAACACATCTAATGCAGCTATTGTACTAGCGGTTCTTTGTACTCTATCAATTTGAGCTTCTATTTGGTCACGAATATTACAAAATGCATTATACTCTAAAGTAATTACTTTTTCTTCTGCTCCTAAAATTTCATTTTCTACCTTTTTTAACTCTTCTGTAATATATCTTTCACAATTTGCTAAGGTTTGTTTACGAATGTATCTTTCTGGCACCATGGATAAATTAGATTTTGTTACTTCAATAAAATAACCAAACACCTTATTAAACCCTATTTTTAATCCTTTAATTCCTGTTGTTTCTTTTTCTTTTGCTTCTATTTCTAACACCCAAGTCTTTCCATTAGTAGTTGCTTCTTTTAAATGATCGATTTCTTCATCATATCCTAATTTAATTAAATTTCCTTCTTTTACACCAATTGGTGGATCATCTACAATAGAGTTTTCAATTATTTCATGAACATCTTCTAAAACATCTAAGTTCTCATATAATTGTTTTAGTAAAGGAGATTTTGCCTTTGCTAAATTTACTTTTACATCTGGCAATTGTTTTGCAGAATTTTTTAAAGAAACTAAATCTCTACCATTTGCACTACCATAAGAAATCTTTCCTGCTAACCTCTCAATATCATATACTTTTTTAAGGCTATCTGTTAAATCACCTCTTAGAATAATATCCTCTTTTAATTCTTTTACCGCTTCTAATCTCTCATTAATTCTTCCTACATCAATTAATGGATCATTCAGCCATCTGCGAAGAAGCCTTCCCCCCATAGAGGTAGAAGTTTTATCTAATACCCATAAAAGAGTTCCCTTTTTACTTTTATCTCTCAATTTTTCTGTAATTTCTAGATTTCTTCTCGCATTTGTGTCTAAGTTCATATAATGAGTTGTACTATATAAAGTAATTTTATGAATATATTCCAAGTCATTTTTCTGGGTATCTCTTAAATAGGTAAAAAGACCATTACTAGCCGCCACACACAATAATTGTTCTTTTAAATCTTTGATTTCTTTCCCTGTCTCATCCATTACATCATATTTTAGTTCAAATACTTCATAGTCTGTATCAAACTTTTCTGGGGTAAGTACTGAAAAATAGGCAGAAAATCTTTCTTTAATTTTTGCTATTTCCTCAGTCCCGCTAAACATGATGTCATTTACAATAATTTCAGCAGGAGTATATCTTGCTACTTCATCTAATAGAGTAGCAAAGTTATTTTGTTCTTTAATTTGTGTAGTCCTAAAGTCGCCTGTTGTTAAATCACAAACAGCTACTCCATAATACACTCCACTTTTAAATATAGACATAATATAATTGTTCTTCTTTTCCTCTAACAAATTAGATTCCATAACAGTTCCAGGAGTTACTACACGAATAACACCTCTTTTAACAATTCCTTTTGCTGTCTTTGGGTCTTCTAATTGTTCACAAATAGCTACTTTATATCCTTTTTCAATTAACTTGGCAATATACGTTTCAGCAGCATGATAAGGAACACCACACATTGGTGCTCTTTCTTCTTGTCCACAATCTTTCCCTGTTAAGGTTAGTTCTAGTTCTCTTGATACTGTAATGGCATCATCAAAAAACATTTCATAAAAGTCGCCTAAACGATAAAATAAAATACAATCTTTATATTCTTCTTTATTATCTAAATATACTTGCATTGCTGGTGAGTATTCTGCCATTTGTTATTACTCCCTTTCTACTGTTCTTTTTCTATCTGCTGCCTCATTTGACTTAGATTCTTTAATTCTTCTAACTTTAATCGATTCCTTCTAATTGTACTAATACTTGTATGCATTTCACTTACTATTTGCTTTGCCGTTTTTCCTTGTCCTTGAAGATATTGTACCTCTTTCATAAACTCTTCTAGTCTTTCTATTTCTAATTCTGTTTTACTTTTCAGTTCTATATCAATAACAGGAACATCTCCAAACATTTCATCTAGTAACCTAGTATATAATGCCTTTTCAAACTCATTTAATGGTATTCTTTTCATTTTTCTTTCTGCACAAATTTTAGCAATTTCATATAATTTAATATCCTTTTCATCTTCACTTTCTCCTAATTTTTCAAGTTCTCTTGAAATGGTTCTACTTGGTATGTTTAAATCTTTAGCAGCTTCACTTTGCGATAAATCATTTCTGATAATATAAATAATTAATCCTTTAAAATTAATTTTTCCATAATCATACCCTTTTCTATTTTGATACTCAACATATTCTCTTAAAAAATTGCTATCTTCTTGTACAAATTCATTAATTTTCCTTCTAATTGTTTCTCTATCAATTTGATATTGTGTCTTCGCTTGTTCAGCTGTCATTTCTCCTTTTAAAATTTGCATTACAATGCTTTTCATAAATCCATCTAGTTCTATTGCTGTGCTGTTTGCTTGATTACAGATTAATCTTTCCTTAAAACTACTCTTTTGTTCCTCATCTTGGAGTTCTTTTTCTATTAAATCCTTTAGTTTGTCTCTATCTATTCCTAACTTTCTAGCAGCTCCGCCTTAATGTCATTTCTCCTGATAATACCTTTTGTTTTATTTCTTGTAATATTTCATCATCCATTCACTATTTCTCCCTTTAAATACCACATATGTTCTGAAACAATCTTTAATGAAACTACTTGTCCAACTAAATCATTTGAACCTTCTAACACCACTACTTTGTTAGAATCAGTTCTACCTGTTAACATAGTTTCATTTGTTTTACTTTTTCCTTCAATTAATATCTCTTGTATTGATCCTACATATTGCTTATTCTTTTCTGCTATTTGATTTTCTACTAACTCTTTTAATTTGTCAAAACGTTTATGCTTGGTTTCTTCTGGAATCTGATTTTCCATTTTATCCCCAGGTGTTCCTACTCTTCTAGAATAAATAAACATATATACTTGCTCATAATTTACTTTTTGTACAACGTCTAATGTATCTTCAAAATCTTTTTCAGTTTCTCCTGGAAATCCTACAATAATATCAGTTGAAAGTGTTAAATTTGGTATTGATTGTTTCATTTTTTCTACTAGTTCTAAGTATTGTTCTTTCGTATATTTTCTATTCATTACTTTTAGAATATTACTACTACCTGATTGTAATGGCAAATGAATTGATTTGCATACTTTGTCACAGTCACGAATTGCCTCTATTACATCATCTGTAAAATCCTTTGGATGTGGAGATATAAAACGAATTCTTTTAATTCCTTCAATTTGATTAACAGCCCTAAGTAATGTTGCAAAAGAATTTACTCCTTCATATTCTTCAAAAGGAGTATGTTTTTCTTTTTCTACTCTTAGATAGGAATTAACATTTTGGCCTAATAGCATAATTTCTTTATAGCCTTGTTTTGCTAATTCCCTTACTTCTTCAATAATATCTTTAGGTTCTCTACTTCTTTCTCTACCGCGTACATAAGGAACAATACAATAACTACAAAAGTTATTGCAACCATTCATAATGGCTACTGATGCCTTAATGGTATCATCTCTTTTAATAGGAAGCCCTTCTATAATCTCTCCATCAATATCTAAAATATCTTCAATCCTTTTTCTATGACAAATAATTTCATATAAGTCAATTGGAAATTGTTTGGTGGTATGCGGTCCAAAGACAATGTCAAAAAAAGGATAACTTTGCTTTAGCTTTTCTACAATATGCTTTTCTTGCATCATGCATCCACCAATTGCAATAATAGTTCCTTTTTCTTCTTTGTATTTTTTAACTTCTCCTAATTTTCCAAATAACTTGTCCTCTGCATTTTCACGAACACAACAAGTATTAAATACAATTAAATCTGCTTCTTTCAACACATCAGTTTTGGTATAATTCATTTCTTCCATCATACCACATAACTTTTCAGAATCATTTTCATTTAATTGACATCCCATTGTTAAAATACTATATTTTAAATCTTTTCCTGCATTTATTTTTGCAATCTTCTGTATCGCTTCTAAAGAACTTTTGATATCTATTTTTGTCACTTATTCTTCCTCTCCTTGCTCTATTCCCATAATTCTAATGTATCTTCTAACTCTACTTGTCCATCTTTTTGTTTCATATTAACTGCAATTCCTTTTAATCTTTTCTCTAATAAAGATAATGCATCTTTTTCTCCGTGAAACTTGTATTCTATTACTTCTAATAGAACTTGTTGTACGTCTTTTTAACAATTGTTGCTGTAATCCCTGATTTTCTAACTCTAGCATTCTTGCCTGAGCCTTTGTCTTTCCTATTCCCTTTGTACGCCCTTCTTGTACTACTAGCAAACCTGCGCTCTCACTTTTATCTACTCTTTGACTAACAAGTTGCCCTATATATCTTTCTGAAAATTCTCCAGTCTTTTCATCACCATAAGTAAACTTCATAGCATCGTATAATTTTTGCATTTCTGGAGTAAACTCTCCTCCTAATTCTCTATCTGCACAAATATGCATATCTACAAGCATTTCTCGAATACTATAATATTCTGGTTCTTGAAAATCATCTCTTTGTGCTAATTGCATCTTTAAATCTAAATTTCTAAGTCGTGCTTCTTGAAGTCTCTCTTTGCCAAACAGTTTTCCCAAAAAGCTAACTCTTTCTTCTTGAATACTTTGTCTTTGTTCTCTATATTTTTGCATTTTAGCATTTTGTAATACAGTTTGTACTTTATCATATACACTCTTTTTAATATTTCTATCTGTTTGCTGTCTATTAATCTCTTCTAACTTTGGAAAGTCTTTTGCAAGTTCTACCCCATAACTTACTCCATCTAATTGCGAAGTAAGTTCTCTTTCATCCTCTGCTGTTATACTAGAAGTCTTATCTTCAATTTCTCTTAGACTTGTTCTAATTTCTTCAATCCATTGCTTCGCATTAGTATCTGCTATTGTCCTATCAGGTTCAATCTCAAATCTTTGAAGTATTCTTTTGGCATTCTCTTCAGTATGTACAAAACTATCATATATCTCTAAAATTGTAGCCTCTAACTCTGCTGAGTTTTGAGGATTTTGTGCTAACTTTATAGCAAATTCAGAAGCTACGTTTTCTTCTTCCTCATTTCCTCTGTCTTCCTTCTTTGGTGTAGCCATCTCATATGTTTGATCAATCTCAATTTCCTTTTGTCTACATAATCCTTTTAATAAACTTTGTAATCTCTCTTTAAAACCATGTGTTCTACCTTGCAACCTAATATATTCTTCTTCAACTTTTTTCTGCTCTGCTAAAATATATTGTTGCTCTTCCAAATTTCCTTCTGCTCTCTGATAAAACCCATTTAAATTTTCACTTTTTGCTTTTAAATAATCTAATTCTTGAATCTCTTTTATATTCTGCGAAAAGTTATTAACAATTTCATCATATAAAGTTGCTAACTCTTCATCAGATTTTTCCTCCCAAACAGGAGGTTGAACTATCATTTGATAATATGTATATCCATTGTTAGCTCCATTTTTTTGTACTTGCGTTTGGCAAAAAGGAGCTAATATAATCTCCTTTTCATCACGAACATTTTCATCTTTATAAGGTCTCGTGTCTAAAAAAGGAACTTGTGGTCCAGCAGTTATATAAACTAAAGCATCATCCCCATATTCTGTAAATGTTTTTGCAATATCTTCATCCATAGTAGTAGATAAAAATTGAGGTGCATTTTCTCCTATCTCTTGCATTCTTTTATTGCTAGTACCCCTTACTAAATTTTGCTCTATATTGCTTTTCTTACTTTCTTTATACATTGCAGCATAAATATTAACAAAATCCTGAATATTTTGTGCTATTTTGTCATTAGTTTTTTCATTTATTTTCCAAGCAGTATCCTTTAACCCTAAATAAGTCTCTGGACTAAAATCAGCTAAAATGTTAATGTCAAAATGTGCAAACCCTAAATATCTTTTAATACTTTCTATTTCATCTTCTGAAAGATGTACCATTTCTTCAGCCTCTTTAATATTCATTTTATATCCTTCTTTCAAGGTTAATCTATCTTTTCCCATTTTATATTACTCTATTTTATAAATATATTCTTAAAAAGTCAATATAAAAAAGACTAATCGAAAATTTTACTTTCTGATTAGCCTTTATAATCATTCTTATGCTCTTGGATGAGCCTTTTGATATACATCCTTTAATCCAGAATCTTGGAATTGCATATACACTTGTGTTGATGAAATATCTGAATGTCCAAGCATTGTTTGTATTGCTTTTAAATCCGCACCATTTTGTAATAAGTGAGTAGCAAATGAATGTCTTAAAACATGTGGTGTAATATCTTTTGTAATATGTGCTTGTTCTTTATAATATTTAATAATCTTCCAGAAACCTTGTCTTGTTAATCTTCCACCATTGATATTAACAAATAATGCTCTATCGTTTTCACCCTTTATTAAAATAGGTCTTGCTTCTTCAACATACTCTTTTAATGCTTTTAATGACATAGAGCCTAATGGAATATTTCTTTGTTTAGAGCCATTTCTACAAATAACGAATCCATCTTCTAAGTTTACATCATCTATATCTAGAGAAATAATTTCTGTAACTCTCATACCAGTAGCATAAGCAAATTCTAACATTGCCTTGTCTCTAGTTCCTTTTAAATCAACATCTTTAGGTTGCTCTAATAATAGTTCTACTTCTTGTGATGTCAATACACTTGGAACTCTTTTTTCTATTTTTGGTGATTGTATATTATCAGTTGGATCATTTTTTACCTTTTTTATACGGATTAGAAATTGATAAAAAGAACGAATAGATGCTAAATTTCTAGAAATTGTAGAAGTCTTCTTTCCAATCTCCGCTAAATATTCTAAGTAAATTTTGATATCTTCTTGTTTTGCTTTTGCATAATTAATTCTACTTTTTTCTACATATTCTTGATATTGTAAAATATCTCTTTGATATGATTGTAAAGTATTTTCTGATAATTTCTTTTCATTTTGAAGAAATTCCAAGAAAAGTTTGATTTGTTTTTCCATTTCTGCTCCCCTATTCTTTTATACATTCTCTTAAAAGCTTTGCTTTTTTAGATTTTAAGCCTCTTTTCTATTAAAAAACAGAAAAGAATTTATTTTCATAATGTTATTTTACTTTACATAAACCATATATGTTATATCAAATTAATTCAAAAAAGTAAAGAGATTTTGGAAAAAAAATCCTAAAAAAGCTAATTTATAAATTCTAAAAAGCAAAGATTTCAAGAATTTGTAGCATTTCCAATAATTAATTTCTACATCACTTGCATTCTTTGAATTGTAATTTTCTAAAACTTAAAAAAACTGAATACATAACATAAATAAATTTGAAGATAAATAAGTTTCTAATAAAGATGCCACCATTAGAAATGCTAATAACATAAGTGAAAACAAAGTATGTCTTACAATTTCTACCTTAACATTTTCTTTTCTTTTATCTTTCATAATTGATTTATATAATTTAATTCCACTTACTGCTAATGCCAATATGCAAGGAATCATTATTAAATTTTGTAATAGCACTGCTGTAACAAAAAATAAAGTTCCTTTTCCAATTCCCATAATAGCAATTAATGATGAAACTGTATATCCTAAGCAAAAGCCTCGATACCAAACAATCCCTAATACAACTGGTATTCCAACTACTGTAGAACCTGCAAACCACATAATTAATACTAATATTAGATTATTTTTTATAGAATTTCGAAGTAGTTTTCCTGTATCAATGTTATTTCCATTTTTTAAGGCTTCTACATAATTATTTACATAACTTTGGACTTCTTGTGATTGTTGTTCTTGTAAATTATTAACAAATAATACTCCTAATGTAATTCCAATTAATAATATAACAGCTACTAATAAATAAGCTTTTAAATTATCTTTAGTATGGTTTATTATCTTATCCACAATTTTTGAGTTTTTCTTATGTATTACTCTCATTTTATTCCTCCATAGTTTCAATAACTTTATACATAATGTCTATTCCATAAAATGAGATTTAGAACCTTGTTATCCAATTTCTATATGTCCATATACACCGCCGCCACCACTTGAAATATGTACTTTACCTTCTCGTGCAGCTACAATTGTCTTTGCTACCTTTGAACCTACTATAGCTTCTATATCATCTTCTGATAATTTATGTAATATATTCATTTCATTTTCAAAAGCATTTAACAATTTATCAATTGTTTTAGTACCTAAACCTGGTACGAAAGTAAGTGGTATTTGATAAACATAAGGAGGACGACTTTTAGGACTTTTACTCTCTTTTTTATCTGCAATTGTAATAATTCTATCTAACACTCCCATTGTAATATTGTTCTCATGGCAATTTTGACACCCCTTTACTGGTGGATTGCCTTCTATTGGCATATCACAAGTTTCACAATAAGTTCTATGATATTTTCCAAGTTTTGGATCCATTCCATAATTTGCTACTAATTTTCTTCCCTCTTCTTGTTTTAATGCTTTTACTAATTCCTTAAAAGAAATATCTTCTAATAATACCTTATTATATTCTCTTGCAATCTTAGGTAAAGAATGAGCATCAGAATTTGTAACAAAAGTTTTTGTTTCCAATTCTGAAATATAATCTGCTAATTCTGTATCTGAACTAAGTCCTAATTCCACTGCGAAGATTTTATCAAATTTCTCTTTAAAAATTCGTTCTAACCTACTTGTACAATTTCCATAAAAACTTTTATGTGGTGTAAATATATGAGCAGGAATTAAAATCCCATTATATTTTTCTACTATATCAATTAATTGATAAGCAGAAATGCAAGCTCTCTGAGAACTTAATGTAATATTATTAATATAATGACTCATTTCCTGAGAAAAAGCCTTAATATCTTTCAATGTTGGAAAATAACAAAGATTATGAGCACTACCAGTTTTTCCATTTTCATTTACTTCAGCTGTTTCAATTTCACTTCCTAAAATAATGCAAACTTTATCTTTATATATAATTCCGCCATCTTCTATTTCATAGGCTTCTCCTGTTTTCAAAAATTCCTCTATATCTTCTATTACATAAGGAGATGCACAATCTATAATCCCTACAATTTGAATTCCTTTTCTATCACTACACTCTTTTGCAATATTTGCAAAATTCAAGCTTCTTGCTGCAGTAATTTTAATTGGTTTTCCTTTCTCACTTCTCCCTATATGAATATGTAAATCTGCAAACATTTCCTGCATTTATTTTTCCTCCTTTTTCTCTAATTTCTCTAGCTAAACATAATTCCTTAATTGACAAAAGATTGGCTATTAAAACCAATCTCTCTTCTTTTGTATTCTTCCTTTTTTTCCTTAGTATTTTTATCTTTTGTATCCCTTTTATTTCTTTAGTATAAAGCTTTTATGTGAATCACTCATTGTTATCAATAACAATTAGCGGTACATTTCATCCATAATATCTTGTGCAGTTACTATTGGTGTCTGTGCCTCTTTTGCTTGAGTTGTTTCTTTTGCTTTTCTATATTTTTCTGTTGCCTGACGCACTTCTCTTGCAATACTTGGAGTTATTTTTATACTTTCCATAGCATCTCTTCCTGTATTATTATATCTATCAAAAGCACGTTGAATCATATTTTCACTTTTGGGCATGTTAGAATCTCTTTGTCTTGTATCTAAATTACTCATACTAAGATTCCCTCCATTTCTACTACAAATTCTTTAAACTTCTGTAGATAGCGATTATATTTATCTTTTAAGTTTCTGTATTCCAAAAGAACTAAAGCTTCATCTACTTTAAATGCAATTCTTTCTGGTCTATCTAATAGCATTCCTCCAAACTGGTCTACTAATTCTAAAACATCACTTTCTTTTTCTCTTGGATAACTACCACTATATCTGTTTACTTCTTCACAAATTTTGCAAAAACGTGATGAAAAGCCCAATTCTGCTAAATATTCAGAACCTTCTTTTGCATAAGATTTAATTTTAGATAAATCTTGTGGTTTATTCGTTTTCTTACAATTACATAACAAGCATGCTGTTATTACTAAGTTTTCATCTAACCCTAAATCCGTTTTCTCTAAAAACATTTTGGCTAGAAAAGTCTTTGCAACAACAGAATTATCAAAAAAGATACCTGTCTTTTTTTGTAAATAATACATAATTTCCATTTTCTTTATCCAATCTTTCTCAGAAAGGATATAATCTGCAAATGTTTCCATGCCTTCTTCTCCCCTTTACATGGATTTTCTCCTGTGTATTTTTTATCTGACTTAACTAATTTTATTATATGTCAATTTATTATTCAATTCAATAATATTACACAAATGTTATACAATTGTAAAAAAACTGTAACAATTCAAATATATTCCATCTATACTTAACAAGTAAGCGACTATCATCATAGGTGACAATCGCTTTTAAATATTTGACTTATCAAAACCGTTTCTATCTTAATTATAAATATAAAGCTGTACGAAAGCTAATAGCAGTACGACTATCATCTGGAGTATAATAGTAACGAACAGATGCTGTAAAACCACTTCCAATATGGTCATAACTACCGCCACGAATAACTCTGCTATCACTTTCATAAGCTTCCATGGTATATTCATACACATTCCCAGCCATATCATAGATATGCTTTTGTTGGTAAGCTGTATTGCTTCCTGTCGTTGCAATACTTTTTGTATAATTTCCCATTCCTGTACTATCTTTCACATATCCTGTTGCATTTCCACTTTCATAATTGGAATCAATAAAATTAAGTGCTGCATCCCATTGTACTCCATAGCACAAAGTACTAGTTACTTTATGAATTGTATCACTTGCTGGATACATACCCCTTGCAACTTTTACTGCTCCATTTGCATTATCATTTCCTGATAAATTATCTGATGCTTCTACTGCTGAAGTTCCACCCCATGCAATATAATTCCATACTCCTACTCCTCTTTGACTTACTGGTTTTACACTTCCATCTTGTGTTTGCTTATTTGTATCATTGGTTATTGTAGAAGTTGTTGTTCCTGCTATTCCAGCTTCAAAGCGAGCAATAAAAAATCCTTTGTTATCTTTTACACTTTTATACATTGCTATACTCTCCGCTGTTCCTGCTACACTGTTAGCTGCATTTGGTTTACCAGGAGAGCCAGCATTTGTTGTATCTCCTGCTTCTCTAGATGGATTATTTGCTTGGCTCAATCTTGTTTGTAAATTGCCACTTGCATATCCTTCTATTAAATGAAACTTATTATAATCTGGTACAGGTATCCATACAAATTGGTTACCATGTTTACTATTATCTAAATCATCTCCTGCTACATCTGAAATAACAAGTCCATTTTTTACTGTATTTTTATCCTCTGGATTATCCTTACTATCTTCTACCACACAAAATCCACCTGGAATTGGTGCTTTGTCCCCATTTTCATCTGTATATTCTTCTTTATCTGTCTTTACTAATTCCCCTTTTTGTAATTTATCTGGTGTTGGTGGATTTATTTCTCCGCCACCTGTTCCATTATTGTATTCTTCTTTTAATAAATTTGCTAATTCTCCTATTTCATTTTGTTCTTTTTGAATAGCATCTTCTGTTTTATTCTTTGCTTCTTGCGCCTTTTTTATTATGCTATTATCTCCCATTACATAAGTAATTGTAATACCTGCTAATATTAAAAGTACAACAATGGTTACCACTAAAGCAACAAGAGTTATTCCGTTTATTCTTCCTATCATGTGTTACCTTACACTTTTTGTTATTTTCTTGTTTCAATATTTCTTCTTTCATCTTTTTCATTTTCACTCCTTCTTCTTATGTATATTCTTTACCCTTTTCATCGTCTTATTCATTATTTTTACGAATTCTATTTGGATATTTCCGAATATAGATTTATTTTAATATTAGCGCTATTTAAAGTTAATACTTTTTCTGTTTTTTATAAGGAACTTTATATTTATTTTATATAAAAAACTTCCCTATGATGTTTTTATCATAAAGAAGTTTTTCTTCAATATATCTTCAAATTACATAAAATATTGTACATTCCCATCAATCTTACTTTACATAAATAAGTGGGCGAAAGGAAATGAAGGTACGGCTGATCGTCACGGTAGTGTCGCCGCGGAGAGCCGTGTAATTGCCGCTGTCGTAGTAAACACCACCCCTAAAAACGCAAGGGAGACTATCACTACTAACCATGTAAGTCGAGTGTTCTGTACTCCACTCCAAGCAATTGGAAGCCATATCATGGATATTACATACTTTATCTCCTGCTTTTCCTGTATTTAACTTGCTTGAATTAACTGAAGTTTTATTTGCATACTTTGTATTTCCAGAATATTTCTGAATAAATACAATTGCTGTATCCCAGCTATAACTATTGATCAAATCACTTTCTATATAATTACTACTATACATTCCTCGAGCTTTCGTTGCTGCACTTTGCTGCGTTATATCTGTCCATGGACTCTTGTTTACCTGTGTGTCCACTTTTCCATCACTACCCTGACTTGCCTCATATCTTCCTAAATAATATCCTCCATTTGCATTTGTTTTGCTTGCGAAATTACCTAAATTTTTAGCTGCTGTATTTCCTGAGTTACTGGTTAATTCTTGATGATAACTCTCTATTGTTACTGTACTCGAATAATTAGTCGCATTTTGTTTTAATGTTAGTGTTCCATTTGTCGTATTAAAAGTATATCTTCCAAGTGTTATTGTCGTTGTAGTTCCATCTTTATTCTTTATGGTTCCTACTGGTATCCATACAAATTGGTTGCCTTCATTATCTTCTATTACAATTCCATCTTGCACTGTTGGTTTATGATTTGCATCATAGTTATATGTTACATCTCCTGTTCCATTTG
>CAQZSK010000023.1 GCA_948934525.1 uncultured Clostridia bacterium
TTAAAAACAACATAGCATTAGGAAATCAAGTTAGACAGCACTATAAATTTGATGGCAAAACAGTTCAAGAACAACTAGCAACATATGAAGGAAATTATGAATATGAAGGAAATAAAGGTATTTCTATTGGAGAAAGAGGGGATATTGACTTCACAGGAAAAATAAGTGTAGCAAACAGAGAAAATGTAACAAGCAAAGACTTCTATACCAATACTTTAGGCTGGAATGAGGAGGTTTGGGACTTTAGTACAGTTGCGTCTTGCAAGACACCAACCTTAAAGAATAGTGACCCAAATGAGAGCATGGAAATTCATATACCAGTTCATGAAATACGTACCGAAGAAGAATTTAGAACCTTAATAGAGAAGTATCCAGATGAAAACTTTACATTAGAAAATGATATTGACTTATCTAGTTTAGAAAGTACAGGGGCTATCATTAGTGGTGAATTTATAGGAGAGATAGATGGAAAAAATCATAGCTTAAAAGGAAATACTGTTCCAATCTTTCATACGATTCATTATGCAAAACTTGCTAATTTGAAATTAGAAGGAAGCAATATCAATAAAAATGAAACAGATGTAGGAGCACTTGCTAAAATAGCAGACAAAGTAGAACTTACGAATGTATTAGCAAAAGATATTAAAGTAGCTAATAAAAATAATAATACAGGTGGTCTAATTGGTATTATGACTTCTAGTGATTTGGAAAATGTACATATCATTGGAGTAAATGTTACAGGAACCAGCCGAGTAGGAATGCTTACAGGTTATGTAGGAGCATCTCATATCAAAGAAAGTAGCAGTAATGGTGTTGCGATAGCTTCTGGAAATGCTTGTGGAGGATTGATAGGAGAAGTGATTAATAATACAACCATTGAAAATTGTTATTCTCTAGGAAATGCCAAAGGAAATCAAGATATAGGAGGACTTGTAGGAATTTTAAGAGAATCTAATATAACAAGTTGCTTTAGTACAGTAAAAGTGCTAGGAAATGCAGGTGTAGCAGGACTACTAGGAAAAGCAGAAGGAAATTCTGTAGTTAAGAATAATATTGCACTAGGAAATCAAATGAAACAATATAAGTTTGATGGAAGAACAGCAAGTGACCAGATAGAAGGCTTTGAAGGAAATTACGAATATGAAGAAAATACAGGAATTTCAACTGGGGCAAGAGAAGATATCGACTTTACAGGAAAAATCAGTGTAGCAACCAAGCAAGATATTATGAATGAAGCATTTTATACGAATACTTTAGGATTTGATACCAAAGTTTGGGATTTAAGCTATGTAAGCCAAGAATGTATTCCAAAGTTAAAAAATTGGGATCCAAATGAAAAGACACTAATTCATAAAATAGAAACTTATGCAATACATTCTGCAGAAGAATTTAAAGAATTATTACAAGCGCATCCAGATGCTATATTTACCATCGAAGATGATATAGACTTTTCTAATATGAAGTATGATTGGAAAGGGTCATGGTCAGTAATATCAGGAGAATTTTATGGAGAAATTAGAGGTAATAACCATACGATTTCTAACCTAGCAAATGCAGCACTATTTGAACATTTTTCAGGAAAAGTAGATAGACTAAACATGAAAGATTATGCTTATGGAGTAAATTGGAAAGATGGATTTATTAATTGGAGTTCAAGTAACCCAATGAGATCTAAGATTGCAGCTTTTGCACTAAAAGCAACTAATGCAACATTTACCAATATGAAATTTACCAATATGACTATGCTAGGAAATACAGGTGTTGCAACTATGGTTGTGGAAGATGAAAATTGTACTTATGAAAATATTCATATTGAAAAGGCTTATGTAAATGGCAGAAGCTATGGAAGCAAACTAGCAGCAATGGTTGCAGTTAAAACAGGAGGAAGTATCAAGAATTGTTATGTACAAGGAGAAATATATGGAAGTGGTAATCGAGCTGCTGGTATAGTAGCCTTATCACAAGGAGACGTTACTATCGAAAATGTAATAGCAAATGTTTACATGAGTTGTAGTGAAAGTCAGATATATCCTGATAATACAGAAACTTGGGGCGGATTTGTTGGTGAAGTAGGAACTGGAAACTTAACTGTAAAAAATTCAGCAATGATTAATAAACTACAACAAAATAACAATCCAATTAACAAATTTATAGGAAATGTAGTAGACGGGGCAAATGCAATTTTTGAAAATTGCTATGAAAATGAAGATGCAAATGGAACAGCAAGTGACACAATAGATGGTATAAATGTAGTTACTAATGCTGAGCTGTTGACAAAAGAATTTTACACAAATAGACTACTTTTAGATGAAAGCATTTGGAATTTAGACAATATTGCACAAGCAGATATAACAAGTGCTGATAATAAAGTAGTAAGATTTATCACTTTTGGTTTACAAGAGTTTTAGTAAATTTATTATAATGTAATGATATTTTTATAGGATTCTTAGAAGAAGTCTGTAAAAAGTCTATAGAAAAATGAGATTTAAGTTATATTGTTAACTTAATCTCATTTTTTTTATACGACATGTCGATTAACAAAGTCCAAAATGGAAGTATATATCGTCAACTGTATAGAGAAACACAAGCACATTATATTGCTATAGTGTCATAAAATGTGAAAGCTTGTCAGTTCTCTTTTGGGCATAGCTTGAATAAAATAGAAACAAGAAAAAAGATAGGAGAAAACTAAAAATGCGAAATTCTAAAAAGAGCTTGCGTGAAGTTTTAGATAAGAAACAATTAATCAAATGGAAGAAAAAGAAAAAAGAGGAAGTGGTTGATCTAAAAAAAGAGAAAAAAATAGCGCAAAAGGGAATGAAGAAAAAGTTTGGAAAAGAAATAAAAAGCAAAAAAATAAAAGTGAAAGCAGAAGAAAAAATAGGAGATGTCACTAGAAAGAAAAGAATGAGAAATGAAATTGTCATTTTGTGGATGGTTCTTTTAGTACTTCTTTTTCGTATTGGATGGATACAATTTGGTGAAGGTTCAAAGTTGCAATCTATGGCTTATGTACAGCAAACCCTAGACAGAAGTATTAATCCTAAAAGAGGTACTATTTATGACGCAACAGGAAAGAATATCTTAGCAGTTAGTAGCACAGTAGAAACTGTAACAGTAAACCCAGGCAATATTGCTAAAGAAGATAAAGAAAAGGTAGCAAGAGCACTAAGTGATATTCTAGAATTAGATTATGAAACGGTTTTAAAAAGAGTAACCAAAAAAAGTTCGATAGAAACCATTAGCAGAAAAGTAGACAGAGAAAAGACAGATAAATTACGAGTTTGGTTAAAAGATAACAAAATTACAAAAGGGATTAATATAGATGAAGATACGAAACGATATTATCCATATAATAATTTAGCTTCACAAGTCATTGGATTTTCAGGAAGTGATAATCAAGGATTAGATGGAATTGAAGCGGTTTATGATGAACAATTAAAAGGACAGAAAGGAAAGATAGAGAGATTAACAGATGCAAAAGGTGGAGATATTGAAGAAATACATGAAAACTATGTGGATGCAATTGATGGAAATGATTTGGTATTAAGTATTGATGCGACCATACAAGGAATTGCAGAAAAATATCTAAAAGAAGCTTGCATTGATAATAAATGTACAGACGGCGGAAATATTGTAATCATGAACCCAAAAACAGGGGATGTTCTAGCAATGGCAGGTTATCCCAACTATAACTTAAATGAACCATTTGAGCCTTCTACAGATGAACTAAAAGCGTCATGGGAGGGAATGTCACAAGCTGATAGAAATAAAGCCATGATGGCACTTTGGAGAAATAAAGCAGTAAGTGATACTTATGAGCCAGGGTCAGTCTTTAAGCTAATTACAGCATCAGCATCCTTAGAAGAAGGAATTACGACACCGGATAAAGAAGGGGAATTTTGCTGCACAGGTGGTATTGAAATAGCAGGAGTTAGAATTAAATGTTGGAGATATTATAGACCACATGGCAGTGAATCCTTAAGGCAAGCACTCATGAATTCTTGTAATCCAGTATTTATAGGATTAGGACAAAAAATTGGTGTACCAACGTATTATAGTTACCTAAATAAATTTGGGCTTCTAAAACCAACAGGAATTGATTTATCACGGAGAAGCAACTAGTATTTTCTTAAAAGAAAACAAAGTAGGACCAGTAGAACTTGCAACTATTGCCTTTGGGCAAAGATTTGAAATTACACCCATTCAATTAGCAACAGCGGTTAGTAGTATTGCTAATGGAGGTGTCAAAATTACTCCTAGAGTAGTCAAGAAAATCATTAATAGTGAAACAGGAGAAGTAACAGAAATACCTGTGAAAACAGGAGAAAGAATTATTTCAGAAGAAAATGCGAAATCTATCTTAAGTATGATGGAAAGTGTTGTAGCAGAAGGAACAGGAAAAAATGCACAAGTAGTTGGATATCGTGTTGGAGGGAAAACAGGAACTTCAGAAGATGGAGTAAATACCAATAAATATGTAGCATCTTTTTGTGGTGTGGCACCAATATCAGATCCACAAGTAGTTGCATTAGTAACATTATATAATCCAACAGGAGAAGGAGGACACCAAGGAGGTGGTGTGGCAGCACCAGTAGGAGGGCAAGTATTATCAGAAGTATTGCCATACTTAGAATTAACCAAAGATAATGAGAAAGAGGAAGATAAGAAAAAGCAAGTAGAAGTACCAAATGTAGAAGGAATGACAATACAAGAGGCAAGTAAGGCTTTAAAAGAGGTAAACTTAGATTTTCAAATAGAAAATGAGCCAGAAGGTTTAGATAAAACTACAACAATAATAAAGGAACAATTGCCAAAAAAAGGAATTAGTATATATGAGGGGACAAAAATTTTATTGAAGATATAGAAAAATAGAGCACATAATATAATAAATTTTAGTAAATTTCAATAAAGTTTGCGTTATGAAATAAATGTATGATATAATGCAAAAGAAAAATAAGGGAGATAGTAAAGGAAGAAAAGGCGAAGCATTATATGAGTGTGAAAGTTTAGTAAAAAATACAGAACATGGCAAGATGATTCAGATAGAAGGCAAAACAATCAGGGGTAGAAGTCTAATTGAAAATATAGGAGCACCAACAAATATAAATAAAAAAACCAGTACAAGAATTACAGGAAATATAATCTTAAATATTGATCAACGGGGAGCTTTTAAGGCAACATATAATTTAAGAAATCCAGAAGATGTAAAAAGGTTAATGGAAGACCAAAAAAGAATGCCAAAAAACAAAGAAGAAGTAATGCAAATGAAACAAGAAGAAACGCAAGATAGAAATTTTGAAGAATAGGAGCGTAAGTGGATGGAGTTAACAAATGTTTTATCAGGTTTAGAAGGCTTAAAAGTAAAAGGAAGTCTTGAGGTAGAGGTGAATCAAATACAAAGTAGCTCTAATAAAATTAAAGAAGGAGATATGTTTGTAGCAATTGATGGCTTTGAAGTAGATGGTCACGAGTATATTCAAGAGGCAATTGCAAAGGGCGCCAAAGTTATTATGGCTCAGGTGGATAAGGTGACAAGAGAGATGGTAAAAGGCTTACCAGAAGGGGTTACATTTATTTTAGCACCAGATACAAGATATGCTATTTCAATTTGTGCCTGTAATTATTACCAAAATCCTTCTCGTAAATTGAAACTAATTGGAGTAACAGGTACTAAAGGCAAAACTACTACTACATTTATGATTAAATCTTTATTAGAAAAGCAAGGATTTAAAGTGGGTCTGATAGGAACAATTTGTACTTATATTGGAGAAGAAAATTTAGGAGATAATGATAGAACTACACCAGAAGCATTAGAATTACAAGAGCTTTTAAGTAAAATGGTAAAAGCAAAATGTGAGTATGCAGTAATGGAAGTTTCTTCCCAAAGTTTAAAATTAGGAAGAGTGGATGGCTGTAATTTTGAAGTTGGAATATTTACCAACTTTTCAAAAGACCATATTAGTCCAAAAGAGCATCCAAGTATGGAGGACTATTTTGAATCCAAAGTAAAGTTATTTAAAATGTGTAAATATGGTTATATTAATTCAGATGATATTTATGCCAACAAGTTACCAGACTTAGTACCAAGTTGTGAATTTAAAACATATGGAATTGATAATCCAGCTAATTTGTTAGCAAAGGATATTACAGTAACCAATGCTTACGTAGATTTTAAAGCAAAGCTAGGAGATAAAAATCAAAGAGTAAAGACTGATATTCCAGGAAGGTTTAGTGTATATAACTCATTGGCTGCAATTAGTGTGGCATTAAAATATGGGGTATCACCAGAAAACATTCAAGAAGCATTAATCAATGTACGTGTACCAGGTAGAAGTGAATTAGTGGATAATGATAAAGAAATTACAATTATGATAGATTATGCTCATTCACCAGAAAGTTTGGAAAGTATATTAACAACTGTGCAAGAATATACACAAGGTGATGTTATTTGTGTATTTGGTTGTGGAGGGGACAGAGATACACGGAAAACGACCAATTATGGGAGGAATTGCAGGAGTAAGAGCAGATTATACGATTATTACTTCAGATAACCCAAGAACAGAAGATCCAGTTAAAATTGTAGAACAAATTGAGACAGGAATAAAAAAGACAAAAGGAAAATATGAATGTATTGTAGACAGAAAAGAAGCAATTAAAAAAGCAATTGAAATGGCACATAAAAGGGATATGGTTATTATCTGTGGAAAGGGACATGAATTGACCCAAGAAATAAAAGGGAAAAAGTATCCATTTGATGAACGAGAAATTATAAAAGAAATTTTACAGTGATTTTCTAATAGTATAGCAATTTTTTCATTCATGTTTGGATGCTTTGCTATTGAGAAAATCTGCCCTTTAAGCATTCTAAATACTTTTTTCATTTCAAAATGCTATATTATCAACAAAATCAATAGAAATAGTTAAATAACTTAGGAGGAAAAAATGGAATTTCAGACAAAAATTGTTCTACTTTCATTTGCAATTAGTGTAGTTGTTGCACTAATTGTAATCCCAATTTTAAAAAAGCTAAAGGTAGGGCAAATAGAAAGAAGAGAAGGACCACAATCACACTTGAAAAAGCAGGGAACACCAACTATGGGTGGAATTATTATGATTATTACCATTTTATTGTTTGGTATTTTTATGATATGGAATTATATGAGATCTACAGAACCAAATGAAGTAGTAATAGGTCAGAATTTAATTCCACTAATTAGTGTTACTGTTGGCTTTGGAATCATTGGATTGATTGATGATTTGAAAAAACTAATCGGGAAAAACACAGATGGATTAAAGCCTGCTTATAAAATGCTAGGATTATTAATTGTAGCAGTTGGATTTACTTTATATCTTACACAGGTATTAAAAATAGGAACTGACATTTATATTCCGTTTGTAAAAACTTATTTGAATTTACCAATTTGGATTTATATTCCACTTGCAGTTATGGTACTTCTTGCTACTACTAATGCTGTAAACTTAACAGATGGAATTGATGGGCTATCTACCAGTGTTACCACTATTATTCTTACATGTTTAACTGTAATTGGCATTATTTTTGGAACAACAGAAATTACTATATTTGGTAGTATTTTAATAGGAAGTTGTTTAGCATTTTTAGTATTTAATTTACATCCAGCTAAAGTTATGATGGGAGATACAGGCTCTCTTCTATTGGGTGGAGCAATTGCAAGTATTGCATTATACTTAAAAATGCCATTATTACTCATTATTATTGCTCTAGTGCCAGTGTTAGAAACACTTTCTGTTATGATACAAGTAAGACATTTTAAAAGAACTGGAGAAAGAGTTTTTAAAATGGCTCCAATTCATCATCATTTTGAGTTATCAGGGTGGAGAGAAAATAAGATTGTTTCTATATTTAGTCTTATTACATTAGTTTGTTGTATTATAGGATTAATTGCAATTTAAGTTAGCCGTGTGAAACGTTAGTGAGCTACGGATAACTTATGCAATTGAGTGAAGCGAAATTGTAAACATTTTATAAGCCGTGTGAAACGTTAGTGAGCTACGGATAACTTATGCAATTGAGTGAAGCGAAATTGTAAACTTTAATAAAAACAGAAAGGATGTTAGCGATATGCCAACAAAAGCAAAAAAAACTTCTAAATTTATGAATAATCCCTTTGACTTTATTCTTTGCATTGTTGTATTTATTTTGCTTGCCTTAGGAATTGTCATGGTATTATCTGCTTCAGCACCATCTGCTTTGGCAGAAGGTGGAGAAAGTTATGAATATGCAGGAAAGCAATTGCTTTTTGGAATATTAGGCTTAATTGCTATGTTTATTATTTCTAAAATAGATTACCGTTTTTATAAAAAATTTTATTGGGCTATTTATGGTTTGTCTATTGTTATTTTATTATTAGTAATGGTACCAGGATTAGGTTTTTCAGCAAATGGTGCAACAAGGTGGGTTAAAATACCTGGTCTAGGACAATTTCAACCATCAGAGTTAACAAAAATTGGTTTAATTATTTTCTTTGCAGGATATTTATCAGATCATAAAAATGAGATGAAGGATTTTTGGAAAGGATTTATAAGGCCTTTTGTATTTATTGTACCACCAATTGCTGTTCTATACTTTGTACAAAACCATTTAAGTGCTTCTTTGATTATTGCAATGATCACTTGTGTTATGGTAATTATTGCTGGTGCTAGAATGTTGTATTTTATTATGGCAGGATTAGCTGGAGGAGGAGCAATCGGTGCTTATTTGTTATATAAAATAAATTCTGGAGGAGGAGAAGAGAGTTTCCGTATTAACAGAATTATTTCGTTTATGGACCCTTGGGCAGATGCTACAGATACAGGATGGCAGGTAGTTCAAAGTTTATATGCTATTGGATCAGGTGGTCTATTTGGAACAGGACTTGGAGGAAGTAAACAAAAATATTTGTACATATCAGAACCACAAAACGATTTTATTTTCTCTATTATAGCAGAAGAACTAGGATTTGTTGGATGTAGCATTATTATAGCATTATTTGCTATCTTTATTTGGAGAGGTATTTTGATTGCAATGAAAGCACCAGATACTTTCGGAGGATTACTTGCTACAGGCATTACAAGTTTGGTTGCTATTCAGGTTATTTTGAATATTGCAGTAGTAACATCGTCTATGCCGAATACAGGAATTCCATTGCCATTCTTTAGTGCAGGAGGAACAGCTTTATTTATATTATTGTGTAGTGTACGGCATTTTACTGAATATTTCGCGAGCGGGGCAAAAGACATAATATTTATATATTAAGTTGTTTTAAGAATATAAATAGGAGAAAGGAAAATGGAAGTATGAGAGTGATAATTGCAGCAGCTGGAACAGGTGGACATATTAATCCAGGAATTGCAATTGCGAATAAGATTAAAGAAAAAGAGCCAAATTCAGAAATTATCTTTATAGGAACTAATCGAGGATTAGAAAATGATTTAGTTCCTAGAGCAGGGTATAAATTAAAAACTATCCAAGCATATGGTTTCAATAGGAAGATTTCTTTGGACAATTTGAAGAAAATATATAAAACTTTTTGCTCAATAGGAGAAGTAAAAAAGATTATTGAAGAATTTAAACCAGATATTATGATTGGAACAGGGGGATATATTTGTGTACCAGTAGGATTAGCAGCTAAAAAGAAGCAAATACCAATTGTGTTACATGAAAGTAATGCTTTTCCAGGAATTGCTATCAAAATGTTATCTAAAAAAGCAGATACAATTTTACTAGGATTTGAAGATGCAAAATCACGTATACCAAATGCTAAAAGAATTGTTGTTACAGGAACACCAACAAAAGTAAAACATTTAGAAATATCTGATAGTAAAAAAACACAATTAATACAAGAATTTGACTTACAAAAAGATTTACCGATTGTATTATGCTTTGGAGGAAGTCAAGGAGCTCAGAGTATTAATGAAAGTTTGGTTAAAATTATTACAAAACAAAAAAATAAAAATTATCAAATTGTTTGGGCAGCAGGGATGGCACAATATGAAACTATAAAAGAAAAACTAAAAGATGGTGATATGAACATAGAACATCTCAATAAAGCAAAAATTGTACCATATATTTATAATATGGAAGAAATTATGAATATTGTAGATTTAGTAGTATGTAGAAGTGGTGCAATGACAATTACTGAAATTTCTAATGTAGGAAAGCCAGCTATATTTATACCATTTCCATTTGCAACAGAAAATCATCAAGAATACAATGCAAAGGTTTTAGAGAAAGTAGATGCTGCTAAGATTATTTTGGATAAAAATTTGACCGCAGATTTATTAAATGAAATAATTCAAGATCTAGCAAAAGATAAAGAAAAATTAAAGACAATGGGAGAAAATGCAAGAAAAGTTTCTATACTAGAAGTAGAAGAAAGAATTTATCAAGAAATTAAATGTGCAATTAAAAATTATGACAAATAAAAGACATTAAAATATAGAAAATGCTAAAAGAAATTATAGAAATATATTAATAAGTTCTAAGTGATAAACTCATTTAGAACTTTTCACTTTTTAGTTAAGAAATATTTACCTTATGGAATTTCCAAAATTTAGGAAAAGAGAAAAATGTCGAAACTGTCAAAAAATGTCACACGAAAATACTTGCAAAGATGAAATGTCTATTGTATAATGGAGCCTGTGCGAAAGAAAAGGGAGGTGTAAGAAACTTTGGAAAAGTCAGTTGAAGTGTATGGTAGCGTAACGATTTGTGACTATATTGACAAGGGAGTAACAAAAGAATTTCCAATTAATTTGGAATATTACAAAATTCATACTTGTATGCCAAAAAATGTCGAAAAGCCATATGGTATAGGTATCATCAAAACACATAAAGATACATTAGAAACTTGTATGGAGAAAAGTGAATTCAGTCATATTTTTAGCCAAGAGCAAGAAGCAGATAAAATGCTAGAGCTGTTGATTGAAAATGAAGTTACACCAGTAGCTTTAAGGGATATCTTAGAAGATTTTGCATCAATATAATAATTAGTGGATAAATAACACCTATTCATTTAGAAGAATAGGTGTTATTTCTTTATACATATTTTTCAAAAATTGCTTGCAAAATGAATGAATTTAGTCTATGATACTATAATAGTAAAAGGCAAAGAACAATGTTAATAAATTTACGGAAATATACAACAAATTGTTAAAATAATTTATTATAATTTCCTAGAATATAAAAAATTTAAGGAGAAAACAAATGGCAGATAAATTAATTATTGTGGAATCACCAGCCAAGGCAAACACAATTAAGAAGTTTTTAGGTGGAAATACCAAAGTAATGGCCTCTATGGGACATATTCGAGATTTACCAAAATCAAAGATGGGAATAGATATAGAGCATGACTTTGAACCAGAATATATTAATATTCGTGGAAAAGGTGATTTGATTAAAAGTTTGAAAAAAGAAGCTAAAAATGCAAAACAAGTTTATCTTGCAACCGACCCTGACCGTGAAGGGGAAGCGATTGCTTGGCATTTAGCACATATTTTAGAAATTCCAGAAGATAGTGATTGTAGGGTTACTTTTAATGAAATCACAAAAGAAACTGTCAAAGAGTCTATCAAAAAACCAAGAAAAATAGATATGAATTTAACTGATGCGCAACAAGCCAGAAGAGTATTAGACAGAATCGTAGGTTATAAGATTAGTCCTGTGCTTTGGAAAAAAGTGAAGACAGGATTATCAGCAGGAAGAGTACAATCTGTTGCAGTTAAATTAATTGTAGATAGAGAAGAAGAGATTGAGCATTTCATACCAGAAGAATATTGGAATATTTATGCTACTTTATTAGAACCCAATGCTAAAAAAGAATTTCAAGCTACTTTCTTTGGTAAAGGAAACAAGAAAATGGAAATTCATACAGAAGAAGAAGTAAAAGAGATTTTAAAAGCAATAGAAAAAGGAAAATATATTGTAGCAGATATTAAAAAAGGAGAAAAGAAAAGGACTCCAGCTCCACCATTTACAACAAGTACAATGCAACAAGAGGCATCTCGTAAATTGGGATTTACTTTAAAGAAGACTATGTCAGTAGCACAAGGACTATATGAAGGAGTGAATGTAGGGGAAAAAGGTACAGTAGGTTTGATTACTTATATGAGAACGGACTCTACAAGAATTTCAGAAGAGGCAAGAGCAATAGCTAAAACTGTTATTACAGAGAAATATGGAGCAAACTATTATGAAAATCGTTATTACAAAACAAAAGCAAGTGCACAAGATGCACATGAAGCTATTAGACCAACTTATATTGATCTAGATCCAGAAAAGATTAAAAGCTATTTAAGTTCAGATCAATATAAGCTATATCGCTTGGTGTATCACCGCTTTATTGCCAGTCAAATGGCACAAGCAATATATGATACAGTATCTGCAGATATTGAAGTAAATGACTATCATTTTAAAGCAAATGGTCAAACTCTAAAATTTAAAGGTTTTATGACATTATATGTGGAAACTTTAGAAGGAGAAAAAGAGGAAGAAGATACTTCTGTTCCTGAATTAATAGTAGGTCAAGAAGTAATGAAGAAAAAGTTGGAGCCAAAACAGAGTTTTACTCAACCACCAGCAAGATACACAGAAGCAAGCTTGGTAAAGGCGTTAGAAGAAAAAGGAATAGGAAGACCAAGTACTTATTCTCCAACTATTACTACTATATTAGAGAGAAGATATATTGAAAAGGAGCAAAAGCAACTAGTACCAACAGATTTGGGGAAAATTGTTAATCAATTATTAATAGAGAATTTTACAGATGTTATAAATGTAGAATTTACTGCAAAAATAGAGGAAGAATTTGATGGTGTGGCAGAAGGAAAAGAGCCTTGGAAGAAGATTATTCGCGAATTTTATGGGCCATTTGAAAAAGAAGTAGAAAAGGTAGAAAAAGAACTTGAACATGTAGAATTAGTGGAAGAAGTTTCTGATGTACCATGCGAAAAATGTGGCAGAATGATGGTTATTAAATATGGTAGATATGGAAAGTTCTTAGCTTGCCCTGGATATCCAGAATGTAAAAATGCCAAGCCGATAGTAGAAACAATAGATGTGCCTTGCCCAGTATGTGGAGGTACAGTGCAAGTAAAAAAATCAAAAAGAGGTAGAAAGTTCTATGTTTGTGAAAACAATGGGAAAACCTGTGAGTACATTTCATGGAATGCACCAAAGGTAGGAGAAGAATGGCATCCAGAACAACAAGAAGAAAAAGTAAAGAAGACTACAAGGAAAAAATCAACTAAAAAGAAAACTACCAGTAAGAAAAAGAAATAGAAAACAGCCAGAGTAATATTACTCTGGCTGTTTTTGCTGTAACCATAGTTGTGCTTCTAATTTTAGCAGGAATAACAATTACATATATAATGGGAGATAATAGCATATTTAAACAAACGCAAAATGCCAAATTAAATACAGA
>CAQZSK010000024.1 GCA_948934525.1 uncultured Clostridia bacterium
GGTTTGTTGTCATCACCACCTGGTTTGTTGTCATCACCACCTGGTTTGTTGTCATCACCACCCGGTTTGTTGTCATCACCACCTGGTTTGTTGTCATCACCACCTGGTTTGTTGTCATCACCACCCGGTTTGTTGTCATCACCACCTGGTTTGTTGTCATCACCACCTGGTTTGTTGTCATTACCTCCATCAGATTCATTGTCATCATTGTCGTCATTGTCTTCGTTTGAAACTGATTTCACTACCACTTTTACCCAAACGACCAATTCGTTTTTGGCACTTGTAGCTACGAACTTAGCCTCATACTTAGATTGACTTTCTTTCAGTATTTGATTTGGATTTGCCCAAACCAAATTACTCTTTCCCAATGAAACCGTAGACAACTTTTGTCCTTCCATTCCTGTCAATGTTCTTGGAATGAAATAATCCACTCCTTCTACAGGATCAGATTTTTTAATAGTCTGTGGAGGAGAATTGTCATTTGGAGTACTTGATGGCGTACTTGACGGCGCACTTGCAGTTCCACCACCTACAGTTGGCTTAGAAACTGTTGCCTCTTCATTCTTACTCGATGCGTCATCGTTTTTTTCAGGTTCTTCAGTTTTGCTGCTTGAACTCGACCGCTCGGGTTCTCTCGATTGATCGCCAGAGCTTTCCTCAATCGAGCCAATGCTCTGACTGATATCCGAACTGGAACTCAGTTCTTGTGTGTTCTGCTGCGAGCAACCTCTAAGGCAAAGTACCAAAAGTACAATTACTGCCATTAAGGTTGCGATAGCTGTAATAGCTATCTTCTTCCGGTTTTTTTCCATGCTGTTGTCCTCCTTGTGCATTGGAGCTTAATCATGCTCCATAATATATATATAAGAGGGTCAAAGTACCCTACTATGATTATTATACTATAAATATTTGAAAACGTCAAATTTTATGTCTACTTTTAATCTGTAGTTTCACTTTTACATTAAAAGAAAACTAGGATATTAAATAATTAATATCCTAGTAACTCTCTTGCTTTACTATTTTGCTTATTGTAATTCAATAGTAGCTCCAGCTTCTTCAAATTTAGCTTTTAATTCTTCAGCTTCTTCTTTCTTAACGCTCTCTTTAACTGTTTTTGGTGCCCCATCTACTAAATCTTTAGCTTCTTTTAAGCCTAAACCTGTAGCATCTCTAACTACTTTGATTACTTGAATTTTATTTGCTCCTGCATCTTTTAATACTACATTAAATTCTGACTTTTCTTCAGCTGCTGCACCTGCTGCTCCTCCAGCTACTGGTGCTGCAACAGCTGCTGCAGATACTCCATATTTTTCTTCAATTCCTTTTACTAATTCAGCTAATTCAACAACTGTTAAAGTGTCGATAGTTTCTAATAATTCATCAATTTTTGCCATTTTAAAATGACCTCCTTCTATAATTTTGTTTTATTATTCTTTAAGCATTCGCTTCTTTTTGAGCTTTAACAGCATCTAATGCAACTGCCAACTTGGTAATATTTCCAAGTAAAGCTCCAGCCAATTTTGCAAGTAACTCTTGTCTTGATGGTAATTTTGCTAAAGTAATAATCTCTTCAGCTGTCATTACTTTTCCATCAATAATTCCACCTTTAATTTTGTAAAATTCATTCTTTTTTGTGAAATTATATATTACTTTAGATGGCTCTAAATAATCCTCTGTTCCAATAACAATTGCTGTAGGACCTTCTAGTAAATCATCTAAACCATTCTCGCCATTTGCATTCAATGCTCTCTTGATAATGTTGTTTTTAATAACTCTATATTCACTACTTGTTCCTCTTAAATCTGTTCTTAATTTTGTTACATCAGCAACATTAATTCCTCTGTAATCTGTTAAAAGAATTACTTTTGCATTTTTTAACTTTTCAGCTAGTTTATTAACTTCTTCTTCCTTTTGTTTTAAAACAATATTGCTTGCCATTTTTTCACCTCCTATTTTTTATCTTTCAACAAGGCTTTTCCAGTCTTCCGTAAGCTCTGTATTATTGCTGTAATATTTCCTTCTTTATTTTTCACATCATTTCTTAGAAATAAATAATCCAATCAATCTTTACTTACCTTAAACAAAGATTGATTGGATTTATATATCCGCTCATTTTCTTTGCCTCGGTAAGACTTACTTTTTTTGCTTACTTTCTTAGGCTATATACCTTATTTTTGATCAATATACATACTTGGTCCCATTGTAGTAGTAATTGCTACACTCTTAATGTATTGTCCTTTTGCTGCAGCTGGTTTTGCTTTAATAATAGCTCCCATTACTGTATCATAGTTTTCTAATAGCTTTTCTGCTCCAAATGAAACTTTACCAAAACCTAAATGAACAATGTTATTTTTGTCTAATCTGTATTCTACTTTACCTGATTTGATTTCACTGATAGCTTTTGTAACATCCATTGTTACTGTTCCAGATTTAGGATTTGGCATTAATCCTTTTGGTCCTAATACTTTACCTAATCTTCCTACAACACCCATCATATCTGGTGTTGCTACAATTACATCATAATCAAACCAATTCTCTTTCTCAATTTTTGGAATTAATTCTTCTGCTCCAACAAAATCAGCTCCAGCTTTTGTAGCTTCTTCTGCTTTTGGTCCTTTAGCAAATACTAATACTTTTTGTGTTTTACCAGTTCCATTTGGAAGTACTGTAGTACCTCTTACTTGTTGGTCAGCTTGTTTTGAATCAACACCTAATCTTACATGTAGTTCAACAGTTTCATCAAACTTTGTTTTTGGCATTTTTTCAATTGTTTCTAATGCTTCTTTTGCACTATACAATTTTTTAGTATCAACTAGCTTTGCAGCATCTTGATATCTCTTTCCTTTTTTCATTTTTTACCTCCTTTGGTAATAACGAAATAGTCATGCTATTTCTCCCAATCTTTCATTTAGAATTAATCTTCTACTACAACACCCATAGATCTTGCAGTTCCTGCTACCATACTCATTGCTGCTTCTAATGATGCTGCATTTAAGTCTGGCATTTTCTTTTTAGCAATTTCTTCTACTTGTGATTTATTTATTTTTGCAACTTTGTCTCTATTAGGCTTTCCTGAACCCTTTTCTATTTTTGCAGATTGTTTAATTAAAACTGCCATAGGTGGTTCTTTAGTAATAAATTCAAATGATTTATCTTTATAAACTGTGATAACAACTGGAATAACTGTATTTCCCATTTGTGCAGTTCTATCATTGAATTGTTTTACAAAATCCATAATATTAACACCTGCAGCACCTAATGCTGGTCCTACTGGTGGAGCTGGACTTGCCTTTCCTGCTGGAATTTGTAGTTTCACTACGGTTCCAATTTCCTTTTCTGCCATTATTTTAGCACCTCCTTTAGTTTTGTAATATGTATATTAATCTAAAATAAATTAAAAGCAAAGCTTTAATTTATTTAAATTAGCTCTATAAATATTTATTTTAAACTTTTTGAACTTGAGAAAATTCAAGTTCTACTGGTGTTTCTCTACCAAACATAGACACTAATACTTTTACTTTGTGTTTTTCTTTGTTGATTTCTGTTACTGTTCCTGTATAGTCTGTAAATGGTCCATTCATAATTCTAACAGAATCATTTACTGTATAATCCACATTTACAGTCATTTGTTCAAATCCCATTTTTCTAATTTCTTCATCAGTTAATGGAATTGGATCAGTTCCTGAACCAACAAACCCAGTAACACCTCTTGTATTTCTAACAATATACCATGTCTTCTCTGTTACAATCATTTTAATTAAAACATATCCTGGAAAAACTTTTTTAAGGTTTGTTTTTCTTTGTCCATCTTTTATTTCAATTTGTTCTTCCATTGGAACAATAATATCAAAAAAGAATTCTTCTAATTCCCTATTTTTAATAGTTTTTTCTAAATCTGTTTTAACTTTATTTTCATAGCCAGAATAAGTATGCACTACATACCATCTTGGCATGGCTTCTTTTTCTTGAGACATAACTTACAGCCTCCTATTATTAATTTTGTGTATTATTAGCCTCTGTATTTGTTGTGTTTGCTGTTTCATTATTTGCAGTTGTATTATTTGTTTCATTTGAAGTATTATTTACTGTGTTATTATTCTCTTCATTTGAAGTTATATTGTTACTTTGTTCATTATGATTATCTACAACTTGTTTTAGCTTATTAATTCCATAATCATCTATTGTTTTAAAAACAAAATCCAATGCAAATACAATAACAGCTGTAATTAATACAATAGTAATAACTGCAACAGTATTATTAACTAGTTGCTTTGGTGTTGGCCAAATTACTCTTTTTAATTCTGCCTTAAAATCTTTAAAAAAATGCTTTTTCTCTTTCTTTTCTTTTTTCTCATTTACATCTTTAGGCATTTCTATTTCCCCCTTAAAAGGTTTATTTTGTTTCTTTATGTGTTGTACGTTTTTTGCAGAATTTACAATATTTTGCGACTTCTAATCTGTCAGTATTATTTTTCTTGTTCTTTTCGGTCATATAGTTTCTTCTTTTACACTCTGTACATTCTAATGTAATTGGTTCTCTTGCTCCTTTTGCAGCCATTTAAAACACCTCCAGCTTTTTGCTTTTCATTTTTTCCTATATTCTAGACAATTATTTGCATATAGTTGACATAGAAGATAGTTTTTGTGAATATTAAAAATTCCTAAAGTTTTGCCTTTTAAATTTTGCTAATTCACTTTTAAAACGTATGTTGTTCACATACGCTTGATTATTTTATCACCTTTTTTGCTATCTGTCAACTGTTTTAGCTTAAACTTCCTAAGAAAGTTATAACATTTTTATTTTATGATAAGAACAATATATTTAGTTTATAGCTTAAAAAGTGTTAATTATTTTTCTTCTTTGTGTTATTTAAGCTACTAATGGCATTTTGAATCAAAACATATATATTATTTTTCTCTGAAAACCAACTAAAATGTATTGCTTTTTTTCTTTCTTTATTATATAGTTACTATGTAAATTTTTGTACTAATAATATTAGAAGAAAGGAAAATAATTTCATTATCTACTACCTTTTAGATAATAGATTATATGTGAATTATGAGTAAAAATAAAAAAACTAAAGTAAAAAACAAATATTATGCTAATGCAGGTGGCTATAAATTAAATGTAAAGTGGATACTTCCCTTATTTATTTTAATGTTATTGTTATCCTATTTTGGTATTAATTATGTAACAGATTTAACTTATGAAAATGTTTATAGTAATATTACAGAACTCAGTGAGCAAACAGCTGCACAACTTAATCTTGCTATTACAGAACAAAAAAGATTTATTGATACTATGGCTTCTTCTATCAATAGTGGCTTTTTCAATACGCCTGAAGATATCTTCAAACGTTATAGCCCTGATTTAGCAGATTATCATTTTACAAGACTAGTTATCCTAGACGAAAAAGGAAATGGTATAACAAGTGATGGACATATTGTTAAAAATTATGCTAATATTGAAAGTTATTTTGCTAAATCAAAAAACAGTGTATATTTAGCTGAAAATCAACCAAGCGTTCTCACTGGAGCAGATTACCTTGTCAATGTATATGCAAAAGCTTTCGAGTTAAATGGTGAAAATCTAATTATATTTGCCACTATTCACACAGAAGATTATCGAGAAATTTTACTAAGACGTCTATTCCATGGTAAGGGTGGCACTTATTTAGTCAATAATAATGGTATTATTTTAATTGACTCTTCTGATACTATAACAGATGATAATGTTAATTTTTATGACCTTTTAGATGTACAATTAACAAATGAAATGGACATTGCTAAAGTTGCTGAAATGAAACAAGCTATTATTTCAAAGCAAGTTGGAACTTTTGATGTTAGGTTAAATAAAAGCACTTACTTTATACATTATGAAAAGCTAAATGTAAATGATTGGTATGTTATTAGTATTGCACCTGATGATACTATTGCAAAAGAACTCCTTCAATTTCTAAAAATTGCTGTTGCAGCTTGTATTGGAATTACTTTTGCTATTTTGGGTACTAGTATATTTATTGATTTATCTACTCAAAAGAAAAACAGAAAATTATATAGGATTGCTTATATAGATCCAATCACAGAACTTGGAAATGAAACCTATTTTAAAGAAAATGGTGCTCGCTTTTTACAATCAGATGCAAAATCAAAATATATTATTGCACTTGATATCAACAAATTTAAAGCCTTAAATAATATCTATGGTTATGAATTTTGTAATAAAATTTTGAAAGCACTCGGTGAAAAATTAGCTACAATTTTACCTATAGATAATATCATTTGTAGAATTTCAAATGATGTTTTTGCTACCATTTTTAGTTATGAAAAGAATATCGAAACATTACTAAATAAAATTTTCCATGAAGCTTCTAATTTAAAAATAGGTGATACTGAAATTCATGTTAATTTGTCTATTGGAGTTTATAAAATCCACTCTAAAGATACAGATATTCATAAAGCTTTAGATAAAGCATATATGGCTCGTTCTAAAATAAAAGGACTTTATCATGACAACTATTATATTTTTGATGAAGTATTAGAAAATCAATTAGTAGAAGAACAACAAATTGAATCTTGTATGGAACAAGCTTTAAGCAATAAAGAATTTGTGATTGTATATCAACCAAAGACTGCTGCAAGCACTGAAAAAACTGTTGGGGCTGAAGCATTAGTAAGATGGCATAAAAATGGGCAAGTAATTCCTCCAGGAAAATTCATCCCTTTATTTGAGAGAAATAAATTTATTGTAAAATTAGATTTATATATTTTTGAACAAGTTTGTAAAGACTTAGCGATGTGGAAAGAAAAATATGGTACTGTGCCAATTGTTTCTGTTAATGTTTCTAAAGAACATTTTGTATATGAAAACTTTATCGATGATTATGAAAAGCTTACAGATAAATATGGAATTGATAGAAGTAAGGTAGATTTAGAAATTACAGAAAGTGCTACTGTTGATGATAAAATTGATATTATTAAAATATTAAATTCCATCAAAGAAAAAGGCTTTGTAGTTTCTATTGATGATTTTGGTACAGGCTATTCTTCACTTAGTATGTTGCAAAGTATGCCTATTGATATTATTAAAATAGATAAAATTTTCGTAGATAAGGCTAATCTTGAAAGCGATAAAAATATTATTAATTATATTGTATACCTTGCCAAAAGACTTAGTGTAAAAACTATTGTAGAAGGTGTTGAAACTAAAGAACAGGCAGATTATGTAAGAAACTTGAAATGTGATATTATTCAAGGTTATTATTATTCAAAACCTATTTCAAAAGAAGAATTTGAAGATTATTTTACTAAGAATAGTTAAAACACAAAAACAGATTTTAGAAATTCTAAAATCTGTTTTTCTTTTATTATATAGTAATTTACCTTATTCTATAATCATCTTTCCAAATTCTACACATTGTTTTTTCATTTCTTCATCTGGTGTCCACATTTGTTTAATTCCTTCATTAATTATCTCAAATCCTGCTCTTTTTAGGCTCTCTGTTATTTGTCCTACTGCTTCTCCACTCCATCCATAACTTCCAAAAGCTGCTGCCTTTTTGTTTTTCAATTTCATTCCTCTGAGCATCTCCAAAATCCCAGCAATAGAATGTAAATATCCGTTATTAACTGTTGGAGATCCCACTAAAATCATTTTTGATTTGAATACTTCTGTTAATACTTCTGTTTTGTCATCTTTTGCAGTATTCATTATTTTGATGGTTACTTTTTTGTCTACTTCCTGTATCCCCTCTGCTATTGCCTCCGCCATATTTCTAGTACTGTTCCACATGGTATCATATAAGATAGTAATTTGATTTTCCTCATAATTATTTGCCCATTCTAAATATTTCTGTATAATTTGCTCAGGATTTTTCCTCCAAATCAGTCCATGACTTGGACATATCATTTGAACCTTCAAATTCATTCCTAATATCTCTTGAATCTTTTTGTTCACTAATAATCCAAATGGAGCTAAAATATTGGCATAGTAAGTAAGAGCTTGCTCCCATAAAATTGGCTGTTCTACTTCATCTGCATACAAATATTCTGATGCTAAATGCTGTCCAAATCCATCATTGCTAAATAATACATCTGCACCTTCCATATACGTAAACATCGTATCTGGCCAATGTAACATTGGCGCTTCTATAAACTTTAATGTATGTTTTCCTATATTTAAAATATCTCCTGTTTTAACAGGAATAAAGTTCCACTCTTGATGATATTGCCCTTTTATAGATTTTATCCCATTTGCTGTGCAATAAATTGGCGTATTTGGTATTTCTCTCATAAGTTCTAGTAAAGAACCACTATGGTCTATTTCTCCATGTTGCATAACGATTGCATCTATTTTATGGATATCTATTTCTTGCTTTAAGTTATTTACAAATTCTTTATCATATGGTAACCAAACTGTATCTATTAAAACTGTTTTCTCATCTTGTATTAAATATGCATTATAAGACGAACCTTTATTAGTGGTAAATTCGTCTCCATGAAATTTCTTAAGTTCCCAGTCTGTTTTTCCTACCCATGAAATATATTTATTAATTTGCTTTTTCATTTTAGCCTCATCCCTCTCTTTTTTCTATCTAGTATGCTTAAGTTCTTCTTTTCTTATTCTTTTTTTTAGCAACGGAATATCCAAATTTTCCAACTTGTTTTCCTAAAGTAAAATATTTTCCATTCGCATAAGCAATTAAATTACATTTTGTAATATCAAAGGCACCTTTTTCATCTATATAATGTTCATCTGCATCAATGGATAAAATTTCTGCTATGAACATATCATGACTACCTAGCTCTTTTATCTCTTTTACTTTACATTCAATTGATACAGAACTTTCCTTAATTAGTGGACATTTAACAAACTTTGCTTTTTCTTTTGTCAATTTCATTTCTTTAAACTTATCTACTTTTGCTCCCGTTTTCACTCCACACCAGTCTGTAGCATATACTAAATCTTTATTGGTTAAATTGATAACAAATTCTTTTGTTGTTTTAATAATATCATGTGAATATCTTTCTTTCCTTACTGAGATATAACACATTGGTTTGTCAGTATTGATAATGCCTGTCCAAGCCACAGTAATAATATTACTTTTCTCCATATCTCCACAAGATACCATAACAACTGGTAAAGGATAAATAAAAGTCCCTGACTTCCATATTATTTTACTCATCTTTCATTTCCTCCTGAAACTTTTCCTCTTCTAGCTGATTCAAGATTAATTATTCTTTTTCCATTTTCTCTTTCTTGCATGCTTTCCTTCTCCATTTTTTCCCACGTTATTACTGCAGTATATTGTTCTGGTAAATGTGTCACTCTATATCCATTTGTTCGTCTACTTGTATCTACCACTCTCGATAAGCTTCCCATATATCCATGCAATTCTTTATCTGTTAAATTAGTAATTCCTAATAACTGTAAAAAAAGCATCGCATTATATGCAGGGTCTTCCATTTTACTAAAGAAAATTTCTCCAAATCTTTTTATTGTTCTAGATACATTCCCCATTGAGATTGTAATTTCATATTCCGATATACTTTCCTGTAGATTAGGAGTTGACATATAAAATAATTCTCCTGTTTTTTTTATATCATAAGTTCTACCAGCAAATTGATAGGAATATATAGGAAACTGCCTTTCTACTGGATATCTTACAAGCTTAACAAAAGGTTCACCAACTTTCGCATTAGGCTGTCTACATAGTAGTTCTGGCTGATATAGTCCCATTTTATATGGTATTTCATTTTTTGCTTCTTGTAATTGAATAGCTTTCGTTCCTAATTCCTTATCTTCCTTATCTCCAGCCTTTCCTTGTTGATTAGCACTATCACTAGCTTTTCTCACCTCTTGCATCACTTCTGAAGAAACTTGTAAGCTTTTATATAATTTCTCCATTACTTGCTCTCTATATTCTCTTTTATTAATATCTCCATCTATTCCAATCTTCTGTAAAGTATCATATATTTCATCAATAAAAATTAATTGCTGTTTTGTTGCTGATTGAAAAGCTTTTAATCTATCTCTACTAATAGAAAAATCATTCCCCTTTCTAAATTGAAACATCAAATTAATAAGCATTATTTTAGTTTCATCAGAAAGTATATTTTCCTCTCTTTTACTACTATTTCTAACTTCCATATAATTAACTCCTTTTGATTTCTATTATAATATAAAAAATAAAAAAAAGAAACCACAAATTAGAAAAATCTAATTTCTAGTTTCTAAAAAAAATAAAAATCTGGCGACAACCTATTTTCTCAGCAGGGTAACCCACAAATATCTTCGGCACATTGGAGCTTGACTTCTGTGTTCGGTATGGGAACAGGTATTTCCTCCATGTAATCATCACCAGAAATGTTTAGTGTTTCTAAGGTAATTTTTACCTTAACATACACTCAAAAATATATAGAGAAAACTCTTCTTTGTAAACTTCCTTATTCTTAACCTTTCATATATATATTAGTGGTTAAGCCCTCGATTTATTAGTATTGGTCAGCTCAATACATTACTGTACTTA
>CAQZSK010000025.1 GCA_948934525.1 uncultured Clostridia bacterium
GCTAAATTAGTTGTATATTTTTCTACATTTTGTTCTACTGCTTGTGTGTTTCCAACTCCATTATCATTATTATCTTTTTTGCTAACACCATTAGCTATTAATACAAATAGTAATATTGCAATTACTATTCCTGCTCCTATTAAAATTACTTTTCTTTCTTGTTTTGTCATTTGACTTTCCTCCTTTTTCTCTTATGTATATTCTTTACCCTTTTCATAGTCTTATTCATTATTTTCATAAAATTTATTGGGATATTTCCGAATACAGATTTATTTTAATATTAGCTCTATTTAAAGTCAATACTTTTTCTGTTTTTTATTCGGACTAATCCAAATATCTTTTTCAAACAATTTGCTATACTTTTTATATGAAGTTTTCGGAGGTATAATAATTATATGCTTTTATCTGAAGCCATTAATTTAAGAATTAATGAATTACTAAAAAAATATAATTTAACTGTATATAAACTTTCTTATCGTGCTGGCATTTCTAACTCAATTATTAGCGATTGTAAACGTGGTAAAGTGAAAGAGCCAACAATTAGTTCCATTATTCATATTTGTGAGGGATTTGGAATCGATTTGAAAGAATTTTTCGATGCTCCATATTTTAAAGATGTTGAGGCAATTGACAGGTTTGATAGAAAAGAAAATAAAGTAGTTTAATTTTTTTACTTACTCTCCACAATTTTAATAATATCTGCAATATAGTCACCTATAACAGGAATGTTTAGAGTGACTATTTTTTGAAGTATGATTAATAAAATGGCTGTTAGAATTGTAAATCCTATTCCTATACCAATTCCCTTTGCCATTCCTGTTAATAAATTACGAAGTAATAACTGTTTTTTGTTTCCTAATAATTCTGCAATTTCTAAAATATTATTTTTCGTTAAAGTATGGTTTAATTGTTCTAAATTTTTTAACAATAATTTTTCCATTTTATTTTTTCGAAACATCAAAAAACCTCCATTACTATTAAAATGGAGATTTTTTTGTTTTTTATTCATTTTTTATATTTCATTATTTTCTGCTATTTCATTATTACTAATTATATTATTTCCTTCTTGATTTTTATTGCTATTTTTTTGTTCCTCTTTTCTCTGTTCTTCTAGTAAGGCTTCTAACTTATTAATTAGTTCTTGTAATTTGTTCATATCTTTTCCAATCATTTCCCAATTGTTATTCTCATTGGATTTCCTCAAATTACCATTGGCTTTTACAATTGCTTGTACTAATCCATCTACTGTATCTGTACTTTCCACTTCAATATCTACCGCATATTGTGACAACAAGTTATCTAGAGCTTCTTTTAAGTCATTTCCAATTGCCACTTTATTTCCAGATGCTACAATAATCTTTTTAAGCATTGGCGTAGAGTTTTCTTCATTGATATCTTGTTGATAAATCGTTTCTACATAAAGTAGAGAATTATTGATTGGAACAATTATCATATTCTTGCTAATCTTGGTTCCAGCCACATTTAGACTTGCAATTTCTTTAGATATTCTTTCATCTTGCTCTAATTGAGTATCAATCTGCATTGGTCCTAATATATTACTACCTGATGGATATTTATATAGTGTTAATTTTTTCTCTCCATTTTCACAAGTTCCTATTAAGTAAGCAGTCAAGTTTTGTTTTTCATATGGAGTATATGGTAGCACTAACCCTAAAATAGGTTTATCTCCATCTGTTGTTTTTACCATTGTATAATATGGCTTCATTACAGTTCCAGTTTTAGATAATACCTTGCTTGTATTATGAGTTGCGACTTCCCACACATCATCTTCACGGTATAACACATCAGTTTGAATATTGTGATATCTCTCCATTATTTGTGCTTGTACACGATATAAGAATTCTGGATATACAAATTGGCTACTAATATCAGTTGATATCTCTTCTTCCTTTTCTGCAAATAAATCTGGATACATTTTTTGGTATGCCATAATAATTGGATCTGTTCTATCTGTAATATAGAATTTAATTGTTCCGTCATAACTATCTACTAATACTTTTAAAGAATTCCTAATATAGTTTAATTCTAATTTATCCAATATGCTTTCTTCTTGTACAGTTATTCTTTGAGAATATGGATAATTATTAGAAGTAGTATAACCATCTAATACCCAAATTAATTTTCCCTCATCATTAATTACTAAATATGGTTCTTCATCATAAAGAATATATGGTAATAATGTTTTTGCTCTTTCTACAATATTACGATTAATTAAAATTTTACTATCTTTATCTACATTTCCTGAAAAAGCAAGTTTTAGATCTTTTTCCTTTACCCCTAAAACAAATCTATCCAAGAAATTCAAACTTAATCCAGCCTTTCCATCATATGCATTTGTTGCATTTTCAGCTTTCGTTGACTCTGTAATTGGATAATCAAATTCATTTTCTTCTTTGCTATTAGTTACTACTGTATCATTTGTTTCTAAGCCAAAATAGATTCTTGGTTGTTTAATTGTAATAACATCATTTAAATGACTAGTATAATCTTTTTGTAAATCAATTAGATTTCCTTTTTCATCTACTGAAGTAGCAGACGTTAAAATCACACCATATCCATGTGTATATTCATATGTTTTATTGTTATATGTTCTAGTAGAGCTACTAATTTCTCTCGGAGATACATACATCAATTGTTGTGAGCCATTTACTCTATAATTGGCCATTTTAGTAGTACGATATGTATAATATCCTTTATTGGTTTGTAAAGTATTTAAATTCTTCAAAACAGTGTCTTTATCTACCATTGCAATATTACTTACTACTTCTGCATTTTGGTTTAACTTCTCTGCTGTTATTGTTTCATTTTCTCCTAAGTTAATCTCATCTATATGTATTCCATAAGCTTGTTTTGTGTAATTAATATTATTTGCAATATATTCTTGTTGTTTGTCTAATGCATTAGAATTAACAAAAATCACTTCAAATCCTACTAAAATAAGTAACATAACAATTAAATAAATTGGTACTGTTGCTAAAGCTAAAATTACTCTTTTGGTATTTTGCTTTTTGAAAGCTTTTACTGCAATAATAGCTGCTGTAATAATAATGATACTTAAAATACGATATCCCCATAATTTGATAGTTACTTCTGAAACTCCTGCTCCATATAAAGCATAATTTCCAATTTCATTTAAATTAATAAATCTTTGAAGTCCTACATTATGTGTCTCTATAAAAATATATCCAGCGATTAAAAATGCTATTAAAATAACATTTCTACAAAGTAATTTAATAAGAGAACTCTTTTTTAAAATTTCTCTATCTACCCCTTCAAAGCACATATTAAAAGTAATAATATAGTAAAATACTGTGTATACTGTTATTCCTACTACAATAAACAATCCATATTGGAATAAAAACTTGATAAATGGTTGTCCAAAAATAAAGTAACCTATATCATACCCTAATACTGGGTCTGTCATTTCAAATGCTGTACTATTTATAAACAACATTAGCCTTTCCATAATTACATTCGTTGTTACAAAGCTAATAATAATAGATAAAATAAAAGCAATTGATTTATTTGGTAATTTTGGCATTGTCTTTTTTTCTTGTTCAAAAAATGGCTTTAATCCCTTTTTAATGCTCCTGTTTGTTATATAAATAAAGAAATACAGAAGAACAAAAGTAATGCCAAATGTAGCAAAACGGTAAGTAAGATTTTGCCAAAATATACTTAAATATTCTTCTCCTAATTCTAGTGTTTCTAAATATTCTCCTCTATAAATTACATAAAGCACTATAAAAGCTAGTAGTAAAAAAGCTAATACAATCCATTTTCTTGCTTTTCCTTTTCTTACCTTTTCTTTCACCTGAACACTTTTTTCTTGTTTCTCTGTTTTTAATTCTGTTATTGTTTCTTTCTTTTCTACTTCTTTTGGTTGGTCATTTGAATTATCTTTTGTATTTTCTGTTTTGTTTATTTCCTCCAATTTTCAATTCTCCTCTCCAACGACTTAAATTAATGCTTTGACAAACTCTTCACTATCAAAGATTTGCATATCATCAATCTGTTCTCCTACTCCTACAAATTTTACCGGCATTTTATTTTCTGCTACAATTCCAATGACTACTCCACCTTTTGCTGTTCCATCTAATTTTGTTAAAATAAGACCATTAATATCCACAGTTTCTTTGAATGCTTTTACTTGTGAAATAGCATTTTGACCTGTAGTAGCATCTAATACCATTAATACTTCCTTTACACTATCTGTTAATTCTTTATCAATTACTTTTTTGATCTTTAATAATTCGTCCATTAAATACTTTTTATTATGTAATCTACCAGCTGTATCGCAAATCAATACATCTGCTTGTTCTTGTTTAGTAATTTGAATAGCATCATATACCACAGAAGCTGGATCTGCTCCTTCTTCTTTTTTTACCATTTTACAACCTGCGCGATTTGCCCAAATTTCTAGTTGTTCTACTGCTGCTGCTCTAAAGGTATCTGCTGCTGCAATAACCACTTTCTTCCCATCTTGTTTTAAACGATTTGCTATTTTTCCAATAGAAGTAGTTTTTCCTACCCCATTTACTCCTACCACTAAAATAACTGCTGGCATTGTATTTAAATGTAATGAGTTATCTACCTCATCTAAGATCTTTTGTATTTCTTCCCTTAAAGCCTTTTTAACACCCTCTTCATCTTCTATTTTTTCTTTTTTGATTCTATCTCTTAAATTACTAATAATTCTAGTGGAAGTTTCTACTCCTACATCTGACATAATAAGAGCTTCCTCTAACTCTTCTAACAGTTCTTCATCTACTTTTCTAAAATTACTAAATACATTGTTCATTTTTTCATCAAATGAACTTTTCGTTTTACTTAACCCTTGTTTTAATTTATCAAAAAAACCCATTTATTTCTCTCCTTTGTTTAATCGTGCTCATTATATCATATAATTATATAATCTTCAATATTTATCCCTAATCACTTAAAAACCAACGAAACCGTCAAAATCTTTTGACGGTTTCTTGTGTAATGCTTATTCAATCATTCTTTTTAGAACAATTGCCCCATATGGTATTAGCTTTCTTTTTCCAGCATTTTTTTCGATGCTGAAAATGACTTCTGCGTCTTGGTACTCTTTCGGAATGTATACCTCTACTTCGTGATGTGTCCTGCTTGCAATTACAAGAATAGATTCTTTCTCAGAAATCCTTTCATACATCAGATATTCTTTTGAAATATCTATTATCTTGCAGTTTGCATCTTTCAGAAATGTGTGTGTTGATCTCACTGACAACATTTTCCGAAAGTATTCCATCAGTTCAGTGTCTTCTTTTCCCCATGGAAAAGGTGCTCGGTTTGCCAAATTGTGAATTCCTTGTAATCCAACCTCATCTCCATAGAAGATGGAAAAGATGCCTGGAAGAAATGCTAATGTCACTAAATATGATTTGAGCCTTTTCTTGCCATATTCATACTCTTCCTCTGTTAACTGATGATTTTTAACAAATTCCGATGCATTAGCATAGTCCAAGTCCCAGCTATGTCCTTTTCTTGGATTAAAAGAATTGGTTGCCAACAGTTCTATTAGTCTGGATATGTCGTGTGTAGATGTTGGTTGCATCAGCGTATTAATGGTATCTTTAGGATATTCTGTCAGAATCTCCTCTAGAATTCCTCTAAGACTCTCTGTATCCTGATAATTATAGTATCCAATCAACGGATTTATTAGATAATAATCCATAATCGAATGCATTCCTTTACCATCTCGTAAGAATCCTCGATTCCTTCGCATTGGATTATCCCATTGTTCTCCTAATAGAAATCCATCTGGTTTGTTCCGTGTAATTGCTATCAGAATATGCTCAATCACTGCATCAGAGAGTTCATCAGCAACATCAAGTCTGATTCCATCAATTCCACATTCAAACCATTGGTCTATAACTCCACCTTGTCCTGTAATATACGCTATCCAATCTTCTGATAGAGTATCACACTCTGGCAGTGTTTTATGGCCCCACCAAAAGTTATAGGACTTTACGCCATTACACCAAGTTTGCCGATAGAAGTTTTTATATGGCGAATCAGGATTATGATAAGCCCCCTTATCTCCATGTTCTCCATACTGATCAAAATATACACTTCGATTTCCAGTATGGTTAAAAACTCCATCTAATATTACACGAATACCACGCTTATGAGCCTCCTGACAAAGCATCTGCAAATGCTCTTTGGTTCCCAAGAATGGATCAATTTGTGTGTAGTCAATCGTATCATATAAGTGATTCGATTGCCCCCAACAGATTGGGTTTAGATAAATGATGGACACAAAAAAGCTTTGAATGTAGTCCAATTTATCAATAATCCCCAAAAGATTTCCTCCATAGAATTCTGTGTTCCACTCTCCTTCCTCATTAGGTCCCAAGGGAACTCTTTCCTCCCAATTTGTCATCAATCTCCTTCCTGGAATTTCAGGAACTTGTACAGATTTGTTACGATGAAATCGGTCTGGAAATATTTGGTACATAATAGCCCCTTTTGCCCACTCAGGCACCTTAAAATTCACAGACAGTTTGAAACATTCTCGCTTTGTGATTGATTGCCTGTCATCTGTGTTGCTTGCTTTTAGCAACATATACACTCCATTACACTCATATGAGATGTAGTAGTAATAGAGTGCACTTGTTTTCAAAGTAATTTCGCCTTCAAAGATGGCATAGCTCTCATCGTTTGTTTTGTACCCCAGAGGGTGCATTGTACCATTTAAGTCGAAACTCCCACTTCCAATGACATTTAGCCTCACCCGTTCAAACCAGCCATTATCTAATGGCAAGTTGACAGTTACCTTAAATGTCTCACAATCGCTCTCCTTTTTCAAGGATACCATTGTGTGAAATGTTTGTAGATTAAGTTTACACATTTTCGTTTCCTCCTTAAACTTTCAAAGTGAAAACCATTTGTATGCACAGTTTGTTGTACTCTTATTTTATAACATTTTATCAAAAAGTCAATCTCTTATTAATTTTTTCTTTTGATAGACTTGCAATCTGATTCTTTTAATTATATAATACATTTCGTGGATATGCTACTGTAGCTCAGTTGGTAGAGCAACAGATTCGTAACCTGTAGGTCGGCAGTTCAATTCTGCCCAGTAGCTCCATTAAGTAAAAACGTCGCACCAGACAAAAACATTGATAAATCAACTGTAAAAGGTTGATTTTTTTAATGCCTTTTTATTGAAAGAGGAGGGATGGTGCGGTATGATTAGTATTGTAAAGAAGAAAAACAAGATTAAAAGAGAATTGCTCTCTAAAATTGAATGGGCTTGCA
>CAQZSK010000026.1 GCA_948934525.1 uncultured Clostridia bacterium
TACTTAGTATACCATTACTAAAGTTTTTTGTGTCTATATTTCTATACTAACACCAGATAGTGATGATTAAATTACAATTTGAAAATGAGATGAGAAATTATGAATAGTGAAATCCAAACTGTTATTGAAAAGTTTAAAGAAGTAAGAGAAATATTAAAAAAGTTTGATAACAGAGATGAGGCAATAGAATATCTAGTTAATGAAACAAAATTATCAAAAGAAGAATGTTCTACTGCTTATGATATCATTATGAAAATTGAGGACTAAATTTGTTGAAATGTTAAAACGCATTGCTTGTAGCAACGGAACACTTATAATATACTTAACTTGATGAAAGGAGAAAATGTAATATGTTAAAAGATAATTTAAAAACATTAAGAAAAAATAAAGGACTTTCACAAGAAGAATTAAGTATTAAATTAAATGTTGTTAGACAAACAATTTCAAAATGGGAATCAGGATTGTCGGTTCCTGATGCCGAAATGTTAATCACTATATCAGAAATTTTTGAAACACCAGTTAGTGAAATTCTTGGTGAAAGTATAGAAGAAAAAGAAAAAAATGATTTAAAAGCAATATCTGAAAAATTAGAAGTTGTTAATGAGCAATTATCTATGAGGAAAAAGCAAAAAAGAAAAAGAATAGTAAACTTCTTAATAATTACAGATGTATGCATTATATTACTTTTTATATTATTAGAAGTATTAGGTAGTCCATATCAATCTTGGGATTATAGTGATCCTGAATGGTCTATTATTGGAACATTATGGCATTCATTTGAGTGGCTATTTTTTAAAGTAGCTCCACTTACAGTTATTGTGATTACTTCAATAATAGGAATAATATATGTAAAAAGAAATAAATAAAAAATTACAATTTATACAACAAATGATATTGCTTTAAAATCTTTACTTTTGCAGCAAAAATGAGCAAACCTAGATAGAACCTGGGCTAGCTCATTTTCTATTTGTTGTACACCAAATTAATTTTCTAATTATTTTTATCTGTAGGTTTATACATATTAATGATTGTTTTATTATAAATCATTAGCATTTAATTCTAACAGGATTACTATTAAAATTAAAATTGTTTTTATTATCCTGTTGATATATGTAAATTATAAAAAAGATAGCCTAGAACGTTAGATTCTAAACTACCAAAATTATTTTTTAATCAAATTATATTTTTGCTCAAATGCTTTTATATATCTTTTTCGCATAGCAGGTAGAATTTGAGATGTTGCTTCAATAGAAACATCATTCAATTCTATATTAGAAGTATCAAGTAAAAGCATAGAATCAACACTTTCAGAAAATAAACCTTGTAAAGCATTTAAACAATTATTATACTCTTCTATATTTTCTTGATTTAAGAAGTTCCTTTTTTCTAAAGCTAAACTAGATACATAATCTCTTTTTAATGAAACCATTGGATCAGCATATGTGATAAGGAGAAAGTCAATGAGTTCCTTTGAAATTGCTTTATATTTATCTCTAGCATTAAAATATTGTTCCTCTGGCATATCGCCTCTAGCATATCTTCTATAATTCCAAATTTGTCTATCATTAATTGATCTATCAATTAATATAATATCTTTGTTAGATTCAAGAGAACCTTGTAATTGTTTATAGACTTCATCTATAATTGCAATGTTTCCATCACCTAAATTCATTTGATCAAATTTCTTTTTTAAATTTTCTTTATAATATTTTGATGTTGTAAATTCTTCAATTAATTCTACATTAAATCCACCTTTTTTAAAGAAATCATATAAATTGTTGATTGTAGTTGTTTTTCCTGTTCTGGGTGTACCACTAAATTCAATAACAAAGGGCTTAGGCAGTGAGCATAATGATTTTAATCTTTGTAATTCTATTTTCATAGCATGTAACTGTTTTAATTTTGCATAATAATCTAAATTATCAACAAAAATAGTATCTCTTAAAAATAAATCTTCTTTTTTATAGAACACTTTATCTAGTATATCCTTTAACCTCATAAAAATAGGTAAATCTTTATCTTCTCCTGCTATTAAACTTTCATAAATACTTGTATAATACCATATTTGCTGTTCTTCACCTCTTTTAAATGCTGAAAAGTCTCTTTCTCCACTCTTTTCAAACTTCAAAAATAAATCTTCTAAATTGTTAATCTTATCTGCACAAATAACTAATTTATTTCGTAAAGGTAATTTTTTAGTCTCTTCAATTGTATGCTTTTTTCTTTCTTCCCAAGATAGAGATTTATCTGGTTCAGAAGTACCCATAACCAAAGAAGCAATATCACTACCAAACTCTTTTTCTATATCTTCAATTGTGTATTTTGTATCTTCTACAACATCATGCAAGTATCCAGCTGCTACAACATTATCATCATATCCAAATGATTCTAATAACTGACCTACACCAATTGGATGCATAATCATAGGTTTATCTGGTTCACTTTTTCTAACTTGTCCCATATGTGCTCTTATAGCGAACAATTTTGCTTTTTCTTTAGTATCCATAATATCATTTACCTCCATATACTTAACCCCAAAAATATATTTATCCTTTAATAACTCTTTAACATCATTTTTAAACTTATCAAATTCTTCATTAGCACACCACATTTTTGCATAACCACAAACTCCAAATTTTTTACTGATATATTTATATGCACGAGTAATCATTTGACTTAAATCTAACTCTGGGTAATGTTTAGTTGTATAAGCATGTGTTCTTTTCAAAGAAGATATAATATCGACATTTCTATCAGCAGAAGAAATTATTTTTCCATAATTGCTTCTAGGTTCATACTCTAAACTTGCTCTATGATCTTCTACTGCTTCTTTTATAATCTTTCTTTGTTCATCATTAAAAAATTCTTTCATCTCTCATTTTCATAAAATAATTTAGCTGATAAAACTTCATGGTTGTCTTTATCAATGTGATGTGCCAAATCGTGAAAAGATGCTATTGCATAAATCATATTTAAATCAATATTCTCAAACTGATTAGCAAATTCAAAACTTCTTTTAATTACATACTTTATATGATCAATACCATGCCCTGAATCATTTTCAGCATATATTGGGAATATTTTTTCTTCAACATATTGTTGTAATTGTTTGTTTATCTCCTTCATTGTTCAGATCCTCCTGAATATCTAATGATAAATCTTTAATTATCCAGTTGATATCTTCGATAGATTTATCAATATTAAATCTTCCATTACCCACAGGATAATATACAGAATAAAATTTATATTTTTTATTATTGATTTCTTTTTCAAACATCTTTTTTCTACATTGTGAAACAGAAATTTTTTCATTTAGTACAATAGAACTTACTTGATTTCCAAATAAAATAATTACTTTTGGATTTATAATTTCAAATTCTTTTTCTAATAAATGCAGATATTCTTTATAAACTTTATCAGGTAGTTCTCTTGCATCTATCTGTGTGCATTTACCAAGATTGGTTATAAAATATTTGTGTTTTTTAACATCAGAATAAACTTCACTAGCAAATTCTTCTGTCCATTCTGAACCTTTTATACTTTTAATTTTGTTATAAATTTTTTCATCCAATAAATCTACTGCATAAAATAAATCCCAAATATTTTTAGTTCCTATCCAAGGAGATTTGATTCCTTTCCAATATTTTGATGAAGCAATATTTCTTCCTGTTGGATTCATAAAAACAAAGCAAATACTAGGATTATTTTTACAACCTCCGTTGTATATAGAATCTAATTCCTATGCTCCATATTTCTTTTGTAATTTATCATACTCTACATTTAAATCTTCTAACTGCATTGAAACCTCCTAAATTATTTATTATTACAAATTCTGCAACATAATGTTGCAAATCTAATCTTCTACTTTCCAAACACCTTGTCTATTTGAGCCACTTCTTTTTAAAATACCTTGGTCTATTAACTCTTTTATATTTCTCTGAATAGTCCTTTTTGTAGTATTTAAAAGTTTAGCAAGTGTCTCTTGTGTAATTGTAGGCTCATCTTGAATTAAGCTAATAATAGAACTTTGAAGTGCTGATAAATTACTATTTATAATTTTTTTCTCTTTTTTATTTGAAAAAGTATTTTCATTGTAAGGAAACGAAACTCGTATAAAGTTGGGAAAAAATTCAAAACAACTTTCATCATATTTTTCAAGTATTCTTATAATACCTGTTCCCATTTGTTCTACATATTCTAAATCTCTAAATACTTTCATTAATTCTCTATTTCTAGGTAAGGTAAAACCTGATAAAAATTCTTCTTTAGAGGTATTTTCTTGAAGACCTCCATTTGATGAAATAACAATTCTATTATTAAACATTTCAAATTTAGGTGCATACTCACGAGACCAATCATTATGTACAATAGCATTAACTACAGCTTCTCTTACCGCATTATAATCAAATAAATCAATTTCTTTTCGAGTTGGGTAAGTAATCTTAGTAAATGTTTTGTTTTCAATTCTAAGTTTATCTAGTATATTTTGAGTAGCTTTAATTATACAACAACAACCATAATCTTCGTTTTCTATTAAATTTACTGCTGTATTAGTTTCATACTTAGCAAACCTAACTGAAATGGTATTATTATCTGACAATAAATAAGCAACATAATTGTATTTACCATCAGTTGTATATAATTCTAATTGTTTTAAAAAGTTATTATTTATTTTAAATCCTTTTTCTTCATAATATATTTTCAACTGGGTAAATGTTAATTCTTGATTCGGGGATACTATATTTTTTAATGAATTTCTAGTTCTAGAACTAAACTCTCTACTTATAATATCATCACTCATTCCTTGAACAGAACTTCCTACACGAATAAAACAACTATCAGGAGTCATTCCCATACCTTTTAGATAGTAAGGTTTTTCAGTCCCTCTCGCTACGATAATTTTGATATATTTCTTATTATCTAATTCTTCTACAACAACATCAAATAATCCCAAAGTAGATGGATTTATATTATCTTTAATTCGATCCTTAATTGTTCTTTGCAATAAATCAATATTTTTACTTGTTCCTACAACTTCGCATTTATCTGAAATTCCAATATAAAGATTTCCACCATTTGTATTTAAGAAGGCAATTATTTCTCTTTCAAAATTATCAGTTAGTTTAATTTTAAACTCATTTCTAATATCTTCAATTACATCTATCATAGTACCTCCATTTATATAAAATATTATATCAGTAATTATAAAATTCTACAATACTAATGTCGTCAATATGTCGCCATAATGTCGCCATAATGTCGTAAGAAAATTTCCTAATAAGTCTTTATCTATTTGGTATAAAATGGTAAAATATTGATATCAAAGGAGATGATTATATGTTTCTGAAAAAAATCTCAATTACTAATTATAAATTATTTAATCAAGAATTTATTGTTGATAATTTTAATATACCAGATGGAATACAAGAAGGTACAGGATTAACAATGATTGTTGGCGAAAATGGATGTGGAAAAACTACAATTTTAGACTCAATTGCCATTTCAATGCTAGATTATAAAGCGGATTCTTTCAATATATATGATTTTAATGAATTAAATAAAGATGTAAATATTATTTTTTATTCTAACGAAGAATTTGATGTTAAAGGTACTATGCCAAATTCAGATTTTAAATCTATTGGTTTCAAATTCAATGCTAAATTAAGAAATAAAACTCAAAAAAATTTTCTGCTATCACCAACTGTGTATGATCAACAATACATAAGTAGTAATCCAGATAAACCAAAAAAAGGTAGTCCTGATTTAAGATTAGGTGTAAATAATCCTTTTTCTGGAAAAAGATTCAATGAAACTGATATATTATATTTAGATAAAAATAGATTATTTCAAACAAAATCAGGAACGTACAACAATACACGATTTGACCGTTTAATGAACGATTTCAATTTTCAGTATATTAAAAAAAGTGATAAAATTGAAGATTTAAACATCGAATTAAATGATAAAGTAAAAAAAGATAAAATAGAAAATACTTTTTTAGAAAATGCAATAAAAAAATTTGAAACAATAAGTGGTTATCATGTATGGCTCGACTTTATAGATAATTATAGACCATTTAAAAATTCCTCTTTTGTTTTAAAAGAAAATGATAATATCCAAATTCCATTATCTAGTATTGGTTCTGGATTCGAAATGATGTTTTCACTTATTTATTCTTATTATTTAGCAAAGCAAAATGATAAAAAATTAATCATAATGATAGATGAACCTGAACTTCATTTACATCCTGATATTCAAAAAAAATTTGTAGATTTTCTTTTAGAAATATCTAAAGATACTCAAATAATATTAACAACACATTCTCCTGTTTTAGTTAAACAGTTAATGTATAATGAATTTGTTAAAAGTATAGTTGTTCATAATGATAAAACTATATCAAGCATAAATGATTTAAAATTAACTTATTTATCATCTAATGAAATAAACTATATTGCATTTGGATTAGCAACAGAAGAATACCATAATGAACTTTATGAAGAAATAAAAAGTTTAAATGGACCTACTTTGGGAATTAAAGAATTTGATAATAATTTTTTTGTAACAATTAAAAATCAACCAAAAATATACTCTTGGAAAAATAGTCCTAATCAAGTTAGTATACATACTTTTATTAGAAACCAGATTCATCATAGAAAAGATAATGGTAAAGCAAATTATAATGATTTAAAAACGTCAATTGAATTTATGAGAAAATGTTTATAAGATTATTGTATTTAAAAAATATTGCGTTACAATTAATACATCAAATACAAATGAATTTGTTGTTTAAAGTGTGTGCATAACCCCTTTTGTAATCGCTCCATTAATGTGTGAAACTAGAACACCGTCAAACGTGTTCTATTTTTCTACCCATATATAGCGATTAATAGTGATATTAGTTGCTTTTTTCTTGGAGAAAGGAGCGATTGTATGACTAAAGAATATCTAACATTTCCAACGGCACTTGAATACACTATAAAACGCAAAACTAACAAGACAATAGATATTTCCTTTTATGGTGGTAGTTCAATACAGAATAGCATATTTAATCGAAACAATAACAGTTCAGTGAACTGTTATTGTTAGGGGTATAATT
>CAQZSK010000027.1 GCA_948934525.1 uncultured Clostridia bacterium
ACATTTGATGGTATATCTTTATTTACAACACTTCCTGCACCTATTACAGTATTATCTCCAATAGTTACCCCTGGAAGTACAATAACATTTCCACCAATCCATACATTATTTCCTACTTTTATTGGTTTTGCATATTCTAATCCTTTATTTCTTCTTTCTGCATCTAGTGGATGCCCTGCTGTATAAAAGCTACAATTTGGTGCAATAAAAACATTATCTCCAAATTGAACTTTATTTCCATCCAATATAATTAAGTTATGATTAGCATAAAAGTTTTCTCCAATTTCTATATTGTATCCATAATCACACATAAAAGGTTGTTCAATAGTAAAGACATTTCCCGTCTTTCCAAAAATTTCTTTTATAATATTTTCTTTTTCTTCATGGTTTGATGGTCTTAATTGGTTATAATCATAACATTTATCTTTTGCCAAATATCTTTCTTTTATTAGATTTTCATTATAGTTAGCATCATATAATTCTCCTGCTAACATTTTTTCTTTTTCAGTCATAATATTATTTCTCCTCGATAGATTCAATTTTCATAATAATATCGTATGCAGTAGAACAGTCTTCTTTTTATAGTTTTGTTTCATTAACAAGGGGTATTCTATCACTTCATCCTTAATTTGTCTATGTAATAAAATTTGCTACATTGTATAATATTAAAATTTCAGAAACTTCGTTTTCCTCCATATATCCTTTTAAATCTTCTTTAAAATATCTCATATCAATAACACAAATACTTTCATAATTGCCTAGCAAAAACGGAATAAACGAATTGGCATAAGAATCTTTTAAAATTAATAAATTCTTCCCATTTTTATGACTTGTTCTAATTTTTAATTCTGGATAATTTCCACCAAAAAATACTTGATATTTGTCTTTTTCTTTTACTTTTTCAAAATCATAAACACTTGAGTTATGTCTCTTATTAAAATTGTATGACACCTCATAATTTACTTCTTCTATTGGCTGATAAATCTCTATTCTATCAGGTTCTACATTTTTATTCAATATTTTAGAATATAAAGAACCTTTAAATTCTGTTGTTATGATTTCTTTTGTATAATTGTTGGTATGAACCCCATTATACTTGCACCATTCTTGGTAAGCATAGTAAGCACCTAATGTTGTCCAATGGTGATCCGTTTTATAATAGATATATTCGTCTTTATGAGAGAAAAATTTTTCCCTTAAATCTATCAATGTAGCATCTGTTATATTATTTTTTACTGTATCTAATACCTCGTTTTGATTATACTCTACAGCATTTTGTGGTAGTTTATCTTTTAATATTAAACTTGCTGTTGGTACAATCATAATTTGAATATTTTTATCCTTATTATTTTTTGTAAATTCATTTAGTCTGCCTATATTTTCTTTTACTTTTTCTTTGTTTACTTCATTTTCTAATTTCTTTTCTATTAGGTAATTATCTTTTGCTATATACACACCATTCATATCTTTGTTTCCCACTATTAACTGCATTTGTGTTTTCATTTCATATAGTTTATCTCTACATACAAACTGATCATCTATGTACTTTTCAAAATCTTTAAAATATTTCCCTGTTACCACATTGTAGATTGATATTTTAGGCTTTCCACTTAAATATCTATTTTCATTTTTTGAAAATTCTTTATCCTTTGTTATCAGAATAAAAAGAGGAACTAGAATAATCGTTAATATAAAGACAATGATATAAATAATGTTAGATATTCTTTTCACTTTCTTTCCTCCTAAAACCTAAAATACAAAAATGGATTATAAGTACTTCCAATTAGAAAACATATTGAAATAACAAACATTACGATACAAGCTATATTCTTGATAATAGGATAATAATTCTTGTTTTTTACAATATTTATCTTTCTAATAACGGTTGTACTTGCTAAAATACAACTAAAAATCAATACCCAATGTGTTTGAATAAAATAGATTAATTCACTGTTCAATAGCCCTGCTCCATTCATTCCAAACATTGCTTTTAAATACAAAAATACATTTGCCATATCATCAAAGGCAAATATTACCCAACTAATTATAACTAAAAATATTGTATAAATATGTCTTAGTATTGTAGGCACTTTTTCTAAATATTTTGCAAGTATCAACTTCTCAATTATTAACAATACACCAAAATATAAGCCCCATAATACAAAATTCCAACTTGCTCCATGCCAAAAGCCTGTTAGAAGCCAAACAATGAATATATTTCTTATTTGCTTTTTTATTCCTACTCTATTTCCGCCAAGTGGTATGTACACATATTCTTTAAACCAAGTCCCTAGAGATATATGCCATCTCCTCCAAAATTCTGTAATGCTTTTGGAGGTATAGGGATAATTAAAGTTTTCTGGGAAATGAAATCCAAACATTCTTCCGAAGTCCTATTGCCATATCAGAATATCCAGAGAAATCGAAATAAATTTGAAAACTAAAGCAAATCGCTCCAAACCAGGCTGTTAATACTGGTATTTCACTAATTGGATTTCCTATCATTTCATTCCATAGAACTCCTATTTGATTTGCAAGTATTACTTTTTTGAAAAGACCTACACATAATCTACTAATCCCATACGCAAAATCGTCTATGGTTTCTTTCCTATTTTTTAACTCTGTACTAATATCTCTATATTTGATAATTGGTCCTGCTACTAATTGTGGAAAAAATGTAACATAACATCCAAAGTCGATAATATTCTTCTGTACTTCTACTTTTTCTAAGTAAACATCTATGGTATAGGACATGGTTTGAAATGTATAAAATGAAATTCCTATTGGCAGTGCAATATTCAACAATTGCAAACTTAGATGAAATACATTATTTACATTATCTAACAAGAAATTACTATATTTAAAAAAGCATAAAATACCCAAATTCACAACAATAGAATTAATTAGCACTATTTTCGCCTTTTTATTTTGTTTTGTTTCTTTATATTTCTTGATGAAAAGCCCATTGATATAATCAAACACAGTAGAAAAAAGCATAATTGTTATATAAATAGGCTCTCCCCAAGCATAAAACACTAAACTTCCTATAAATAAGATAGTATTTCTTATTTTTCTAGGACTTATATAATATACACTTATTATGATAGGTAAGAAAACAAATAGAAATGTTAAACTACTAAATACCATTTGTCTCTTTTTACCTTTCTTTTACTTCGATTGGAAATTCTAATATTCCCGCTGCTCCTGCTGCAATTTCATATTTACCAAATACAATCACGATATTATTTTGCTCATCTATATAGAAATTTGTATTCTCATCAATTAAATCTTCTAGATTAACATCTTCAAACAATAACATCTTTTTCTCTTCAGACCATCCAGTTATTGCGTTTTCAATACTTTGTACTGCTATTTCTTTGTAATCATTTCCCAGTAAATCTTTTAATGTCATATATCTACCTGTTTCCATATCTATATTATAAAAATATTGTACAAAATAAGCACTGGCCAATGTTTCACTTTTGCTTATCACAAATGATACCTGCTTCTCTGTGATACATTTTATTTCATAGTCCACATGAATGCCTCTTGGTATATATTCTTTTGGATCTCCTCCTGTTGCTATAAATGCTTCATAATATTCTTTTGCATTATTTTCAGCATTTTTTAGTTCTTCATTAATAATTTTACTAATTTCTTGATTCACTCTTTTTTCTAACTCAGACTTTCCATCATAAGCAAATTTTGGTATTCTAGCATCTATATATCTAATTTCATCTTCAAAATGATATTCTTTAAAAGTAAAAATCTTTGCAAATTCTCCTATTATGGGAATTGGGCTAACAGCCTTTGCATACGAAGGTACAATGTTTAAAGGTATCACAAATGCCAATAATAATACTACTGCTGCAATTCCAATTACTCTTTTATAAACCTTTATTTTTTCTTTTTCCTCTTTTAATCCTGTTTCAATTGCATCATTTACAACACAGGATAATTCTTTTGGAATTTCTAATTTATCATATTTAGACTGATTCATTATAAATCCTCTCCTTTCATATCCAGTTTTAAAACTTCAAGAGCTTTATATAATCTTGATTTTACTGTGCTTAAATTTATTTTTATCGTTTGTGATATTTCTTCTAAGCTCATATCTTCAAAAAACCTAAGCATAATAATCGTTTTTAACTTTCCTGGTAGTTTATCAATCGCCTCATATAAATCTATATTGTCACTATTATCTCCTTGCCTCATATCTTCCATATCTTTTATTTCGTCAAAAAACAAAACTTTATTTTTCTTTCTCAAAGCCCCTAGACATTCATTGATTAAAATTCGGTAAAACCATGTTTTTAAGTATTTTTTCTCTTTTATGGTATCTCTCTTTTGAATTCCTTTTACAATAGATTCGTGAACTAAGTCAAGTGCAAGATCTTGATTTTTTACGTATCCATAAGCAAATTTATATATTTTATCTTCATTCCTCTTGAAGAAATCTATTAATTCTTGTATCTCAATTCCATCTTTCACTTGTCTTCCTCTTTCTTACCTTAAATATTTGCTTAATATTTTTCCTACTTCTTCTGGATGATTTGTAATGCAAACAATTAAATATTGATTCTTATTTTTTATCATTGCATTTTCTAGTTTTTTCATTTCTTTTGGCATATAGTCTTTAAAATTTTGTTTTTGTTCCTCTATTCTTTTATTTGCTTTTTCTAATGCTACTTTACATGCCTCTTTATCTTCAAATTCAAATATCGCAATTTCTTCTGAGGTTGCTCCACTACTCATATAAACTGATTGGGAAGTAAAATTATTGATATCATATAACTTAGAAGCGGTTTCATTATCAGTCTTATTTAATTCATCTTCAAATTCAATATTTTCTATGATATCTTTAGACAATTCATTGATATCTATTGTAATACCTTTATTGTCATTCGTAAAGACTACTATTACACCAATTACCACTATTATTAAAATTACAATCCATATTTTTTTCATCTTCCTTCTCCTATCTTGTATGATTTTTTAAATATTGAAACCATTTTTCACAATATTTCTTATTTAAGTGAATTCCATCTATAGCTGCGTCTTCTGGTAAATTTCCATTTAGGTTTATGACTGCTTCTTGTACATTAAGGTAATATACATTTTTTTCTCCTGCCATTTTTTTAATTAAAGAATTATATTTCTTAATTTTTGAATTTTTTAGATATCTATGCTCATTGGATACTTGCTCTGTAACTGGTATGATTGACTCTATATAAATAGTGCATTTAGGATTTATCTTTTTTATCTCGTCAATTATTTTTACATATTTACTTATAAACAAGTCACTATATACCCAACCTGTTTCATTTATTCCTAGCATGATATATACTTTAGCAAAGTTTGTTTCTTTTAATGCTTCTATAATAGTTAATTTTTTTCCATTTTTATGGATAACTTTATCTGTAAATATTGTATCTACTGTTAGCCCTTTGTGAGTATATGATGTTATTTTAGCTGTAAGTCCATTATTTAATATAAATCCTTCTGTTCTTGAATCTCCTATAAATACAGCATCTTTAAAATAGTCATTACCTACTGTTTTCCACTTTTCCTTTTGTTCTATATTATTTACATTGCTTTTGTTATTGGTATTACTAGTAATAGTTGAATTGTTTGCTTGGTTAGTTTCTGTTGTTTCTTCATTTTGCTTGCCAATAACAACTGATATAGTTTGTTCATTATTGATGTTATCTTTTGTTTCTTTTATATCTTTGATTGAATTATCTATATAAGAACTATTTGATTTCAGTATTTGCTGTTTGCCCAAAACTATCATACCTAAAATGATTAGAATTGTAAAAGTTATTTTAATTTTGTTTATTTTCTTCTTTTTTCTCTTTTGGCTATAATAGTTTGCTACATTTTCTTCCATTTTCATAACACCTCATATTTTTCATTTTTTATCACGTCTAATCTTTTAGATGTTTTAAGTGATAAAAAAGTTTAAAATTTTTCATAAAAATTTAAGGAACATTATTTTTATGTATAACAAAAGCAGATGTATTGCCCATCTGCTTTGTAAATTGACTATCTAATTTTTGTCAAGTCCTTTTTTATAAATTTATTATATTATTTTTTTGTATGGCAAACAAGCGAAAATGATATATTTTTTAAAAAAGTCTATCTTTTTCACTTCTTTTATGATAAAATTCAATTATGATTAGTTTTCTAAGAATTGTTTATTATTTTTGCACATAGAATATAACATTCTTAGAATTTTTGTTGAACAAGCAGTTAGGCTTTCATAATAGTGTTTGCCTTCTGCCTTTTTATTTTGGTAATAAATATATACAGGGTGTTCTGGATAATTTGAAGCACCTAGTTTTACTACCATTTGACTACAATTAAATAATATATATCGTGCATATTTGTTTCCTCTTTTTGATATTGCTCCTTTCACATTTATACTTTTTCCAGCCTGTTTTATTGTTGGATCAAGTCCACAAAACGCTATTATTTCTTTTGGACTATCAAACCTTGTTATATCTCCCAATTCTCCAAGTATCTCTGCTGTTAGTATATCTCCAATTCCATAAAATGAATTTACTATTTTGTAATATGAAGATTGTTTTGCTGTTTCTATCATTTTATCTCTCAATCCATTTATGACATTATTATTGCTTTGTACTATTTTTGTCATATCTGAAAGATTTTTACTATCTTCATGTTCTTTGCCAACTCCTGGGTAAGAGTTTAATGAAGCTGTTTTTATTGCTTCTGCTAACCTTTTATAAAAGTTTAGATTTCTTCCATTCGTCTTATATAAATTATTATATAATGCATCAATTCGCTTTTCTTTTACTATCTCTGCATGTGGAAATTCTTTAATAAAATTTAATGCTGTATCATCATAAATCCTTGTAGATTTAAAGATTTTTTCTAGCTCTGGAAAGCATATATTTAACAATCTTTTATATCTATTCTTGCAACTAACATTTTGCTGAAGTAAATAAAAGTATTGCCTTGTCATTGCTTTCAAATTAGCATATAAATCTTTTTTTGATATTTCGTGATATTTTACTTCATTTACAAAGAATAACTTTGCTAATCTATAACAATCTTCTTTGTCTGTT
>CAQZSK010000028.1 GCA_948934525.1 uncultured Clostridia bacterium
GATTATGCAGATAGCTCCGTATAAGTTGCATGCCTTCCATAGTATATTTATTTAAGGTAACTATATACATCCTTACAGCCCATTATAATAATTAAATATATAATAATCATATAATTATACCAAAAAATATATGAAGAATAAAGAAGAAAAAAATCATGAGAAAACCATTCATTTATATGGACGTGAAGCAGTAAAAGATTTCTTTAGAGATGAAACAAAAGGAGGAGAAGAAGAATTAAATAAACGTGTAGATAATTTATTTAAATTTCCCGATGGAGCTAATGTTTATCTTCCTTATGAAATGGAAATAGATGGTAAGAAAATTATAATAAATCGTAGAGTGACAAATATAGTGATTCATCACAATAAGGACATTTGATTTTTATATCGTCAATATTTTTAGGTAGATATATATAATATATACTTTCACAATAAGAACATTTAATTCTAATTCTTGCTTTTTCAATTAAGACTTTGTTTTCTTTATTCATATCCATTATCTTTTAAGCAAAGATAATGAAATTTTATTAAAAAAAACAGAAATATCGCATAGTCCCTTGTAATAATTAATTATTTGATTTATATATTATTATAGTAGAATATATATAGTTTTGAAAGAAACGAATTTTAGAATAAAATTGCATAAAAGTCGGAGGATTGTTTTAATGAAAGATTATAAATATATTCGTTTGAATATAACTACCCATGCCAAACCCTCAGCAGTTTGTTCCGGGTATTCAGCAATCTTATATTTAATATAAGGTCTTTCTTCCATAAACAACACCCCCTTTCAATAATTAGCGTAAAAATAAAAGGATTCCTCCGACTTTTTTTATAATATATATATAAAGCAAATATATTAATATAATATATAAATTATTAATAATTATACATGCAAATATAGAGGTTTTTATTTGAAAATGCAACTTCTTCTTTCACTCCCTTTCACAAGACTTCTATTCCCTTAACTTTCTTCTAAAGATTCCTTGATTACTTTTGCAAAGAAGAAAATAAACATAATAAATATATTATTATTTATTTTAATATAAAAGTAATAGATTTTATTGTTTATTTTTTTTAGTAAAAGTAATTCTTTATGAAGTTGTATTTGAAAAGATTCCGTTCATTAATGGAATTGTTAGAAACTTTCCCGACAGATGAATCTTGTATTATTTATCTTGAAAATATTCTTTGGCATGATAGAGTTATTTCTCCTTTTGATAAAAAGTCAGAAGTTTATCATTTAGGAAACCATAAGTATATGTGTAAAAACACTCAAAAGATTTTTCATGTCAAAATAGGAACAATATTTCAAGGAACAAGAGTACCTATGAGAAAATGGTTTATTGCTATTTGGTTAATCACTTCTCACAAAAAAGGTATTTCTTCATTACAACTATCAAGAGATATACAAGTCACTCAAAAAACAGCTTGGTATATGCTGCAGAAAATTAGAACCTGTTTTATATGTAGAAATAAAGGAAAGCTAAAAGGGAAAGTAGAATGTGATGAAACTTTTGTAGGTGGCAAAAACAAAAATCGTCATTGGGACAAGAAAGTAAAGAACTCTCAAGGAAGGTGCTTTATTGATAAAACTCCTGTTTTAGGTATGCTCCAAAGAAAAGGCAAAGTTATCTGCAGAGTAATTAAAAATACCTCTCATCATGAACTTACTCCTAAAATATTAGAATATGTTGATTCTACTGCAATACTTTATACCGATGAATGGCAAGGTTATAATGAAGTGGCAGAAATATATGAACATTATTCGGTAGACCATAGTAGAGGACAACATGCCGATGGTGATGTTTGTACAAATACAATAGAGGGATTTTGGTCTTTATTGAAAAGAGGTATTATTGGTATCTATCATCATTTAAGTAGAGAGCATTTACAACTCTATGTTAATGAATTTTGTTTTAGATACAATACAAGAAAGATTAGTGATTTTAGTAGATTTATTCTACTACTTAGGAATATTTATTACAAACTTACTTATCAGCAAATAATTGCTGCATAAGATTAACCTTTAAAAGTTGTCTAAAGATATGAAAACGATTATATTTGCAAGAGCCAAAGAGGCTAACATATTTTAGAAAAAAAGAGTGCCTACTCAATTAAAATCGCCAATTTTAAGTACACAGGCACAGGTCAATCTACTTATAGTGGGTTGCTTGTCTACGTGTACACAGGTGTTTGGCGATACCTAATTGAGTGTGGATAGCAACCCACTTTTTTTGTGTTTAATATCTTCTGATGGTTGCCGGAAGAAAGCTAAATCAAAAACATTATGTTGTGGATTATTATTGGATTTATTGTACTCTTTTGGATTGGAGTAAAATTAAACCGTTGGGTAAACAGTAGTAGCAAAATCGCCAAAAATCAAGAAAAAATTCTTGAAGAATTAAGAAAGCCAAACAAAAGAATTACAAACTTTAGACTTACATTAGATTGTAAAAGGTTCTAATTTTTTTTTTTTTTGATGCCATGAATTTTAAATTTAAGTTTTATGGCAACAAAAGATTTTATTACTTACACAAAAAATGGTAATGTTATTAATGTGATTGCAGCAAAAAATATAGGAGCCGCACGTTCTACAAATTTGTCAATAAGTGGAAAAGGGATTACTTTGAATCTTCCTATTAATCAAAAAGAAGGTACAGGGGATTTTTATTTAAAATCTGTAACAATCTTGGAACCAAGATATTCCGTTTCTACGACTTATAAGTTTGAATTTCCTAATTGGTTCGTTTATGGAGATATATTAGAAATTATATTTCATAAAGCAATTTATAATTATACACGTTATACTGTAAGATTTGATTTTGATAAGCCGGAAGATTTGTTGTTAAACCCAAATAAAAAAATTCAAAATTTAGAAAATACAGGTATGAGCCCTTCTTCTATAGAAGATTCCTATATTTCAAGTTCTAATGGATTTCAAATATCGGGACTAACAAGCTCTTCAAGTGGTTTTTCTCATACTGCAGCACTTGTTGAAATAAATGATTCAACAAAACGTTTACTTTTTAAAATTTCAGGTACAACAGATTAATTGTGTGTAGAAAATTTTAATATTAAAAAGAAAGAAAAATGAAAAATAAATTATTTTGTATTTTATTAGGAATTTGTATTTTATTCACTAATTGTTCGGACAAGAAAGAGGATTTAATTCCTGAGGAGCCTCCTATTATTCTTCCAGAGACACCCGAACAAGCAAAAATTGAAGATATTTTAAATATAAGTATTGATAATGAAACTTTTACAATACTTGGATGTGAAGATTGGTATGGAGTAGCCTATGGAAATGGGAAATATGTGGCAGTAGGAGATTATGGAAATATGGCACATTCTACTAATGGAACTAATTGGACATTAATAACAATTGGTTCTAATAAATGGAATGATGTTGTTTATGGTGAGAACAAATTTGTTGCTGTTGGGTATGGAGGAATATCCTATTCCATTGATGGTATAAATTGGACAATAGTATCTGAATCAGGAGCCTGGCATGCTATTACTTATGGAGAAGGGAAATTTGTAGCAGTTGGAAATAATGGTTATCTTGCTTATTCCACTGATGGAATTAGTTGGAAGGTTAAAAAATTACCTTTTCTGTATGGGTATTCTATTACTTATGGAAATGGCAAATATATTGCAGGAGGAAATAATGGGAATTTGGCTTACTCCAAAGACGGTATTAATTGGGATATAACTCAAGTTGATGATTTATATGTTTACTCCATTGTTTATGGAAACGAGAAGTATGTTGCAATAGGAGCTTACGGAGCCGCTTACTCTACAAATGGCATTGATTGGATATATTATCCTTCTAAAAATGTTACAGGATATTGTATTAAATATGAAAATGAGATGTATATTGTAGCAAATAGAGTAACTTTATCCACCTCTAAAGATGGAATTAATTGGGATTCAAGAACAATAACCAATGAAATAGGAGAGCGTAAGGTTATAAATTCAATTTATATAGTAAAGTAAAATCTATTCAAACTTAGTCTATGAGGAAATAGGACTTTTTTAAATATCTGAATTTTATTTTTCCTTGGTATTCAGAAGCCTTCAATTAGGCTTCTGAATTTTTTTAGATTTATTAATTTATCTAAATACAAAAGAAATGAATATTAAAACAAAATCTATTAACTTAATACAAGTTCTCCAAAATTGGATAAATGAAACTTATTCTGCATATATAGATGCTTCTGGTAATAATAAAGGATATTGGCTACGTATTGGGGAAAATTATGGAAATGATAACAGAGTTCCATTTGTTTTAAGTGTTAATAATGTAGCAAATGCTGTTATTGCATATATTGCAGGTATTGTAAATGAAGATGGAACTGTAAAATCTATAAATATAGAACCTATTGTTGGGAGCAATATTTATAACAATTTATTAAAAGATATTGCTTTAATAGAAAATTATTTATTTATTGGAAAAGGTGCAGATAATTCAAACTCAGTAACCAGCAAAGCAGAAATAAAAGTATATGATTTAGAAAGTGATTCTTTTTTAACTTCAGATAATGGATATGACGTACTTTATAATAAAGTAAACATTGACCATTTTTTTATAGAATATTTGGATTCTGGTTCTCCTTATTGGAATTTTGTTATATCAGCACCTGTTTTAATTAACGCTTATTCTTCAATAGATAATAATGGGATTCTTCTTACAGAAATCGCTTTAGAGAGTTGTTCTATAGATTGGGGTGGTGGTAGTGTAGAAAATTTTAACAAAAACAGTTTTATTTCTAATCTTTCTTATTTGGGATATGATGAGACTAATAGATTTGAAGCCTATGTTCTTGGAAAGAAAGATGGACATTATTATGCTATCCAAAATGTTAATAATAATTTAAGAATTATTAAATCAAATTCTTTAATATTAAAAACTGATACGGATGGAAATGCTTTAAATACACCCCCTATAAATGTAAAATCTTTTACAAGTTCGGATGGTCAATTACAAATACCGGTTAAAGGCTTTATAACATTAAAGAATGATAATTTTGTATTGTATAATAATACAGATAAAAAATATCAATTATTTGATTTTGAAGGGAATTTTATAAAAGATTTAGTTGAATCACAATCAAACAATTTGATGTTTGCCTATACCAATAAAACGGCATATTACACCACAATGAATACTTTGAATAATGAATATACAGAGTTATATAGTGATGTGCCGGATAATAGTTGGTTAAAAATAGAACCTCAAAATGGAGATGGGAATACTACAATGAAAATTTCTTCTTTAAGAAAAAATGCAAGGGAAGGAAAATCTTATACAATTACAGTTTCTAACTTAGAAGAAACTAAAGTAGGTAATATTATAGTAGTACAAGAGGCCTATCCATTATTTGTTGATATTGATAATGATAATTTTATCAATTGGATAATCCAGCAGGTAATCAAACTGTTAGGGGTGAAATTAATATACGTAAAAATTTTAATGCTTCTACATTTACTTTAAGTGGGAAAAGTAATTCTAAATATTTAATGCTTGTTAATAACATAGATGGGGCTGTTACTTATAATGATAGTATCCCAACAACAGCATTAATAAATGGGGAAGAACAAAGTATTTTAAATGCTATTCCAGGAGACCCCGGTTTGTCTTCTGAATATACTTTTAATATTACATTTAATCTTAGTGCAGTAACAGCTGAATCTACTTCATATTTTAATTTAGTTCTTAAGGATTCCACTGAAAGTGGGACAATAGTCATAAAGTGTAATGTTAATAGAGAGTAGGACCTATAACACTATCTCCAATTGTAAGATAAGTACTAATATTAGTATTATCATGACCATATTCAATATATAAATAACTAATATTAATAATAGAAGATTTTATATATAATAAAAAAGTAGCTATATTTGCAGTAGGATAAGGATGTTGTTTATACTTAGTAATATATTCAGATATGAAAAGAGAGAAAGAGAATACCAATGCTAATTATATTGCGGCAGCAAAAAAAATGCTTTCTGATAAAAAGTTGGTTCTTGAATATTTAAAAGGTGAAAAAACTTTAACATCTTTGAAAAATGAAGGTATTATATTGGCAAGATTAAAATGAGCCAAAATAGAATGTTTTTAGACATTGAATATATAAATAAATTTTCGCCTTATCCTGTTACAGATTATCGTCAATATCTTACATTCACAACAGATGCGAATATAGATTATAAAGTAACTTTTCAAAAAGACTCTTCGGGATATTTTGGTGACAAAACTTATCATTTTATCTTTACTCAAGTAAAGAATTACCCCAAACATTCCGTTAAGGATGAAAATGTACAAAAAACATTATTGACGATTATTGAGGCCTTTTTTAAGAATGATACTCATATCCTTATCTATATTTGTGATGCTACAGATGAAAGACAACTTGCCAGACATCGATTATTTAAAAAATGGTTTAAAAAATATGAAATAGATTTCTTTATGTCTGATGATATAATAAGTTCTAAGGATTTAAATGGTACGGAGATTCAATGTGCAGCAATTATAATAAAAAAGAGTAACCCAAAAGCTCATGAATATATAAGTAAATTTTGTGAATTAATTGCTTCTTTGAAGAAATAATATAAAAATCAATTGAATTACAATCTTTTACACCCTTTTACAAAGGTTATACTGTAAGGATGTATATAGGTGCCTTATTTAAATTCAACAGGTATAACTTCCCTGCAAATCCCCCCTCTCTTTTATCTC
>CAQZSK010000029.1 GCA_948934525.1 uncultured Clostridia bacterium
CTATCGCTTTGCGCTTCGATGCAATCAGCAAAACTTTAGAAGCTCTTATTCTCTCCCAACTGGAAGCCAATCAGGAGAGACAAACAGCCGTGCTGAAAAAGTTAAGCGAACAGTTCGGCAATCATGCCGATGTGATAAACAATCAATCCAAACAGATTAACGCACTTTACCAAATACACCAACGGGATTATAAAAAGTTGCTTCACCTGATACAACTCTATTCGGAACTTTCTGCTTGTGGTGTGATGGATAGCAAAAGGAAAGAGAACCTGAAAGCAGAAATCAACAATCTGATAAATACATAGGATTATGCACATAGATTTTGCACCGCCATCAAACGGGACATATAATAATTCTGGAAGTAGCCGACAGCTAGCTAATTACCTCGAACATGAAGATTTAGAAAGGATGGAGAAAGGTATTTATACCGAAGGCTTTTTCAATCTGACAGAGGATAACATATATAAATCAAAGCTCATAAAAGATATAGATAGTAATATCGGGCAACTCCTGAAAACTGATGCAAAGTTTTATGCTATTCATGTCAGTCCATCGGAAAGTGAACTTCGGGCAATAGGAAACACCGAACAAAAGCAAGCCGAAGCCATGAAACGTTATATTCGTGAGGTGTTTATCCCTGAATATGCCAAAAACTTCAATAAAGGGCTATCCGAAGTAGATATAAAGTTTTATGGTAAGATTCATTTTGACCGCAACCGTTCCGATAATGAGTTGAATATGCACTGCCATTTGATTGTGAGCCGAAAAGACCAAACTAACAAAAAGAAACTATCACCACTCACCAATCATAAGAATACAAAGAACGGAATAATAAAAGGTGGCTTTGACCGTGTAAACTTGTTCCGACAAGTAGAACAAGGGTTTGATAGATTGTTCAACTACGATCGCCAGCAATCAGAATCATTTGACTACCACAATACAATAAAAAATAGTTCTATCTCTGAACAACTTAAAATACAGGAACAAGAATTTAAAGCCAATAAAAGAAAAATAGAAATCAATCAGGATAGAAATCCGGATTACAACCAATCATCAAATCTATTCCTATCTTTTATTCCATCAGGAGCCGACTTTATCCTCAATTCCAAAGAACAGACTCTCAAACATAAAAAGGGAAAAAGAAAAAAACGCAGATTGTAATCAGTAATGTTCTTCTTGCGGGAATAAAGAAAACATTTAGTCATTCACTAATCCTAATTCGAAAAATGAGTATAGCTGAACAATCTAATCTCAAATGTATCTGCAAGATCCATAATCTATTGATATGAATCCAAACAGTGTCTTTTTGCATTATATAGTCTAAAAATGATCTAAAATTTCTTATGACCTTATATATGAAATTTGTATCTTTGCGCCCTAAATTCATTATTAGTTTTATGATTGGAGTAGATTTATTCTCTGGAGCAGGTGGACTTTCACTTGGTGCAGAAATGGCAGGGGTCAATATAAAGTATGCAGTCGAGTACGACAAGTATGCTGCAGAGACTTATGCCCACAATCATAAAAATATCCCCATTTTTGTTGAAGACATTAGATTGTTGTCTGAACTACCATCCCATCTTTATAATAATCATAAAGCAAAAGTATTAATGGGGGGACCTCCATGCCAAGGATTTTCATTATCAAATCTTAAAACAAGGAATAAAGAAAATGAGAACAATTGGCTTTTTAAAGAATTCATAAGAATTACGAAATTATGGATGCCAGATTGGATTGTCTTAGAGAATGTAAGTGGCATTTTAAAAACAGAAGAGGGTTTCTTTTGGGAACAAATTATAAATGAATTTGAAAAAATAGGGTATACTATCAGTTTTAAACTACTTTATGCTACAGATTATGGGGTGCCCCAAAAAAGACACCGAGTCTTTTTAATAGGGTCTTTACATGGAATTCAGTATGAATTTCCACCAATAGAGCAAAATCAAATAGCTGTAACTGTTGCCGATGCAATTTCTGATTTGCCATCTTTACCCAACGGCGCCAATTTCGAAAAATTAGAATATAAGAATAACCCAACCTCTAGTTATGCTCGATTACTAAGAGGAGCATCTAAGTTCTCAACTAACAATTTTGTCACAAAGAATTCAGAGCTTACAATAAAACGCTACAGTTTTATTCCACAAGGCGGTAATTGGGAGAATATACCAAAGGAGCTAATGGCGAACTATAAAGATTGTAGTCGTTGTCACACAGGTATATATCATCGTTTAGAGGCAAATAAGCCATCCACAGTTATTGGCAACTATAGAAAAAATATGCTAATTCATCCGTGGGAAGATCGGGGTTTATCAGTAAGAGAAGCTGCAAGAATACAATCTTTTCCTGATTCTTTTGAGTTTAAAGGAAGTATTGGTTTTCAACAACAACAAGTTGGTAATGCAGTCCCTCCCCTTTTAGCAAAAATTGTTTTTGACAAATTACTAAGTTATTGAAACATGTGGACTGAACAAAAAATAGAAAAACATTTAAAGGAGATTCTGACTTCAGAATTTGAAGCTAAAGCAGAAGATTATATCTCATTATATATTACCGCTAGAAAATATATAGTAGAAGAGGTGTTGAAAGAAATCAAAGGCATAGAACCTTCATTAACAGACCATTCAGCTGACCATGTAGCAAATGTGATGGAAAGAGCATGGGACCTAATTGAAGACCAACAAGATAGGTTTTCTGGTATTGAAATATATTTATTATGTCTCATTATTTTATTTCATGATGTTGGCAATATTGAAGGAAGAGGAGGACACAATAAGAAAATAGCAGAAATTTATAATAACATTCGAAATAAGGTTCCAACCTATAACCAAGAACGTCGTTTGGTATTAATAGCTACTGCTGCACATTGTGGTAGTTCCAAAAAAGGAGATAAAGACACCCTAAGTGATGTTGATGAAATATCCAATTTGTACAACAAAGAAATTAAGCTGAGAGAACTAGCTAGTATCTTAAGGTTTGCTGATGAACTTTCAGAGGGTCCGCAGAGAACTTCACATTATTTGAATAGCAAATCTAAAATAGCGGAGGATGCTCAAATATACCATGAATATGCAAGTATCACTAATATATTTGTTGATAAAGGTAATAATCGTATAGCAATAACTTATAATATAGATTATACATCTAGTGAGAGAATAGAAGAATTGCTTGAATTTACATACCGGAGAATATTAAAACTTGATGCAGAACGTAGATATTGTAAATATTACGCTCCAATCTTAGATAAACTAAAAAAAACAGATGCACAAATTAATTTTACTATAAATGGTGATATTTGTGATTTAGACTTACCTAAAATTGAGTTAGGTGATAAATATAATTTAATTGACGATGGAAATGATACAAATATTGTTGATCATTTTATAAAGAATAATCCTGTTTTTAACATTCATAATATTGTTGAAAAATTAAATAGTAACAAAGATGAATAATATTATTAATCCATTTGAATATGAAGGTGCAAATAATCTGCCTGACAATGATATTATAGGTTATTACATTGAGGATTACAATTTTTCTCGTTTCATTCAATCGACAAAAAATATATTTCTGATAGGCGAAAGGGGATCCGGGAAAACAATGACTCTTTTGTATAATTCTTTCAAAATACAATATAAAATAGCAAATCAAAAATCAAAATCTATAAGTTTTGATAAAATAGGGATTCATGTTCCATGTAATACCCCTCTATTTCATAAAAAGGAATACTTATTGTTGAATGATGATTTTAAGAAGAGTATCATTTGTGAACATTATTTAGTTCTTTCTATTTTGTATGCAATTGCCGATACTTTATCTGAAATTCCTGAAATTATTGAATCTTCTCAATCGCAAAAATTAGATTTCTTCTCAGAGATAGAATATATTTGGGGAGTTGATTTAGATCATAGCTCAATAAACTTTTTTGAGTCAATTAAAAGATATGTTAATAAAGAAATGATTGCAACTCAAAAAAAAATAAACACATATAACTCTGATGCTTTTTATGAAAATGCACTGTCATTTTCTTCATCTATTATGCCATTTTTCACTTTAATAAGAAAGATCTCTTTATTGCAGTCATCACATTTTCTTATTATGATAGATGATGCTCATGATATGAATAAATATCAAATTCAGACATTGAATTCATGGATTGCTTATAGAGATCATTCGATTTTCAGTTTTAAAGTTGCAACAGCAAAGGTTAATCGTCCTGTATTTATCACATCAACTGGCGGATCTATATTAGAAGGTCATGACTTTATTACTGTTGATATGGAACGAGCCTATCAAAATGAAGAAACAGATTTCTTTAAACTAGCAAAAAAAATCATTGAAAGGCGTTTGGAAAACATTGGATTAAAAGGCGTTACTGCAGAAGAATTCTTTCCTGTTAATGAAAGTTTTTCAAAAGATATAGAAAAATATAAGGCTATAGCCAAACAGCAGGCAGAGGAAAAATATGGTACAAATGCAACAAAATCAGTTCAAGACTATATTTACAAGTATCATAGAGCAATGTACTTTAGAGAACGAAGTGCAAAGGCTAACAAACCCCCATATTCAGGTTTTGAAACAATTGTTGATATTTCAACTGGAATTGTCAGAAATTTGCTAGATCCATGTTATTGGATGTTTGATAATGCGTTAAACAACAACAAAGATGGTATTACTCAAATCTCTCCAAAAATTCAAACTCAAATAATAGTTGAACGTAGTCAGCGAATGTGGGATGTTCTAAGAAATGGATTAGACAAAATAATTGATAATTGTACAATAGAGCAAGGAAAACAAATATTCCAATTATTTGAAAACTTAATGATACTATTTTCTAAACGATTAGTATCTGATATTTCAGAGCCTCGTGCTATTGTTTTCTCTATTTCACAAAAAGACACTCACCCAGAATTGTATAAAGAGATCATTGCACTAATAGATCTTGCAAGGAAAGTTCAATTCATTTACACTAGGATTGGAAATGCAAAAGATAAAGGAAAACAGGAAATTTACTATGTGCCAAATCGCTTACTTTTCCCAAGTTTAGGGCTAGATCCTCATGGACAATATTCTAGAGTATCATTAAAAGTATCGGATATATGGAATGCTGCAGTTAATAACAAGCAATTTCCTATAAACGAAGAAACTAGTACTAGTATTAATCTTCAAAAAAACTTATTTGATGAATAATATATTATTTATATATCCCAGTTGGGAGGAACGAGCTTTTCTAGGTTTCAAAACCGATGTGGAATATCACAAAATCCACACAGTCTATATTATTAAAAAGATAAAATCTTTAAATATTGAAAAGACATCATTTTATTTAAAGAAAATTGAAGAGTATTGTGTCTCTCACAATATTCAAGCAAGGTTTATTGATATAGAAACGAATGGTGTAGTCATTTGGAATATTCTAAAAAAGTATATTAGTGAGTTAAATAGGGAAGATAATGTATTTTTAGACATTACTACAATGTCTAGAAATATAATTTGGGCTTCACTTTTCTTTTTCAGAGAAGCATTTAAACAAATAACAATTATTTACCACAAACCTAATAGTTATTCAGACACTTGGATTAGTAAAGAACCAGAAACTCCTAGATTGTTATTTAAGCATTCTGGAATAATAGAATTAGGTCTTCCCACATATCTTATTATTATAACAGGCTACGATCCTGAACGCACAAGACAAGTTTTAGGATATTACGAACCTCAAAAGGTATTTCTTGTAATACAAACAGGAAATCAGTTAAACAATAACATAAAAAACACTAAGGAATTACACTTGTCTGCATGTGATAATGTGGGTATTTCCGACATTGAAATAAAATCAATAGACTCTTATGATAATAATTTTGGATTTGATAGTATTAATAATATTATTATGGCTAATAAAGGCAAGGCTAATTTTATATTAACCTCGTTAGGTCCCAAATTATCAGCTATATCAGCATATCAATGCTATCTAGAGCATCCAGAAATAGCATTATCATATCTTCCATGTAAAGAGTACAATGTTGACTACTGTCATGGAATAGGAGATCGCTTTAGTAAAACTATACAATTTGACAATAAACTCAAATTGTAATTGTTATAAATAGACAATGAGCATATGTTCCTTAATGAAATGGATATTAGATAACATTTTATCTAACAAATTGAACGATTTATAAAACAAGAAAATATATAATAGGCTTCTACTTTTTGTAGAACTCTAAAAAATAATTATCTTCGCCCTCAGTATTCTCCATAAGTAAACTACCGCAAAAGCACGTAGCAAATTAGTGGAATAATTCATGGGATATGCTTGAAGCAAAAAATATAAAGTTTTAAATATCAGCGTGATTAATCCATTAGGAGACTTCAATGCGATATATAAACAATGAGATATTTGAAAATAGAATCGTTCTTATAGCAAGCAAAACGATAAAACATAATCGTGTGCTAAATCATGTGGATTTCCAAATGGAAGAAACTATAAAACGGTGATA
>CAQZSK010000030.1 GCA_948934525.1 uncultured Clostridia bacterium
CTTTGAATTATTTGGTTTCTCTCAAAGGTTTATTGTTTACTTTTCAATGTGCTTTATTTAAAATCTCCAGACGAGGTTTCTCGCTGAAGACAATTCTTATTTTAGCACAGCTATTAATCAAAGTCAACACATTTTTTAAATTTTTTTAAAAAGTTTTTTTTTGATTTTAAAAATGCTGATTTATCAACAAAAAATCGACTTTTCAAAAGTCGATTTTTAATCAAGTTTTATTTTAATTTTCTTTATCCATAATAATAATTGTATCTGTCAACCCTTTTGAATCATATTCTATTGCTACAATATATTGATTGCCCATCTGAATATTATTACTTAGTTGTGTTAGTTTTGCTTTCTCCTTTTCTCCTATTTCATTCCATCCAGATGGTTTCTTAATTCTATTACTCATTATTTTTATTGAAACAATTCGTTCTTCATTATCTGCATAACTACTATTACTATTTATTACAGTTGAAATCATTCTTTTTACCATAGTTCCATTTATTGCGTTATCTTTATATATTTCAAATTGACCATTAAATGTTTGTTTTTCCTGTTCTATTATTTGGTTAAAAGTATTATTTGTTGAACTATTAGTCGAAGTTGTATTTCCTTGCATTAGTAGTGCAATCTTCTTCAATCCTATCATATTAGCTACACCTGTTATCCCTATTGGCTGTGCCACTCCATTTGCATTCATGACTGTAATAACAGAAGAAATAATGCTTTGTAAATAGTATAATTCATCTTGTGTATTAGATATAGGAAGATTTAACTGTTCTATCTTTTCTGTAATAACTTGTTCTGTTTTATCTCCAATATTTGTAAAGAACCTTTCTAATTGTTCTTTTGGATAATTATTTACTATAATTGCATTTGAATTAGTCAACTCTTCTATTTCCACTTCTTCATTGGTTGCTTGTATTGTTTTATAGTAAGCTGTTTCTATAGTGGTATCATTGTCAAAAATAGTAATTTTACTATTGTTTTCTATTTTGTCATCAGAAATATTCCCCAATGAAGTATTCATTCTAAGTTCGTATCCACTTTGGCTGTCAATAATATTAGTAGTATAAATAATCATATTACTTAAAATCTGTTTTTCTATTGTAAATTTCGTACTATAATCTATCTCACTTTTTTCCTTCATAAATGTGTTTATTTGAATAGTTGCTACTTTTTTGTTTTCTTTAATATTATCTATATCTAATATTAATTCCACCTCTGTATTCTTTCTTATTTGAATTCTTGTTACATTTTTATTAGGTTGATATACGATAAAAAGAAAATTAGTTTCTTTCATTTGTTGTTTCTGAATATTTATAATTAGTTTTTCTATTATATTTTGAATGTTGTTCACTTCTATATTAAATATTTCACTTAATACATTTATTATTTTTTCATTTTCTTTTGTTTCAGTCAAAAGTGCAATTAAGACTTGTTTCAACTCCTCTTGGTTTAATTCTATTTGATATCCTTTTGTTTGATAGTCTTGATTATTAATATTGATAGTTGTATCTTTAGTTTTTACATACTTTTCTTTTGCTATTGTATTAGCTAATACATTTCTATATATGTCATATATACTTTTTATTTGTTCTTCTGTAAAAATAGTTTTATTTTCTTGATTCAAAAATGAAATATTATCAGGAACTTGTATCATTTGTTCTGTTATTCCCATTTTTTGTGCAAATTCTTTTAAATTACCATTACGAATTCCAATATAGTATGGTTCATAAATGTCTTTACAATATAAAGCATAAATATTATCATTATTTATATATGAAGCTTTTAAATGTTCCATTTCCTCATTATACAAAGTGATATCTGAATAAGTTCTACCTGTAATTTGACTATGTTTTGCAGTAGTTTTTAACTTTATTTCTTGTGTTCCTATTTCTTTGGTAACTAAAATATTTAAGTCTCCTTTTGATGTGTAAGAATGATTATTTTTCCATACTCTCTGATTTATCTCATTTTCATTTGAAAATATTTTCATAAACTGGGTTCCATTAGATGCATATTTCCAAAATAGTTGCTCTGGTGTTTTAAATATATCTGTCACGAAATATAGAAGAGCTATAATTCCTATTATTACTGCAATTATTGAAATGCTAGCAGCTGTAATAATAATTCCTAATTTTTTCTTATTCATCTTTTCTCTCCTTTTATTTATTTCTTTGTCTTACTACTTCATACATTACAATTCCCGCTGATACTGATGCATTTAGTGAAGTAATCTTTCCTTTCATCGGAATTTTGACTAAAAAATCACAATTTTCTTTTACTAATCTTGCCATTCCAAATCCTTCACTGCCAATAACAAGCGCTAAAGGCATTTTGTAATCTTGTTTTGTATAAATAGTTTTTGTATCCATGTCTGTCCCGCAAATCCAAACTCCCTGCTCTTTTAAAAAATGCATTGTTTCATTAACATTATTGACTCTTGCTATCTTTATATGTTCTACAGCTCCAGCAGACACCTTGCTCACAGTACTATTAACTGAAGCTGCTCTTCTTTTAGGGATAATAATCCCATGTACTCCTGCTGTTTCTGCAGTTCTAATAATAGACCCCAAATTATGTGGATCTTCTATTCCATCTAGTATTAGAATAAATGGCATCTCATGTTTTTTACTAGCATTCTCTATAATCTCTTCCACTTCGCAATAATTAAAAGGTGGTACAATTGCAATTACCCCTTGATGATTTTGTGTTTGTGCAATTTGATTTAGTTTATTCCTTTCTAGCTCTGTTATTAGTATTTTACGTTCTTTTGCCATTGCTATAATTTTATGAATAGATCCATGTTTTTCTCCTTTTGCTATTAATATCTTATTAATATCTCTTTCAGACTCTAATAGTTCTAAGACACTATTTCTTCCTTCTACTTGATCTTGGTATTCTTGTCCCATTTTTCAATTTCCTTCTTTCCATTAGATTATCTTCCTTTTTGGACATTTTGTATGTTTTATGTTATAATATATTTATCTTAATAATTTTAGGAGGTTTCTTATGAAAACTTTAGTGAATGTACTGTTTAATGTAGGGCTCTTTCTCTTTAATGTTGGCTTACTATTTCTCCTCGATTGGTTCGGAGCTTCTATATTCACTAGTCTCCTTATAGTTGTTGGAGACACGATGATTTTCATAGCTCTTCGGCTTTTCATTACTTCTCTTGTTTCCATCATCCTTAAGAATGTCAGCGTTTCTGAGAAAGTCGAATAACAAACCTTCACTCTTACCCACTAGTTCATGGGTATTGCATCTGTAAAAACAGATGCAATTTTTATTTTGTATTGCCTTTTATTCCTAGAATTCTCTATCTTCTAACGTATCAATTTTTATACTATCTCTAAATTCTATTAACTGCTTTCAAAAATTTTCTTTCGTTCATATCTTATTCCTCGTCCAGCTTTAGAACTGATAAAAATGCCTCTTGTGGAATTTCTACATTTCCTACTTGTCTCATCTTCTTTTTACCACGTTTTTGTTTCTCTAATAATTTTTTCTTTCTTGTAATATCTCCACCATAACATTTAGCAAGTACATCTTTACGCATTGCAGAAATGGTTTCTCTTGCAATAATTTTTCCACCAATGACCGCTTGTAATGGTATCACAAATAATTGCCTTGGAATAACCTCTTTTAACTTCTCTACCATTTTCTTGCCTTTATCGTAAGCATTATCTTTATGAACAATAAATGATAAGGCATCCACGCCTTCTCCATTTACCCAGATATCTAATTTTACTAAGTCAGATCTCTGGTATTCTTTAAATTCATAATCAAAAGAAGCATATCCTTTTGTTTTAGATTTTAAAGTATCAAAAAAGTCATAAATAATTTCATTAAGTGGTAGTTCATAATATAGTGTTACCCTATTTTCATCTAAGTATTTCATATCAATATAAGTACCACGTCTATTTTGACAAATATCCATAATACCACCAACATATTCTTTTGGTGTTAATATTTCTGCTTGAACAATTGGCTCTTCCATATATGCAATTTCAGTAGAAGGTGGCATATCAGCTGGATTATATAATTCAATCACTTCTTCATCTGTTTTATGTACTTTATAAATAACAGAAGGAGAAGTTGTAATTAAGCTTAAGTCAAACTCTCTATCTAATCTCTCTTCAATAATCTCTAAATGTAACAACCCTAAAAAACCGCAACGAAATCCAGAACCTAAAGCTCCTGAAGTCTCTAGTTCATACTCTAAAGCTGCATCATTTAATTTTAGCTTTTCTAGTGCTACCTTTAAATTTTCATAATCACTACCATCAATTGGATAAATTCCGCAATATACCATCGGATTCACCTTTTTATATCCTGGTAATGGTTCCAATGCTGGATTTTCTTGTAAAGTAATAGTGTCTCCTACTCTTACATCTGATAAGCTTTTAATACTTGCTGCAATATAGCCAACTTCTCCCGCCCTTAATTCTTTTGCTTCTTCATATCTTCCTGGTTCAAAATAACCTACTTCTGTAATGATAAAAGTTCTTCCAGAAGCCATTAATACCATTTCATCTCCTGCTTTTACTGTTCCATCTTTAATTCTCACATACGCTATTGCACCTTTGTAATTGTCATAAATAGAGTCGAAAATTAATGCCTTTAGCGGAGCACTTTCATCTCCCGTTGGAGCTGGCAAATCTGTAACAATTTTTTCTAATACTTGTTCTACATTTAATCCTGATTTTGCTGAAATACATGGTGCATCTTGCGCAGGAATTCCAATAATATCTTCGATTTCTTTTTTAACTTCTTCAGGTCTTGCATTTGGCAAGTCTACTTTATTAATCACTGGTAATATTTCCAAATTATTGTCAATTGCCAAATATACATTTGCTAATGTTTGGGCCTCCACACCTTGGCTACTATCTACAACTAAAATAGCTCCATCGCATGCGGCTAAACTTCTTGAAACTTCATAATTAAAATCAACATGTCCTGGAGTGTCTATTAAATTAAGTTCATAATCTTGTCCATCTTTTGCATGATATTTCATACGAACAGCTTGAGACTTAATAGTAATTCCTCTTTCTCTTTCAATGTCCATATTATCTAGCACTTGACTTTCCATTTCTCTTTGAGATAATACACCTGTCATTTCTATTAATCTATCTGCTAAAGTAGATTTTCCATGGTCAATATGAGCAATAATACTAAAATTACGAATATGTTGTTTTCTATCTTGCAAATTAAGCAGCCTCCCTTTCTAATCTTGTGCTTATTGTATCATAGTAAATATCTTTTAACAAGGTATAAATAAAAACTTGTAGTATAGCAATCTACAAGTTCTTCTATTATTCTTATTAAAGAGTTTTATAATCATTTAACCTATTTTTGTGATAGTAATTATTATACCAATACCAACCATCATAGTCATTGTCATAATACTCATAATAACGATTATCAATATCATCTATGTCTCCATCATCTACCATAATAGCAATAGAAACAACTGACATAATTAAAATAATTGGAATAGCAATTGCACTAGTAATTAATCCAGCAATACCAAATCCTTTATTTTTCTCATTCATTTTTCCTTTCTTAATTACATCTATAATTCCTAAAATTAATCCTATGATCGCTGTCATCAAAGTAATAAAACAAATAAATGGTATCCATCCCATTACTAAAGAAATAATTCCTAAAACAAATGCTGCAATTCCCATAGTTATCAACCCCTTTCACATACATTTTATTATACTTTGTTTTGAATGATTTGTCAAAAGGGAATTTTTTTCTCAACACTTAACCTATATAAAGCAAAATTCGAAAAGAGAAAAGACCATCATTACTACTTAAGTTACTACCATAATCATTTCTAAAGGCTGTATAATTATTACTAGAATGGTCTCCCCCTCTAGCCGTACAAGTCCAGTTAGGACTACTAGATGTTTCTGTAGTCCACTCACGACAATTTGAAGCCATATCAAATATGTTGCATACCTTATCGTTAGATTCTCCAGTATTTAATTTGCTATAACTCACAGCTCCTTGATTTGAATAATTGCTTTTTTTCGAATATTTTTGTATAAATACAATTGCTGTATCCCAAGTATAGCTGTTAATTAAATCACTTTCTATATAATCATTATTATACATTTCTTGAGCTGCCATTGCTGCATTAGATTGTGTTATAAAATCCGTCCACACTGCTTTATTAGCTTGTGAATCTGCCTTGCCATCATGACCTTTACTTACTTCATATCTTCCTATGTAATATCCACTAGCCATTTCAGTTTTGGTTACAAAATCCCCTAAATTTTTAGCTGGGATATTTACAGAGCTATTAACTAATTCCTGATAGCGCTCCTGTACCATTACAATATTAGGATAATTGTCTGCGCTTTGTACTAATGTTGGATTTCCATTTGTTCTATCAAATGTATATCTTCCTAAAGTTATTATCGTTGTTGTTCCATCTTTATTCTTGATATTTCCTACTGGCACCCATACAAATTG
>CAQZSK010000031.1 GCA_948934525.1 uncultured Clostridia bacterium
TATTTGATAAAATTTTTTCTTCCGTGATTACCATTCTCACGTTTACTATGCCGGACTTAGACATTGTAAACTTTCCCTCCTTTGTCCTATGTTATTTTCTAATCTGCCTATATTATACACTGTTCTCCCAAAAACCACAATAGGATTTCTTTTAAATTATTTTTACATTTCTGTTACAATTTTATTACAAGATTTTTATGAAGTCAAGGACATTTTGTATTTTTTTGTCTTTTTTTATACAAGACTTTTTATATAGGCTATTTCTTCTTTAATTCTGCATATCTCTTAATCTTCATAGTCGTTGTTTTTTCAAATTCATCCTGTTTAATTTCTAAATTCTTAATTGCCTTATAAGAAGTTAATTGTTTATTTACTTCTTTAATTTTTTCCCAAATAATCTCTTTTACTCTTTCTTCTGATACATCTTTACCATATTTTGCTTCTATTTCTTCCATATTTGGAATAACTTTTACAGAAATAACCAACTCTTTATTCGCTTCTTCTTTAGGTGCTTCTTTGCCATAAACCATACATTCTTTAATTTCTGCAATTTGACCTAATAGAAGTTCAATTTCTTCTGGATAAATATTTTTGCCATTTTGTGTTACAATAACATTTTTGCTTCTTCCAGTAATATATAAAAATCCATCTTGGTCTAAGTATCCAACATCTCCTGAATGGAACCATCTTTGTCCTTCTTTTACTTCTATTGCTTCTTTTGTTGCTTCTTCATCTTCATAATATCCAAGCATTAGAGTAGGTGTTTTAATTAGGACTTCTCCTTCTCCATTTTCATTTGGATTGTCAATTTTTAATTCTGCTTGAAAAACTGCTTTTCCTGCGGATCCTACCTTTGGTTGAAACTCAGGCGTTAATGCAGATATAGGAGCAGTTTCTGTTAATCCATATCCTTGTAGGAATACAATTCCAATATCTTCTACCCATTTACCAATTTTAGCATCAATTGGAGCTGCTGCTGATACAATTATTCTTAACTTCCCACCTAAATTTTCATGTATTTCATTAAATACCTTACGTTTTACATCCACACCAACTACTTTTAAAGCATTTGTTACATGAATCATAGAATTTACTAATCCATCTTTTTTGCTCTTCTTAATATTGGCATTTATTTTACGATATAAGTTTTCAATTAAAAGTGGCACAGCAAGTAATGCTGTTGGGTTTGTTTCTTTAAGATTTGGTACAATATGTTTTAATCCTTGGCAAACTGCAACTGAGCATCCATTTGCCATTGGTACTAAAAATCCAATTGAGGATTCATATGTATGATGTAATGGAAGTACTGAGAAAAGTCTATCTGCTGGACCTAATTTTACATAAGCAGAAACAGCATTAACATTCTCTGCTAAATTACGGCTAGATAGCATAACTCCTTTTGCATTTGATGTAGTTCCTGAAGTAAATAATAATACTTTGAATTCATCTGGTATAATCTCTATTTTAGAATAAAAATCGTCACCATTTTGTACTAAGTTTTTTCCTTCATCAATCAAGTACTTCATTCCAACATTTCTACCATTAATTCCTTCTTCAGAATACATTCTTACAAAATATTTTACATTTGAATTTTTATCCATAATTTTTTTAATAGATTCTGCTTTTTTGTCAGAATAAATAACAACATCTGCTCTAGACCTAGTAACCACATTCTCTAGCTCATTATCTGGTAGTTCTTTATCTGTTGGAATAGCAATTCCACTACCGCATAACATTGTCATATATGATACATACCATTCATATGTCGTTTCACTAATAATTAAAACTCTTGGTTTACCTTCTAAATTTAATTTTCTAGTTAAGGCGGTTCCAAATCCAATAACATCTTTTCCAAATTGTTCATAACTAATTTGTGTGTACTTTCCTTTTGGATCAAATTTTTCTAATATAAATTCTTTGTTTCCATATAGTTTGATTGATTTATAAAATATTTCTTGAATGGTAGCATAGGAAGTCGCATCATAATTTTTATTTTCTTTTTTCTTTTGATTTTCCTGCGCCCTTTGTAAAGCCTCATAATCTACCTTTACCTCATCAATTTCAGGAATATCTTTCATTTTCAATTTCGGAAATTTAAAATCTGGTACTTTAAAGTCTTTTAGTCCTCTCATCTTTATTTGTATAATCTACTATTTAAGTAGATTACATCTCCTTTCTATTTTCCCTTTTAGCCTTTTCTTTTTTTGTTATTTCTTTAATTTTTTTATAAAAATTTTTTCAATTTCTTTGTCTAATGTAATCATATCGACCTCTTCTTGATGACGCATCTTATATATTAAACTAGAACATGTAAATCCAAAAATTCCTGATGCCATAACATTTGGGTCTCCTTCTATAATTTCTCCTTTTTCAATTCCATCTCTAATAATTTCCTCTATCATTTGAATATAATCAAATACATAGTTTCTACACATTAAAGAGCGTGGATCAGTTCCCCAAATTTGGCTTAATATAATTGTCATAAAACTTTCATATTTCACCAATACTTTAATTTGTATTAATACAATTGCTCTCACTTTATCAATTGTACTTTCTAACTTCTCTGTTTTAATAGCAATACTATTTTTAAGAAGCTTTACTCCTTCTTCTATTAAGAAGTTAAATATCTCTTCCTTACTAGAAAAGTGATAATATAAAGTTCCTTTTGCTACTCCTACTGTTGCTGTAATTTCTTCTATACTTGTTGCATCATATCCCTTTTCAGCAAAGAGTTTCATTGATGTTTCAAATATTTTTCTTTTGGTTTTATTCATATGACTTTTTCTCCTATTTTCTTTTTTTAGTGTCTAATACATCTAAATTATCTAGTGCTTTTCCTGTTCCTAATGCTACACAAGAAACGGCATCTTGTGCAATCATTACATTAATTCCTGTTTTTTCTTGTAAGAGTTTGTCTAGTCCATCTACTAAACATCCTCCACCCGTCATATAAATTCCTCTATCACTAATATCTGCTGCAAGTTCTGGTGGTGTTCTTTCTAATACACTATGAACAGCATCTACTACCATCATGGCTGGTTCTATTAATGCCTCAAACATTTCACTTGAACGTACTGAAATTGTTTTTGGTAGTCCTGTAGTCAAATCTCTTCCTCTAAGTTCCATTTCCATATCCTGCATTTTTGGATATACACAACCTATATTAATTTTCAAATCTTCTGCTGTTCTCTCTCCAATAATCACATTATATTTTTTCTTAATATATTTTACAATAGCTTCATCAAATTTGTCTCCTGCTACTTTTAAAGAAGTACTGACAACTGAACCACCTAATGATATTACTGCTACATCTGTAGTTCCACCACCAATATCTACCACCATATTTCCACAAGGCTTTGAAATGTCTAATCCAGCACCAATAGCTGCAGCTATTGGTTCTTCTATTAAGTATACTTTTCTAGCTCCTGCTTGAGAGGCAGCATCTATAACAGCTTTTTTCTCTACTTCAGTTACTTGTGAAGGAATACATATCATAATTCTTGGAGAAAAAATAAACTTTCCACAAACACGATTAATAAAATATTTAAGCATCTTTTCAGTTACTGTATAATTAGAAATAACGCCATCTCTTAGCGGTCTTGTTGCCACTATATTTCCAGGAGTTCTTCCTAGCATTCTTCTTGCTTCTTTTCCTACAGCCAAAACTTCCCCTGTGTTATTATCTACTGCTACAACAGAAGGTTCCCTTAATACAATTCCTTTTCCTTTTGTATATGCAATAACACTAGCAGTTCCTAAATCTATCCCAATATCTTGTCCATACTTAAACATTACCCACGTTCCTTTCAGTTTTCATTACATTTTCGTTACATTTTCGTTACGATTATATTACAGTTTGTATAAAATAGCAATCTATTTTTTCTATTTTTTATAAAAAAACAATTGCAAAAATAGAGTATGCTTCCATACTCTATTTTATCCTTTTTTCATAATTTCTATACAATTATAAGAAGAAATATCCTAAAATGACAGCGCTTATTAAACCTGCTGGACCATAAGTAGGATCTATCTTTAATTCCTCAGAAGTAGCATTTATTGCTTCTTCCTCATCTACCATGCTTATCTTTACATAGCTTACATTATCATAACGAAAACCTAATTCATAATTTTTTTCTTCTTCTGGATAAAAACTATCCACTTCAATATATTTGGTTCCTACATTAATATCTCTAGGTGTGTAAAAGTCAAATTTTAAATATTGTTCATTAATCACTTCATCTGTCGTATTTTTAATTGTTCCCTTTACATTACCATTTACATTTGATGCTTCTGCAGTTGTAACAGTAACTTCAGGAGAGGTAACATTTATTTCATAACTTGTCATTGGTTGGTATAAGGATTTTGTATAGTTATATATCATAATATCCGAAAAAATGAAGAAAAATACAAAAATAAGTAAATAACAAAAGAATACCTTCATTCTAGGACGTCTATCAAAAAACCATATATCTAAGTAATTCATAGAATTCTCCTCTCTCAACTTTTTTTAATTATAATTTTCTAAATACTCCTGCTACTTTACCTAAAATTTCACAATTTGGCACAATAATTGGATCCATTGTACTATTTTCAGGTTGTAATCTAATATGATCTTTTTCTTTATAAAATGTTTTTACAGTTGCTGAATCTTCAATTAAAGCTACTACAATTTGACCATTTTCTGCTGTATTTTGTCTTTTTACTAAAATATAGTCTCCATCTAAAATACCAGCTTCAATCATACTTTCACCACGTACTGTTAGCATAAAACTTTCACTATTTCCAACAAAATCCAATGGAATTGGAAAAGTATCAGTTATATTTTCTACTGCTAAAATTGGCTCTCCTGCTGTAATCTTACCAATTACTGGAACTTCAACCATTTCCTTTCCAGTATAATAATTTTTATCTTCCTGCTTTTTGGTAACCTCTTCTCCATTACCACCTTTTAATAATCTTAATGTTCTTCCTTTTTGTTCTTCTTTTTTAATATATCCTTTTTCAGCTAATTTTGCTAAATAATTATGTACTGTAGCTGTTGACTTTAATCCTACTGCCTTTCCTATTTCTCTTACTGATGGAGCATATCCATTTACTCCCATTTCTTTTTCAATAAACTTTAAAATTGCTTTTTCTCTTTTATTAATTGCCATTGGGTCTTTTTCTTTTCTAGGCATAGTACATCTCTCCTTAATTTTATTTTTTATCCTTTATAATAATAACATACAAACAAAAAAATGTCAAATATTTGTTTGATTTTCTTTTAAATCGCCACAGTGGTCACAGCGATACATACTATATAACTTTACACATTAAAGAAGAGCAAAGGATATTAAATCCTTTGCTCTTCTTTAATCTATATTTACTTTTTCTGCTATTTCACATAAATTAGTGGACGGAATGCAACGCTATTTTGACCACCCTTTGATCCCTCATAGTAACGGTTACTTGGGTAATATGATGGATGCGAACCACCACCTCTCCATATCCCATGAGCACCTTCCCATGTGTATTGTTCTGTAGACCACTCTAACATACTAGAAGCTATATCATGGATATTGCATACTTTATCTCCCAATGTTCCAGTATTAGCATAACCACTGGACCCTGCCCCTATACCTGATCGATTTGCATAATTACTATTTCCTGAATATTTTTGAATAAATACTATTGCAGTATCCCAGCTATAACTATTGATCAAATCACTTTCTACATAATTACTACTATACATATTTCTTGATGCAGTTGCTGCATTTGATTGGCTTATATTATTCCATGGAAACTTATCACATTGCACTTTTATTTTTCCATCTGTTCCTTTGCTTGCCTCATATCTTCCTAAGTAATATCCACCATTTGTATTCGTTCTACTTATAAATTCTCCTAAATTTTTAGCTGGAAGAGAGTATCCATTTGAACCTGTTTCTATACTGTCTTCCAGTTCTAAACACAAAAAGTCTCCTCCATTTTCACATCTTATTGAAATTTCCTGTATATAGTTAATAGCATTTTGTACTAATGTTGGATTTCCATTTGTTTTATCAAATGTATATCTTCCTAAAGTTATTGTCGTTGTTGTTCCATCTTTATTCTTGATATTTCCTACTGGCACCCATACAAATTG
>CAQZSK010000032.1 GCA_948934525.1 uncultured Clostridia bacterium
AAATTTTAAAATACTAAAGTTTTTCGTGTCTAAATACTTGACCTAAATCCAATGAATACAAGTTTTCCATTATGATTTTCAGAGAAGTTCATAATTTCTTTTTCAACTTTTATAATACTAAGTTGTGTAGAGTTTTCATCTGGATAAGTATAAAAGAAATCATTACTATTTAATCTACAATTCATAAGGTTTATGCGACTTATTGTTTCACTAGGATTCATCTCTGTACTTAAATAAAGTATAGAATTTTTATTAGTCTTTAAATCCAGAAAAGGAATACCATTACAAATAGAATTTGCTATTTGAAGAGCCATAGCGGATTTACCAACTTTGGCTTCTCCAAGTAAGCAATATAAACCATTTTCACGAATCATATTTTCAATGATATAATTCATATCGACAATACTACTTCTTAATTCTTCTATTGTTTTCATATAATTCCTTTCTATAAATTTTCTTTCGCCATTTTTTCTAAATAATTAATATTTATTTTTAATTTATTAACGACTTCAATCATTGGTAATCTGTTATTAGGAAGAGTATAACCTTGATTTATTAAATCTTGTTTTATCTCTTTCCTAAGTTTCACTGCATTATTTTTACCTATTTCGGCAAGTAGCATTAAATCATTAAGATTACACCATTGCTTGGAAATAAGTTTCAATGTTTCTCTAGCATCCATATTAAGGTTCCTCCTTTCATCTAGACTCTAGATATAAAAATATCTATGTATATGGATTACCAATAAAGAAAAGAATTATATATGTGAGTTATACTCACAATAATATATTATCATACAGATTTAATTTAAGTCAATACATTTTGTAATCAAAACTCACAAAAATATTGTTTGGCAATCAAAATTGTGCTAAAATGGTAGTAGATGAGTAAATGAGGTGTAATTGATGGAAGAAAAAACTTTATCCATTGTAGTAAAGAGTGCTAGAGAAAAAGTTGGTATATCGCAAAGAGAATTATCAAGAAGAACTGGAATAGATAATAATACATTAGCAAAGATAGAAAAAGGCGAAAGAAAGAAACCTAATGTATTATCTTTAAGAAAATTATCTATGGTATTAGGTATTGATGTAAAAAAATTAATGAAATTATGTGATTATACCAAAGAAGAAATTGAAATAATTGATAATAAAATCTATACAAATATTGCAATTAAAAATGACGATTTATCAATTACTTTGATAGATGAATATATAAAAAATTTCAAATATGATGTTCTTGCTAAAGAATTTTTATTAGATTTTATAGATAATAAAGATTATAAAAAGACAGAAAAATATGAAAAATTAAAACAAACTGAAAAAAATAAAGTAGATAAAGCATTTAAAAATATAGGCAATGTCATTAATGAAGATATTGAAAAAATGGAATATGCAATAGCACATATTGATGATAATAAGACTAAAAAATAGTTTTTTTCAGTAAGTAATGACAGTATGACAAATAAATTAGAGTATAGTTGTAAGTATAAAATACTTGTCATGGTGTCATTTATAAAAGAAGTTAGGTGATATTTTATGATAGAAGAAAAAATAAAAGATGAAATTTTAAATTCAGTTGCACCGTGTTCTATGTTTTGTTCAACCTGTACAGCTTGTAAATATGGCAAAATAAGCAACCATTCAAAAAAATTATTACAACTATTAGAAGGACATGAAGAATTTTTAGAGAAGAACCTAAAGAAACAATATATTCATAAATTAGAAGAATTTAAATTATTTAGTCAGAAATTAAAAAAATATGCATATCCAAAATGTGATGGTTGTAGAAAAGGCAGAGCAAATGGCTGTAGTATAAAAAATTGTTTTATACCTGAATGTGCTAAAGAGCATAATGTGAATTTTTGTGCTGATTGTAAAGAATTTCCTTGTAATAAAGTTAATAAAAGTATATTTAAAGAATCTACTATTCAAAAGTGGCTAAATGGAAATAATAAAATTAGAGAAACTGGTATAAATAACTATTATAATGACAATAAGAACATACCACATTATATTAATTATAAGAAGGAAGAAAAATTGAAATGAAAAAAGAAAAGCTAATTAATGAATTTAATCAGATAAATTCCAATAGTAATTTAAATGAAATTCAAGAATATATTACTAAAATGATGCAAGTAAATGACTTTAATAATACTCCTTTAGAACTGTTTTGTTACTTAACTGAAGAGGTTGGAGAATTAGCAAAGGAAATTAGAAAAACAGAAAAAAATATGGATATGGACATAAAAAAGGAGTATGAATCCTGTTTAAAACATGAAATTGCAGATGTATTTATATATTTATTGGCAATTTGTAATTCATATAATATAAATCTTTTAGAAGCTTTTAAAGATAAAGAAAAGATTAATTTGAATAGAGATTGGAAGTAAAAAAGAGAGTTGATAATATGGCTAAACAAAAAACTTTTTCAGATAATGTATTAGAATTTAATGAATGGCTAGCAAATATATCTTTAGAATTATTTGATAATTATACTACTAGTAATCCGTTTAATGGAAAAAATAAAGATAAAATAAAAGATATTACGAATGCTTTTTATAAAAAATATTATAATGACCATAATAAAAGATATTTAATACTTGGTAGTTCTCCAGCAAGAAAAGGCACAGCAACAACAGGTATTCCATTTGAAGATGCGAGTCATCTTTATATAGAAACAGGTATTATGATTGATAATTTTTATATAAATAAATCATCTTCTAATTTTTTGTATGATGTTATGGAACAATATGGTGGTTGTGAAAAATTTTATAAGTCCTTTTTTATGAGTTTTGTATGTCCCTTAGGTATAGTAAATGTAAATTCAAAGGGAAATGAAGTTAATTCAAATTATTATGAAAATAAAAAATTGAAGAATGTTTTGTACAATTTTATTGTTGATTCTTTAAAAAAACATATTGCTTTTGGAATTGAAACATCTGTATGTTATTGTATAGGAAGTGGAGAGAATTTTAAATTTTTAACAAAAATTAATGAACAATATAAATTTTTTGATAAGATTATTGCCTTAGAACATCCAAGATTTATTATGCAATATAATTCAAAAGATAGAAATAAATACTTGGATAAATACATTAATGCTTTAAATAATAGAAACTAAAATAACAAAAAGGCAAGAAAAAGTTTCTATAAATAATTAAAATATAGATAAAAACTTATCAAAAAAATTTAAAATGAAAACTATTGAAAAAGCAGAGTGGAATATTTGTGTCTTAGCCAGCACTGCAAATTGACTCCCGCCATTTGCAAAAATATGGGATTTCTCCCAAACCCTAAATAGTATTAAAATATGAGGAGGCAAAATATGGATTATGCACAATTTATTAAAATGTTATTAAATTTATCTAATACAGAAGAAATTTTAGTCACTCTTTTTAACTATTTCAGAAATAATGTAAGTTATAATTATGATGAACTTCAAGTAGTAAAATATCAAAGATACGAAAATGAATATTTAAAACAGATTAGTGATTTAATAACTAAAAATAAAAATGAGAAATCAAATGAATTTAAAGAGTATTTGATGAAGCTCCTAGATGAAGCATTCTTAAAAATTGATGGAAAAACATTATCTGAAAAAAATAAATTAGAGTGGTTTAAAAATTATGGAACTGTTATTCATCATGAAGCACAACCAGCAAAAAATGGAATAATAAAAATTCCTGCCAGAGATGCTTATGATGAAATTGTTCACATTGAGCTAAATAATTATCCACCAATATATTGTAATGGATTATTAACAAATGGTGTATGTGGAGAATATTCAAGGTGGATTAAACAAATATGTGATAGTTTGAATATTCCTTGCCTTAAGGTTAGAGGAAAAGGTACTACAGGCCATGCATGGAATTTGGTATATATTCAAGAAAAAAGTATTTGGGTTAATTTTGATATGACTATGGTAAGGTTTTATATTGATGATTGGTCAAAAGAATATGGTGAACCTGAAAAGTGGATTTTTGCAACTAATGATGAAATGTTTAAATTGCAACCACAAAGAATTATAGAACAAATATTGGGAGATAATGATACAATATTATTTACTTCAGTAATAAATGCAAATAATCAGGGAGAATTAAATGAATTTCTTAATGGATTATATCCTATAGAAAAACTGAAAAATAGTATATGAAATGTTAAAAAGTTAGGAGATGGTAAAGTGTCAAAATGGTATGATAAGCCTACTAAAATTTTATCAATGAAAAAAGATATTGATTATGTTATGTGTATTGATGAAAATGGTAGTAGCAGTAATTTAACTTATGTTTTAAAACAAATATCTAATGAAAAAGAAATATCAGAAGATGATAAATACTTTACCATTACTGGATGTATTTTTACAAAAGAAGAATATATGAACTCGAAGAAAATAATTAAATTATTAAAAAATAAATATTGGGAAAATGGTATGTTTTATGATAGTAAATTAAAACAAGAAAAGTGCGTATGTTTTCATTCAAGAGATATAAGAAAACACGATAATTGTTTTAATGATAGTATTATAAATTATAATGAGTTTATGATTGATTTAACAGACACTATGAAGAATATTAAATGTAAAATAATTTCAATCAGTATAAACTTATATGAATATTTGAAAAAAGGATATACACACAATGTTTATAATGTAGCATTTGATTTTCTATTAGAAAGATATATTTATGCTACTGATAATAATAAAAAAGGTGTAATAATGCTTGAGGCAAGAGGTAAAGATGAGGATAACGAATTACTCGAACATATTAGCAAAGTTATTAATAAAACAGGCACTAAAAAAATAAGTTCTAAAGAACTAAAGTCCAAAATAGAGGGAGTATATTTTAATCCCAAATGGAATGAAGAGTATAGTTCCACTTATGTAGGACTTGAAATAACAGATTTATTTTCTTATCCTATACATAAATATGTTAAAAGAAACACAAAAGATAAGGCATTTCTAACATTTGAAGATAAAATAGTCGGATATCCAAATTATAAAAATAAAGGAATAAAAACATTCCCTTAAAACAAAAAATAAGAACTGGATAAACCAGTTCTTACCGTCCGCGATACCACGAACCCCAAGCAAACTTAATTGCTTTTGACATACTTAATATAGCAAATTAATTAATATTTGTCAATAACTATGTCTTTAATAGTATATATAAAAATTAGATGAAATATGCATAGATAAGGAGTTAAATATGGTTAAAGGAGAACATTATTTACCAAGATTTTATTTAGAAAAATTTTCAAAAAAAGGAAAAATTTCAGCATTAAATATTTCAGATGGTAAAATTATTCATACAAATGTAGAAAAAATTAGTAAAAAAAATTATTTTTATGATATAGATCCAGAGGAACTTAAAAAAATTCTCTCTGAATATAAGAAATTTACTAATATTACATCATCACAATTTGATGAATTAACAAATGATATTCAATTTGTAGAGAAAGCATTATCTAGACTTGAAGACAAATCAGCATCACTATTTGCCAAATTTGAAAATAATTTTGATTTAATAAATGACGAAGAATTTCTTTCTATTTTATTTTTATTTGTTCATACTTTGTCTGTAAGAACAATGAGTTATCATAATAGTTTAGAAAATATAGCGGAACAGACTACGAGTTGGCTTAAATCTTTAAAGATTGAAAAAGTAGAAAATTACCCTTTAGATAAAAATCCAAAAGATATAGCTAAGATAAATCAATTATACGAAATTACTTCGTTAGCAAAAGTATATAAAAAAGGTGTAAGTTTTTTTAATAATTATGATTTATATATAGGAATAAATGATACTGATATGGATTTATTAATTTCTGATAATCCATTGATGTATTTTATGTTAGGTTTTAATGATGTGTGTTTTCCTATTAATCCTAAACTTGCTATCATAATGCAAGTAAAGACAGCAAAAAAAGAATTTAAAATATGCAATTTGGTGTTAGTATAGAAATATAGACACAAAAAACTTTAGTAATGGTATACTA
>CAQZSK010000033.1 GCA_948934525.1 uncultured Clostridia bacterium
AGGAAGTTCTTTTTCAATATTTTTTCAAATTACACAAAATTATTTACATTCTCGAGCAATTTGAAATTTTTGACAAATAGAAAAATATGAAAAAATCATAATCATCCTCCAGTTATACTGGGGGATGATTATATTGTAGATAAACTTCAGGCTGTGCCAGTAGTTTTATTAAATTAACTTAAAATTCTTTAATTCTAACTCTAGTTCATATAAATGGCTTGGCGAAATAGGAATAAGAGGAAGTCTAGGTAAACCCACATGATACCCCATTTTATTTAACGCAGCCTTTATTGGAATTGGGTTTACCTCACTAAACAAACAATGTACAAGTGGAATACACTTAATTTGAGAATCTTTTGCTAAGGTAAAATTACCACTTAAATAATCAAACACCATATTGTGTACAAATTTAGGTGCGAGATTAGAAAGTACAGAAATTACACCAATGCCTCCTAAAGACAGAATAGGGAGAATTTGGTCATCATTTCCAGAATAAATCCATAGGTCATCTTTGCAAAGTGAAGCAATTTCCGCTACTTGAGAGAGATTTCCACTAGCTTCTTTAATTCCAATAATATTTGAAACTTTAGAAAGAGCAAGACAAGTTCTAGGTTCTATATTAACTCCTGTTCGACTTGGAACATTATATAGAATAATAGGGAGAGTTACATTTTTGGCGATTTCAGAATAATGAGCAACTAAACCTGCTTGTGTTGTTTTATTGTAATAAGGAGTAACTAATAATAAGCCATCTGCACCAACTTCTTCTGCATATTGGGAAAGCTCAATAACTTCTTTGGTGTTATTTCCACCAGTACCGCTAATTACAGGAATTCTTTTATGTACAGTTTTAACTGCAAATTCGATTACTTTTTTCTTTTCGTCTAAAGACATTGTAGAGGATTCACCAGTAGTACCACAAATGATAATGCTATCAGCGCCTTGAGCAATTTGAAACTCTAATAATTTTTCTAATTCTATAAAATTTATACCATCTTCTGTAAAGGGAGTAACTAAAGCTGTACCACAACCAATAAATAAATTCTTTTTCAAAATAAAACCTCCTTTACTGGCATATAATATGCAGTCAAGAAGGGAAATGTCACACTAGGGACACATGTGCGCACTTAACTAACGTCACCAGTGCGACACTATTTTAAAAAGCCATTAATAATTTGTTCCTCAGCTTCAGCTTCAGTTAAGCCAAGTGACATTAGTTTAATAATTTGCTCACCTGCAATTTTACCAATAGCAGCTTCATGAATTAAACTAGCATCTATATGATTAGCAATAATTTGTGGTGTAGAAATGACTTTTGCTTTATCCATAATAATGGCATCACATTCCACATGACCAAAACATTTGGTGTTGCCATTCACGTTAGAAATAAATTCTTGCATAGAATTATCGCATGCAATAGAACGAGAAGCGACACGAACACTCGAATTTTCACCATTTAGATCTACGTTAAAGATGGTTTTTGCAGTTTGCTTGCCAGCAGTCATAATACGTTCTGTAATGAGTAAATTACTGTTAGGTCCAAGTTCTCCTTTAGTTTCACGGACAGTAGAAGTAACACCTTTAATTTGAACAGTTTCCATTTCTAAGTTACTACCATCTTCTAAGTACACAATAGTTTGCGGATTTAAAACCTTATCACCAGTTCCATCACCTTCGCCATAATGCTTTTCAACATATTTTACTTTAGCACCTTTTCCTAAATGAAAAGTATGAATGCCATCATGCTGAGCAGTTTCACATGAGGTGTTATGAATGCCACAGCCAGCTACAATTACAACATCAGCATTTTCTCCAATATAGAAATCATTATATACTACATCATTAAAACCACCTTGTGTTAAAATGACTGGAATATGTACACTTTCATTTTTGGTATTTGGTTTAATGATAATATCAATACCAGATTTATCTTGTTTTGTTACAATATCAATATTACTAGTAGTATGTCTAGCAACACTTTTTCCATTTTCACGAATGTTGTATGCACCCATAGGAGTTTTTTCTATATCAGCAATTGACTTTAGTAAACTCATTTCAATTGCATCTAATTTGTTTTCAATTTCACTACTCATGTGACTAATTACCTCCTTTGTCTAACATTACTTTACAAGGTTTAGTCGTTTGTTTGAGAAGATGAGGAAGCACATCTTCTTTTTGACCAATAGACTGAATTTCCCCATCAGCTAATAAAATGATTTCATCAGAGATATTCAAAATTTTTTCTTGATGTGAAATAATAACAATAGAAGAATCTTGAATTTCTTGATGCATTTTTTCAAATACACTAATTAAACTATTAAAGCTCCATAAATCAATACCAGCTTCTGGCTCATCAAAAACAGTAAGTTTGGACTTTTTGGCAGCGAGCATTGCAATTTCAATACGTTTTAATTCTCCACCAGAAAGTGAGTTACTGATTTCACGATTTAAGTAGTCTTTTGCACATAAACCAACATCAGATAAGTAATTACAAGCTTCAGAAAGTTTTAATTGATTTCCAGCTGAGATTTCAATTAAATCTTTTACAGTTAATCCTTTAAACCTAACAGGTTGTTGAAAAGCAAAACCAATACCAAGTTTGGCTCTTTCTGTAATATTTTTATGTGTGATATCTTGTCCATCTAATAAAATAGTGCCAGAGTCAGGCGTTAAAATACCCATTATAATTTTGGCAAGAGTTGACTTACCAGAACCATTAGGGCCAGTAATAGCGACTAATTTACTATTATCTATTGTTAAATTAATGCAATTTAAAATTTGTTTATTATCTCTTGCAAAAGAGATATCTTTTAATTCTAGCATAATTCCTCCAATTTCTAGTTTTAAGAATATATAAAGTATGTTAAAACAGACTGCTTAACGAACGAAATATATTTTAAAACAACACAATTTTAGCACAAAATACAATAAAATACAATAAAAATGCTATAACTACATCTAATATAGATAGAAGTTATAGCATTTTATTTAATATAGCTGTTGTTTGACTATCATTTGATAATTTTGCTAGATAATCTAAGGAAACATGATAGTACTTAGCAAATGTGATAGCTGTATCTAAAGGAATTACTCTTTCGCCATTTTCATAACGAATATAGGAATTTTTGGAGATGTTAGCTATTTTAGCGCATTTAGCTTGAGTTAAATCATGATCTTCTCTTAATTCTCGTAATCTTGTATTCATTAATACCACCTAAAATAAATTTACAAATTTATTATATAAAAATTCTCCGTATGGGGTTGACAAAAATACCCATATGGAGTATTATTTGTACAAAATACCCCATATGGGGTAAATATATACAATAAGGAGAAAAAAATATGAGATTTAAAACAAAATGTAAAAAAATATTTATTATAGTAGTAATAACAGGAGCAATATTAATGTTAAATAAAGGCATAAGTCAAGCAGCATTACAGGCTAATGCAACAACACATGCTAGACCTCAAAATAAAAAAGGAATTGTATGGATGGAGGAGATTCGAAAAATGGAAACAGCAGGACAAACAATGGGGTTAGATGAGACATTAAATACGGATTTAAGTCCCAAAACAAGTAATAATATTGATGTACATATGATAAGAACAACAGAATATGGAGCTATGGCAATACTATCAGTATCAGGTTTTGGAAATCCCAAAACATTATCAGATGTAGAAATTAAAAGTACAACAGGAAATGTGACAGGGGTATACATTAATTTAATTGGGTGGGAGTGGACTGTAGGAGTAATAAAAGCAAACGCAGTGGAAAAGAATGCAAGGTACTATGACTTGTATGACATTACTAATACGTCCGCAAAGGTCGGAGACGCGCTCGGAACAGTCGATACTCCAAACAAAGGCTGCGCGGGTTGGCATGGTAGTAGCTCTAGCTGGCCTAAAGCTACGGAGGCTGGTTTTTTTCGTGGCTATAGAAACATATTCTCCTTCTCTTCCGGCGCCTGGATTGCCGCCACTGCCTCTGGTCGTGGAGTAGCAGTGGTGGGCACTGAACTTTAAGTTGGCTGCTTGAACGAAACGAGTTGCAGAGGCTTATACAATGAAATAAAGTGGAATTAAAAAATTGGAGAATAAAATATGAAAATAGAAATAAAAAAACAAAAGAAAGGTAGAAATGGTGATAATGGCATAACACTAGTAGCTCTTGTTGTGACAATTGTTGTACTTCTCATATTAGCAGGAATTACAATTAGCTATGTTTTTGGAGATAATAGTATCTTTAATAAAGCCAATGAAGCAAAATTTAAAGCAAGATGGTCAACTTATAGAGAGCAAACGGATACTTATACTACTTGGAAAATAGCATCAACAATGAATACTAATGTAAATGGGATTAATGCAGGGGAAACTTTATTAGAATTAATTGAAATAGAGGCAGATGTAGATATTAAACCAGAAGATGTTAATACTCAAATTAGTGAGATAATAAATAATTTAGAAGACCAAGATAAACGTTATACAGTAGTGTATCATGGAGAGTTATGTTATGTTTTGGATGACCATAATAAAAATGGAGAAAGAGAAGCTAAATGGTGTTTAGAAATAGGAATACCTGTATTAGAATTAAAAAGACCATCAGGAGTTAATAATAAAGATGGAGATTATGAATATGTAAATGGTGTTTATTTAAATACCCCAAAATTAAATATGGGATTTAATAAAAATTATACTAGATATGTAAATGAGAATGAGAATGGAGTAATGGAACCAGGCAACTGGATATTCTCCACACCAGAAGAAGATTGGTATGATTACAACAATGGAAAATGGGCCAATATAGTAACCGAGAATAAAGGAACAGAATGTTATTATACATGGATACCAAGATATTGTTTTAAACTAAATCAAAATACCCAAAGGGCAGATGTAAAATTAATAGATATCAATAATAATTATAAAGACCCATAT
>CAQZSK010000034.1 GCA_948934525.1 uncultured Clostridia bacterium
AATGTAGGAGGTCTAACAGCTCAAAATGCTAAATTATTAATTACAGCTCCAGAAGATACAGTGCATGCTGAATATAGTCAAGATACAAACTATTACTATACATATAGTGCTAATTCAGAAAAGGAAATTTCATTAGGAAATATTAAAGCAGGAGAAACAATTACAAAAGAGTACGAACTAAAAATAAAGAAATTAGAAGGTTATGAATATAAAACAGTGATAGATGAAAATGGAAAAGAACAACTAAAGCCAGAACGTCGTATTTTCCCAGGAGAAAAAGAAGTTCAAAATGTTGTTAGAGTTTCAGCAGAAAATATGTCTGGTGAAATTATATCAGAAAGTGAGGCTTTCAAAATAGAAGAAGGTGACCTTTCCATTATCAGTAGCAACAATTTTTTAAATAGAACTATACAACAAACTAATAAAGTGAAGTATATTGTTCAAGTAGAAAATTTTTCAAATGATAAGGTATTAAACAATGTAACTGTAAAAATTCCAATACCAAGTAATATGAAAGTAGAAGAGGCTTACTATGTATACAATACAACATCACCAGAAGAAAAAAAGGATAATATTTCAATTACATCAGACTTTATAATAATTAATTTAGGTACATTAAAAAATCGTTATAATATGAACAGTGGAGAAAAAGTAAATGAAGCAGCTAATATTATTATAGAGTTTGTTTCACAAGGATTTATAGGAGAATTAGATTATGTAATAACAGCAAAAGCAGATGAAATAGGGGAATATCAATCTAATACTAACACAATTACTGGAGACATGGCGAAACTAGAAATACAAGCAAAACTATTAGAAGATATGTATATTCCAGAAAACAGTGAATTTACTTATCATTTTATAGTAAAAAATATAGGAAAGGTAGTTACCATACAGAATAAAATAGAGGCAATAATACCAGAAGGAACAAGCTTAGTAAAAGCAACTTATACCTATCAAGGAAAAACAGAAACAAAAACTATAGGAAATAAAGAGAAAATAACTTTAAGCATTTATACAATAGAACCAGAAGAAAAAGCAGAAATTAGTATAACGGTAAAAGCAAATCCAATTAAAGATGGTAAAGATAAGGAAATTTCTATGTGGGCAACTTTAGAAGCATTAGGTATAGAAAAAATCCAATCTAATACAATTAAAACAGTAATTGAATATGATGAAAGTGCTCATGATAAGGGAAGTTCATGGAATCAAGATAAAGATGATAATCAACCGATAACAGGTTCGAGATACAAATTAGCAGGAACAGCGTGGATAGATGAAAATAAAGATGGTAAAAGAGAAGAAACAGAAGAGGTACTAGCAGGAGTACAAGTTATTTTATTATATAAATCAAATAGCCAAATAGTTAAAGATGAAATAACAGGAACAGGAAAAATAACTACAACAGATAGTGAAGGAAGATACGAGTTTTCTAACTTAAAGTCAAATGAATATTTAGTACTATTCTTATATGATGCAGGAAAATATAGTATTACAGACTATCAAAAAGAGGGAATAGCAGAAAATGTTAACTCAGATGCAATTAGTATGAAAATTATATTAAATGGTGAACAAAGACAAGCAGGTGTAAGTAATACCGTCAAAATTGTCAACAACCATGTAAGAAATATTGATATTGGGCTATTTGTAGCAGAAAAATTTGATTTGAGATTAGATAAATATATTAGTAAAGTGACATTAAAAACACCAAGTGATGGAACTAAAACATATCACTACAATAATGCAAAAATAACAAAAAGAGAAATTGCAAGTAAAGATATAGGAAGCAGCCAATTAGTAGTAGAATACAAAATTATAGTAACAAATGAAGGACAAGTAGATGGATATGTTAAGAAAATTATTGATTATTTACCAGAGAATGCAAAATTCAGTAGTGAATTAAACAAAGATTGGTACAGCTCAGATAATAGTGGAGCAGTATATAACACAGCATTAGCAAACGAGAAGCTTAAATCAGGAGAAAGTAAAGAAGTAAAATTAGTATTAAGCTTCAATATTACAAATAAAAACATCGGAAAAATGATTAATAATAATGCAGAAATTTATGAAAGCTATAATGAATTAGGATTAGAAGATATTGATTCAATTGCAGCAAATAGACTAGAGACAGAAGATGATATGTCAAGTGCAGATATCATAACTTCTGTTGCAACAGGCAAAATGTTTTTATATACAATCTTTGCCTTAGGAATAGCTATATTAATAGGTATAGGAATTTACGAAATACAAAAACGTGTCCTTATCAAAAATGACATGTAGAAAGGAGAGAGATAGTATGAGAAAAATAAAAAAAGAAAAGTATTATATCTTAGGAACAATACTATTTGTTATCCTTGCAATACTGATGATACAAAATTTCATTATTTTCTCCACAGAACAATTAAAAGAACCATCAGGCAAAAAAGCTACAAGTACCCTATTAACAACATCTACTACAACAGTACCTATGGGAAACAGTGGAGCAAGTGTTGGTTCAACAACAGAAGTATCATCATTCAATAACATGGGGGGAGGTCCAGCTTATAGTACAGCTGGAGGAGCAGCAATGTTTTGTAATCAACATGGTGCAGCATTCATGTTAGGAGGAACCAAAATATCCAGTTTACAAAACACAAAAGAAGTAATAGGATATTATGAAGATATTTCATCATTGATAGGCCAAGAAATATATTCTTTGCCACAGCTAACGTGTATAGCAGCAAATGTTAATATATTAGGTGCTGTAGGTGCAGAACTTGCAGGTTCAATAGCCTCAGGTGGAAGCCATGATGCATTACAAGTTCAATTATGGGAATTAGGTGGAGGAAAAGGAATACCATCAACAAGTGGTGACAATTTATCAATAGGAAGTGATGTACCTTTTGATTCATCACAATACAATATTCCAGAAGACATCGAAGCAGTAAAATCTACAGCATCAACATATGAAAGCTTTACACAAGAAATAGAATCTTATAATATGCATGATTCTGGAGGAAATACAAATTTAACAATTAATACAGATGAGGCTTTAGTACAAGTAGATTATGACAGTCAATATCTAATTATAGGACCAATTACAATTGATTATCCATCATCATCACTTGGCGGAATTTCTAATATGTACTTTGAAGGACTTAACTCATTTGGTAATACAGTTAAGTCAAAAGAACCAGATGGAAATATTGGAATTTTAAGCTATGGAGATAGTGCTGATAGTGTAGACCAAGAGTTGAAATTTGCAGAAGGTGATACTGAAACATCAACAATGAAAGATATAGATAAATCATACCCTGCGCCAAGAGAAGGATTTTATGTAAAAATAAAGAATCCAAATCAAGGAATTAATTTAACTGCAACCTCTTCATATACACAAAAAATTTCAACAGTCACAAAAATAAAAATGCATTATGAATACTCATGGTCAGAGCTTACAGCTATATATGCAAATTTTTATAAAGGGACTGCATTAAAACTAAATTGGATTGGTCCAACAGAAGAGGGACCATCTTGTAGACATGGTCATACCGCTGAATGTTGGAAGATAGTAAACGACTGTACACATTCTTGTGATGATGATTGCTATGACGAGAATGGCGAAAAAGATTGTCAACACTCTTGTGGTTCCGAATGTGATAAAGAAGTACTAGATTGCAAGCATAAATGTGAAGACGAAAAGATGTTATGTTGGTTATATAAAATGACACCAGCTTTTTCAACTGTAGATGTTCAAAACCATATGGAAATAACGGGAGTAGAATATACATTATTTCAATTAGAAATTGAAGAAGAAGTTGAAATAACAATAGATGTAGAAATAGAGGTAGAAACACAAATAAATATTGAAGGTGGTGGAGATTACACCATGATGATAGGAGGAACTGTATGGGAAGATACTTTGCAAGGTAAAGATGGCTTAACCAACAGGGGAATCCTAGATAAGCAAGATAGAGTACTTCCAAATGTTAAAGTAACGCTATATGAAGTAGAAAAAGGAAAAGAAGGTCAAAAATCAGGTAAAGTAGCAGGGTTAATATTAAATAATAAAGCAGATAAAAATATTATGAACACAATCAACCCAACTTACACTGATGCAAAAGGGGAATACTTATTTGTAGGTGTAGATCCACTAAAAAAATACTATGTAGAATTTGAGTATAATGGACAGACATACATACCAACAGAATATACGAAAGATTTAAGTACATATAATAGAAGTGCTTGGGAAATTTCATCAAAAGGTACAGAAACTTCGAGTGAAAGAAATGCATACAATTCAAAATTTGCAGAAATTGGTTCAAGCCCAGCAAACTATAAAGTACCAAATAATGCATTACAAATTGCACCATTAGTAAATGGATATAATAAAGCATTTTCACAATACGATTTAATGGGATTTGAAATGACAGAAAGCGGAGACTATAAACAAGGAACTAGATTAATAGACAGCTTCTATAAAATTGAAGGTGGTAATATTGTAGAAACAGACACAATACAAGAAGGCGAAATCTCAAAAGAAATTAAAAGTTTCATCTCAAGTAACAAAAAAACACCAAGCGACAGTGATATGATAAATATCTATAAAAAAATTGCAGGTAATAATCAAGAAACATTAAAAAAATTACAATTTATCTCAGATACTAAAATTCATTCCTATACACAAACGCAAGATGCAACCAGCTATGACTTATATCCTGTATACAACAAATTTACATTAAATTTAAAGAAATACTTACCTTCAGGTTTCTATCCAGGTATTTATGGTGGGCAATTACACATAAATCAAGGCTTATTAAGAAGAGAAGAAGTAGATTTAGCATTAAGAAAAGATGTACTTTATGCAGCAACAAGAATTAATGGAAAAACAGAAGTATATGGATATAATA
>CAQZSK010000035.1 GCA_948934525.1 uncultured Clostridia bacterium
TACTTTACCAGTAATGCTGCATTGGGCATAAAGAATTTGTGGAAATAGAAAAATGGTCAATAAATAAACAAAAAAAACGACGGTATATTTCATATATCTCAATTTATTGTATCATAGGAATCAAATTAACTGTAAAATAGAGAATTCTCCATTGAGGAGCATTCTCTATCGTCTTGGATGAATGTATCTTTTTAAGATATATTCATTTCCAATAGCCTAGCCCCAATTGGTGGATTCGGAATCACATTTCCAACAAAGGAGGTCAACATCTCCTGACGAAGCATCCATTGTTGTGACCAAGTCTAATAATCCATTAGCTAATAATGGATCAGTTTCCAAACGTTTTTCCAGTTCATGAACGAACATCTCGTCGCACAGTTCTTCGTTAACAGGCTGAATGCCAGCCACTGCATTTTTCTTTAATTCTTTCATTTGATTTTTGAATTAGTGGTTAATAATAGTGATTGTTTATATGTTGAATATGCTCTGTTTACAGACAGAGGATATACAGATTTAAATTTGAAACAAGCAGATGCCTTAAAACCATCTTTTGTATGAACAGAACGAGCTAAACATCCTCCTCCACATAATAGTGCATATTTACAAGATTGACAATTAAGAGCATTTCCGGTATTTCTTTCAAACCAATGCTTACGTACTTCTGTCCATTCAGGTTCTTCGTTTGTGTAATGCCCAATAACTTGGTCTGGTTTTCCGACTGTTTCAAGGCATGTAAATATATCTCCTACGGGATCTAGAAGATAGCTTCCATATTGAGCAGAACAACTAGCAGAATATAAACGGCAACGAGAACCATTTTCTAAATATGATAGATAATGTCTATAAATGCCAAAGTCTTGATAATATATTTCTCCATTGTATGTCTTTTGATGTTGCTTATTAAATGTATCCATTGATAAATAATTGATATCAACATCGCAGTTATCATTCTCATTATATTTTCTTAATATGGAAGAGTATGTTTTGAAATGAGGATTTGATGTGAATCCTAGTTTTTTAAATAATTCATTTAGCGATTTGAAATCTTGAAAATTGTTACTATCTGTATTAACTCTTACCGATACATCAATATTTTTTCTTAATAAGATACCAATGTTATTAACTATTTTATCAAAACTGGCTCCTTCTTCATAATGAAATCTACGAGAATTATGATTTTCTTTATCCCCATCAAGTGTAATTTGAAAGAAACTAAAATATTCCGGAGATAAGATGTTCTCAAAATAGTCAATGTCATATCCATTGCTGATTACTTTGAATGTATATCCTAATTGATGACCTTTCAGAACAATATATTCTATTACTTCTTTGTTTTGGCGCAAGAAAGGTTCACCCCCATAAAGAAGTATATTTTTATAATGTAATTCTTTTCTAGGCTCAATTTTCATCATGGTTTTATAGGCTTTATCTACCATCTCTTTTGTAAATGTCCATTTAGACCATTGATTCCCATGATTAGATATTCCATTCTCAAAGCAATAAGAACATCTGAAGTTACAGTCATAGCTAATAATGAATCCAAATGTTTTGTACAATTTACTTTGAGTTTTATGTAGAAGTTGTGCTAATTTCTTTACATACTCAATTTCCTCTTCTTGAGTATGTGTTGTTAGATATCCTCTTTTCTGTAAATATGCTATAGTTTGTTCTGGTAATGAACTTGTTTTGGAAAAATCTTCTATTTTCTTCCAAATGTCTTTATCTAAAATATCAATAGCACCAGTATAGCCATGAGTTAACAGATATTTATCATCTTCAATTTCTAACTTGACTGGAATTGTGTAATATGATAATCTCAGCTTTTCCATTTTTTTTTATTCTAATAAGTTTTACATTTAAATATTACAGATATACATCTGTTTATGGTTAGAAAAAAAGAATACTTGTTCTTCTTTGCCTCGTGTCCAGTCTCTTAGCATCAAAAGAGCATTATCAGGTACTTTGCATTCTATCGTATTTTTATTCGCTACTTTTCTTAATAAAGAAATCCATCCTTTTCTTTTATCAAAATAGAATAACTCATATTCATCTCCTATGCGGATAAAGTTATCGTCATTTCGCGGTACGCAGATCGCATATGTGATATTAACCTCTTTGCCGAAATCGAAAATTATTGAATCGCCTTTGTTCTTTGATAAAAAGTATGTAAGTGGATCATTATCAAAGCAATTTTTCAATTGCATTTCTGGGTCTTTGTTATTATATGATTCTCCTGAAATAATGTTTTGTGGTATTAATTCTTCCCGATCATTAAAAAAATGTAACTCTGCTAATTCAAGTAAAACATCATTTCGAGCTATATATTTAAGATACCTGTTCTTTTGGTATAAGGTATCCATAGGATATGTATTAAAGCATACATAAGGCGTGTCACATACTTCATATAATTTCTTGTTAATCCTATTCCGATGATTTCCTCCATAGAATTGTGCTTTAATAATTCGATACATTCGTTCCTGATTCCATCTAAAAAGAGGAAATTTGCGGTAAAGTGTTTCAGTCTTTATTTTGCTTAAATCTGCTTTAAGATAATGGAGTTGGCCATCAATGAAAACAAAAGGTTCAGACTCTAATTCTAACTTTTCGGATATTCCAGATAGTAGTAGATAAATGTTACGATCCTCAACTGCTCCAAAAGAAACACTATCTTCATGTATTTCTCCTTTACAAATAGGAATTATCCGTTCTTTATTAAATGTTCCTAAATAATACCTTTTATTTATATCTCTCACTGGCAGACTTAATCTGCTTTGAAAGTACTCATTTGAGACATCTTTCTGAAAAATTTTCTTCAATGTAGGAGGAATTGTCACATCAGTCCAAGAGGCTAATATATCATCCTGTATTTGGAACGTTTTCCTATAAATCTTACATTTTTTTCGTTCGTCTGTTCTCATTTCGTTTCTTATTGGATAATATTCCATATAACAAAAGGGTATATTTTGTTTGTTTGTATCTAACAATACACACCAACTATGAGAACTATAAGTTTCTGGTGAATAAGCATAGAAATCGTTTTGGACAGGAATACCTAAAGAACGTAATACGTGGATAGTAAAATTACTTTCTTCTGTACATCCACCTGTGCGATAATCGAGAAGAAAAGAGGGGGATGCACAAACAGTTATATTGTTAAATATATGTGTATGATGGAAACCTTCTTCACGTAAGCGCTGACAAATTGTAGTTGCTGCTTCTACGATATCAGAACCCGTGTAAACCGAATCTAAAAGATAACCATAACGTTCAGCATATATTTCTCTCCAATCTTCCAATGGCTCATTATCAACCCGATATGGCAGTAAATATTCACAAAATTCTGAAAAAGAATAATACTTACCCCATGGTCTTTTACGCCAAGCATCGAAAGCATGATCTATATTATGTATTAAAAAGTCTGCTTTAATACATTCTGCATCTGCAACTTGTTCAAAATTGACATTTCTATTTATGCTATCTAAGATTTCTGAACGAACAGTTCCATTAATTACAAATTCTTTTTTAGCTAACTCAATTAAAGAAATATTTTTGCTATATCCTCCATAGTGATAAGACATATTTTCTATTAAAAATAATGCAGCAGCATACTTTAACGTATCAGAGTCGTGTTTATAATGTTCTATTACTTTTAAGAGTTCGCTTGTATTCTCTTTGGCTTTTTCTAATGCAAGTGCCAATTTTTTATTGTCTCTCGAAGAACAAGATGTCGAAAAGAAATAAAGAATAATTAATAATATATGACTGTGTCTCATATAGGTTAACATTATTTGAATTTGTTGTAATGTCAAATAAATATCTTTTATTGATAGTATTTTTACTAATGCCAATTATTACGCTTGAGCCAATGAAATAATGTATTATCAATAGCTTTAAAATGTACAATTAAACTTAGATGGCAATCTCTTAGTATATGATGAGTTATGTCATGGTTTCATAAACTAAAATTTCCATATAATTGCCAGTTTGCTGACGACAATTCTATTTTGTATTCTCCCGTTTCTTCTGTTCCTAAATCAATAGTTGTGTACTTAGTGCTAGCATTATAAGTTTGCTCATACACTACTTCGCCTGTTGATATATTCGTTATGGTTATTTTAAAATCAGATTCGAAGTCTAATGACTCGGTCGTTAATAAATGATCCATGAGAAATACCTGTGCTGGGAATAGAGTACGTTGTGTAGAATGTTGTTCTGAACCACGTAGTATAACAGTTTGGCGTGTTGAATAAGTATCAATCCCACTATTGGCAAGACACGGTAATTGTGTGACTAGCATACTGCATAGTACGAAAATAAGTAGTTCTTTTTTCATGTCTGTAAAATATAAATTCGGTTTTTCATTTTTG
>CAQZSK010000036.1 GCA_948934525.1 uncultured Clostridia bacterium
GACAACTACTCTTTTATGAAAGAAATGTGCTACATTTGTAATGTTGTTTATTTTAGGGTTGTTATATCCATTCAATAATAGTCAGCGATTAATTATGCAAAATGATAATATATATAACCAATTAGGATATACATCCGAATTTCTGACAGCCAATTCAGAAATAGCTAACTTATACCCTGATTACGTTGATCTAATGAAACTTGAAGCTGATAAGTTCTATTTTTCCGGGGATCAACCTGCGATTATATTTGTAGATATAAAGTCATTTAGTAACAAAGAAGAATTAAGGCGTATTGCTGCAATTCAACATAAAGCATGGAACTATCGAAAGATTATTTTATTATTTGCATTATCTGAAACAGAAATAAGGATTTACAACTGCTACGAGAAACCGAATTACATAAAAGGGGACGATGATATTAATCTTAAATTAAAGCCCGCAGAATTATTACGTTATGATTCTACATCTTCGGATATAAATACTCTTAACATTCTTGTGGATATTTTTTCTCGAGTTGGAGTAGACAACGGATTGTTATGGACAGAACAACCTGAAATACGGAAAAAGATAGACTTGCAAAACCGGATAGATGCTTATTTGGTAAAAAGTCTTATTAAAACAGCTAACACATTAGAAAAAAAATGGCTTAGATAGAAAAATTATCCATAGTATTTTAATACGGTCACTCTTTATTTTATTCTTAGAAGATAAGGGGGCTGCCAATGAAGCAGGTTTATATACAAAAATCAAAAGTGACTGTTCAAGTTATTTTGACATTCTTGATAGTAAAGAGGCAACATATAAACTATTTGAAGAAGTACAAATTCATTTTAATGGAAATGTTACTCCCGTTTTACCTAATGAAAAAGAATTAGTAACCGACAATCACCTTAAACTTATAAAGAGATGTTTTATAGATGGAAATCTATCAAATAATGAAACATTATTCAAGAATTGGAGATTGTTCAATTTTGAAATTATACAAATTGAATTATTAAGCGAAATTTATGAGAATTTTTTAGGAGAGTTAAGACATGAGCGTGGTCAGTTTTATACCCCGTATAATTTAGTAGAACTTATTCTTTCTGATAAACTTCCGATTAATAACAGTAATTATAGTGTAAAAATTTTAGACCCAGCTTGTGGTTCGGGGATTTTTTTGGTTGAAAGCTATAAACGCCTTATAAAAAGATGGAAAAAAGCCAATAATACAAATAAAATCAGCTTTGAAAATTTAAAGAAATTACTTTTAGATAACATATATGGAATAGAAATAGACGAAACAGCTATTAAAGTAGCTGCATTTAGTTTATATTTAGCTTTGATAGATGAGTTAGACCCTAAAACCCTTTGGATTGAAACTAATTATCAATTGCCATATTTGATTTTTGATTCTGAAGATATCAATATCAAAAATCAAGGGCGCAATTTATGGAGAAAAGACACAATCGGAGAAGTGGACACACATCTTTTCCCCAAAGTTGATTTGGTTATTGGTAATCCTCCTTTTGGAAAAAACATAGCTCTTGCCTCCATAAAAGATTACTGCATTAAACATAGGTTTGCAAAGGAGTTCGTATTACCGTTTATTCATAAATCGGTTGAGTTCTGCCCAGATGGAGAAATTGCATTAATTTTCAACTCAAAAGTTTTAACAAATACTCAAAAGCCATATCAGAATTTCAGAAAGTGGTTGTTTAATGCTAATTATGTTGAAAAAATCTACAACCTGTCTATATTTAGAAAAACTCCTAAAACTTTTGGAGGACAGTTGTTTTCATCAGCAGTTGGACCTGTAAGCATAGTATATTTTAGTAATGTCACACCCCAAAACAGTTCAAATAAAATTGAATATTGGGCTCCTAAAACATATGTTAAATCAAACATCGTAGATGGGGTTATAATCGACCGTAGTGATATAAAAGATTTGCCAAGAGAGGAATGTCAAAATCCGAATTCTAAAATCTGGAAAATTGCATTATGGGGTGATTATCACAGTTTTAATTTAATTAAAAAACTCCAAAAAAGAACATTGAAAGAATTCTTTGAGAATAATACAGAATGGATATGCGGTAGAGGACTGAATGCAGATAGTGATAATCCTGATTTTATTCCAGAGTATATTATTAAAACAGAAAGCATTGAACGGTATCAAACTGATATTGACTCGGCAATAGTAAAAAATGATAGGTACTATAGGAATAATAATAAAAATTTATTTATTCCTCCTTTTATTTTATTTAAACAAGGGCAGCATAAAACGGAAATAGCTTGTTCTTTATTTGAAAAAGAAGCATATTGTACAACAGGAGCTTTTGCAATTAATAGTAATAACATACAAGATAAAAAAGTATTAATATCATTCTTAAACTCAGATATTGTCAAATTTTACCTATTCCTTTCTGCTTCATCCTGGGGAATAGAGAGAGAACAAGTATTCCTCAATGAGCTTTTAGAACTACCCTCTCCTTTTACATCTTTATGTTCTGACAACATAAAAAATAAAATATCCAATTATTTTGATGATATCGTTTCAAAGAAAAACCAATTTCTTAATAATGATAACATAAAAGAGATTGAAGAATTAATATTCGATGAATTTGCTAAATGTTTATCCTTAACAGAAAGAGATAAGATAATTATTAATGATACAATTGTATTTAATCTTGGTTTATTAAAAAATGGACGTAATTCAATAAGTTTTAAGAGAACTTTATTGTGTGAAAATAAGCTATATGCAGAAACCTTATGTAATGATATTAATTCTTTTTTGCATTTTTCAAAAACAAAGGTCTATGCTCAGATTTATGATGTGCAATCAAATTACCCATTAAATTTGATAGTTCTGCACTTTGGAGAAGAAGCAAAAAAGGTTGAAACGCAAAATGTTATTGAACTTAGAAAGCAACTGCAGGAAATAGATAAATATACTGTTCAGAAAAAGACGCCTAGCATATATGTACAAAAACACATAAAATACTATGATAAAGATACGGTTTATCTGATAAAACCCAATCAAAAGAGATTTTGGACAAGGACGCAAGCTATGGAAGATGCCTCTTCACTGATAGCGGATATTATTAACATGGCTAAATAATGAATATGGCAGGGCTTCTTAATAATGACATTATTAGCGATTTTGAAAATAGCTTCCGAAATAATTGCTTGATTTTAATCGGAGAAGCATATAAATGGCTAAAAGACACAAAAAATATTACTGTTGATTGGAACGAAGAAACAATTTCGGCTAATATTTTTACTCACATAAATGAGAATGAAAAAGCTATAGAGTGGAATATTAATGTTTCGGATGAGTGCCGATTATATTGGCCAGCTATTCTTAACAATAAAAAAAGTGCTAAGTCTGCATCCCGTATAGACTTAAAACAATCTACTAATTGGAATGCAACTAAACGAGTGTGCTATTTTATTGAAGCAAAAAACTTAATAGAAAATAACTGTACCAAGCAGAGAGGGGAAACAAAATTAAATGCAAAAAAAATACAACAGAGATATATTTCTACAGGTATAGATCATTTTATTTCAGGTGAATATCCACCTAATGGCTGTATGCTCGGTTATATATTGGAGGGAACAGCAACAAGAATAGTAGAGAATATAAATGAAATATTACTTGCAGCAACAAGAAGTAGTGAAATTTTAAAAAAGAATGAGTCAGAATATTTAGAAGAAGCTTATATATCAGTACACCTAAATGATTGCATATTACATCATTATTTTTTGCAATTTTCAAATTCTCAAAACAGTCAATGACTTCTTTTGTAACCATCAGTTGCAGAAATAACTAAAGATCCATTAAAAATTTGCATACATCAAATAGAATATCTATTTTTGTTTTGTAGTTAAATGGGCAGACACTTGAATGCCAGTAAGAGTCTATAACAGACAATCTTCTGTTACTAAATCGTTACTACGCGATACTTTGAAATAATCATAATCTTGATAATAAGGATTTTGAAGAGAGTAGGTTCATATTCCCTTCTCTCCGCAGAAGAGTGATATGAAATCAAATGCCCTGTAAAGTTTAATTTTACA
>CAQZSK010000037.1 GCA_948934525.1 uncultured Clostridia bacterium
CTTGTTCTATTGTATACCCTTTATCTCTTAATTCTTCTATTATATCCTGCATTGTTGGCTTATCTTTTAAATTATTATCTTGTGCTTTTTGCAATAGTTTGTCTGTATAAATTAGGCTTGCTTGTTCTTCTATCTTCGCTAATTCTGTATTTAATTTAGCATTTTGTGCCTGTTTAAATACACTATTATCTCCCATTACATATGTAATTGTAATTCCTGCCAAAATCAAAAGTACTACAATGGTTACTACTAGGGCTACTAGTGTTATACCATCTTTATTTTTTAGTTTTCCTTTCATTTTTTCCTCCTATGTTTTCTTTACTTTCTTTTGTTTTAATATTGCCTATTTTCTCAAAAATATACTTTTTCATTGTATTAAGTTACAGTTACTAAATAATATTTATTATAACATTTTGTTTTATTTTAGCAGTTTATGCCATTAAATGTCAATATGTTTTCATGTAACTTTATGTCATAATTTATTAAGGGGTTTATATGATTAGAGAAAAAAGAAAACAATTTGGTTATACTCAAGAAAAAATGGCAGATATTCTTGATATTAGTTTAAGACAGTATGTTAGAATTGATAAAGAAACCTGCTTACCTAGAACTGAAATCTTAGACAAATTAATTTCAATGTTTAATTTAAGTAATGAGGAAATTGGAATTTATATTAAAACTGTGTTATATAAGAAAATTTCCTAATAATAAAAATCCAACAAGAAATTTTTTCTAATTCCTCGCTGGATTTTTTTGTTGCACTAATTTTCTGCCTTTTTGGTTTTCGTAATTTTGGTTACAGTTACTGTCATATCATCTTTTTGCCTTCCAAAGTCATTGTCAATTGCTTCTTCTAGAACTAAGTTTGCTATTTTTTGTGCGTCATCTGTTTGTAAGTCTTCTAGTAAATATTTTACCCATACTTCTTTATTTAAGTATTCTGTATTAGCTTCTATAATCCCATCACTGCACATGACAATGATATCTCCTTCTTGTAAGTCATAATCATATACTACTAAATCACTTTTATCTAGAATTCCTGCTGGTAATGTAATAGCCTTTAATAATTGCACTTCATTATTTCTTTTGACATAAGTTGGACAAGCCCCATTTTTAATAAATTCCATGTTACCCCCAAATAGATCTAATATTTGGATGTCTAAAGTGGCATACATATCTTCTTTACTTGTAGCCGCTAGAGTGGAATTTATCAAATTTAATGAGGTTTCCTTATCAAATCCTGCCTTAAATAGTCGTTCTAGCATTTTTACTGCTATTTTACTACTTTTCATTGCTTCTGGTCCAGACCCCATACCATCACTAATGGCTATTAAATATTTTCCATCTTCTAATTTTGTTTCTATGTGACTATCCCCTGAAACTGGTGATTCTGCCTTTGTACTAGTAGCCACACCTATTTGTATACTATATTTGTCATCTGATAGATAAGTAAATTTACAACCTGATTTGTTTTCTCTTAATCCACATTCTTGTGCTTGTATTAAGAATTTGTCTCCTAATACTTTATTTAAAATTCTTCCTATTTTTTTGATATTACATTTTGTTCCTTCTATTTCGTCACAAGGCTTGTAATATACTTCGATTTGATATCTTCCTGAAGGAAATTGTTTAATTTTAATTCCTTCTATTTCTATTTCCTTTTCTTTTAGAAGTCTTTGAATTTCTTGCTTTTGAGTAACAAACGGTTCTTCTTCTTTTTGTTCTTCTTTCATTTCTTCTGCCAAATGTGAAATAGCCTGTGATACACCTTCTAGCCCAGTTGCTACACTTTTTTTACTTTCCTGCATTTTCTTTTTCCAAATGAAGTTTAGTTTGCTCATACGATAAGCAGAATTAATCACTTTTATCATTTTAGATACATCTTCTAATACCTGCTCATTCTTTTCATAGAATCCTACTAAGTAATTGTTATGTTCTTCTAAAATACTTACTAATTTCTTTTCCGTAATGACTTCTTCTTTTAATAAGTAGCAGAAAATATCGTCTACAATACCATCTTGGTTTTCTTCTATCTCTTGATAGAGCATATTTTCTTCTATTTCTTGTAAATTTATTCTTAGTTCTTCTAGAAAGATCTGTTCATTAGATAGTTCTTGCCTTTTTAAATCTTCTTCACTTACCATAGTACTTGCTGCTTCTTGGTAACTTTTTGCCATATCTTGAATTGCTTCTGACATATGGTTTAATTTTAAAATAGCATCTTCATTTTCTTTTAAGCCTCTTCCTACACTTGTTGTTTCTGGCAATAACTTTTCTTTTCCTAAGAAATCTGAAATATCTATTTTTACTTTTTTAGGAACTGCTAACAATCCTAAAAAAGCAATTAAAACTTCCTGTATTAAAATGACTGGTACTGTATTTCCATTTGCTACATAAGTTAAGGCTACATTACCTAAAATAAAGCCTATAACTACACCAATTTTTCCAAGTTTATTAAATAATCCTGCTATCATTCCAGAAATAGCATAAGAAGCAACTAGTACTGGTTCTGAGCCTCCTATAATTCCTAAGGTTACTCCTATCATAATACCTGAAGTTGCACCAATTAACATTCCATTTTTCCAACCTAATATAAGGACGATTAGAATGCTTAAAATATTCTTGATACTAAATCCCCAAATGGTTAAATTCTCAAAAACACAGGCTGTAATTGCTAATAATAGGCTTGTCCCCATTACTTCTTCTACAGAAAATACTGTTTTCTTACCTAATTCTTTGATAATTGGAATACTATTCGCAAATATCTTGTAAAATACAAAACAACTAATTGCTAGCATAATACTGGTTAATAAGTCATATATGTAAAAGCTTCTAAAAAACATTGGTACTATTTGTACCATTAATACTGACAAGAATAGTCTAAAACCCAATCTTTTTTGTTCATTTACTAATTCTTCTATTTTTGGCCTTTTAAGTAATGTTACTGCAAAAAATACTAATGTAGTTAAAAAATAGGTAAGTACACTGCTTGGTCCAAACTTAATCCAAGTACCTATTAATGTAAGGAAATATACAATACCAATTGGAGAATAATTACTCAACATTGCCGCTAAAAAACTGATGGCAAATGGACTTAAACTCAACATTAAGTTTTCACTACTAAACCCTACCATAGATATTAAAAAACTGATTGTATATAAAATTATATTTTGTATTGAAAAGAGATTTTTGATAATCTCTTTCGCAGACTTTCTATTTTGCTCTTGACTTGCTTGCCCATTGTCTTCTTGATAATCTTTTGCTATATTTTGAAACACTTTTGACCACCCCTACTTTTTAATTTGGCTCTTCTTAAGTACATGAGATAACTTGTATTATACTAATATAAATTGCATAAAATATTTGTCGCTTTTGGTACCAAATAAAAAAAAGTTTTCTCTCTTTTTTGCTATCTTTTGTGTTCATTTTTCATTTTTATTATTTTTATGTTATCTATTTTACCTTAAAATGCTGGAAATTACAACATTTTGTCAAGAAAATTATGATAATATAAATTTTCCCAAATATTATAAAGAAAACACCTTCTATAGTAGGAATATTCCTCACTAATATGCAAACAGTATCAATTTATAGTATTTAGTGTCAACATCTTTTACTAATTTATGTAATATTAAAGAGGTATAGAATTTTAAATCCTATACCTCTTTATTGACTTATGCTCTTATTTTTTATTTAAAACTTTCTTTTTAATAAAGATAATTCCTCCTGCTAAGATGACCAAAGCTGTTACTGCTATTGCAATATATACTACTGTATTTCCTATACCAAATGGTGGTAA
>CAQZSK010000038.1 GCA_948934525.1 uncultured Clostridia bacterium
AAACTTACTTTTCTCCTTATTTAATCACTATTCCTAGTTTCTTGCGATTGCCCTATAACTTACAAAAAGTATTTGTTAAAAAATCATGGATGTATGGTATAATATTGTTAGTTAAGTTTATTACTAACTATTTCTTTTGTCTAAGCGTTGTTGTACTTCTCTCTCTCGGGCACCATTAACGAATCCGTTTGAACTATTCACACTTTATATAAATGCACTCAAATTGTGCAAAAAATGTCAAAAAAACTCAAAAATGCACAATAATTTTAAAATATTGTGCATTTTTGAGTTGGATATGTTAATATTTAATTAGGTGATGAAAATGGAACCATTTAAAGTAAAAGAATTACCAATTGAGTATAATATAGATAAAGAATTGCTAAAATTAATTTCAGAAGCTAATGAAAAATATGGAGAATATAAATCATACTTGAAAAATATTGAGTTTGATTCACGTTTTTTTCTTGACTCTATTATTTTAAGTGAAAGTTTAAAATCAATGCAAATAGAAGGAACTCAAATATCACAAGATGAAATGTATTATTTAAAGTATATGCCGAATAGTGATGATAATTTAGAAATTCAAAATTTAAAAAAAGTTATTGACTATTCAAACGAGTATTTAAAAATTAGTAATAAAATAGATATTCATTTTGTAAATCATATTCATAAAATACTATTAGATAGTGTTAGAGGTAATGAAAAAGAGCCTGGAAAGATTAGAACAATTCAAAATTGGATAGGACCTAAAGGTTGTGGTATTGAAGAGGCAATTTTTATTCCTCCTATTCCTGAAGATGTTCCGCTATTATTGGATAATTTATTTAAATATATGAATGATGAATTTATCGACCCACTTTTTGTTAATTTAGCTATTTCACATTCTCAGTTTGAAACTATTCATGCTTATCGTGATGGAAACGGTAGATTAGGTAGAGCACTTATTCCTATACAACTTGCTAAATTAACTGATGATAGACCAATTCTGTTTTTATCAGAAGTAATTGAATTATATAAACCTAGTTATCATAAGTTTCTAAATGAAAGCAGAAAAGGTAATATGTTAGGCTTTATTAAATTTTTCTTACAATGTATTATTGAACAATGTAATAATTATATTTCTAAAATAAATATGATTAAAAATATTTATAATAGAGATATGGATAAAATAAAAACATTAAATAGTAATGCAGTATATAGAATAATGCCTGCTATGATGCACCAAATAGTTTTTACAAAAAAAGAAATAGAAGAAGAATCTGGTGTATCAAGAAATACTGTGTCCACTTTAATAGACCAATTAATAGAATTAGGAATACTTGTTCCTGATTCAACATATGCAAAACTAGGATATCGATATAAAGAGATATATAATGTTTTTGTTGGAAAAAATTCTATATAATGTTAAGTGATTGTTACTCGAACTTTTTATTCGAGAGTAATAAACTTACTAATGTAAATCAATTAAAAGTAGGTGCTTTGCATGAATTTTAGCGATTTAAATAAAATGATCGAATACATTGAAAATGACTTAGATAATAAAATTGATTTTAATCAATTAAGTAAAATAACTAATTCTAATTTATATATTCTTGAAAGAATCTTTATGTTTTTAACCAATATGACAATAACTGAATACATAAAAAAAAGAAGATTAAGTAAAGCGTTTGAAGAAATAAGAAATACAAATTCTAAAATAATCGATATTGCCTTTAAATATCAATATAATTCTGCATCATCTTTTAGTAGAGCATTTAAACAATTATTCAATATAACACCAACTGAATGTAGAAAAGGTATAGGTAATTATAAAATAATACCTATGGAGTATTTTGAAACTAATAAAGAAAAATATAATTTTGATTATGAAATAAAAAAATTTAATTCTATATCTTTATATTGCTATCATATTTCATCAAAAAAACATTCCGATTTATTATATAAAATTAAACAATTATATCAAGATGTAAAAAGTAACAAACGATACAATGAGTTTAATGAAATAGGAATGTATGGTATTTTTTCAAAGGAAGAAAATCTATATCATTATTATTTAGGTTCTACTAAATATTTTCCTGATTTAGAAGAATATGAAATAAAGAAAAATGAATATGTTGAATTTAAACTTATATCAAGAAAGCAAGAGAAAATAGTAGATTTAGAAGAAAAAATTAATAAGCAATGGATTCCATCAACAAATTATCATATTGAAAATCATCTTAAAATCGAATTATATAGGGATAACTATTGCTTTATTTATTTACCCATAAAATAATCTTAACAAATTTGATATTTAAAATGTAAAGAAAAATACATTAAATTGTTTTACAATTATACCGGTGAAGTTGAATGTTTAAAAGAAATATTAAAATCACAAAAGACTATTTTTCTTTGGTAAAATTCAAAAATAAATATTTAATAACATTTATAATTGTGGATTTAATAAACGTTTTAGTAAGTCTATTTGTTCCATATTTTATATCATTAATCGTAGAAAATGTTACTAATGAACTATATAATAAATCATTTATTTTTCTTCTTTTGTTAGGAATAACTTATCTATTTAACAGAATTGGTTCATATTGTACTAATTGGTGTTATGCTAATTTTTTTAAAGAAGCCTATGTAGAAGTGCATTCGAAGTTAGTAAATAGTATTTATAATTTAGATGAAGAATACACAAAAAAAATATCAATTGGAAAAATTATAAATTCTTCAAATGTTGATATTATTAATATTGCTGAAATACCATCTTTTATAATTGAATTATCCATTGAATTAGTGAAGCTATTGATTATATATATTGTATTTATTAGAAAGAACACTTTAGTCGCATTATATGTAATCACAATAGATTGTTTATATTATAATTTTGCAAAAAAATGTAATGACAAGAATATGGTTTACTTAAAAAAACAAAAAAATTACGCTGATAAAATAACAGGACTATTGTCTCAAATTTTAACAGGCCTTAAAGATATTAAAAGTTTTGATATAGGAGATAAATTAAATAACAAATTAGATAGATATAGAAAAAAATGGCAAGAAAGTTATTTTTTAAAAAGAAAATACGATTTTACAAGAAAAACTTTGGTAAATCTAATAATTGATTTTGGAAAAGTAACACTTTGTTTTATTATGATAGTTCTTCTGATGAAAGAGAAAGTACAAATTGCGTTATTTTTACTATTAATCTCTTATTATGATAAAGCGAAAGAGTCAATTAATAGCATAATGAGTTTTGATATATCAATTATGAGAGAATCTGTCTCATTATATAGGATAAATGAAATAATTAATTATGGGAACCATGCTTTAAAATTAGATGGTATGATTCATAATGATGAAATTACTGGTCTTGTTGAATTTAAAAATGTATCTTTTAAATATAATGAGCTTCTAGTATTAAAAAAAATTTCTTTTGTTGCTAGGCCAAATCAAGTTACAACAATTGTTGGAAAAACAGGAACAGGAAAATCTACAATAT
>CAQZSK010000039.1 GCA_948934525.1 uncultured Clostridia bacterium
ACATACCATATTGAGTATACGATTATTTGAGTCCCCACTGTTTCTTAACATTTTTGTTGAGGAAAACAAAGTTGACAATTAAGTTTCTTTATAGTACATACAATATGTGCAAAGAAATGGTCTATTATTTAAAAATTTTGTGTTGAACATGAAGATGGAACAAGAATTTTCACACTATGTTGCTTTATTTTTGAAACAAAAAAATCACCCTTCTTACAGCGTATTAAAAAACAAGACAAGATTTTGAAGACCTAATAATAATGAAAAACTTAGACCCTACACAAATAACCCTACATAAGTTAAATATCTTAAGAACACTTACATAACTTATCAATTAATAAATAGACAATTATTCCAAATTCTTAAATAAAGATTGTGATTTGTGACTTAGTTGGGCTGTATTTTTATAGTCAATTTAGTTTATTTATTTTATACTTCTTACTTGGATATATATTCTTTTTCAAAATTATTACCTATACATATTGAAACAAAGTATGTAGATACATAAATATTGAGTAGTCTTTTTTGTGAACAACAAAAAATATCCAACCACTGCATGGTAAATACTCATACAATAACGCATAAAATATGTATAAATTTTTATTTATTTTTATTTATTTTTATTTATTTTTAAACAAAATACAATGGGAGATAATGTATACGTAGTAGGTATCAGCTTCCACTGTAACTAGTAATTGAATTCAACCTATAAGAAACACATCTACATTTTCATTTTGGCCTTCTTAAAAACAATGTCAGGCACTAAAAGTATCTATGTTTAGGGTAAAAGCACCATATCTTTTCTTAAACCCTACTTCATCTTCATTTAATAAACGAGAATTTTCGAAAATATTAACTCAAAGAGCTCAACAACCTTATAAAAAAGAAAAAAACAATAGAAGGCACGATTATTCTATACCACACTAGCTTGGAATTGTTAAACCATAATATATAGCCAACTGTACAAATGGAAAAAAGAACCTAGATCTTATTGTCATTTTAGTTCCATTTTTAGACTATCATGGATTTTTTTGTCTTGTATATTGGCAAAATACATGAGATACAACTGAATATCCACTTCTAAATTTCCACAGTATATAAACTGATCTTTATGAATTTGTTTCATTTATTTTTAATAAATTTTGTAAATTTCTTTTTTTATCATACTTGTTCTTATTTCTTCCCCACCTAAATATCTACAATTAGAAATTAACAAAAAACAGTGATATAAATTTATCTAAAATCAAATAATATGAAATATTACTTGTTTGATATTATTAAAATGCAGACACCAATTGTGTAGTCCTTGGCGAAATTGCATGTAACCAGAAGAAGTGTTGCTGCTACCGTCTCAGGCACCAAATTTACTATAGCTTCAACTGGTTCTTTTATTAACACAGGTACTATTGCCAATAAAACAGTTGATAAAGGCAGTACCATGAATACATTTCTATAGCTTGGTACCATAACGAATAATGATGTCATCAATAACCAATAGATTTTACGACATATCTACTAGATTAAATTCAAAGGTATTATCTTCAATAATTTTCTCATAGATAAAGGTAAAGTCGCTGGTAAGAAAAGTGTTTATCTAATTAATTCAAAAGCTGTGTCGAATTTAGTTATAGTTAAAAATCCTATCAGATCTATTTTCAGTTCCTTGGGGATATATTATCACACAAATAACCAGTACTTAGATACTATTGAAAAAAAATTTCATCAAGTAGCTGTGCTTTCATTAGTTCTAGCTAAACTACTTTTACAACATTAGCCTATTCTCTATACTATTAAAATTGTCAATAGCGGCAGCTCTTTATTATCAGAATACTGAAATTATTGTAGTGGTTATTTCAACTCCATCCGCCTTGTATACCACCACCACTAGTAATATCTCTTCTTTAACCACAACCACATCAATTTATGCTCCTATATCAATACAAAAATGAATCTTTTTCAGTAGATATTGTTGTTATTGTTGTCACTCCATCTTTCTCTATCACCAATACCATCCACTATTAGCGGAAAGTTCACTAACAATGAGAACTAACCAACACCTAGCTGTTGCAAAGCGTCATCTGCTGTTGTTATTAGATCTACAAAAAATAATATACGCATCCTAGAATATAGCCGGTATTGCTGTTATTACCCCTGTTTCTAGTTTGTTAAATTGGATACTATTGGTTACTAAAGTAGTTTGAACATTACTCTTTGTGAACTCAAAACAATAGTAATATATGATATATTGTTGCTAGATGTTGGTTGATTTTCATTGTTAGTGGATATTTTAGCAATAGCTACGGTGCAGATGATAGATTAAGACGGAGTAACAACAACAACAATAATATTGACTGGTAAAGATTTGTTGTTGTCTGTAACTGGACTAGTCTAGATTGATATAGTTGTGGGTACTCCAACTTCATTAAGACTCTTTAAGGATTCAGAAATTTTTGCGTTATATCTAACATACAGAAAATCTACAATTCTTGGTAAAAAAAACTGAAACTGTTTAAGGTGACACTTCAACGGTTTTAAGTTTAGTAGTTCACAAAGTTACAAAAACCATAATTTATTTTCTAGAACTACCTAGAAATTCCAGAACAATTGTGATTATCATTATTGAATGTAGTGATATTGAACCTGTTTATAATAAAAAATAGGACTAAAAAGAAGAAATCAACTTATTTTTACAGAACACCTGTGTCTTTAATCAGTGAACTCATTAGACTTATAATTCATATATGTTGTCCTTTTTTGTTTGTATATAGTATATGTTAGAACATAGACAGTATGTCTATTAGGTTTCCTTATTAAAGATTGTTTTATTATGTCGTTAATAATAATAATTAAAAGAGAAAAATATTTTTCTAAAAGAAAAATTTTAAGAATCAAAAGAAGAGAGATCAATTTATATTTAGATGTATGATATATTATATACTTATATACATTACTTTTATAGGTTTCCAATAAACCAGAGATCCAATTTACTAATAAGTTTAAGTCATGAGTATATTAAATACAAACACCACTACTTTCCAAGAAATAAAACGCCGTGTCATACAGTAAACAATATGTTACCACTCCAAACAACCAGTGACTCATGTTCACTCATAAAAAATATTTCCTACTAATATAGTAAATACTGTTTTTTATTTGAGTAATACTCTAGTATTAACTGATTTGGACTCGAGTAGAACATTATGAAATCGGTATACTGATGTTTTTTATCATATAAATTTCACGAGCCCTTGTTAACTTTTAGTTTAAACTCTATTTGGACTACAACAATAATATCTTTTTATAGATATTTCTGCTGGAAT
>CAQZSK010000040.1 GCA_948934525.1 uncultured Clostridia bacterium
TGTGTGCAACTTTTTCATTTGTAAATATTTAGATTCTTAATTCAACCAACGAGTTCCTAATGTATTCTTGTTTTTGTCCTAATCCTATTAACGGTGACTTTTTCTCTGTTCCCTATATAAGGAGAGTAATTCCCTTGATTTTTCGCCGTACTAGTTTCTTGATTTATATTATTATTGTTTTTTTTTAAACAAAAAGGGAGAACATATTAAAAATATGCTCTCCTTTTTGAATATTACTAATCATTTATAGTATATGCAACAGTTGTTGTTCCAATCTCCAAAATAGCTTCTGTTCCTTTTATACACAAGGGTGGTATAATATTCAAAGGGACATAGAAAAAACCAACTCCAAACCAAGTCCATGCTTTCCCTTTCTTAGAAATGCCTTCCTTTTCAATATATAGAGCTTTTAATTTAATTTTTTCATCCCCTATTTGCAAATAAGTAACATTCAATACTATTTTACCAGGCTTACCCCATCCTTTTCTTTTATTCACTTTAACAACTTCTGCATATGCTTTTGTGCCAGCAGGAATATTGCCTGTTTCAAAATAAATGTCTTGTGCCACTTCAAATTCTACCAACTCTCCTTTTTGTAAATTCTTAGAGATAATATTTTGTTGCAAAGTCAAAGGTATTGCCAAATTGTTTGGAATATTACTTTTTTGTGCAACACAAAGGTGTGGCAAAAAAAATAATCCTAACGCCCCAAATAGGCATTTAATGTACGTTGTTTTCATAATTTAATATTTATTAATTAGACATATTCCAAGAAAATGGATAAACCATAGAATCAATTACAATGTTAACTACCAAAAGTTCACCTTTTGAATAAGGTATATTAATATACCCAGATATTGATTCTTGTGGATTTATGGTAGTTATTTTTAGATACCCCTCTTCTTTCATATTTCTTTCATTCAACATAATCGAATTATAATCTGCAATACGTCCACTAGCAATAAGTTGTGCTTGATAGGCTGCAGCACCATTATAATTTACAGTAGAGGATGAAGTTGTGCTATATCCTGCACAACTAGTTGCAGAGACTCCAACACCAACTGCTACTTCACCAGTATTAGTAAACGCAGCCCCAACACCACTAGAAACAGATGCACCTCCATATACAGAGGTTGTTTGAGTTGAACTGCTTGAATATCCGGCTTTTGCAGCTGCCATTGATTCATTTAGAGCATTAAAGAACATAGACCAATTTTGTCTATTTGAAACTTTGCTTATATATTCACTAGCTGTCAGTATTTTTAAATTGTCAATTTTTCCTTTATGTTCTTTATAGGCTGTTATCAAAGCAGGATTAAAAGTAATAGGGATATTAGAATTATTGCTTAGTACGATTTGCAAAGTAATATATTTCCCATAATCTCTATTAAGTGTACCATTAACCATTAAGGTTAGTCCGTTTTTTATATAATAATCCCAAGTTGTTCCCTTATCATGAAACGTTTGTTTTTCATTGATTGATGGCATTTCTAAATAAGGCGTATTATCTTCTATTTTATATTTGGTAATCGTCCCCTCTTTTGTGACATATGTAAAATATGGTTTGGAAATTTCTCCATTGATATATTCATATTGTGCACAACTATTTCCATCTTCGCTAAATTCATAATAAATACCATCATAATTATTGTCAATATGAAATCCAAAAGTTTTAATTAATCCATTCTCCCAATATGTAGTAAGCTCCCCATGTATTTTATAATCTTTCAGCGTAATTATTTGTTGAATGTTTCCATTCTTATAATATTTTGTATTTATGCCAGAACCATTAATTACATCGAAATTTTCTAGTAGTTTTCCATTTTTATAATAACTTTTCCATTTTTCTAAAATAGAATTTTTATCATTATATCTGTCTATTTTTACGAATTCTCCCTCTGCATATAATTCTCCAGTACGATAATAAGTTTTAAATCTATTTTTGAAACTAGAGTTGGGTGCCGCATAATATACATATCGAATATAATGTGCAAAATCTTTATTTTCAACACCTTGCCATTGTTCGTCATAATAAAGGGTATCCAGTATTTGTGAATTCCCAATATTACTTAATAGCAAAAAAATAAATAAGTATAACAATCTGTTCATTTTAAATTTATTTAATAGTGATAAATAATAGGTTATAAAATTGATTTATTTGCAGTTTTTTATAATTGCATTTAGTTTTTTGACACAATTTTCCATTGACTCTTCGCCACTTTTCAATTTTTCTATATATGTTTTTAAGACATTCTCCATTGTATCAAGAAATTGTTTTGCATCAATTGTTTTATTGGCTTCGTCAATAGGTTTTATTTCTTCTATCGGTTTTATTTTCCAACCATTGTAAGTTTCGCCTTGATGAAGTATTGCACATCTAATGTCTCGATAAAAAATACATCCAAAGCCCTTAGACACTTTAAATTCTTCATTTTGGTCAAAGAAATCAATAAAGGCTTGTTCATAGTGAGTATCGTTTAGTTCTTCTCCTTTTTTACGTCCATAAAAACGTTCAAATCCTTTTTTAAACGCTTCCATTGTTTCTATTAGCAAGCACATATTTGCCATAATGGAAAAACCTATACGAAGTTTTCTTTGTGTTGGTTCCTCGTCATTTGTTACATTATGTTGTCCGTAATCAATGCTAGAGTTATCCATTTTTTTAAAAGGCTCGATGTACCTTTCAAACAATCTATTATAAACGAAGTCCCCAATTTCTTCCTTTACATTTTCAGGCTGTAGAACAAATTCACTTAGTTGTTTTGCATTTACTTTAGATTCATTTGTTTCTCCCCAGCATAATACTGTTTCTTCCCATGATGCTACTTTATTTCCCATATCTCAAATTTTAGTTAATAATTCTCATATCCCAACCATCAAAACCACCCTTCTTTTCAGTCCATTTTGCCCTCAATTTTGTGTTTTCAAATCATAAAATTTACTAACACTACTACAACACCTCCAAAATGGACGTCAATTTCATCTTTGTTTTTGGCTCTCTGTCTAATTTTATAATTCATATAATTTACTGTTTACTAATACATTTAGTATTTCATATCGTCATATTATATATTTTTCAAACATAAGCATTACAAACAAATCAAACTCATTTTATACAAGATTTTTAGTCTAACACAAGAAAGGTTTCCCCTCTTGGTTAAGCTGGTAGACTGAATACAAGAAAAAAGGGAAGAGTCACAACCCGAATGCTCCCCATAACCTTTCCGGATTGCTTCTGGGGGTTTTCAGGGGATGTCCGGGTAATTTCCAGGGGCTTACCGGGGGTTTTCCGGGAGTGATTTCTATACCAACCCAACA
>CAQZSK010000041.1 GCA_948934525.1 uncultured Clostridia bacterium
CATTCCTTCTGTTGATGAAAATGTTTTTATTGCTGTGTCTAGCTTTTCTTGTGCTGTGCCTTCACTTATCTTTGCTAGTATTCCATTTTCTGATTTTACTAAGTATACTATTAGTCCAATTAACAAGATTATGCCTGCTAGCTCTGCTATTGCTTTTATGATTGTTATGATTATTGTTTTTTTGCTCATATTACATATCCTCATTTACCTTTATTTTGATTGTGTATGTTAACTTTTATCGACATCTTATTACATGTCATCTAATCTTTCATATATTATAAATGTTCCATCATCATATAGTTTGTTGTATCTTATATTTCTTTGTAAAAATATATTAAAGTTTGAGTTTGTCTTTGTTATGATATGTGTTATTTCATATTTTTCAAATGTGTCTTCATACCATACTTGAAGTGATGATGTTTGCATATAGTCTAAGAAACTGTCTTCTTCTCTTCCATTAAATACTGGATCATATGCATCTGCTCTTCCATCTATAAATACTGGTATATTATTGAATAATAAATAACTTCCATAGTTAAAGTCATTGAATAGTTTCATTTTTGTTTTGTCTATCTTGTAATTGTCTTTTAACCATTTTGTTGCTTGTACTGGATATTCGCTGCTGTCTACATAGTTTTGTACTGCTATTTTTTTATATTGCCATAATGTTATTGCTACTGTTATTAATGATATATATATCATGCCTTTTATTGATAGTAGCTTGTCTATTAGTTTTGTTACTTTTTCTTTTATTTTTTCTGGTATCACTTGCATTGATAATTTGTTTATTATTGTCATTGTGCATATTAAGAATATTGGAAATTGTTTATATGATATTAGTGCTAATATTGTCATTCCAAATAACATGAATATGTCTTGCAGACGTATTTTTATTTTGTTTGAGAATAGTAATGCTACTGTTATTAACATTATTACTAGTGTTGGTATTGCATGTATTAAGTCTACTGCTTGGTGTTCTGATATGAAGTTCATGGTGTTGCCTTTTATTGATTTTATCATGTATGTGTATGGTATGTCTTTTAGTGGTGTTAGAAGTCCTGTGAATATGCATATTATGAACATTATTACTAGCCATTTCATGTTTTCTTCTCTTTTGATGATCACTTTTCTTTGTTTTGTTTTTTCTTCTTTCTTTATTGTTTGTAGTTTAGTTTGTAATTCTTCTAGCTTTTGTTCTTTCTTCTTTAATTTTGCTTCATTCTTTTCTATTTTTACTGCTAGTTTCTCAATGTTAAAAACCTTTGCGTTTTTGTTTTCTTTGTTTTTTTCTATTTTCTTTTTATGTATGGCAATGATTTTTTCTTTTATTTGTATTCTTTTGTTATATATCTCTTGTTTTGTAAAATATGAAATTAAGTATTCTCCTATATATGGCAAGTATATTACAAAGTATATTGGAAATAATGCTGCATGGCAATTTGCTAGTAGTATTGGTACTAGAAATAGTCCAATTAAGTATCGTTTCTTTGTTGTTTCTATAAATCTTTCTATAAATAATACTGTTAATATACAGCATATATATGTTATTATTTGTGCTCTTGCTGTGATAAATCCTTGCATTAGATATATGCTAATGACTGTTATTATTGCTGATATGATGTTGTTTTTTCCTACTTTTATATTTGTATAATAAATTAACATATATGTTAATATTCCTATTATGAGTACGAATATATATATTCCTAAGAAGTCATATATATTGTATATTAAGTAAAATATTATGTCTAACAACCAGTGTGGATATGTATATTTCATTCCATCGAGCCAACTGAATGGCTCGATTCTTTCTTGTATTACTTGCATTCCATTTGCACTTATATATTCTCCTACTTTTATCATGTAATATGTGTCTTCTTGTAGTGTTTTTGGTATTGTTGCTATTGCAAATAATATTATCATTAGTATTATTATTAGATTAAATTTTAGTTTTGTTTTTTGTTTCATAATACTCCTTGTCTAACTATTTTTATTATAAATTTTAATATACTCCTTTGTAGACATACCAGTATGAACCAGATGCTCCATTAGATGGATATGCTGAGCTACTATTAGCAGTTACATCTGAATATTGTGTTGTTCCTTTTTTGTCAGTTCTTGTAGATTTTGATGAATATTTTTTCAATTCAATACAGTATCCATAATTAGATCCAATCCAATGTGCGGAACTTTTACATGTAACAATTTCTATATATGAATGCCCTCTAGTACATGAGCAACCACCCATCGTCCAAATCGTACCTACATCTCCTCCATCAGCCATAGAAGTAAGATAACCTGAAACTGAGAAGCGACCATTGTTTTTATTAAATGAATATGAACCCCAAGGCGTACCACGTGACATCAATGACATATTAGTCGTCGTTCTAGTACCAGCATTTTTATCTAGTTCATAAACAAATGTACTACTTATACTCCATTTCGTCCAAGTATATAATTTAGTTGTTCCTGATGCTGTTTTAGTGCTCTTATTATTTTTCGCATCATATACTATTACTTTGCAACTATGACTTCCTGTACTTAAGCCTGTTATATTTACTGTTTTTGTTACACTTGATGTTGTTGCTGTGCACGTTTCTGTTCCTTTTAACACATCATCTACATAAAATTCAAACTTTACTGCTCCACTTTTTATGTCTTGTGCTGTTGCACTTAGTGTTATTCCTGTTTCTGAATATTTTGTTGCTGTGAATGCTGTTATTGTTGGTCCTTCATTATCAAAGTTAAATCTTTCACTTCTTCTTTTTGCTGTTGCTCCACTTTCTGTTTCTAATAATATCCATAGATAATATGTTCCAGTGACATTATTTTTTGTTATTGTGTCTCCATTTTTACAGTTTTCTGCAAATGTGTTGTCTGCTGGTTCTGTTACACTATTGCTCCATTGATATTTCATAGTTTTTATTTTTTCTTCTGTTTCTTGTAATTTTATCTTTGTTGAATGTTCTTTTTCCCATGTTGTATTTCCATTTGGCTCAAATTCTATTCCTGGCATTATTCCTGTTACTTCTACTGTTGTACTTGCCATTAAATCTCCATATGCTTTTATTGTGTATTCTCCATTTTGTGTTGCTATATATGGTGGATTTACTGTTATTTCTGTTTTTACATTATCATATGGATATTCTGCTATCTTTTCTCCATTTATCCATATCTCTATTTTGTTTATTCCATTTTTTTCTTCTATTGCTGTTATATTTATTATTGCATTTTTCTTATCACTAGCTAGTTGTACTGTCGCATTTACTGTTGGAAATAC
>CAQZSK010000042.1 GCA_948934525.1 uncultured Clostridia bacterium
TATGAGTTTAAATCCCTGAATTGACAATCTAGGAGGTCACTTCATATTATCTCATATTGTTTTTTTACAAATTAATATAAAATATACTGGTAACAATTTTAATACATAATAATTTGTTATAAATAATACATTAACTATCTTCGTAGATAGTAATCAATCCAAATTTTAAGTAAGCATAAAAAATTCAATTCACTTTTACATAATCTAGCCAAGAGCCTTACTCTGTATCTCTAAATTCCCACATTTCTAACAATTCACTATTTGAACTATTTGGTGCTTCTTCTTTTGGAAGGCGATCAATCTTGACTATCACAGGTAGATCGAATGAAATCCCTGTAATAATTGCCTGTCCTGCAGATAAATTAGGAATACTTGATTTTGAAACATAATCTAACGAGGTCATAGTTTTATCAAGTAATTTCAAATCATTGTCATTAACTAACCTATGAATAAAATAATTATGAATTTGAGAAACAATTGTTGCTGAAATATCAGAAGGTCTTTGACTAGCTATTGTAAGATAATATCCAAATTTACGTCCTTCTTTTACAATTTCCTCAAAAACATCTAGCCTATAATCTTTCCATTTTTCAGATTCAACAGTGGATTTTTCCGAAAGAATATTATGTGCCTCATCAACTATTAGGTTAAAAATTCTATCGTGATCAAACTGATTTCTATGGACATCATAACTTATTTTAGCTATCAGCATTGGTATTAGCATCTTTATATCTTTATTAACATTTTTTAACGAAACTACATTTACATTGTTTTCACTAAATACCTCTTGCACTTCCTGGGTATTCCCAATTTTTAGAACCTTATCAAAGTCATTTGATCGTGCTTCTATTCTATGAATAAGTGGTGCGATATGGTCATATTGAACAGTATTATGAGATAAATCAAAAATCATTTGAAAGCAGGTTGCTAATCTCAATTGAACTATGGGATTACTTATCTTATCTTGAACTTCATTGGTGTGAAACAACACTTTACCACGTTCAGGAATCGTTCCAGCTTCTGTAATTAAGACGTTTTTATTAGCATCAGCATTCCAATACCACCTGCCATTACTATTTCGAGATTCACTCCATCCATTTATTTTTTTGTTACTATAGTATGAACCTGGAATCAAAGAATTGTAAGCGCTACAATCAATCCATTTTGAGACCTCATCATGTTTTACATCCAAAATATCTAGAGCATATTTTAGTAAGTCTAATGCTTCTTTTGATGGAGAGCTATATGTGGTTATAAAAGCTTGACAAAAATACTTATCAATATTTTCTTCAAAATCTTTTTTCTCAAAATAATATTTAATTACTCTATCTAAAAATGGTTGTTGTGTTTGAGCTGTTGCACCAAACAAAATTGACAACATTTCTTTGTCCCAAAATTTATCAGCAGGTATTGTAATTTTATCTCCATCTAACTTACGAGTATTCAATTTATATACCTGTTTATTTGTTGTCAAAACTGCATTATTAACATATTCACCATTAAAGTCAATTATTACAAATTTTGATTTTCCGAAATCTAGTACATTTTCTTTATTTAAATCAAAGAGATTTTTATATAGCCTGGCTAAAGTATTAGATTTTCCGCTCCCTGTATTACCAAAAATTGCGATATGCGTATTGAAGATTTTTGTCCAATTAACTTTATATGGAATGCCTTCTGGCCATATTTCACCTATAGTAAAATATGATTTAGGATTTTTAGGTGGCTGATTTCCTCCAAAATTTTCTCCACTTATTATGGAAGTAATTTGTTCATTAGGCAATAAAATTACATCATTAAATATCTGTGGAAAAGCAACCATTCCCGATACATACTGTTCTCTAACAAAACTGCCTATAACTTTAGCTTCTACTTCTCTAATAAATCTATCTTTTGAAAATTCTTGAACAGTTGTATCATGTAAGATATCTTGAGCATACTCTTTTTCTATCTTTGCTACAATCGTGTAATGCCCACGCTTAATACCGACATATGACCCAATCATAATTCCTGAATAACGTTCTCCATTGAAAAAATAGGTCATTTGTGCTGAATTATCAAATAATCGAAGGATTACATTCGTTCCCCTTATCTCTCTAACAGTCCCCACTACATAGCTTTGATTTATCATTTTCCATCTTCCACCTTTCCATCAAATAAAGAATTGAGATAAGAAAAATTCCCCTTGATTTCGCTACCATCTGGCGATTTTTTTGATGGAAGATATTCAATAATATTCCCTCCTAAATTACCTAGTCTCCTTTCAATATCACTCTTGGCATTATTATCAAAGGCGATAACGTAAATCTTTAGTTTGGGATTGACAATCGAACGTCTAACTATCTCTAAAATATGTTCATCAGCAAATGAAAAACCAAAAACTATCAAAACACTATCTGTTTTCTCAAGTTCAAAACTCAACATTCTTAATAATTGATAATAATGTTGTTGAAATACAGTGTCCTTAAATTTTTGCTTAGTGGGATTTACTACAGGTAATTTTTGATAATATTTATAAAATGAATCTATCTCCCTACTAAAATATCCATATATTATGGATAACTCCTCTTGTAAAACTTTTTCATCAATTTGCCCATCTAAAATAGCTTCCTTATATTTTGAAGGATCAATTAAAATTTTAACATTTTGCATAAGTTCAAGCCATTTACTATCTATAGAATTTATAATTTCATCGCTCAATTCACATAACTTTTCAAAAATTTCATTCTCTAGGCTAACTTCAATTCCATCATTACTATTACTCCAAGTCACAGAACCATGAATTTTAAATAAGTTGATTGTCGGTATCTCCCTCTGAAAAGAATCACTCATTCCAGAATGAGATACCTTGAGATGATAATTTTCTGTTGAAATATATTTTTTAAAAAAGCCTCTACTACCATCATTAAAGTAAGTAAGTCTATTGTCTTTACTCACTTTGTCAAAAATCATTTCAAATAAAGTATCATAGTTTGATGTAAAAATATTAATTCTTTTTGGTTTATCAAATCCTTCATTATTTAACCTGAATTGTCAAATCAAGTTAGAAAAAAACTATTTGCTCATTCGTAATATA
>CAQZSK010000043.1 GCA_948934525.1 uncultured Clostridia bacterium
AGTAAATAGTGCAATTAAAAATGTAACACAAATGTAATATAAAATAATTGCAAAAAAAGAAGTAACTCAAACTGTAATTTAATGGAGAACATTGATTTTTTATAAATAAACATATATAATGCTATAAAGCAGTATATAAAAATCACATAAAATTAACAATATATTTGAAATTGATATGGAAGGAAAATAAGATGAACGATTATATAACAGTAATAGGTGGAGGATTAGCTGGATGTGAAGCTGCATATCAAATTGCAAAACAGGGAATAAAAGTTAAATTATATGAAATGAAACCTAATAAATATTCACCTGCGCACTCAAATAATGATTTAGCAGAGATTGTATGTAGTAATTCATTTAAGTCAAATAATTTAACAAATGCATGTGGGTTATTAAAGGAAGAACTAAGAAGATTGGATTCATTGCTAATAAAAATTGCAGATCTAACATCAGTGCCAGCAGGACAAGCTTTAGCTGTAGATAGAGAGAGATTTTCAAAAGCAGTAACAGAGCAAATAGAACAAAATTCAAATATAGAACTTATCAGAGAAGAAGTAAAAGAGATAAAAGAAAATGAAATAACTATAATTGCAACAGGACCGCTAACATCAGAAAATTTATCAAAGGAAATCAATACAATTACTGGAAGTGAAAATCTTTATTTTTATGATGCAGCAGCACCAATAATAGATAAAAATAGTATAGATTTTAATATAGCTTTTTTTGGGGATAGATATGGAAAACAAGGAGATAATAGTTATATAAATTTACCAATGAATAAGGAGGAATATGAAGCCTTCTATAATGAGTTAGTAAATGCAGAAATAGTAACTTTACATGATTTTGAAAAGAGAGAAATTTTTGAAGGTTGTATGCCAATAGAAATAATGGCAAAAAGAGGTGCAGATACAATAAGATTTGGACCATTAAAACCAGTAGGATTTACAGATCCTAGAACAGGAAATAGACCATATGCATTAGTACAGTTGAGGCAAGATAATGTGCAAGGAACATTATATAACATGGTTGGATTCCAAACTAACTTAAAATTCGGAGAACAGAAAAGAGTTTTTTCTATGATACCAGGATTAAAAAATGCAGATTTTGTACGATATGGAGTAATGCATAGAAATACATTTATTAATTCACCTAAAGTATTAACAAATACATATAACTTAAAAAGTAATAATAATATTTTTTTTGCAGGGCAGATATCAGGGGTAGAAGGGTATGTAGAATCAATAGCTTCAGGTCTTCTGGCAGGATTAAATGCAGTTGCAAAGTTAAAAGAAACAAAAGTAATATTTCCAAAAGAAACTGTTATTGGTGCACTTACGAATTATATATCAACAGACAATGAAAAATTTCAACCTATGAATGCAAATTTTGGAATATTACCAGAATTAGAAGATAAAATAAAAGATAAGTGGAAAAGATATGAAAAATTAAGCGAAATAGCATTACAGAAATTAGAGGAAACATTTACAAATAAAGGGAAATATGATATAATATAATTCTCTACTTTTAGGAGTGGAAAATTTTTATGTTAGGAGAATAAGAATGACTGAAGCTGGAAAGCGCATGTCGAAGTTGGAGCAGCAGCTCAATGCCACTAGGCAGAAGGGCGTTGCCGAGACTTCCATGCGGCTGAGTGAGGAACAGGCTACTTTTGTGAAGGAGGTATTGAAGCTCAAGATTATTCCGTGCCTGTACGAAATCCAGACAAGGCGCATTACGAATGCTTCTACTGCCATGAGCATCATTAGGGATGTTCACCGTGCCAACAAGCGCGGGCAGAGGACCATCCGTAAGGATCTCCGCCAGAAGGAAGTCCGCGCGCTCGAGCGCGCTGGCGTAGAATTCCGGCCGGTGAAATATCGCATCATTTTCAAGCGCGGCTAAATATTGAACCGTAAAACAAACAGCAACGGTGGGTTCCCCTGAATATGGGACCCGCCGTTGCTTGTTGTATAAGGAAAATAGAGGTTTAATTTGAGTAGAGATAAAATACATATACAACTATTTGAAGACTTTAAGATAAGTGAGTAAAATGGGAAAGCGGTATATGGAAAAAATAATGAAAGAAGTATTGCCAAACTAGAATGAAGATTTACAAGACAAGAAAAATATGATATAATATGAATTCCTACTTTTACGAGTGGAAAAAAATTATGTTAGGAGAATCGGAATGAGCAATTCTGGAAAGAACATGCGCAAGCTGGAACAGAAGTTCAATACCCTTCGGCAGAAGGGCAACAAGGAGGTAAGCCTGCAGCTGAGCGAAGCTCAGGCTACGTTTGTAAGAGAGGAGCTGAAGCTCCCCATTTACGCAATCTTATATGAAATCCAAACCATGCCGATTGAGAGCGTGACCAGCGCCGCTGGAATCTTGCAGGAGCTTCACCGCTCATACAAGCGCGGCGAGAAGACCATCCGCAAGCCTATCCATGGCAAAGATTTCAACGCCTTGGAGAACGCTGGAGCTGAATTCCGAGCGGTAAGGTATCGTGTTGTTTTGGCGCGCGGCTAAATACTGAACCGTTTAACGTATCCATTGAGGGCACCTCAGGAATTGGGGTGCCCTCGAGGCATTAAAAAGTTAATGTATATATAGTGTGCTAAAATAAATTGTGGTTAAGAATATTACAAAAACATTACATTTTCAAATAAGTATTGACAAAAAAAGGAGAAATGTGTAAAATTATGAAAATAAAGATGGATTATTTTGTCTATCTAAATTAGAAAACAAAGGAGGAGGAAGAATGTTTATAATAAAAAGGGCAAAACTGTTGCTGGTTTGCCATAATAAAAGTTATAATAAAAAATTCCATACTCCACAAATAAGAAGGCTATATATTAGTGAAAGCTAATATGTAGTCTTTTTAATTTAAAAGTGCCATACAAAAAGAAGGCAAAAATCAAAGGAGGAAGAAAGATGAAAAGAAACAACCGGAATTACGTTGATAGCGCTAATAATTACAATAATAGTA
>CAQZSK010000044.1 GCA_948934525.1 uncultured Clostridia bacterium
GTGAAAATGCCTCATTATATTTAATTCTATTATCATTTTTGTCTGTTATTAATGGCGCAATTTGTAATGCATTATTTGGTACTTGATAGTTTGCTGGACTTGAGCCAATTTCTGCAAAAGTGTTATCATAAATATCTCTTTCACGTGGCGTTTCAGTTCCTTTTGATGAATTTTCCCAGCTGGTACCTTTTTGTTTATAGTCTGTTGGTAAGTAAGTTTGTCCATTATATTCAAATTGTACATAATATTTTGTTAATGGATCTAATCCGTCAAATATGTAATATCCTTCTGAATTTGTATAAGTTGGATTTACTCTACCAATTACTTCTGCATCAGTTAATCCACTATCACTTGGGTTGTCCATTAATTGTGCAATTTGTCCATTTTCTTTGTATAATGTTACTTTTATGTTAGGAAGCATTCTATCATTTTTGTTTAGTTTTCCATCTGCTAGATTTTCTTTTCCACTTGGTACATCTTCCCATACATAGCCACCTAGCTTAGTTGGCACCTTAATCTTTGTACCTACTATTAATTCTGCCTTACATAATACTCTTTCACCAACTAATAAATTAACATGTTTTTGTGTTTGAGTTTCATCTAGCCAAGATAATTTTAGACAGTCTGTACAACTTCTACGACATCTATGTCTACATTTATCACTATCGCATTCATGGTGACAACAACGTGCGTGTTCAAGATGCTTCCATGCCACAGTATAATAATATCCATCCATTTTACATACAGTTGCTTGTGTTGCTGCCATCCATTGAAATTCAATATGTAATTCTACATATGCTACATAGTTTTGTGGATCATCTATTCCTGCATTTGGATTATCTATTACTACATTGAAAGAAGATTCTCCTCCAGATTTACCTTTTGGATATACTTGTTGTGTTGATCTATCTACAAAAGATTTATCTTCTTTATTTGGTTTAAAATATTTTAAATTATTATATGTTTTATTATTTTGGTCAATATATGCTTTAATATCTATCCTACTTCTAACTTCTTGTCCCCAAGCATTATATCCCTTCATATACATATCTGAAATTCCACCAAAAGTAATATTAGGGTCTTTGAAAATTCCAACAATATAATCAATAGAATATGGACCAACTGTTAATGTTTGTGCTGAAATATTTGCTTTTACTCTTACTATTTCATTGTTTGTTTCATCTTTTGCCTTAATATCTGGTTTACTTACATTTGAACCAAAGTCTGTTATTTGGTCATGAAATTCCTGATAATGAACTGCTTCTTCATAAATCTCATTTGGTTCTGCTTTCTTTCCTTCATTTAATGAAGTATTCCACAAAGCTTGCTGTTTTTCACTTGTTACATCCTCTATAGCAGGATATGTTAAAATATAGCCTGCTGCTGGATCATAATCTCCTCCTGCTTTTAAAACATCTACGTGACTGCCACATCTAAAAAGTGGATAGGTATTTTTTCCTTTATCTTCTTCTTCTATACATCTACCTCTCCATTCGCACTCTCCTACCCATAGCTTTGGTGACCAATCATCTGTATATTTATCTACTGCATAGTATACACGCAAAGCAGGATATTCTGTAGCATTTGCTGCTAGTGGTTCAAAATAAGTTCCTAATTCAGCACAGTAGAAGATACTTCCTGGGACATCTGCAATATCAATGTCAAATGAATACATAGTAGTTTGTATCTTATTCACATTCAATACTTCTACCTCTGAATGATGAACTCCATTTCCTGTAACTTTATCAATGATTTCAATAGTATATTTTCCATTTGAACTTAATTTTTGTAATCTATCTTTTGTAACATTTTGCATAGAAGAAATAATTAGATTTGGTAGTAGTAACACTGCTAATATAGCTAGCAATAATACTACTAAAATATAATATTTTTCTTTTCTATTTTTTCTTTGAGTCATATTTCTTTGCCTCCTTTCTAACTTTTCTTCCCTGTTAAAACGTGTTTTTTAATTTCAAAAATTCCAAAGCCTAATAATGCTGTTATTGCTAACGCAAATGTTGTGTATATTATCACTTTACCTGTTGCAACTGATACCATTACATCTGCACTTGACATATCATCTTCTGTCTCTAGTCTATTTGCTGCAATTGAATCAATATCTTCTAATCCTAATTCATTATAGCTTTCATAAATTTCTGCATTATTATTAATCATTTTTCCGATGTTTTTATTTGTAATATTGAAGCTTAATACTAATTTTACTTCTTTACTTTCTCCTGATTTAAGCTTCTCGTTTGCTAATGCTGTGTTATATACTGCTCCACTATTATCTGAACTATACCAATCTTTGTTTAATTCACTACTGAATTTCGCATCATCTGGTAAATAGTCAATAATTTTCTTTACATATCCTTCTACTTGTCCTTCATTTGTTACTACAATTTTGTATTCTACTACTAATTGCGTATTTCCTACATCTTTGCTTGCAATTTCTCTTTTCGTTAATTTTGAATTGTTATAGTTATATACTTTTGTTCCATTACTTGGTGTTGTTACTGTAATTTTGCTAATATATTTGTCTAATCTTAAATCAAATTTTTCTGCTACAAATAGTCCAATATCAATATCTCTTATATGACTATCTATAATTTTAATAGTATTGCTTACTCCTGCTTGTCTTTGTTCTCCATTTAATACAATCTTCATACTTGTTGCATCTGAGTTAATACTTTCTGCTACTCCTTCTTTTTGGTAATCTGTAATACTATATTTTCCTGCATCATATAGGAATAATACTAGATATTCATCTGGTACTAAGCCTGTAAATTCATATTTCCCATCTTCTCCTGTAGTTGTAACTTTTTCTGCTCCTGTTGTTTCGTCTTTAACTATTTGGCTATTTGATTTATATAATAAAATAACTTGTACTCCTGCTAGTATCTGTTCTGTTTCTTCTCTTTTTCCATCTCTATTTTCATCTATCCATGCTGTTCCTGT
>CAQZSK010000045.1 GCA_948934525.1 uncultured Clostridia bacterium
CTCTTGAACTAGTAAATTCAGTTAGAAGTGGAATTTACTTTTACATTTAACTTTTTTAAATTCCTCTATAAATATAAGAGAAAATCACAATATCGATTTTCTCCTCTTATAAATTTTACATAAATTAAAATCTTAATTCATTTCATAATTTTTCATTTCTAAATCAATGTCTTTTCTTCTATAAATTGATAGTAGAAAAGCAATGCTGATACAATTAATAATAAAGAAAACTCCACCTTCACAAACAAATGGTAAATTTACATTTGTTTGTATTCCTAAATTAAGATTCATTAAAATATTGAATACAGATTGCAAAATATATAATGTTCCTAACCCAATTATTGCTATTTTTCCATACATATCTTTTATTAATTTAGCATTAACTATCAATTTTATTGACATTAAAATAATCACTATTGTTAATATCCCAACTGCTAAAATACCTAATTTTCCCATTAAATAGATAAAAGTATAATTGCTTTCTTCTGTAACAATATTTTCTTCTAATATAACTGATGTATCTGCTAATCCTATTAACTTGCTATTTTCTATTATCTCTTTTTGTAACATTCCTACATAGCCTAAATTTTGTGAACCATTTTCAGGTTTTAATGAATATATCACTTTTTGTATTGGTAGACAATTTAAACTAATCAAAAAAGTCAAAGTTATTGCAATCACCAATATACTTCCAGATAAAATGGATATTAACTTTTGTTTATTGTTGCTTGTTTTCCAAATATAGATTATTCCTATCACTCCATATACTATCCCTAACATTATTGCATTTGTAATAGAAGGAATTGCTAAAACTAATATCAAAGAAATAATACTGCTTACTATAACCTTAAACTTACCATTGATTGTAATATAAATTTTTTTATTAAATATGCCATATTCTTTTATCTTTTTTTCTTTAATATTTATTAAAAAATCTGCAAAAGCAATAATATATAATGGAACAGATAGCATTGTTGGATTAAACATCACTTTCATTATGGAAATATATTGTATCCCTCCATGTGTAGCACCAAATGTTGGTATAAAAGCTAAAATAATCAATAGTGTCGCTAACAGATAAATAATATTAGAAAATTTTTGTATTTTTCTATAATCATAGCAATATAAAACTATTCCTGCTCCTATACCAATTATCATGTAAAAAATGCTCTCTTTTATATCTTTTGTATTAGTATTTGTATTTGTTTTATAAACTATATTGAAGATTCCATAGAAAATTAATATCATAACTAAAACTAATAATTGCCAATCTAGTTTTGGTCTATGTATTTTATTTAGCTTTTTTCCTATTTTCTCTGGGTCTCCCATTGCTTGAACAGCTTTTTCTTCAGCCTCTTCTTCTGCTAAATTTTCTACATTTGCTTTTTCTTCTTTTATTTCTAATAAATGCTCTTCTAATTCTTCACAAATTTGTTTCCTTACTGGCTTGTATTTTATCTGTTCACATACTTTTTCTAAAAAGGTGTTAATTTTCAAATAAAACACCCCCTATTATCTGATGAATTCCATTACTAAAAACTTTCCATTCATCCTTTTTCTCTTCTAAATATCTCTTTCCTTTTTTAGTAATAGAATAATACTTTCTTTTTTTGCCACCTGCTTCTTCCCAATAAGAAGTAATATAGCTTTTTTCTTCTAATCCATGTAATATTGGATATAGCGTTCCTTCTTGAAGTTCAAATATATTTTTGGATTTTTGACTTAATTCTTTAATCATTTGATATCCATACATATTTTCCTTTTCTAATAAACTCAAAACAAGCATATTAGTACTTCCTTTTAATAGTTCTTTACCTACTTTCATTTGTTCCTCCTCCATACCTAGTAATTCTATGTATTTTTATACATTGTATTACTAGGTATAAAGAATGTCAAGAGTTTTTTAAACTTTCTTAGTTATTCACTTCTTTTCCTATATATTCTATTTCAATATCTCTTGGACTTTCTTTCGATTATCTTCTTTAACTTAAAGTAATTTCTGTATTTCTTACTCCAATAATTTTAGTTCTTTGTCTAACCATCCCCAGCCTAACTAGCGAATTACTCATGAAGTTATAAAAAACTTCCTTATGATATTTTTATCATAAAGAAGTTTTTCTTCAATATATCTTCAAATTACACAAAATTATTTATATTCTCCATTTCCAGCTTACTTTACATAAATAAGCGGGCGGAAAGAATGGCTGGCACGGTTGTTCGTCACGGTAGTGAAGCCGCGGTAAGCCGTGCAACTGTCGTCGCTGCCGTAGGAGTAGTCACCACCTCTACCAACGCAAGGGTAAATAGTATCACTACTAGACGTGTAAGTCGAGTGTTCTGTACTCCACTCTGAGCAATTTGAAGCCATATCATGGATATTACATACTTTGTCTCCTGCTTTTCCTGTATTCAACTTGCTTGAATTAACTGATCTCTTGTTTGCATAATTTGTATTTCCAGAATATTTCTGAATAAACACAATTGCTGTATCCCAGCTATAACTATTGATCAAATCACTTTCTATATAATTACTATTATACATTCCTCGAGCTTTCGTTGCTGCATTTGGCTGCGTTATATCTGTCCATGGACTCTTGTTTACCTGCGAGTCCACTTTTCCATCACTTCCCTGACTCGCCTCATATCTTCCTAAATAATATCCTCCATTTGTATTTGTTTTGCTTACGAAATCACCTAAATTTTTAGCTGCTGTATTTCCTGAGTTA
>CAQZSK010000046.1 GCA_948934525.1 uncultured Clostridia bacterium
GAATATTTGAAGTATTTCAAAACATTATTGACTTTTTTCTTGCGATTGCCCTATGTAAGTTACACAAATTGTATTAAAGTTTCAAAATTTATGATATAATTATAAGTGATAAAAAAAGAGTGATTTATTTATGAAAATTTTATTGTTGAAACTGAATTAGATAAAATCAAATTAAAAGTGCTAATCAAGTATTATTATAGAAAGTAAGTGGTTTATGTGAGTAAGAAACAAATAAAAAATGAAGAAATAGGAAAGAAAAAAGGAAAAGGAAAGAAAATATTTTTAATAATATTATTAATTTTTTTTGTACCAATAATATTATTCTTTGGATATAGGTTTATTAGTAATAAGTTAGATGATATGAATGCTAATAAAATGAGTAATACCATTAATGAGATTTCAAAGGATAAAATAGATTACGTATTTATAGAAATCAATCCATCTTTTGTATTAACTATAAAAGAAAATAAAGTAAATGATATTGCTTGTTTAAATGATGACTGTGTAAGTATTTATAATGATATTGATGTTAAAGGAAAGAGTATTGGCGATAGTATAGATAATCTTTATAATCTAGCAAAGGAAAAAGGCTTTGATACTTCTAAAGGGGTTAAAGTAAAAACTACCATTAATTTAAGTATCAAAAATCAAGATTATATTTTAGTAGAATTTATTGATGATACATCTAAGCAAGAATTATTATCAAATATAAAAAATAACGAGGAAATAAAGAATAATAGTAATGATGATTATTATACTAAGTTATGGGAAGAATTAAAGAAAGATAAAGATTATGATAACGTTTATAGTTGTAAGATGAATGATAATAAGAAATTAGAGTGTTATATAAATTTTGATAATGGGGTTAGTGAGGATCTTTTTAGTGAAAATAAGGAACATGATGATACAAGTATTAGTACTCTTAAATCTCAACTTACAAACGCTTCAAACAAGGTATTTAATACATTGAAAAAATTTAATTTTGATGTGAAAGATAATGCTGTTTATATCAATGGATATAAATATACATATACTCCATCATTTTCAAGTAATGATGTTAAGTATCGAGATATTTTAATTTCTAATATAGTAGAAAAAATAGATGATAATTTATGCAAAGAATTATATGATAATGGTTTAATTGCTGGTAATGGAAAATGTGAGTTTCCTGGAGGAAGTTATATAATACCTCTAAATAGTCTAGAACTTGTAAGTCAAAGTACTAATCATCTTATTGATAATAGAGATAAAAAAAGTATGAAAGAATCGATACTTCAACAATATGAAATGATGAAAGAATTTAATAAATGATTATATGGAACACGATAGTAAAAAGTGTTCTTTTTTCTTTTTATCGAGACATTTAATTTAAGATATCCTATTTATATGTAAGGAAGTGATTTATTTATGGTAAAGGAACCAGAAGAAGTACAAAAGGTAATCAATCTTATTAATCGTGTTCATGATTTAAGTGATAAACAATCGTGAAGCATTTGAAAATATGATTGAATGTATCATTGTAGGAGATTTTGATGAAGATGGTAATAAACTACCTAGAGTAGCTAGATTTGTTCTAAAAACAGGCAAAGAATACAAATTTGAGTTATCTAATAATTCAAATGATAGCAATAGTGATAACACCAAAAATGAGTTGGTGCCATTTGATACAGGGAAGCTGTCTACCACGTACATAATAGCACCAATTGTTAATTTATCTAAAAAATGGTAAAATTATATCTAGGAGGTAACTATTTATGAAGTTATACAGTAAAATTTTAAATAATAAAGAATATTTGAAAACAGTTCAAAAAATTGAAAGTATCAAATTTATAACAGATGGTAAATGGGATTGGGAACATGGATTAGAACATTATAAAAGAGTTGCTAATTATGTTAAAGATATATTAGTACAATTAAATGCTGATGAAAGAACTATTGAATTAGGAATGGCTGCTGCACTTTTACATGATATTGGTTTAAGCAAAGGTGATAAAGTGGAACATGCTTTAGAAAGTAGTAAAATATTTGTAGATTATATTGAAATAAATGATTTAACTGAAGATGAATTGGAAGTTTTAAAACAAGCAATTCAAGACCATTCGAAAGGAAATAATATAACATCTTTAGTAGGTTTAGCTTTAGTTTTAGCAGATAAGTTAGATGTTACCTATCATAGAACTATAAATTCTAGTATCCAAGATACTATGAATAAAGAAATACAAAAGATTAGGAAAGTTAATATTAAAATTTCAGATGAATGTCTAATTGTTAATTATTATACAAATAAAGATTTTAATTTTAATATATTACATGACTGGTCAAAAGCAATTACTATTCCTTACAAAGTAGCTAATTACTTAAATGTAAATTTCATATTTCTAATTAATGATCAAGAAATTGATATATCTAGTTTCTTATCTACCAAGTAAGTAACACACTACTAAGTTGTCAAAAACAATTTAGCTTTGTGCCAAAGGAAATCCTTTGGAATCCTATAAAATATCGTAGCAATTAAACTATGATATTTTTTGTGTTAAAATATTGGTGCTATTATGTACTAGATGGCTGACCAACTTTTATCGGCTCTTATTCAAATAACGTGAGCGAAGTGGATTATATCAGAAATGCATGATATA
>CAQZSK010000047.1 GCA_948934525.1 uncultured Clostridia bacterium
AATTTTCTAAGAAACAAAATTTTTTTATTAGATTAATTCACGCTATTTGAATAAGGGTCCCTTAATTGCACCTGCCAAACCAATTTTAGTTCTTTCTGAAGTTCTTTCTATCTCTTGTTGACTAACTGAAGTAAGTATTCTTGAAGTCATTTTACCATTTGCATTAGTAGTATTAATATCATCATTAGCACAATCAAGAAATGTCTCATTTTCTTCTAGGAAAGTTAAGATCTTCTCCCAATCGGCAACAGAACGAGTTAATCTATCTAATTTTAATACAACAATAGTATTACATTTCTTATCTTTAATATCTTGTAATAATTCATCAAATGCAGGGCGTTTATTACCTGTTTTAGCACTTATTCCTGCATCCTCATATACTTTATATACTTCATAACCTTTGAACTCGCACATAGCCCTTAAACGCTTTTCTTGTTCTGGTAGGCTAAATCCCTCTCTGGCCTGATCTTCTGTGCTTACTCTTACGGAACACATATACCATATTATTTTAAAATACTAGATATAATAAATTTTGATTACAAAATAAATACCAATATTACTATTGGTACACAGTTAGAACAAGAAAAAGTACATATTGATAAATTAGATATAACTTTATCACTAGGACTTTAAAATAGCGTATTTCAAATTGAAAATAATTGTTGAATATAAAAAATCAGATGATATATTTCATTTAACACATAAAATATTATTTGATTTTTTTAGTTTCACTATTTTTTGAGAAATATAGTTCTCTATTAAGTATGTAATTATAAGATTCTAATTGATTTCCATTTTTATCATAATGAGAGCTAGGTAATTGTCCAACTCTAACAAAGCCTAATTTCTCCATCAGTTTCCAAGAAGGCATATTAACAACATTTGCACCTGTTTGTATTTCTTCTATATCGGTAATAGTGAACATATAATCAAGTATTGCTTTTGCCGCTTCATAGGCATAGCCATTACCTTGTAATTTTGGATCAATATACCAACCAATGTCTCTTATTTTAGGATTTTCAGGATACTTAGGATTGGGCTGAACTGTTATTTGCCCTATAACAGTTCCATCTTTTAAATGTATTGTCCAAGTATATTTATCCGAATCATTATTTAAATTATCAATTTTCTTTCTAAAAAATTTTTCTTGTTTAGACCAATCATTTAATGATTCTTGAAATAGTTTCCTATCATTATTAAATCTTTCTGGAATGCTCATATAGTATTGCCAAACTATCTCTTGTCTTAATATATTCCATAAAAGATATTGCTCTTCCATAATTGGAATTTTTAAGCTTAATCGATCAGTTTCAATATTTCTATCAATCATATTATCAACTCTTTTCAAACATAATTATACACTAATTCATTTCTTTTTCCCACCAAATTATAAAATAAAAATATATTTGTTTAACTTAATGTAAATAAACCCATATAAGTACTTAATTAAACTAAACCATATAAAATAAAGGATTATAAAGTTTTAAATCGACATTTTTACCGAAAAATATCAGACATTTTATCCTTATTGACTATAAAAATTCAAGTGATACAATATAGTAGAATATGAAAGAATTGTGTCTAAAGGTGCTACTTGTATTGTGGGTAGTGCTTTTTTCATATTCATATATATATCTTCATTAGTAAATTTCTTCAAAACTATGGCCATAAAATTGTTAAAAATTCTAAAAAATTATGGCCAAAATTTTAGAAAAATTACATTCAAAAAGTGTGTACGATTGTTAAACACATTTTAGAAAGCCATTATTTATAAGTATTTTAGAAAAAGACAAAGTTAACGATTGTATAACAAATACTAAAAATGTAAACACTTGTGTTTTCACTAATACCTTATGAAATAAGAGAAAACTAGCCACTGGCTAGTTGTTTGTAAACAGGTTTATCCTGCTTTTATTTTGTTTTGATTATTTTAGAAAAAGTGAGTTTTTGATGGTCATAATTTCGACCATAAGTATGACTATTATTTCTCCTATTTTTGTAATTTTGAAAGCTATCTTTTTTGTTTGTAGGGCTGTATAAGATGAATAAGTGCGTTATAATTTCTTTAAGATATTTTAAAGAAAATTGGTGCGTAACTATGATATGAATTGTTTAAGAATTTAAGGGGGTAATAATTTATGCAAGAAAGAAGTGATAAAAGATTAGACTATTTAAAAACTTATGTAGCAGAAATTGCTATGCTAGAATTTATCAAAGATAATAACTTAATTGATAATAACGAATATAAAAAAATCAAAAATAAAATTGAAAACGAATATGCAAAATACAATAAATTAAACAATTCAGAATATAGTTTTGTATAATAAAAAAATATTTGAAATATGCTACTCTTCAACAATTAAGAAAGGAATAAATGAATAATAAAAATGTTGAAGTAATAGCACCAACTTCTAAAACAATGTGCTTAAAAGGAAATTTAAAATATAAGCTTATTCGTACTTGTGCTTATTGTAGAGTTTCTACAGATAATGAAGATCAGAAAACAAGTTATGACTCACAACG
>CAQZSK010000048.1 GCA_948934525.1 uncultured Clostridia bacterium
AAAGGTCAGCTTAAAGATAGAATAAAAGGATTAGATATGGGAGCAGATGATTATATTGTAAAACCTTTTGAAGTAGAGGAACTAATTTCAAGGGTAAATGCAGTTGTTAGAAGGTGCCATAAGAAAATAGAACTAGGGGATACACAAATTAATTTAGAAAGTAGAATTATAAAACGTCAAGGAAGAGAAATAAAATTAACACCAAAAGAATTTGATTTGTTCTTGTATTTATATGAAAACCAAGATAAAGCACTAAAAAGAGAAGAGATACTACAGAAAGTATGGAATGATGAAGAATTGGATTCTCAAACATTAACACTCCATATACAAAGAATAAGGAAGAAGTTAGACTTAAATGATAGAATTAAGACAATTCATGGAGTAGGATATATATTTAGGAGAAGTAAATGAAATTTGGAGTAAAAATAGTTATATCTGTGATAGCGATTATTTCAATCATTTTTTCGCTTGCAGGTATAATCATTATAAAAAGCAATTTTGAACATTCATTAGAAAAAATGATCAATCAAAATGTAGAGTCTCATAACTTAGAAAGATATGGAATAGAGAATAATATAGATAGCAATATTGATAAAAATGGAAACATATCAAGGGAAAAATTGAGCAGTTATGCCATAAGTTTTGTTTCCTATTTAGCTAATAGTAAAAAAATATCAATTTATATTGAAAATGAAAAGATATATTCAAATATTGATATAGATGAAGAAAGTCTAGCATTTTTAAGTAATGCAAAAGAAGTTAAATATATAATAAAAGAGATAGATAGCCTAAAATATATGCTAGTATCTTCTAGTGTGGAAATTAATAATCAAAGGGTAATCCTAATCAGTAGATATGATATAACAGATATTTTTACAGAAAGGGATAGACAAATTGCATTTTTTTACAAAGTGGATATAGCAGTTATTATAACTGTGTCTATTGTTATATGTGTATTAGCGATATTTTTAACGAAACCAATTAGAAAATTAAATGAAATGAGCAAAAAAATAACAAAAGGTTCTTATCATGAGAGAGTAAGTATCAAGTCAAATGATGAGATTGGGGAACTTGCTATCAGTTTTAACCAAATGATAGAAACAATTGAAAATAAAATAAATGAGTTAGAACTTTCAGTAAAGCGAAAAGAAGAGTTTATTACCAATTTTACACATGAATTAAAAAATCCAATGACTTCTATTATAGGATATGCTGACATTTTGAGAAGTGGAAAATATGATAAAGAAACTAATATAAAATCTGCAAATTATATATTTCATGAGGCTAAAAGATTAGAGACTTTGGCACATAAGTTAATGGACTTGATGGAACTTTCAAATGAAAACATTGAATTAGAAAAGATAGATGTAGTGTGTTTTATGAATAACCTATATAACGACATACACGAGAGTTTGGAAGATATAGAATTGAAATTAGAGATAGAAGATGGATGTATCATAGCAGATAAAGTGTTGTTAGAAGATTGTTTGAGAAATTTAATAGATAACAGTAAGAAAGCAAATCCAAAGGATAAAAGGATAAAGGTATTAGGAAAAAAGGAAAAAGATAAATATAGGATTTCAGTAGAAGATACAGGATGTGGAATCCCAAAAGAAGATTTACCAAGAATACTAGAAAGTTTTTATATGGTAGACAAGGCAAGAGCAAGAGAAAATGGAAGAAATGGTATTGGACTTTCAATATGTGAAAAGATTGCAAATCTTCATCATACGAAGCTTATGATTGAAAGTGAGTTAAACAAAGGAACTTGTGTATCATTTTATCTGGAGGTGGATAATGGTGAAGAATAGAACATTTTTGATGTATGCAGCATTTGTATTTATTATGATACTTTCATTTGCTATCCCTAAATTAATCACTAAAATTCAAGATAAGAAATTATTGGCTGATAAATATACGATAAATAAAAAAATACAAACTTTAAATGAAAATGAAGAATGGATAGGATTAATTGAGACAATATATAGTAAATATAATACAGGCAAGTATAGTGTTAGAGTTTCAGATAGTGTAAGCAAAATGGAAACGACAATAATAAAAGGAGCAGAAGGTAATGGAAGTATTGAAATTAATGATGAGAATATAGATGATACATTAAAGAAATTTCAAGAGTTAATGAAACGAAACATCATAACACAAGATTTTTATAATCAGTTTTCCTCTGAGTATATTACCTATAGAATTTGGGATTATGATAATGGAGAGATCCAGTATAAAGCAATAAAAATATTTACACAAGATTCATTAGAAGAAGCTACAGCGAGTATAGAAATAGAAAATGAAACCAATAAAATTATAGCATATGCAGTAAAAAAAGAATATTGTAACATAACACAAGAAACATTAGTGGAATATGCGAAATATTTAGAATTATATAG
>CAQZSK010000049.1 GCA_948934525.1 uncultured Clostridia bacterium
TTTTTTCTCTTTTGTGTAAACATTCAAATAATGATACGCTAATTAGGTTTGCAGGTCAGATTAAAATTGTTGGATAAATAATGAATCTTCTGGCAAGACCAACAGCACCATAGCCTAAAATTTGGGAAGTCCAAACCAATAATAACTAATAACCAAAGTTCATATCCATATTGTAAAAACTCTTTTGTGCATTCAAAATATACATAGCATATGCTGTTGAAGCAGTTAAGGACACTGAAATAGTTATTACAGCATGCTCGTTTTTTGAAAAAGGGTCTGGATTTAGATCAAAGAAAGGACAAAAGGAACACTTCCCACTAGGTAAAATAGCCAATAATTTACCGATTGGATAACTGACAACTTGCGCAACAAGAAAATTGATCAAGATAGACGGATATCTTAATGAAAAAAATTGATTGACACCTGAAATCACAACAACAAAGACTGTTGTTAAGAACCAAGTTCTTCAGTGATTGACTCTAATAGTTAGGTCATCAGCAGCTTCCACAACTGCGCGTACTTGTGAATAAGGAGAATTATCCATATATGTTGGATCATCTTCCCAATCCTTTTCATCATTAAGTTGTTTAACAGTTATAGATTCTACAGAATGTATATTTGTAATATCTTGACCTTTATCCTTTTCTAAAGCATAAGAATCTGTCAAATCTGGTGAATATATAATTCCAACACTGTTACTAATTTCCGTGTTTTCTCTAGTAGACACATCTTTGTTCAGAAATTTATTCGTAAAATTTTTTGTATTAATCAGCATTAGAAAACTATAAAATGATTAATACTATTTTAAAATGATATAGTTCCAATTTAATTTAATTCTTTTTATTATCAATGAGAAGTTTTAATATGTGTGTCAAATAAACCTACTGTAAAATAACTTACAAAATGGACAACATGACATACTTCTGCTTGTACATAACTTTGAATAAAAAAACAGGATAATAAAATCAAATTATTTGAGTTTATATATCACACATCGTCAGGTATAACCTTCAATCAAAATACATTCTCTAATTGCTTACTTTCATTTTTTTTTGATATTTCTATTGATACATTCCATATCACGCCATTACACTATAACTAGGAGTTCTCCACGCTGATAAGCAAGTGTTTTTACTTATAAGGATGGCTAGGAGTAATTGGGTCACCCCTAATTAATGGAGATCACACAAATTTAATAAAATGAGGAAGAGATAATAGAATAAATAAATAAAACAAGAATAAATTATGTTATCAAAAACTTTTTTTTACTACTGATAAGATAAGAAAAAAATTTATCTTTTCAAATAAAGAAAATAATGTGTCAATGTCTTTATTTACGGGAACATTTTATCTGTGGTTCATTTTTTAGTGGGTATCTAAAACTGACTAAACCAGTGTAAACATACACAATATTCTTATTGTTACAATAGAATATCTTGGTATCTTTATCATGTTTTCCACATTTTTCTTTCGTTTCATTTGCAATGTCTCCTCTTTTGAAATGTCTTTTTGTTCATTTTTAGAAAGGACTGATTTGAAGTCTCGAGAGATTAGATTTCTTTGCACAAAATGTCCTCTAAAATAATTCTTCTAAGGAAAACTTTTTAAAAATATTACTGCAACCTCAATTGATATCTTAACACATGTCTATTTTTTTATTTTAACCCTAACAATATCAGTTTAATCCAAAAAAATTTACAACCTACAAGTAGTTGTATACACAATTTGGATATTTAAAGATAGATAATGAAAAATTAATCACTAATTATTCTTTTGTAATGACATCCAAATCTCCAATATCAAAGCAATGTTTACACTTAAACATTATTAAAGTATTTTTTTTCTTATATTTTCTCAAATTGCAAAGCCAAGTGGAAGATCAAGCACGAGAGTATTATCGCAGTTTAAAGCTTCAACGTCTAATACTGCAGTTAAATGGTCAATTTTTGCATCAGTGCTTTTCTCTATACTTCCAATAATTTTTTACTTGTTTTCTCAACAAAAAAAATGTACTTGTATATATATATATCCTATAATATAATATTTTTGCATACTTTAATAAATACTATTGGTACGAGGTCATAACAACTAACACTGTTGGGAATTGAAATCTATGTGAATTGAGTAAATCAGATATATTCTCAAATATTCTATTCCGACGATATAATAAAAGTAACAGTATAATACAGAAATTGTTAACATTCAATAACAAATAATGGAGTTATAAAACCACAATAATTTAACTGAACATTAATAAATAATCCACATATAC
>CAQZSK010000050.1 GCA_948934525.1 uncultured Clostridia bacterium
ACATATTGTGTACTAATATGTGTACGAATTATGTACTAGTAGTAACAATAGTCGTACAATGATTGATTTAGATAGGGTTTGAAGAGATTCTGTATATTGTGTGTCTATTTTACCTTGATAAAAAAATTAACGATATTTCTTTTGTACGATATCGAGTAGTTTCTGCGTATCAAATAAAGTTTCTAAACGATCAATTTCAAATTGCAAATCTTCTAAAGTCTTATGTGTATAAACTTTATCAATTAAACTTTTGGGAGAATGCCCCATAATCTTTTGTGTACACAACTTATTGGCATTCACCTTATCCATATAAGTAGCAAAAGAATGTCGAGCATCATATAAAGTATGATGCGCATCTAAAGAAGATAACACTTTTTGCATAATATCTCGATTATAATTTGTGTACTTCATTTGAAGACCATTTCGATTAGAAATAAGCCATTCAGAGTTTTCAGCGGTTGACTTAGCATACCAATGTTCTACAAACTTGCGAGCTAACTTACTAATTGGTATAGTTCTATGTTTTCCTGCTTCTGTCTTAATCCCACAAACAAAATAATTCTGATCTAGAAATACGTCTTTTGTTTTTATTGTTATTAACTCTGTTGGACGCAAACCGTGAAAAATCATTAACAATAACGTATCAACATATGGTATGTCTAAATGTTGATACAAAAATTCGATTTCGTCAGCAGTAAATACTTGACGTAGAAGTGTTGATTCTGGTTTTGCCCCAATATTAACGAATTCAGAGTAGTCTTTTTTTACAATTTCCATATTAGTTGCATAAAGATATAATTGACCGAAAAGCATTTTTAATTTGCTTTTACTACTATAGCTATCAAGGTGATTAACTGCCTCCTGTAAGTCATGTGTTCGGAGATTTTTGAATTTTATATTGTGTAGAGTAGAACTGCAACGATAAGCATATTCATAAGCTACTCTATTTGACTTAGAGGTACCTTTTATATTATCACTATTTTGGAATTTCTTTTTATACCAGTCTGCATATACATCAGCAAATGTCTTTTTGCTAGAATATGGGTCATATGGTGCATCGTGATATTCGATTAATGCCTGAATTCCTTCTGCTTTTGTTTCAAAACTTCCTAATGGTTCAAAAAGTTGTTTACCATTTTCATCCCATCCAATTGTAATTCTTGCAATATATGGTTTTCTTCTGTTTCCATGTGCTCTATAAACACAACCAAATCCATTTGGATTTCTCATTTTATATTTCCTCCTATTATAAATAGTTTATTATGAGAAATGAAACAAGAGAAAAAACCTTTCTATAATTATATAGAAGGTTCATTTAGAATAAATTGTCCCATTCCTTAAAATGGGTAAATAAAAAGACCAATCATTAGTATACATAAAATTAAATAAAAAGTCAATAATTGGTAACCATCATACGAAAATATGCAAAGAGATGTTGACATAAAACGAAAATGGAACTATAATAAGAAAATATGGGAAATAAAAAGAACCTCAATTTTAGAGAAAAGGAGGGGGAACAATGAAAGAAGATATGCCAAAAAGTATTTCTATAAAACAAGCATCAAAAGAAATGGGAAAATCTGAACAGTTTGTCCGAATTGGGTTACAAACAAACCGACTACCTTTTGGATCGGCAGTACTAATCAGTACACATTGGACATATTACATTTCTCCAATAAAATTCTACAGTTTCCTAGGGAAAGAGATAAAACAAGAACAACCAAAGAAGAGAAAAAAAGAAACAACAAAAAAGAAATAAAAAGATAAAAAAAGGGCAAAAAAAGTCTATTTTTTTGTATATTGTGTGTCAATTGTGCGTATATTACGCAGAGCAATTTAGAGCGCTTTAGAGCAAGTCTAATTTGTGCATTTTAAAGTACGAATTATGGCATCCAAAAATACCTTAAAATTGCAAGGGAAAATATGGAAAATATGATTTTAAAACAAGAAAATAGAAAGGATTATAGCAATTTTGAAATTTTCAAAATGAAAATTGGAAAGAAATACATGAAAGCCCTACGGCACAAGGATAAACAGAAATAAAAAAAACGACAAAAAAATGCAATAAAACTATTGCATTTTTTTATTTGTTAGTATAAAATAAACTTATAAGTGAATTTTAAAACAAAGGAGTAGATTTTATGAATAGGATAAACAATAGACAAGATAAAGGTATAACACTTATAGCACTAGTAGTAACAATAGTCGTGCTTATTATTCTTGCAGGCATTACACTGAATGCG
>CAQZSK010000051.1 GCA_948934525.1 uncultured Clostridia bacterium
CCATCAAATTTATAGTGCTGTCTAACTTGATTTCCTAATGCTATGTTGTTTTTAACAATAGAATTTGTAATAGATTGCCCTACAAATCCTGCAACACTATCTGTTCCATCTACTTTTGTTATACTCAAAGAATTGCTTATTGTAGATGCTTTACTTAAAAGTCCTACAAATCCACCAACATTTTGGTTTCCTTTAGCTGTTCCTCTTGCATAACAGTTTTCAATCATTGTTCCATTAGTGATTTCTCCCATAAAGCCACCAACAGCATTACCTGTACCAGTAGCAGTTCCATTACTACTACATGCTTTTATGTTAGAATATCCAATATATCCTGCAAGTGTTCCCACACGGTTAGTTCCTGTTACATTTCCTCCAATGACATGTACATTTTCTAGGTCTCCATAAGTCATAATACCAATTAATCCACCAGTATCATCTCTTCTGTTTGTAACTGTGATATCTTTTCCTATCACATTTTTAAGTTCTATATTATCTGCTATTTTAGTAAGTGCTCCTACATCTGTCTCATTTTTATCGATGTTACTTCCTTCTATTTTTAAGTTTTCAATATAAGTATGTCGAGTTGTATGGAAGATTGGTACTTTGTTGCCTCTTAATGTATGGTTATTTCCTTCAATTCTTCCCATAAACACACCATCAATAATGGTAGTCGTACTTTCTAAAGTAGATAAGTCAATATCTTGTTCAATTACAAATGTTGCTTCTCTATGTTCTTTTAATAGACTTTCAAATTCTTCTGCATTGGTTATGCTATATCTTTCACCTGTCATTGTTATATCATTAGGGTCATCATTTTTTAATTTTGGTAATCCTCCACTTGCCACTCTACTAAAGTCCCAAATATGATTATCCCAAGTTAAAGTGTTTGTATAGAAACTTTCTTTCTTAACTTCTGTTCCTTCTATCTCTGTAATTTTTCCTGTAAAGTCAATACCTGCTCTAGTTGTCGTTGATTTTCCTACATTGACTTTATTTTCATAGTTTCCACTAAAGTTCTTGAATTTATCACTAGCTGTTCTACCATCAAACTTATATCCTACAGTTTGATTTACTAAGGTAATATTATTTTTTATAATAGAGTTATTTGTTGTTTGTCCTACAAAGCTTGCTATACCAGCATTTCCTGTAGCTTTTGTATTACTAAAACAGTTCATAATATAAGAAGTATTGACATAGCCAACTAATCCACCAATATCTTGGTTTCCTTGTACTTCTCCTATTGTATAACAATTTATAAGAGTTGTTTTACTATAAATTTCTCCTACTAGTCCTCCAGCTGCATTTCCTGTTGAACGTACTATTCCATTTGTACTACACTCTTCTACTTGGCTTTGACCAACATAACCAGAAATTCCTCCAACTCTTGTTGTTCCTACTACATTGCTTCTAGTTACATGTACATTTTTTACAAAACTGTATACTGTACTACCAATTAGTCCACCAACTTGTTTATTTGTAGCAGATATGGTAATGTCTTTTCCTTGTACATTTTCCATTTGGCTATATTCTAATGTTTTAGCCAAAGCTCCTACATTCATTAAACTACTTGTTATATTACTATTTTCTACTTGTAGATTAGAAATATGAGCAAATTTAATGGTGTTAAAGATTGGAATCGTATTTCCTGTTAATTTGTGTCCTTGCCCATCTAATTTTCCCATAAAGTATCCACCTACAATAGCATTTCCTTCGGTGATGCTAGATAAGTCAATATCATTGTCTAATACATAGTAAGCACAAGGATTTTGAGTTAATTTTTGTTTCAATTCTTCTGCTGTTTTGATATGAACTTTTTGGATATTTCCATCTAATACTTCTGCTCTAAAATCATCAGTTACACGTTTTAAGTAATGGTAATTCACTCTTCTTACATTTGTACTATTGCTAACATTCCTATCATTGTTTGCAGCATCTAGTTTTAATGCTTCTACATATTTTTCTACTAATTCGTCTGAATTTAAGTATGGAATGGTATTCCAACTGTTTTCCATTAACTCATAACGCTGCGTTTTAAATTTCTTCCAAGTCATATCTGGGTCTTTGGTTACTTTTTGAATGGCATCTAAGTCATTTTTACTCTTTCCACTAAAGTAGGTAACATATCCTCCGTCATATCCACCAATTCCTAGCATTTGCCATGATGTATAAGTAAATCCATAAGAATGGGTTCTTCCTTTTTCATTATATGGTTGATACCAAC
>CAQZSK010000052.1 GCA_948934525.1 uncultured Clostridia bacterium
AGAAGGTCACAAAGAGGGACGTGAAGAAGGAAGTAAGCAAAAAGAAATACAACTTATCCAATCCATGTACGAAAATGGAATGAAAATCGAAGAAATTGCCAAGATTAGTCAATTGTCTGAAGAAGATGTACAAAAAATAATAGAAATTAATATGAAGTAATAGAACCTGCAAGATACCTGTTTCTCTTATGAATATAAGCAATCCCCCTCTTGACAAACTTCGGGGGGCAGAATAAAGAATATACCCAAAATATAGAAAAATAACTAAATAGTTGAAAAATAGTGAAGATGAAAGTCTTATAAAATAAGACAAATAATAATATGCTCAAGAAATATCAACTATAAATAATAGAAAAATAGTTGTTTTTGCAAGTGCAAAAATGGTTGTTGGTGTCCCTTATATGCAATAGAACTCCTTATATTATAAGTCCTTTATTATTTCGTGGTGCATTCCCATATCCTGTTGTAATAAAAAATTTAACTATTTCTGTAATTTTATTGTAATTATTTGAGGTTTAAGTTATAATTTTATTATAGTAGTTTATCTAATTTTACTAAAGGATGGTGAACAGTTTTATGTTAGATGCAAATTTTAATCAAATTATTGATATGATTGAAAGAAGAAAAAATAATGCTTATAGAAAAGTAAATGAAGAAATGATTTTACTTTATTTAGATGTTGGAAAATTTTTATATGAGTTAATAGAAAATGGTAGTTATGGAGACAAAATAACTACAAAAGCAGCAGATTTTATGAAAACTAATTATCCATCCATAAAAGGTTTTACAAAAAGAAATATTGAAAGAATGGTACAATTTTATAAAACATATAAAGATGATGAGATTGCGACACCACTGGTGACGCAATTAAGTTGGACAAATAATTTATTAATTTTAAGTGGTTCTAAATCTATTGAAGAAAGACATTTTTATTTACAATTATCTATTAAGGAAAATTATTCAAAAAGAGAATTAGATAGACAAATTACTTCTGCTTATTATGAGCGATATCTATTATCAGAAGGTAATGCACTTCCAACTACTAATAAAACTATTGATGAAGATGATTACCCAGACACAAGGATTTTAGATCTTTATAGTTTAGAATTTTTAGACTTACCAAATGAGTATTCAGAAAAAGATTTAAAAAATGCTATAGTAAAAAATTTAAAGGATTTTATTTTAGAAGTTGGAAAAGATTTCACCTTTATAGGAGATGAGTATAGAGTCCAAGTTGGAAATCACGACTTATTCATAGATTTATTATTCTTTAATAGAGAATTATCTTGTCTTGTTGCTTTTGAATTAAAATTAGGCGAATTTAAAGCAGAATATTTAGAAAAGATGAATTTATATTTAGAAGCATTAGATAGAGATGTTAAAAAGAAAAATGAAAATCCAAGTGTTGGAGTAATTTTATGCAGTTCTAAAGATAAAAACATAGTTGAATATTCACTTAGTAAAAATATGTCTCAAACATTAATTTCTGAATATAAATTAAAATTAATTGATAAAAAATTATTAGAAAATAAATTAAGTGAGATGAATCGAATTCTTGAAAACGAAAATTAAAAAAGAAAAATAATATGAGGAGAAGGATATGCTATGCATAAAAATATAAGAAATGCTGTAAGGACCTTTTTAATAGAAGACAATTCGGTAATCTGTACAAAATATAAAGTAGATAATGTTGGATATATTGACATACCAGGAGGAAAAATTGAACTGGATGAAACTCCACAACAGGCAGCTGTGCGAGAATTTAAGGAAGAAACTGGCATTGACATAAGTGAATTAGAAAAGTTGGGGAAAATAATTGTAGAATATCCAGATAGAATCTATAATATGGAAGTGTTTATTGCAACAAAATATAATGGATTTCCTCAAGAATTTAATGAAAATGAATCATTTTGGTTATCTATTAATGATTTGTTGAAAAATGAAAAACGATATGCTATAACATATTTACTTCAGCCAGAATTTCAAAATGTATTAAAAACTAAGAGTATTAATATCAAATTTTTAGTGGATGAAAATCATAAAGTTTTAGATATTTCAACAATTCAGTGATAAATTATTTTGGGTATATCCCTAATTCTAGGGGGGTATAATCTTTTTAAGAGAGTAGGAATTTTAATGAAGAAAAAAAGAATATTCATTGTATTATTATTAATTGCAATGTTTGCCTTA
>CAQZSK010000053.1 GCA_948934525.1 uncultured Clostridia bacterium
GAAGTTGTTGTTGTTGTGATCACCCCAGCCCCATCTAATAGCGTCATGACATCACTAATTTCTGTATTATCTCCTCTTTACGGAAACTCCACTATTCCTAACGAAAAGACTATAACTACTTTGAGTAGCACTTTGGTTGTTTTGACTACGGTTATTAATGGTGTTACTGTGACTACAACTTATTGTCCAGAACCATCTGAAATTTCCAGAACAAGTATGACTGCTACCATTGGACATGGTTCTATTGAATCTATTTATTCAAAGAACCAACAGGAAGAGATTAACTCATTTTCTGCTGTTTTCGACGCAACTCCAGTTATCTCTATTATTTCCACCACCGCTAGTCCGACATTTACTAATAATGAAAATCAACCAACATCTAGAAACTCTAGAGGGTCTACTACTGTAGTTGGTAACGCTGAGTCTGGAAGACCAGAAACATCAGTACCTACAATGGTGTCACAAGTTTCCCAATATGTTTCAGAACAATTCTCCTCATCACCAACTGCTGTCACCATATCTCATGGAAGTGCACCTTCTCTTGCATCATATGAAGGTAAGGGTAGCACCATATATATGAAGTGGAGTGTTGCCCATTTCATTAGTCTATTATTATTTATGATTATTTGAGTATGAATAATTTTGAGACCGGGAATACTAAATAACTAAATAATTAAATAATCAAATATTTCTATATAAACAGAAATAATACCCCAATACTGTTCATACTGTTTATTTTCATTATTTATTTGGTTATTTCCCAAATATCTTGTATAGAAAAAACAGATTTGATCATACCTAATAAACCATCGATTTACATTATTCAGCGCAACAAATTTTACTGTTGTATAATTTTGAAGCCAACTGATGATCATATTTTAAAGAAACTGAGATTCTTAAATTCTTTCCAATTAGGAAAAATTGTAGTTATGAAGATCCAATACTAATTTAATTCAAAAATAATAATAAAAGGTTCGTCACATATCTTAAAAACTGATACGATATTTCTCTATCCGTAGTTGTATCCGAAAAGTTAACTAAATGAGTGATCATTAAATGTGAAACAAGAGTATCATAAATCTTTTTCTTTTCCTATTTTCTAATTATTTCCTCTCTTTCTCATATATATACGTACACACAGGTATAAAAATAAGTAATATATATATGCTAATTTGATAACACTATCATCCCTTAAGTCAATTAAGTATATATATATATATATATATATATATATATTAATATAACTATGCTAACTCTTATTACTTTCATTTTCGACTAACGGTTCCACTTCTACTTCTATTTTAGCAATAAAATATTCGACCCCAAATGAAATGACGTATTCAAGATCTTTTATTCTCACATAAACAGTAGAAAAATACCATACAATTACTCTAGTGATACGCAAAGAAATGAAAGCTCTTTTTATTAGCATAACAAGAAGCATAGGAAAGAGAAATAACATACTACTTCCCAAATGTACAGAATTGCACACTGATGATATATTATACTTACTATACATGTTAAGAATATTATACACAAAAATGTAGATATACAGCATACGATAACAGCTACGCTCTATTGATCAGCCACTCTATCGTATTTCTTGTATTTTGCTGGGCACAGAGCTTACAAGATTTCACAACATACAGGAGAATTTCCCCTCTACACTTGAAAGATATTGTGATAATAATAATTATTATTATCCTAAGATTTTAATAATGTGAGAATTTTCTTTTTAAATAAGGAACATGTAAAAATATTACAATGGTTATTTGTTGCAATTGGAGTTCAATACACGGTACTAGACATTGACCTGTAATAGAATCAGATTAATTCTCGAAATCAATCGGATCTACTGACTACTGCTTGAATATCAAGTTGACATTTTTTCATGTTAATATTTCCACCACAATTTCTTTTTCAACGTGTTCAATGTTCGAAGATCGAGATAAAATTTCTCTTCATTATATTATTTTTTCAAACGTTAAAGTAAGATCATCTGAATAAGGGACACAACGAAATTTGTTAAGCAGGGAAAGTAATACAGTAGAATAAAATTAAGATATAACCAAAATATTATTCATTATATCAAATCAATCTGCCCTTTGTCATCATTATAATAATCACTGGAAACTAAACATAGATTAAGTCCATTCATAATAAGAATAGAATTAGCAAAACTAAG
>CAQZSK010000054.1 GCA_948934525.1 uncultured Clostridia bacterium
TTTGCGTTAGCAATAACAGCATTATTAGGCTTTGGAATTTTTGAAATTAAAAAACGTGTTTTAACAGAGAAGAAAAATTAGAAGGGAGGATGAAAAATATGATAAATACAAAAATGAAAAAAAGAAAATATTATATTTTAGTGGTATTATTGCTAGCTATATTAGCAGTGTTACTACTACCAAATCTAATTGTTTCTTCTATTCAGAATGTTACAAAAGATATGGCACAAAAATTAGATGCAGATGATGATGAATTTGATTTAACACAAATTGATGCTGTATATGTAAGTAGTCCTGATGGAACCTCTGAAATTAGCCAAATACACTTGTTTGACACAGATTTGTATGATGTTCCTATTGACACTGCCTATGATCCAAGTAGATTATATTATTGTAGTGAGTTAGGTACAGCATTTGGAAGACTAAGACATAGAGATTTACATGGAGAAAAGGTTATTACTATAGCAGAAGGGCAAAAGTATGGATATTTAGATTCTGATGCATGGAAATTTCAAAAAAGTAAACGTGGACCACATGTAAAGTTTGAAAATGATGGGGTAAGCACACAGCCACGTTTAAGATGTGTAGGAGATCACCATAATGTAGTACAGTCTGGTAGTGTATATAGCCCAGATGGAGGATATATTTTAACCTATCCAGATATTAAAGATTTTACACCTGAAAAACAAAGGGCTTTATGGAATACAGAGTTAAATGAAGGAAGACCTGTAGGCAGTTATTCAACTGCTCAACCAAATGCACTTTATGAAGAAGCAGTTCATTATCGAGATTTTCATGATCAAGTAACAGATAATGGAACAAATTTAAGTGATCCAAGTATCCAACCAACAGATGAAACACAAGAAGATTTAGTGAAGGTAAAAGCTAATACTTCAAATAAAACATATACAATTGGTCCATACTCTATAGATTACATTTATGGAGCATATGATAATGATAATTTGGCATTTGGTGGAATTTCAAATATGTATATGAAAGGATACAATGCTTGGGGACAAGAGGTAAAAAGCAAAATTGATATTAAACAATATATTGATTCTAATAATACAAAGCATAAATTAGAATTTTTTGAACCAAACAAACAAGATGGTTCTTATGTTGATAGGACACATCAATCTTATCCAAAGGGAAAGTCAGCAGGAGAAGATACCTTCAGTGTTATTATAGATGATCCAAATTCAGGAGTAACTAATCCACAAGACTATGTAGCATATGTAGAATTACATGTAGAATTTCAATGGATGACAGTTACTAAAGCAGTAATCTGTAAGTCATTAGGAGAGTATTGGACAGTAGAGTGGAGATGTGATGATATCAATGAATGCAGACATAGATGTGGTAGATCATGTAGAAAATATGGTTGCTATCATAGCTGTACAAGCCGTTGTTACGTTTGTTATGCATACTCAAGGCTAAATTACCATACTGCTCAAAAACATATTAATGTATTAGAAGGAGAAAGAAAATTATTTAGAGGAGAGATAACAATAGGTACAAAATTCAAAATACCAATGCAACTAGGTGGCTATGTATGGGAAGATGTACCAAGTGGAAAAGAAAATCTAGCAGATGGAAATCTAACTAAAAATGACAGAATGCTTCCAAATATAAAAGTAACTTTATACACGAAAGATGGAAAAGTAGCACAATTAATGGATAACCCAAGTGAAAGCAATTTAACAGATGCAGAAGTAATTGGTAGAGTAAATCCAACTTATACAAATTCAGCAGGATATTATGTATTTGATGGTGTAGACCCAATGGAGAAATATTATGTACAATTTGAATATAATGGACAAACTTATTTGCCAACAGATTACGAAAGGGATTTAAGTACATATAACAAGAGCGATTGGGAAACTACTTCAAAAGGAACAGAAAGTCCGACAGAAAGAGATCGCTATGATAATACTTTTGCAGAAATTGGCTCAAGCCCAGCAAACTATCAAGTGCCAAATAATGCATTACAAATTGCACCATTAATAACAGACAAAAATGATAATAGAATTAAATATAATGAGGCATTTTCAC
>CAQZSK010000055.1 GCA_948934525.1 uncultured Clostridia bacterium
ATGAATAACACGTGATATTTTCCCTCTTCACAACTTCCAAATTTTGTGCTATAATTTACTTAAAGACAAACTTTGAGGAAGACAATAAAAAACTATATTTTTATTGGTGATATTATATAATACAAATTCACTACACCTTTTCTTAAGATTTTCATTAAATTTTTTTTATTTTTTGTAGTTTTCTTCATTTTGTTTACATAACTTTACACAAAAAATAATCAGTTCATAGTGAATTGATTATTTTTTTTTATTAATTGAAATCTACTAGTTTAAAGATTCATCAAAATCAAAAGTAGGTCGTATTTGTTCTTCCCTAGGATTATTGATTATCATTTCGAGTAATTTAATTTCATTTTTTGGAATTAAATTATTACTAATCATTAATTTAAAAGTTTCTACAAACATAGAATAATGATGATAATATAAACCTAAAATATGAGATAAATCATCAATTCTAAACATTGTATTCTTATAGTGTGTAACATCTTTTAAATCATCGTTTAAACCACTAATTTTAAAATGATATAACCATAAATTCATCTTAAGAAAGACATAATACAAGTCGTGATACTTCTCTAGTAATTTAACAAGTAAATCTTTGTCAATTACATTTTGATTATTGTAGGTATCTTGATAATGAATAAAATCAATATCACTTATAAACACGTTCTTAAGTTTAATAGTAGTACTAACTCTCATTTTTTTAATTCACTCTCCTTTGGAGTAACTTTCCTATATAAAAAGAAAAAAGACAACCAGTTACGATTATCTTTCTTAAACTAACTATCCATTATCTTTATTAAATTGTTCCAATGCTTTATCTATATTCTCTGATGAACTACTTTTTTTAACAATTTGACTTACTAAACTCATACTAGGTTTTACTAAGTTTATTTTATCCAATGGAATTCTATATTCTGTTACATTTTCAGCCTCACACTTACCATTTTTACTAGGAGCATAATATCCATAATCACAAAGTTTTTGAGGAACTGATACACTTTCTGAAACTGACCTATAAAGTACATTTACATAGTTTGAGGATCCTTCATCTACCATTCTATATGAATAATTCATAGTATCTATAATAACACTATCTTTATCTGTTTTAATATCAAATTTTTTAAAAGTATTAATCACATCTTTTGTCATATCATTTTCTAATCTTTCACATGAAGACTCTGAATTACAACCATAATCAATTTTATCCCCATTTACTTTAGGACCTTTATTTAAAAATTCGTTAGTAAAATGACACTCTAATTCTTTATTATCGTTCATACTACAAGAATATACATTGTCATAACCACTATCTTTTTTAAGTTCTTCCCACAACTTATTATAGTAACTACCATTATCAACGTTTTTTATATCTTCATTGTTTTTTACTTCGTTTAATAGTTCTTTTTCCTTAGTAATATCAATATATTCAATTGTAATATAATCTTTCTTTTCAACATTTATTGTATCACTAGAACTTAATTTAACACCCTTTGAAGTATCAAAACCTTTTTCTTTTGACTTATTATAAATTGTATCAATACTTTCATTAATATTTTTACCCTTAACATTTAATTCATTATAAATAGTCATACAGTCATCATTTAAACAACTTATATCTTCTACTTTATTATCTTTAACAGTTAATACAAGTGATGGGTTAATCTCGATAAATACATAATCAATTCGTTCCTTAGCGAGTTCATTCAAATTATTATTAAATTTTTCTGAATTAGATTTACTAATTTTAGTACTAATGAACCTATAACCAAAGAACACAATAATAGGAACTACAATTATTAATAAAATAATCAATAGAATTTTCTTTAATTTTCCTTTCTTTTTTTCGGTTGAATTTGTTTCTTTCTTACTCATATAAACACTCTCTCTTTCTACATAGTATTCCTTAAACAACAAAAAAGGAACACTCTAAAACTACTTGTGTTCCGAAAAACTTCATCTGTTGGCTACTCCCATTACTTCAAACCAACAGTACTACGTTTTGTCGGAATTAAGTACTTCTTACCGACATCAT
>CAQZSK010000056.1 GCA_948934525.1 uncultured Clostridia bacterium
AAATTATTTGTGCTTTTTCGTTAAGTGTTTTTATCTTTTGAGCTAAATCTAGACCACCTTTTGAACTGGAATTTTCATCTAACTGAATATCTAAAAAGGCAATGATGTTATTTAAATCACTATTAAATTCAAGATAATCTAATACACTTTCTGCATCGGTTGCAATCAAATCAATGGTTGGATGAGTATCTTGTTCTTCAAGAATAATTGATGACATTTTAAGCAGTGTAGCGATATTTTTTGCTTGGGTTCTGTCATCATCGCAAATTATTAAATGATATTCCATTTTTTGTCCTTTCTATTCAAAAGAAATTATAAGAGTAAAAGCTTCATTTTCTATGCTATAAGAAGTAAATGCATTATTATATTTTGCAATCGTTTTTTGTACTGTAGCTAGTCCTAAACCATGGTGATTAACTTTATTTGAAACTCCTTCTGCAGTGATATTTCCAATATCAATGTTAGGATTACACGAATTCTTTATTTCAAATTCTAGTTTTCCAGGTGTGGGCTGATAAAGCATAGAATAAATATATATGTTATTTATTCCGCTTTTTTTAAGTTGCTCGCATTCTTCAATTGCATTATCATAGGCAATTCCGATTATTCTGGTTAAATCAAATAAATCTATTTTGGGTAACTTGGTTACTTTATTTACACATTCAAATTTGTATTTTATGTCTTTCTGGTATATTGAATTTAATTTACTAATGAAGATACTTCGTAAAACATCATTTTTGATATTCTTTGTGTCTTGAAATTGCCAAAGCGAATCTTTTCCTAATCTTTCTTTCGAATATTTTTCTAATTTTTCCAATAATTCTAAATTGTTACCACTCAAAGCGCTAAGTTTTAAACTATTTAATAAATTTTGATAGTCGTGCTTAAAGCGCCTTAACCTAGATTGGCTTTCTTCTAGATTTTGAATTAAGAATAGTAAGTCCTTCTTTTCTTGTAAATTTAGCTTTTTCTGTTGGATTTGTTTATTAGCTTTGTAGATAAAAATGGTGAAAATGCATTGTAAAATTAATAGACAAAAAATAGCAATAAATGATGGCGTAAAACTTGGAATAGCAATGATTATAAAACCAGCGATATTTAAGGTTGTAAATAAATAAAATAGAATCCACAAATTGATGGAACTATTATCATTTTGAAAATATTGGATAGGATTATAAATTCTTAGAATAATAAAACTAGAAAAATATAAAGTAATGCTAATTAGAATTTGGTAATTGATGGAAATGCTGAAAAAGTTTCCTATAACGTAAGTGCAGAAATCTATAAGAATTGAATTTAAGGAAACCAATAATAAAGCGCTAATCAATAGATATTTAGGCGTTTTTTTCTTGTAATAGAGATATAAAAGAAAGGCTTCGAGTAATGGTGAAAAATAAGCGCCAATATACCCAAGGCCATCAATAATAAAGATAATAATAAATGTGCTTAATAGAAACCATATATCAGTAATGAAAAGCTTTTTTCGTAAAAGAAAAAGAAATAAAAAGTAGTCAATCACTATAGAGAACAACGAAGTAAGTATTTGGAGATAAAAATTCAAAGTAATTACCTTCTAAATTAGTGTAAAATGCCTTTTAACTTTTTGTAAATTGTATATGTGTAATTTTTATCAGTTGTTCGTCCAAAGCTTCGAAGAGATACCATTTGGCTAGATTGTTGTTGTATATTACCACCTATAGTAGTTGCTAATTGTTTTGTTGAAAGTTTTTTATAACTTTGCATAATTCTGTCTCCTAACAATTTTTTAATAGTTTTATTCTAACAAGATCTAGTTTTTAAATCAGTAAAATTCAAAAGTGGGTAAATAGCACTCAAATTCTGTAAAAGAAGGTAGTGGCTTATATGGGTTTTGAGAAACATTTACCTTATTTGTTTCTGTACCAAGTAATAAGAGCCATAAGAACCCCATATATAATCCCAATTACAGTTGGGATTATATAACTCATAGGATTCTTTAAT
>CAQZSK010000057.1 GCA_948934525.1 uncultured Clostridia bacterium
ACGTTTTTATGAGTAAATTTACTATTGACAAAAGTCACTTCATAACAGGTGATAAATTGGGTGATTGTAGAATTATAAATAACAAGGTGTATATAATATATCCTAATTATAGGAGCAATACCATTGAGGCAGAGTATTGTTCTAGAAACACATATAATTTAAAAAGAGGACATTATTTTTTTGTTGAAGGATTTGATGAATTGGTTGCAATTCCGGGAGATGAAATAGCATTTGAAATTGGTGATTTAGTAGATGAATTTCTTTGCATAAATAAGAGTGTTTTCGAATTAGAGCACCTGTTTAAAATCCATAAATCGTTAGTACCAAAACTAAAACATAAGCATTTTGTAAAATATCCTTCCAATCTATCTATTCTGAAAAAGATAGATAGATTGATTGAGGATAATTTTTATATTATGCCAGATAGTAGTCTAGATGAAAGTGTAAGTTCAATCTCTTGGACGGAATATAATAAGCTTGTAAGTTCATTTCCGACAACTACAACGGCAAAACATTATTTGAATAAACTGGTTTCTGAAAAGATTGAAGAATTTTTTGAAGTTAAAGCAAATTACGATGAAATCTTTGAAAAACATTTAGAAAAACGAAATCATGTTTTAATGACTAATACGCTTTTTTACGATGAGCTAGACAACGAAATAGTTAAATCAGAAATGAAAAAGTTCAAATATGCAATAAATTTATTGAAAAATATGTTATCAGTGGGAACGTTAAGTGAGAAAGAATGGCAAAATAAGATTCTTGAGATACTATTATTAATATATCCACAGTATAAATTTGTAATTAGTGAAATTGGGCTATCAAACCGTAAGAGAGTAGATTATATTCTTGTGGATCTATTCAATAATATTGACATAATAGAAATAAAGGGGCCAAAAAAACTAATATTAAGGCATGCAAAGTATCGAGATAACTATGTGCCTTCTCATGAACTTACTGGAACGATTATGCAGGTTGAATACTATTTAAGACAATTAAACGAAAATTCTCAACAAAATAGAAATAAAATTGAGAAGAAACTAAGGGAGAAGGGCTTTGAAGAGAAAATCCAAATAAATAATGTAAAGGGAATGATTATTTTTGGAAGGACTAAAGACTTTAATACAAAACAAAGTCAAAGTTATAGAATTATAAAGAATCAATTTTCTAATATAGTAAATATAATTAGCTATGATGAATTATTACAAATGCTAGAACAAACCTATAATCGCTTTGCTCAAAGGGGGTTGTCTAATGTTCTAAAATGAGTCACATGCAAGTCTTCTTGTAGTGTGCTATCAAAAGAAATATTACTTTCAATATTCAGAACTTACAGAATATTGAAAGTATTGAAATACAAGAATATAGATTGAAGTCAGGAATTGTTATATTATATTTCCATCGTAAAGAAACAAAATTTTTTTCTGAATATTATTTGAGTTATATTTATGATTTAAAGCTATCATATAAAGAATTTAAAAATTTTAGTGGAAGTAATAAAAAAATACTGCATAATAAGTTAGTCAGGAAAGTTTTTCAAAACAGGAAGGAGAATCTGGTATACCAAAGAGATATAATCAATGTTAACGGTGATTTAAATTCAGATATTTTTAAGGAGATAATGGACACTATAGGACTATTTACTGAAGAAGAGTACGAAATAGGTATAAGTATATAGAGAAAAAGTTATTAAAAAGTAGAGAGTTGTATAGCTCATGGAGGATATTTTAGTAGGATAAACTTTTCTGATATAGAAGAATATATATATTAGAATCCATGAGAATATACAATTAATAATTGGTAAAATTACACAAAATATATTAAAAACTACGGTTGACGAGGAGTACAGGGGCAATTGTTTGTACTTCTTCGAAATGTTATCCTATATAAGGATTTTTTTACAGTCAAGTCCATAATCCTGTGTAAAATACTATACAATGTTTTACCGGTCTCTCAT
>CAQZSK010000058.1 GCA_948934525.1 uncultured Clostridia bacterium
CCAACAGGAGCGTCTTGTTTAGTAGTCAAACCATTTTTGCTATTTAAAAATAATCTTAAATTTAGATTCTTCACTTTCTTCAATATATTCAATATAATTGCTCCAAAAAATTCTTTTGTTTTCGTCAGTTAGTTTCTCATAAATATCCATAGCACTAGCATTTTCTAGTATTTTTTTATATTTAGAAGTATCACGCTTTGTTTCTTCTTGTACTTCAACTAACTTTATTTCTTCTTTAAATTTACTATAATCTTTATCATACTTTTCTTTTGTAATTCTTCCCTCAATATATAAATCATTAAGTCTTTCTAACTTGGCGTTTATTTTATCAGGATTCAATTTAACTATATTTTTATTCGTATCATCATTTATAGATTCAATAGTATCAATTTTCTTTTTTAATTCTTCCTCAAAATGATTTATTAACCATTGTTCAAGAACATTTTGACTTAACATTTTGTTATTTTCACATAACTTACTAGACCAATGACGACCACATCTATAATATGGATATTGATGTTTAACTTTAGTTCCGTTTTTTCTTTTCTTTATGCTAGTGTGAGTACAACCACTCATTGAATTACCACATTTAGGACATCGTACTAAACCACTAAATATATAATCATATTTCTTTTTATTATCTTTATTATTTTTCTTTACAAATGATTGCATTTTATCAAACCTTTCTTTGGTTATATAAGCTTCACAAAAATTTTCAATTCCTCTATAGCAACCATAATATAAAGGATTTTTTAAATACTTTCTCATACTATCATAATGAATAGCCATATTATACTTTGTGTTTATGTAGTTTAAAGTTTTACGGATAGAGTGGGTTAATTCAAAATTTTCAATCATATCATATACAATATGTTTTACACTCTCATCTTTTATAACTCTTTTATTCCTATTATTTCTATCCCCCTCACCCTCAACAATAAAGCCGAGAGGAAGAGATTGAGAGCCAAAAGTGGGTTTTTTATCTCTTATCATATTGTCAAAATTAAATTTAATTCTCTCACTTGTTTTGTCGGATTCATTTTGAGCGTCGGATAGTTTTAAATTTAATATATATCTACCCATAGCTGTATTAGTATTATAATCTTCATCACTACATTCCCAACTTATATTATGTGCTTCTAATACTTCTTGAATTTTATAATAGTCAGCTACATTTCTAAACCATCTATCAAGACGCCATACTATAATTCTATCAAACTTTTCTTCTTTTGCGTCTTCTACTAATTTTAGAAGCTCTTTACGATTCTTTAATTTTGTACGAGCTGTTTTTCCCTCATCAATATATATTTCAATGATTTTATAACCTTTTTGTTTACAATATTCTTTTAATCTATCTAGCTGAGATTTTAAGGAATAACCATACTTAGCTTGTTCCTCAGTAGATACACGAATATATAAAACAACTCTTATAATTTTTTTAATAACTTTCTCCAATTATATCACTCCCTGATATTGCGTTTTTACCGCTTTTCGTGATATAATAGTACACGAAAAGCCTATTGAAATTAGTTAGTCCTAGTTTCATTTTGATTTAGTAGTCTGGGTTTTTCATATTCAACGCTTAGAGTTGCACCTCTAGGCGTTTTTTTTATTTCATTTTATTTATTAGATAATCTTTAATTTTATTTGGCTCAGCTATACAACTATATGCGTATTGTCCCGCTGGAGTATTTATATAAACATCTCCATAGTTGAATATTTTACCCCAAAAGTTTTGTTCCACTTTTACTGATGTCACTTTACTAATAGGAGATTCCATTTTCTCAGTATGAATCAAACCAGTTTTTCCTATTACTAATGTATCATTTACTTCTAATTTAGTTGTTAGTATAGTAAATATCTTTTTCCATATTGTAAATAATCCTATTACAAATATGAATAAACAACAATCAGGTATTATAGT
>CAQZSK010000059.1 GCA_948934525.1 uncultured Clostridia bacterium
CTTGATATAACTTAATTTCAAGATTATAAGAATTTGACAACACAAAAACTTTAAACCGTTTCAAAAAATGAAGCGGTCTTTTTTTGACCAAAAGTCTTGAAAGAAGGAGGTTTTTGTGGTATTATGTTACATATAATTAAACAAGAAATCAATATGAGTAAAGAATTACTCTCTAAAATCGAATGGGCGTGCCGTTTAAAATTTAAAGGAAAGGAACAGCCACAAATAATAAATGGTTGTCTAAGAATTATTGAACATACCAATTTAGCGTATGTAGAGCCCCATAGAGTAATTATTAAAGATAGCTTGTACCTATTCTTTAATGAACACGATTATTTCTATGTAAATGATTTAAGTACAAAGTATCCGTTATCCAAATTACAAGAACATATCAGCGGAAATACATAACATAGGACGGCAAAGCATTTTAGAGTTTTTAAAAATTATACTATATTGGTTTATTTGTGTTATTTATAAGAAAATTAAAGAGATAGTAATAATAAATATAAAAACTCTAAAAGTGCTAATAGCTAAAACTATGCTATGTGGCACTTTTTTGTTGCCTTTCTATTCATAAAATTTGGAAGGAGGATATGTAAAAATGAATGAAGAAAGGAAAGTAGCAGGAATTTATATTCGTGTAAGTACAGAAGATCAAGTAAGGGAACGGATTTAGTCTAGGAGAACAGGAGGAAAAGTTAAAACAGCTTTGTATGTATAAAGATTATAAAATCTATAAAGTTTACAAAGATGCAGGAATTAGTGCAAAAAATATGTCTGGTAGACCAGCATTTCAACAAATGCTAGAAGATATGAGAGCAGGTAAAATCAATTATATTGTAGCCTATAAATTAGATAGAGTTACAAGGTCTGTAAGAGATTTAGAAGTCCTAATTTCAGAACTAGAAGAATATCATTGTTATTTGGTTTGCGATAGAGATGATGTTAATACATCTTCAGCTAATGGGAGATTTTTTGTAAGGATGTTGACAGTTCTATCACAGCTAGAAATTGAAATAGTATCAGAAAGAACAAAATTCGGTTTAACAGGAGCAATAAAGTCAGGTCATATCCCACGGAACTTGTCCACTAGGATATAAAAGAGATACAACGAAGAAAATGGTAATTGATGAAACTACAAAAGATATTATTATTAGAATATTTAATTTATATTTACAGGGAAAAAGCTATCAAACAATAGCAAATATTCTAAATGAAGAAAAAGTTTTAGAGCCTAAAAAATGGGATGATTCTACTATAGAAAAAATATTAAATAACAAAATCTATGTGGGAGATTATGAAAGATTTAAAAGAGTAGCAAAAGAACAAGGAAAAGAGCCTGTAATATACCCTAATGTTGTTGAACCAATTATAACAAGAGCAATATTTGAAGATATACAAATGCAGAAAGAGAAAAATCAAAGAGCATATTGTAGAGATAGAGTATATATCTTTATGCAAAAAATGAAATGCCCTAAATGTGGGAAAATAATGGGCAGTAAAGGGACAGGTGGTAAAAAGAAAAAGTATATGTATTATCATTGTTCGGACTGTAAAATCTATCTTCGTGAAGATTTAATAGAAGAACAAGTTATGCCAATGATAATGGATTTAATAGAATATGATATGACAGTTAAAAAATACTTTTATCCTGTTTTAGCAGATAAAAAAGAGAAAAATACAGATAAACTTGATAAAGAAATAAACACATTAAGAAATCAAAAA
>CAQZSK010000060.1 GCA_948934525.1 uncultured Clostridia bacterium
ACGGGCGATTTCTAATCGCCCCTTGTATAATATAGTCAATGTAAATTTTGACTATATTTTTATTTTGTCAATTTACATAATTTGATAATTGTACATATCCATTGTATAATTAATTTATTAACACTGTGGACTTTTTTCGCCCCTTATAGCAGTCTATCTTATTTGATTTACATCAGACTATTTGCTGTAGATTATTGCCACAGTTTTATTATTAATTGGTAATTAGTTAGATAGGTCTTAGAATCTTTATTTAGAGCAAGGTTACAAGTAGTAAAACTAGTGGAGTGTGTCACAGTTGTTAAAATACTATTTAAAGGAGTTGATCTATATGATATTTGTTGGCATAGATATTGCCAAATTTTCTCACTACGCATCTGCTGTTAACTCAGATGGTCAGGTTTTACTTGAACCTTTTTCTTTTAGTAATTCTATTGAAGGATTTAATTTGTTACTTTCTAAAATCTCTTGTTTTGCAAAAGATGAATGTCTTATTGGTCTTGAAGCAACTGGTCATTACTCTGATAATATCGTTTCTTTTCTTTACTCTAAAGGATTCAAAATTGGTATTATCAATCCTATTCAGACCGATGCTCTTCGTAAGTCTAATGTTAGAAAAACTAAAAATGATAAAATTGATACTTTCTTAATTACTGAGTGTTTAATGCTAAAAAAGTATACCTCATTTTCTCAATTTGACCTTGACATCCTAAGACTTAAAACTTTATGTCGTTTTAGATTTGATATTATACAATCAAAAACAAGAATGAAACTTCAATTAAATGCCTGTGTTGATTTAATATTCCCTGAGCTTCAATCTTTCTTTGCTACTGGTATTACCTCTAAAACTGCAATGACAATTTTAGAAAAATATATTTCTCCTAAACGTATCTCTAAAACTAGAATTGATTGTCTTGCTAAGATTTTGAAAACTACCTCTAATGGTAAGTTTAAATCTGATACTGCTATTGCTTTAAAAGATTTAGCTAAAAATTCTATTGGCATTTACAATCCTTCTGTAGAAACCCAAATTAGATATTTAATAGAACAAATTAATCTTCTCGCTAGACAAGTTAATGATATTGATTCTGAAATTAAATTAATTATGGATAAACTAAACTCTCCCATTCTTACTATTCCAGGTATTAGCTACAACTTAGGTTCTATCATTATTAGTGAAATTGGCGATATTTCTAGATTTAGTAGTCCAGCAAAATTATTAGCGTATGCAGGCTTAGACCCAAGCGTCAAGCAATCGGGTTGCTTCTGCGCTACAAATTCTAAAATATCTAAAAGGGGCTCTAAGCTCTTGCGATACGCCATTACTTACGCAGCATTTACTATTATTCATAGCAATGATACGTTCTACAATTATTATACCACAAAACGTGCTGAAGGTAAAGGGCATCGCAAAGCTATTGGTCATGTTAGTAACAAATTAGTTAGAGTTATCTTTAAAATTCTAACTGATAATATACCTTTTAATTTAAGTTAGCAAATTTTAAATGTACATATTCCCATGTTTTTACAGTTTTAAAACTTTTCTTTTAAAACTGTTATTTGACATGCAAATTTTTATTTATTTTAAAAATATTAAAAACTTTTTTATTTTCTATTGACAAAACATAGTTAGTCTAC
>CAQZSK010000061.1 GCA_948934525.1 uncultured Clostridia bacterium
TAGGAGACCAACTATGAAAAGTCAATAGTTTTTTAGAAAAAAATCAAAAAAATTTTTTGTAGTAAAAAATGGTAACCTTAATAAACGTTTTGAGATAATTCAAAAAACGCAAATACATTGAAAATTAAATATTTAATTAATCTAGGTTAAAAGCAACATTATCTTTAAGCATTTTAAATATGACACGAACTAATTTATGAGCAACATGTCCCAAAGCACAATAATGAGATTTTCCTTGTGAACGCTTTAAATCATAGTATTCTTTAAAAGTTTTGTTGTTTAAAACAACATTGTGAGAAGCATAAACAAGAGAATATCTTAGCATTCCAGAGCCACGTTTAGACATTCGAGTAGACTTTGCTTGAAAGTTACCAGATTGAACAACAGAAGGGTCTAAGCCAGAATAAGCAAGTAATTGGCAAGAATGTGTAAAACGACTAATATCACCAATGCAACCAAGAATAACAGCAGCTTGATTGTAAGACATACCAGGTATGGTTAATATAGGTGAATGCATCTCATCTAAAATAGATTTGTAAAGAGATTCGATTTCAGCAGTTTGCTCATTGTAAAGTTCAATTTGCAAAATAGCATGTTTAATTTGTAAAGATAAGCTAGGGTTATCAATACCAACAGAAGATTTAGCTAATTCACGCAGACGAATAGCATCCTGTTTACCATATCTACCATGAGAATTATCATGAAGAATATTAGAAAGTTTAGTTAAATGTAAAGTAGAAATTTGTTTAGGACTTGAATATTCTTTCAATAATTGGTAAGATACGTTTAGATGAAGATTTCCTTTAAAGAACTGAGCAAGTTCAGGGAAAATCTGATCTAAATAAGATACTAATTGAATTTTAGCTTTACTTCTCAACGTAACTAAGTTACGACGTGAACGGCATAAGCCTTTGAGTTTTAAATTGTTGATATCTCTAGAAGTGATGAGAGAATAATTACCCAAAGTTAATGCTTTGATAATTATGAAAGTATCAACTTTATCATTCTTAGTTTTTCTAATATTGGATTTACGAAGATTAGCTGTTTGAATGGGATTAATAAGTCCGATTTCGTAGTCCAAATTGAATAAATAAGAAATGATATTTTCGCCGTAATGAGCAGTAGATTCTAAACCAATTAGTATCTTTGTTTTATCTAAAGATTCTAAATTAGAAATAAATTTTTTAAATCCGCTGTTGTCATTAGAGAACGAAAAAGGTTCCTTAATAACTTCTCCATCAGAGGACATAACAGAAGCCCAGTGAGTATTTTTAGCAATATCAATTCCAACATAAAACATAAAAAAGTACCACCTTTCAAATATATTAACAACTGTGACAACCACCACTAGTATTCGTCCTCATACCCTTGCTAGACATAAAAGTTCAAAGACTTATCCAACCAATAAATAATTAAAAACGAAACTGTGGCAATACACTCCTAAAAATAGTCAAAGCTATAAGGAAAATCAAAAGTCCACAGTTACCACACTTAGATTATATTAAATATTTATATAGATTTAAAGAAAGGAGTGTATGGTTATTTAAGTTATTAAATATATCATACAAGGAAA
>CAQZSK010000062.1 GCA_948934525.1 uncultured Clostridia bacterium
AATTTAAAACAACATATGGCGATTCTAAAGTGCCATTTCCACTATTTTGAAAATGAGTATCAGCCTTCAGATTTATTACTGGGCGCAAACCATAAGTGACGTTCACGCTAACGTCGGCGAGGTAGCCATCCGAATCCACACGGAACACGCCACCACCGCCATTCCAGAAAGCTGGAGAGATGGTCCAGTAGTATTGTCCATTATACAGATGAGAGTGTAAAAAATTCTGTGTAAATAGTCTAACCATGATAATTGAAGCAATCTACTGCTTCTTTTTTTGTTACTTAAATAATAACATATAATATTAAATTTTCAAAGAACTAAATTCTACCATCAAACATAATTGATAGTTCTCCTAAAATCATATCCCAGTTTCTATATCTACTGGTCCATTTTTTCATGATATTTTGAGTAGCTAAATATAAACATTTCATTAAAGATTCATCAGTTGGAAATACTGCTTTAGTCTTAGTATACTTTCTAAAACATCTATTTAATGATTCAATAGTATTGGTGGTATACATGATTTTTCTTAAGTCTTCAGAATAACTAAAGAATGGACATATAGCATCCCAATTTTCTTCCCAATTTTTAAGTGACGTAGGATATTTATTTTGCCATTTTGTCTTCACTTTTTGTAATTGTTCATATCCTTCTTTCTCATTCTTAGATGTATATATTGTTTTTAAATCATTACAAAATGATTTCATATCTTTATAATAAACAAATCTAACTGAATTTCTTATCATATGGACAATGCATCTTTGTTGAATTGTATTTGGATAAGCTGTTTCTATTGCTTGTTTAATTCCTGTTAATCCATCACTACACATTATTAATATGTCTTTTACTCCTCGTTGTTTTAAATCGTTAAATACACTTAACCAAAATTTAGCTGTTTCATTTTCTCCGATCCATATTCCTAAAATATCTTTTTCTCCTTCATCTGTAACTCCTAAAACTATATAAGCTGCTTTTTTTACTACTGTATTTTCTTCTCTTACACTAAAATGTACTGCATCTATAAATACTATTGGATAAATACTATTTAAAGGTCTATTTTGCCATTCTTTTATTTTGGGTAGTATTTGATCGGTTATATTACTTACCATTGTTGCTGATACTTCTATACCATATAAATCCTGTATTTGTTCATTTATTTCTCTTGTTGATAATCCTCGACCATACAATGATATTATTTTATCTTCTATACCTGAAACATCTCGCTTATTTTTAGGTACTATCTTTGGGTCAAATTCTCCATTTCTATCTCTTGGTGTTGAAAACTCAAATTCTCCAAATTCACTTTTTAATGTTTTCTTACTAGTTCCATTTCTATAGTTAGTTTTATCTATTTTTTTATCATATTTAGAATATCCCATAGAGCTTTCAAATTCTGCATTCATCATTTCTTGTAATGAATCTTTAAATAAATCTTTTATTGCACTTGATAAATCTTGTGCTGTTTCTATTTCATAATTTTCTTGTAATATTTTTAATAATTCTTTTCCTTTATTCATATAAAAAATCCTTCCATTTCTATTTTATCATGGAA
>CAQZSK010000063.1 GCA_948934525.1 uncultured Clostridia bacterium
ATTAGCATAAATAATATGTGGGAAAAATAAAATAAAAAAATAGACAAGAGAAGCACTAATTTGATATGATGTTTTTGAAGAAAACAACGTCATACAAAGGAGGTGCTTCTCTATGATAAATAGCATAATACAAAGTATCATAGAAAACAAGAATTTTTTAGAAAAAAGTTTAGAAAATAGCATAAAAAATAATGAGATAAGCATGTTTAGTAGAGATTTAAGAAAAGTGTTTGATGAAGCAGGAAGAAAAACTATTGTGGGAATCTTAGAAACAGTAGATAAAATACTGTTTGAGAATCAAAGAAGAAAATTAGAATATGAAACAAAAGATTTAAGAAAAAGAACAATAATAACAGAGTATGGAAATATAGAGTACATAAGAAGATATTACAGAAATAGAACAACGAAGGAATATGTATATTTAACAGATGAAAAATTAGGAATAGAGAAAAATGAAAGAATAACAAAAGATGTAGAAAGCAAAATAATAGAATTTGCACATGATATGTCATATTCAAAAGCAGGAAAAAAAGCAGTAAATGAAGAAATAATATCTCCCACAACAGTTATGAAAAAGTTACGAAAAGAAGAATTAAAAGTAGAAATACAAGAAGAAAAGAAGCAAATAAAGAGGATTTACATAGAGGCAGACGAAGACCATGTATCAGAAAGAGGAAATAAAGTAGGAATGCCGAAATTGATATATGTACACGAAGGGAACTATACGAAAGGAAACAGGCACATATTAAGAAATGTGCACTACATAGGTTGTCTAGGAAAGAATAGTGAAGAACTATGGTTAGAAGTAGCAGAATATATAGATAAGAAATATGATGTTAAGAATATAGAAAGAGTATATATAGGAGGAGATGGAGCAAGCTGGATAAAAGAAGGACTAAATTGGATAGAAAAATCAAAATTTGTATTAGATAAATTTCATTTGTTAAAGTATGTAAATCAATCAACAGTGGACTTCCCAAAGTATAGAAGTAAAATATGGTATAACATAAATATATATGACCCAATAAGTTTGGAAAATATATTTAAAGAAATAATAAAAAAGACAGCAGATGAGAAACGTAGAGAAAAAGTAAAAGATAGTTGGAAATATATAAAAAATCAATGGGAAGGAATAGAAATATACGAAACAGAAGGAAAATATTTAAAAGGATGTAGTGCAGAAGGACATATAAGCCATGTATATGCAGATAGAATGAGTAGTAGACCAAGGACATGGTGTGATGAAGGAATAGACAAAATGAGTAGATTAAGAGTATTTGTAAGTAATGGTGGGAAAATATATGAAGAATTAATAAAAAGGAAAAAAATTAATACAAAACTAAGAAAATATGATAAAATAATAGCAAGAAATATAAAAATAGGCGTTGAAGAAGCAAAAACATATACATTTGAAATTGAAAAAACAGGAATGCATAGCAATATAAGAAAAATACTAAGTAAAATAATGTATGGGTAAATATCAAAAGTGGTGTTTCCCACAAAAAGTTTATGCAATG
>CAQZSK010000064.1 GCA_948934525.1 uncultured Clostridia bacterium
ATTGCTGCCATTAATTTTTGTTTTAGTTTCATAGTAACCTCCTAATCTAAATCTTTCCTATCATCTATATCTTTTAAATATATTTCTTAACAAGACTTAAATTTTTATAATATTACTTATACTATTAATTTTAGCAGTTTTTTTTTGTTTTTCAATGGAAAAAAAACACCAAAAATGTTAAAAAAAGGAAGTATCCTTACGGAACTTCCTTTTTGACGAGAAATATTAAATTTTTATTACAATTTTCTTTATAAGCACTATGGCTACTATTACTATTAATAAAACTATTGCTACTACTGCAATATATACTACTGCATTTCCTGTACCAAATGGTGGCAAGATAGTTACTCTTTCTGATTTCACACTGTCTACTTCCTCAGGAGTCTTCGTTGGATCTTGGTTTCCTTGAATTGAGTATGCCATTCTTCTTCCTACTGTATTTGATATTGTTGTAATTTCTGCAATATTGTCATATGTCTTATCATCACTACTGTTTTCTGGATTAATTAATTGTGTTAATATTAAACCTACTTTTGTACTTTCTGTTGGTTTTAAGTCTTTTGCAAAGTTTTCAGTTTTTATAACATTGTTGTATTTTGCTACACTTTCTGCTAGTGTATTTTTTAATCCTAGTGTTGTTATACTATCACTTACTACTTGCCAACCAGTTTCATTATTATTTTCTGTTTTAAAGGTCAGATTATTTGCTACATAGTCTGTTACAATATCTGGTCTTGTTGTTACTATCTTGTTTGCTCCTGTTCCTTTATAATAGAAGTCTTGTCCTTCATAGTCTGTTTCTCCTACATTCGTAACTGTCATTTCATAAGTAATTTTAATATTTGCTCCTTGCATTAACTCTTCATCCATTGTTGCTACAATTAATCCATTGTTTCCGTTATTTACATATTTACTTGCTACTAGTCCATTAACACTGTATGATGCTGTTCCTTTATCTGTTCTATATGTATAACGATGATTATTTGCTCCGTAGAATTCTTGATATTTACCATTTTTAATTCCTACTTTATTTAGTTCATATGGTGTACCTCCTACCCAAGTTAGATCTGTCATTGCTTGATTTGCATCAAATAGGATATTTCCATTTGCTAAAATAATTTTTACATTAGCTACTTTTTTATCTAATTCTAATTGTGCCTTTGGCCTTTCAGTAAGCCCAAAATCTACATTATTTAATGTATAATTTCCATTTTTTTCATTTCCCTTACCATATGCTAAATCTCCATCTGTATCTGTTCTGTTATA
>CAQZSK010000065.1 GCA_948934525.1 uncultured Clostridia bacterium
AAGATAAATTAATTTAAATATTTTAGTCGATACTGTACAGGAGATAAGTATCCTAATTTCTTTTGAATACGTTTGTTGTTATACCAATGAACGTATTTTTTTATTTCTTTTGCAGCCTGTTTTCTTGTTAATTTATCAAACTGGCATAACCATTCATGCTTTAATTGCATAAACCAATTTTCTATTGGGCAGTTTTCCCAACAATGTCCTCTGTGTGACATACTTCTTGTGAAACCAATGGTTGCTGCTAAATCAACATATTCATAAGCGAAGTAAACAGCACCTTGATCTGTATTAACTATAGCATTTTTATTTGGTCTTAAATTCTTGTAACTATCCTTTATTAAATATACATCATTGCTATTTGATGTAGAAAATGATACAATTTCTGTGTTGAAGTAATCTTTAATAGCTGATAAGTAAAGAGTTCCATCTTTACATTTTATATAGCTTACATCAGATGAGTACTTTTGGTTTGGTATATCTGAATTAAAGTTACATTCAATTAAGTATGGAGCCTTGTTTACAAGGTTCTTTTCTTTTGCCCTTGAAACTGATAATCCTTTCTTAGTCCTTTTGATAGTTACAATATTTAAAATCTGTTTATATCGTCTAATCAATTTATGATTTAGAACTAAACCCAACTTATTTTGTATAGCGTATTTTAATCTGATTGTTCCATAAATCCCTTTGTTATTTTTATGCTCTTCTAATATCACATCAGCAATTTCTTGCTTAAAGTTATTAGCAATTGGTTTGCCAGCTGTACACCATTTGTAATAACTTCTTCTATTAGTATTTAAAACATTACATATTCTATATACTGGATATTCGTGCTTTAATTTATCTATTATTTGATACTTTTCTATTTGTGTTGCTGAGAGCGGATTTCCATCAGAAGAGCATAAGATTTTTTTAAGATATCAATATCTTCAACTTCTTTTTGGGACTTTCTTTTTCCACGATTATCAATTCCAAGTCTTCCTTCATCGTATTCTTGATTCCATCTGCTAACCGTCCCCATTCCTGATATGCCATATTTATTGTTTAAATATGATATAGTTGCTCCTTTTTTAAATTCTTTTACTATTCTAACTTTTTCTTCTAAAGTCCATTTTCTTTGTTTTCCCATGAAAAAACACCTCCAAAGTTCTTTCTAAATAAATTTTATCATT
>CAQZSK010000066.1 GCA_948934525.1 uncultured Clostridia bacterium
ATTTTCATCTATCCATGCTGTTCCTGTGATCTTATAATTTCCCTTTGGAGTATTGTCATCTGGTTTATTATCTCCCTCTGTTTGATCTCCATCGATATTCTCACCTTTATGAATTTCTTCATCATATTCAATCACTACTTTTACTTTGTTAGATTCAATTGGTTGAACTCCTTGTGCAGAAATTGTTGCCATTGTAGTAACTTCTTTATCATTCTTATCTGATAGTAAATTTGCTTTTACTGTAACTGCTAATTCTATTTTTTCTCCTGCTCCTAATGTACGAATATTAATCTTTAACTTTCCATTATTTACAGAAGAAGCTGTTCTTATTTCTCCATTAGCAATAGTATATTGCGCTTTTACTACACTTAATCCTTCTGGTACAGGCATTTCAATCACATTAAAAATAGATTCTACTTTACTTGCGTTTTCTATTGTAAAGTAATATGTATATTCTGTACCTTCTTTTACATATTGATTATTTAATGCTTTTTGTTCAATTTTTAGATTAACTGTTTCTGCTACTAGTTTTTTATTGTTAGAGTAATGAGTTTCTATTCCATCTGCTATTGCTTCCATCAAAAATTCATGTTCACCACTAAAGTTTATTAATTCTAAATTCATATATACATATGCACTTTCTTTCAATTGAACTTGTGGTATATCAACCTCTGGATAGTCCACCTCTTCATCCTCTTCATTATCTGGCTCTATTGGCACTCTATCTCCAATGATTTCTTGTACATATTTATTATAGCTTTGTAAAGTACCTAAATTAATTGAAATATTATTGCCATTAACGGTAATATTTTCTGTTTTCTTTTCTGTAAACAAACTACTATTTGAATAATAAATTTCACTTACTTTAACACCATCAGGAAGTTTGATACTTAATGTAACATTGTTTAAATCTTTATCATAAGAAATATTCTTTACCTGAATTTTATAATTTACTTTGTCTCCATTACGTAATACTTCTGTTTCTTGAAGGCTTGGACAATTAATAATAGCTAAATCACCCTTTAATACCTTTAATGTACATACTTCTGATTG